>CABYJU010000035.1 GCA_902519325.1 uncultured Pelagibacteraceae bacterium | reverse complement strand
ATGTAGCAAATACATTAATAATGATTGCAATGGCACCCATGCTTTCGGCAATCCTTGGTGCAATATTTTTAAAAGAGGTTCCCGATAAGAAGACTTGGATAGCTATAGCTATTACTTTGGTAGCTGTAATATATATATTCTACGACTCTCTTGAGATGGGTAACTTATTTGGTGATCTTATGGGTATAACAACAGCTTTTGGTCTCGCCACCAACGCAGTAATAATCAGGTCGGCAAAAGATAGAGATTTGCTACCTTCAGCAGTTGTCGGTAAACTTACAGTAGCTCTATTTGCTCTCTTTTTTGTTGAAAGTTATGAGTTAGTTGAAAAAGACCTGATTTATATACCTTTAATGTGTATTTTGTGTGTAGCAATACCATTCGTTTTGGTGACGATTGCTCCAAGATTTATACCTGCCGAGGAAGTTAATCTGTTTTTTCTTCTAGAGACCATTTTAGGACCCATTTGGGTTTGGTTTGTTATCAAAGAACAACCAAGTATAGAGACAATAGTTGGTGGACTGGTAATTATATTCACTATAGCTGTTCACTCATATCTAAAATTAAAATCTTCTTCTAAATAAAATTATTTTTCTTTTTGTCACAAATTTGTCTTGATTTAAAATTAGATCGCCCATAAACACCGCTAATTTTATGAACAAAATTATAAAAAACTCTTGGGCTCTCTTTATGGGTATGGCATTTATAATGCTCGCTCATGGTTTTCAAGGTACTCTGTTAGGTGTTAGGGCTGTTAAAGAAAATTTTGGTCTATCATCGACAGGTTTTTTATTTTCTGGATATTTTGTTGGATATTTTATTGGAGCAAAAATTATACAATCATTAATTCATAGAGTTGGGCATATTAGAGTATTCGCAGCTTTTGCTTCTGTCACTTCTATTGTGGTCTTATTACACTCTATTTTTGTAAATCCTATTTCATGGTTTGTGCTTAGAATGATTTCTGGATTTAGCATGGTTTGTCTTTATACAATTGCTGAAAGCTGGTTAAACGATAGATCTACAAATAAGAATAGAGGTAGTGTTTTATCAATCTACATGATTGTTATGTATGCCTCTATGGCGATTGGAATGTTTTTCATAAACTTTAATAAACCAGAAAACTTTCAACCTTTTATACTTATATCTTTATTTATGTCATTATCTCTTGTTCCAATATTACTAACGAAAAGAAAGGCTCCAAACTTTAAAAAAATATCAGGTATGAAGCTAAAGGAAGTTTATAAATCATCACCATTTGGTGTTGTAAGTTCTTTTTTAATTGGAATATCACATTCAGCTGTTTTCTCGTTGATTGCAGTTTATGCTACATCGATGAATTTTAGTATTTTAGAAGTATCAATAGTAACCTTTTTATTTGCTATATCTGGAGCTATATCTCAATGGCCAATAGGAAAATTATCAGATGTTTTAGATAGAAGAATTGTAATTATTTATACAACATTTGGGGCAGCTTTATTTTGTTTTTTGGCGATTATTTCCTCGGGTCAAATGTATATGCCTGCAGGTTTAGCTACATCAAAAATATTTTTTTATATCTGTATAATGTGTTTTTCTTTTTGTAGTCTACCAATGTTTGCATTAATTTTTGCACACACAAATGATTTTATACCAAAAGAAAAATTTGTAGCAGCAGGAGCAGGATTACAATTTGTTTTTGGTCTTGGTGCAATTTGTGGTCCTTTTATGTGCTCATTATTTATGGAATTTTTAGGAGAAAATGGATTTTTTATTTTCTTAATTATATTTCATTCATTTATTGGTTTATTTGGAATATATAGAATGCAAATTAGAGAATCTGGAGATAACCCAGATTCACAATTTGCACCTATGCCTCAAACGATTACTCCAGCAGGTATAGAACTTAATCCTTCAACTGAACCAATAGATGAACCAAATAATTTGAACGAATTTAAGAAAATTTAGTGTAAGTTCAAAATTATGAAAACAGCATTAATATTCGGCTCAACTGGATTAATTGGTGGGATATTACTTAAATTGTTAGCTAATGATCAAAAATATGAAAAAATCAAGGTTTTT
>CABYJU010000034.1 GCA_902519325.1 uncultured Pelagibacteraceae bacterium | reverse complement strand
AGTGATCAAGAATTTAGAATGATACAACATGTTTCTCAATTATTTGGTCTTAGTAACGCCCAGTTCAATGGAATAGTTGAGGGTAGAAAATCATCAGATAAACTCAATCCATATGTAGTATTAGAGAGCAAACCTGATGATAATCTTACAGATATTAGAAAAAGATATTTAAAATTAAGTAAAGAACACCATCCTGACTTACTTCTAAGTAAAGGAGTTCCTGAGGAGGTTATTGAGGAAAGCAAAAAGAAAATGAGAGCTATTAATTCAGCCTGGGATCAAATCCAAAAGCTAAAGAGTAATTAAAATTGCTCAGATTCTGTTGAGCCTTCCATTGCTGTTGTGGAGCTCTTTCCAGAACTTATTGTATTGGAAACTGCATCAAAATAAGAAGTGCCAACTTCTCGTTGATGTTTAACACTGGTATATCCATCTTTTTCTCTAGCAAATTCATTTTGTTGTATTCTAGAGTAAGCAGTCATACCTTCCTTTTTATACTTTTCTGCAAGCTCGAAAATAGCAATATTTTGCGTATGGAATCCTGCTAAAGTTATAAATTGAAATTTATATCCCATCATTCCAATTTTAGTTTGAAATGTTGCAATCTCATCATCAGATAAATGTTTCTTCCAATTAAATGATGGGGAGCAATTATAAGCTAACATCTTGCCAGGAAATTTTGCATGTATTGCATCAGCAAATTTTTTTGCTTCTTCTAAATTAGGTGTTGCAGTTTCACACCATATTAAATCTGCGTAAGGTGCATAAGCTAACCCTCTTGAGATTGCTTGATCAATACCATCTTTTACATAATAAAAGCCTTCAGGTGACCTTTCTCCGGTTAAAAACGGTTTGTCATTTTCATCAAAATCATTTGTTATTAGTTTCGCAGCGTTGGCATCTGTTCTTGCAAGAATAATGAGAGGAACGTCAGCAATATCAGCTGCCAATCTCGCTGCTTTTAGATTTCGGACCATGGTTCCAGTAGGAACAAGTACCTTACCACCCATATGTCCACATTTTTTTTCACTAGCTAGTTGGTCTTCAAAATGAACTCCAGCTGCGCCAGCTTTTATAAATTTTTTTGTTAGCTCAAATACATTTAACGGTCCACCAAATCCTGCTTCACCATCTGCAATAATTGGCAACATGTAATCAGTTCTTTCGCTGCTTTTCATATCTCCGTCTGCAATTTCCATATGTTGAATTTGATCCGCTCTAATTAAGGAATTATTCATAGACTCAACTAATTTAGGTGCGCTGTCATAAGGATATAAAGATTGATCAGGATACATTTCTCCAGCGCTGTTTGCGTCTGCTGCAACTTGCCAACCACTTAAATAAATTGCTTTTAAACCTGCTTTTGCATGTTGAACAGCTTGATTTCCCGATAAAGAACCAAGTGTGTTTACATATGGCTCTGTATTTAACAATCTCCAGAGCTTTTGAGATTGCTGTTTACACATTGAATACTCAATTTTAATGGATCCTCTTAACCTTTCTACTTCTTCTGGTTTATAATCCCTTTGTATTCCTGCGAATCTTTTCAACTCGTACGAGATTTTCTCGGCTGACATTATTCCTCCTTTAAAACTAACTCTTTTTACTTTTCCGTATATTCTTCAGTAAACTCATTCATTCCACTTGATCCCCAATCGCAGTGGTCATCTCTTAAATAAACCCCTCTGCTTCTATGCTCTTGGTGCTCTTGGTGATTTGTAGTTTGAGAACTAGTTTCAATGTTTTTTATAGTATTTTTGTCCATGTAAACTTTATAATTTACAATATTTACAAAATCCACTAAAAATGTTAAAATTCTAGTAAATACAATAAATTTTTTGTAAATAATAATTTACAAAGTTTACATATAGTAAATGAGTCAAGTAGAATTAAATATTGGTCCAAAAATAAAAGCTTTTAGAAGGCAGCTAGGTATGCAAGCAAACAAACTAGCCTCACAACTTAACATTTCACCAAGTTATTTAGCTTTAATCGAGGGGGGTAAGAGAAAAATTGACGGGGAGTTGCTTTTAAAAATTTGTGAGGAATTAAGCATTAACATTAGCGATCTAACAAATAAATCAGATATCAATATGGTCAACACAATTTCAGAATTGCTTGATGATCAACTTTTTGAAGATTTGGATATAGTTGGTCCAGAAGTTAAAGATCTTGCAAATAGTAATCCAAAAATTGGTAAAGCTCTTATAAGATTAGGAGACATTTTGAAAAAAAAAGATCATGAATTAGTAAACAAAATTGAAAAACTTTCAGGAAAAATTGTAGATAATAGAAAAAACTCATTTCCTGGAGAAGTAATTT
>CABYJU010000033.1 GCA_902519325.1 uncultured Pelagibacteraceae bacterium | reverse complement strand
AAGGTTTAATTTGCATATTCTTAGGTGTTCCTTTCATATGATGAATTACAAAAGGTTTGTTAGTTTTTTTTAAATAATTTAAAGTTTTAGAGTCATAAGTTAATCCAGACACATCATTTATGAGGTCTATTTTTAATTTGGAAGCTTTCTCCATCACAAAACTTTTTCTAGTATCTAACGAAACAAAACCTTTTTTATTTTTTAAAATTTTTAAAATATTCTTAATTCTATTCCATTCTTTCCTAGGGTGAATATCATTTGCACCTGGTCTTGTAGATTCTCCCCCTATATCTATTATTTTTGCGCCACTAGATAATAAACTATTCACACGTTTTTTAGCTAAATTTTTTTTATTGTATTTACCGCCATCGGAAAAACTATCTGGAGTTAAATTAATTATACCCATTAAAATTGGTATATTGGACAAGTTTAATTTTTTAAAAGTTTTCTTTTTTTTTATATTTTTTAAATCCCTATTAACTTTAATCTTTAGTTTATTATTAAGTTTAATAGTATCTTTGATATTAATAATCTTACTTTTTTTTCTATCTATGATTTCTATTTTATCAAAAGAAATATCGTTATAGCCATTAAGAGGAATGGATTTTCTTTTTTTAATATATGCTTTTGATGTTGTTCCGTAATAAAAATTACACGCTCTAGTGTAATATTTATTCATTAGTGCCTAGTGCACTATCTTTGGTTTTAAGCCCATCGAACCAAGTGCTGAGCTTTGATCATCGTCTTCTACTTTTAGATCTTCTTTATTTTTTGGGTATATATTTTTATTTATTAAATCCTCAATTTCTGCACCTGTCAAAGTTTCATAAGTTAATAAAGCTTTTGCTAATTTGTGCAAATCATCAATTTTTTCTGTTAATACTTTTCTTGCTCTTTCATAACCCATATCAACAAATTTTCTAATTTCACTGTCTACTTTTCTGGCAGTTTCCTCTGACATATTTTGCTGTCTAGCAACAGATCTTCCCAAAAATACTTCTTCTTCGTTTTCTCCATAAGCAACTGGTCCCATTTCCTTACTTAATCCAGCTCTCATAACCATAGCCCTTGCTCTTTTAGTTGCTTGTTCAATATCGCTTGCTGCTCCTGTAGTTACTTTATCATCCCCAAATATTATTTCCTCTGCAACTCTTCCGCCCATAGCAATAGCCATTTGTGCATGAAGCTGTTCTCGTGTTTGAGAAACTTCATCTCTCTCAGGTAATTGCATAACCATTCCTAGAGCTCTTCCTCTCGGTATTATTGTTGCTTTATGTATTGGATATGCAGCTTTTTCATTTATTGTCACAATTGCATGTCCAGCTTCATGGTAAGCAGTTAACTTTTTTTCCTCTTCTGACATAACCATAGATCTTCTTTCGGATCCCATCATTACTTTATCTTTGGCCTCTTCGAATTCTTGATATGTAACAATTCTTTTATTTTTTCTTGCAGCTAGCAATGCAGCTTCATTAACGAGGTTTGCTAAATCTGCGCCAGAAAATCCTGGTGTTCCTCTAGCAACTGTTCTTAAATTAACATCCGGTGCCATTGATATTTTCTTTGCGTGGACTTTTAAAATTTTTTCTCTACCAATTAGATCTGGATTGGAAACTACAACTTGCCTATCAAATCTTCCTGGTCTTAAAAGAGCTGGATCTAATACATCTGGTCTATTAGTAGCAGCAATAATAATTACACCTTCATTAGTGTCAAAACCATCCATCTCAACTAATAACTGATTAAGAGTTTGCTCTCTTTCGTCATTTCCACCGCCAAGACCTGCTCCCCTACTTCTTCCTACCGCATCAATCTCGTCAATGAAAATTATACATGGAGAATGTTTTTTTCCTTGTTCAAACATATCTCTAACTCTTGAAGCTCCAACACCAACGAACATTTCAACGAAATCTGATCCAGAAATCGTAAAGAATGGAACTCCAGCTTCTCCAGCAATTGCTCTTGCTAATAATGTTTTACCTGTACCAGGGGGACCCACTAATAAACATCCTCTAGGTATCTTGCCACCTAGTCTACTGAATTTTCTTGGATCTTTTAAAAATTCAACAACTTCCTCTACTTCTTCTTTTGCCTCTTCAACACCAGCAACATCGTTAAAGGTTACCTTGCCTTTCACCTCGTTCATCATTTTTGCTTTTGATCTGCCAAACCCCATAGCACCACCTTTTCCACCTTGCATTTGCCTCATGAAAAAAAATCCAAACTGCAATCAGTAAAAGCATTGGGAACCATGAAAGTAATATTCCTAGTAATGAAGGCATTTTCTCTTCTAATGGACTAGCTGAGATACTAACGCCTTTGTCACTAAGTTTTTGAATTAAATTCGGATCTTCAGGAGCATAAGTGGTAAATTGACTCCCATTTGATAATACACCCTTTATATTTTTTCCTTGTATCTCTACTTTAA
>CABYJU010000032.1 GCA_902519325.1 uncultured Pelagibacteraceae bacterium | reverse complement strand
AATGTTGAAGAGATATTGGGTTCAATTTTCAATGATTTTTGTATAGGTAAATAATTATTGAAAATACTAGCTTTTTGAACAATTTTAAGTGTTTTCTTGTAAAATCTAAGATCGATAATAAATTACAAATATGAATAATCAATTGTCGTTTGATGTTGTTGTAATTGGAGGTGGACATGCTGGTTGTGAAGCAGCTGCTGCATCAGCCAGGCTAGGGGTTAATACAGCTTTATTTACACATAAATTTGATACGATTGGTGAGATGTCATGCAATCCAGCAATTGGCGGTTTGGGCAAAGGCCATTTAGTTAGAGAAATTGATGCATTAGATGGTGTAATGGGTGAGGTTGCAGATAGATCAGGTATTCAATTTAGATTATTAAATAGAAGCAGAGGTCCTGCAGTTAGGGGACCTAGAACTCAAAGTGATAGATATTTATATAAAAAATATATGCAAGAAAAACTTGTAAACTATTGTAATTTAAGCATATTTTCTGATCCTGTAATAAGGTTTAATTTTAATAAAAATGAGATAACAGGATTTATTACTCAAGCTGGAAAAGAAATTAAATCATCTAAAATAATTTTGACAACAGGAACTTTTTTAAATGGTTTGATACATATTGGTGAAGAAAAGATGCCAGCAGGGAGATTTAATGAGAAACCTTCAGGAGGTTTGAGCGATCAATTAGAAAAATATAATTTTAAAATAGGAAGATTAAAAACCGGAACACCTCCAAGACTAGATGCTCGTACAATTAATTTTGAAAATTTAGAGGAACAGTATGCAGATGATAATCCATATTTTTTTTCTTTTTTGACAAAGAAAAATTTTAACAAACAAATTTCATGTCGTATGACGTATACCAACAAAGCAGTTCATAAAATTATCTCTAAGAATATGAAACGAAGCGCCATGTATTCAGGAAGTATACAGGGAGTTGGTCCAAGATATTGTCCATCTATAGAGGATAAGATTAAAAAATTTGCAGATAAAGAGAGACATCAAATCTTTTTAGAGCCAGAAGGTTTAAATGATCATACTGTTTATCCGAATGGAATCTCAACATCACTACCGGCCGATATACAACAAGAAATATGCAGTAAAATCAAGGGTTTAGAGGACGTAAAAATTTTAAGGCCTGGTTATGCAATTGAGTACGATTTTGTTGACCCTAGGGAGCTTTTTTTAACATTGGAGACTAAAAAAATTAAAAATCTTTTCCTTGCGGGACAAATAAATGGCACAACTGGCTATGAAGAAGCGGCAGCTCAAGGATTAATTGCAGGTGCAAATGCAGCACTCACTTTTAAAGGTAATGAACCATTTATCCTGGATAGGTCAGAGGCATACATCGGAGTGATGATTGATGATCTTGTAACCAAAGGTGTTGCAGAACCTTATAGAATGTTTACTTCAAGAGCTGAGTATAGATTATCTTTAAGATCAGATAATGCGGATATAAGACTAACTCAAAAAGGAATTGAAAAGGGTCTTGTGATGAAAAAAAGAGAAGAAATATATAAAGAGAAGTTTAAAAGATTGTCAATTACTCAGTCTAAAATGGACAAATTAACAATATCTCCATCAAAAGTATCAAAATTTGGAGTCAATATTGCAAAAGATGGAATAAATCGAACTGCAAATCAAATTTTAGGTCAAAAATCTGTCAATATGAGTAAAATTAGGGAAATATGGCCAGAAATTAAGTATTTTTCAAATGAAATTGATGAACAATTAGAAATAAATGCTCATTACAAAGGCTATTTAAAAAAACAAAAAGCTGATATATTAGCATTCAAAAGAGATGAAAATTTAATAATACCTGAAAGTTTAAATTATGATAGCTTTTCAGGGCTCTCAAATGAAGTAAAATCAAAATTTAAGAAAATAAGACCAAAAACAATGGGACAAGCTTTAAGAATTGATGGTATTACACCTGCTGCTGTATATATTTTGTTGTCTCACCTTAAAAGAAAGTCTATTAAGCATATAGCTTGATTGATTCGAATATTTTAAAAATTGATAATATTTCTACCTCAAATGTTCCACGTGAAACATTAATGGAGCTAAATTCATATAAAGAAGCAATAATTGAAAAAAATAAAAGTATAAATTTAATTAGTAAGAGTACAGAAAGGTCAATAAAACAAAGGCATATTGAAGATAGTGCACAAACCATTGATTTTATTGATAATAAAGATATTAACATTTGTACAGATCTGGGTTCAGGTGCAGGGCTACCTGGTATAGTTTTGGGAATTTTAATGAAACCCAAAAAACCACTATTTAAAGTAATTTTTTATGAAAAAAGCTATCATAAGAGCAATTTCTTAAAAGAAATGACAAAAAAATTTAATTTAAATTCTGAAGTGCATCAAAAGAACATATTTGATGAAAAAAATTTAACTACAGACGTTATTATTTCAAGGGCATTTAAACCTTTATCAATTATTT
>CABYJU010000031.1 GCA_902519325.1 uncultured Pelagibacteraceae bacterium | reverse complement strand
TAGATTATCAGTCAAAAAGTCAGGAAATTGAGTACTTTTAGGCTCAATTACAATAAGATTTAAATCAGCATTATCCGCTCGATCCAAAGCTAATTTTATTCCTTTTTTTTCAATTTCATCTTTTGAATTCCTTATTCCCGCAGTATCAGATATTACGACAGGATAACCGTCTAAATTTAAGTGTGCTTCTATAACATCCCTAGTTGTTCCAGCAGTCTCTGAAACTATCGCCACATCTCTTTTTGACAAATAGTTCAATAATGAAGATTTACCAGCATTTGTGGGGCCAACTATTGCTATTTTAAAACCTTCCCTAATTCTTTCTCCAACACTTTGATCATTTAACATTTTTTCAATTTCATTTATTATTTTTCTGACCTCTAAGTGAATATTTTTTAAAATATCAATTGGAATATCGTCTTCAGGAAAATCAATTTTAGCTTCTACATTTGATAAAACTTTTAAAATTCTTTCTCTCAATGAATTAAATTTAGTAGAACTTTTGCCTGACATAATTTTAATAGCTTGATTTCTTTGAATCTCAGTTTCAGAGGCAATTAAATCAGAGATACTCTCTGCCTTTAACAAATTTATCTTACCATTTTGAAACGCAATTTTTGTAAACTCTCCTGGCTCAGCCAATCTACATCCCTCTATTTTGGAAATTGAATTGTGCATTGCTTCTATTACCGCTCTACTACCATGCACGTGAAATTCAGCCATATCTTCACCTGTGTAGCTTTCTGGCCCAGGAAACCATAACAATATACCCTCATCAATCAGTTCATTAGTTCCTGGATATCTAAACTTTCTTAAACTTGCAGTTTTAGCTTTTGGCAACTCTAAAAAAGTAAGGTTTTTCAATACTTTTTTAGTACTTGGTCCAGATACCCTTATTACAGCTATACCAGAAATTCCAGGTCCCGATGAAAGTGCAAAAATCGTCATTTTATTATAGCTACAATATGAATTTAATATAAAAATAATTCAATGATTATTTGGTTAGCATCCTATCCTAAGAGTGGAAACACTTGGGTTAGATCTATTGTTTCTGCCTTGGTATATTCTAATGATGGAGTTTTTAATATGAAGATGCTTTCTCAAATTCCACAATTTCCGAGGAGTTCACAATTTAAAGATTTTGATAATAACATTGACGATATTAATGTTGTTAAAAAATTCTGGATAAAAGCTCAGGAAAAAATAAATCATGACAATAGACTTTATTTTTTGAAAACACACCATGCAAATATAAAAATTGAAAACTACTCTTTTACAAACAGAGATAATACAATAGGAACAATATACATCGTAAGAGATCCAAGAAATATTATAAGTTCAATATCTAACCATTTTGGTCTTACGCAAAAAGAGGCAAAAAGTTTTATCTTTTCAAGTAGAGCACTAAAAGAGAGTTCAAAAGACAAAAGGGGAATTCAAACTATTATAGGAACTTGGGAAGAGCATTACAATTCGTGGACAAAACATAATAATAATCTACTAATTGTAAAGTACGAAGACTTGATAAACAATATAGATGATGAAATAATAAAAATTTCAAAGTTTATTTCTCAGTTTACTAAAATTAATATTAATGATGAAAAAATAAAAAAGATAGCTGAGACAACTAATTTTAAAAATCTTAGTGATATGGAAGATTTAGGTAAGTTTGATGAATATAAAGAGAAGAATAGAAAATTTAAATTTTTTAATGAGGGACCAAGTAATAAATGGCAGAAAAAATTAGACAACAGCATTAAGTTTGAAATAGAGGAAAAATACTCTAATTTGATGAAAAAATTGGATTATATTTAAGTTATGATAATCTGGATCGCATCTTATCCTAAAAGTGGCAATACATACATAAGGTCATTTCTATCTGCATATTATTATTCAACAGATGGAAATTTTAATTTTAATTTATTAGATAATATAAAACAATTTCCTAATACTGAATTTTTTGATGATCCATTTCATAGTGTAGAACAAGCATCAAATAATTGGCTTAGTGCACAAAAAAAAATTTGGAAAAAAAATAAAGCAAGGTTTTTAAAAACACATAGCTGTTTAGGTCAATACAAGGGCAAGCCATTTACAACCCCAGATTTGTCTTTGGGAGGTATCTATGTGGTTAGAGATCCTCGAAATGTAATAACTTCCCTAATGAATCACTTTTCAATGAATATTGAAGATGCCTATAAATTTATAATAGATGTTAACAGGAATATTAAAAAGGCGAATTCTAATGATTATAGAACTTGGGTTCTTCTTAGTAGCTGGTCACAACACTACAAGTCCTGGTGCAAATCAAAAAATTTTAGAAAGTTGATTGTAAAATATGAGGATTTTGAAAATAATAAATATGAAACTTTTAGAGATATTATAGTATTCACAAATACATTGTTAAATAAGACTGAAAGAGTTGATAGAAAAAAATTAGATAGAGCAATTGAGACAACTAATTTTAATGTTCTAAAAAATAAAGAAGAAAAAGAAGGATTTGATGAAGCGGCATTTGATAAAAGTAACAAAA
>CABYJU010000030.1 GCA_902519325.1 uncultured Pelagibacteraceae bacterium | reverse complement strand
TCGATTTATAAATATCGTATGCAAGATATGTTAAATAAGCGATACCTAACCACTTTAAAGTATTTAATATTGTTGGATTGTCAGACAAAAAGGATCCAATAACAAAAATTACTAAAGTTGCCTGAATAATATTTGCCGATACATCTCCTAACGCAGTCCAAACACATTTTTGAACACCATAATTCATTGAGTAAGAAATAATTACAATTCTAGGCGTTCCAGGAGTTATGAACATAAAAATTATGATCTGTAAAAAAAGGATAAAATCTAAGGGAAGCATTTTAAGGATAGTCCTAAAAAACCGGGAGCTAAAGATGGCTAGATAGGACTATCTAAAAGTGATAATATCATAGCCTTAAGTATTTGCATTAAAATAATTTTTGAAATTTGTTGAATTTTGATGAAAAAAAGTCACAGACCCACAACCAGAGTTAAAAATCCAGAGCCATCTCTTGATAGTCCAGATTGGGTCATCTGGGCAGCATGGGCAGATAGAATTACTTTTGAGGAAATTGAAAAAAAAACTGGTAAGACTGAAGGTGAAGTTATTAAAATTATGAGAAGATCTTTAAAACCATCGTCATTTAGACTTTGGAGAAAAAGAGCAAGTTCACAAAGCATAAAACACCGAAAAAAATTTGAATACTCAAGAAAATTGATCAAATCAAAGATAAATAAAAACGACTATCTACTATAGTAATTTATAAAACTAAGATTATATATAAGATATGAAAAATATTATCGTCTACTCTGGACCAATGTGTGGTTATTGTGATGCTGCAAAGCGTTTGCTAACAAGAAATAATTTAAGTTATACCGAAATAGATGTATCACTGAAAGATGGTTTAAGAGAAGAAATGACAAAAAAAGCAAATGGTAAAAGAACCATACCTCAAATATTTTTTGATGACTATCATGTGGGTGGATATCAAGAGTTAAGAGAACTTGAAAAAGCAGGTAATTTAATTTCTAGTTTAAAATAAATTTTATTTTATCGTAATAGTTACAATAGGTTCCTCAGGATAGAATGAACAATGTGAATCTGATTGTCCAGCACAATTACTACCATTATCGCAAACTTCTTGTACACCAAGTGCATTTCTTGTACCAAAAGATATATCGATTGTTGGTGGAGTTAATGTGACAGTATAAGGTTTGGCTAAAGCATAAACCAGTTGAACATCATCAGTTGTAACAGAGGATCTCATTGTTGTCATTGCGATTGCTGATGAAAGATTAGAAGCTGAGGCTGCATAATCCCAAGTCCAGCCATCATTTTTTGCACAGTTAGCTGTTTCACATTGAGTATAATTGTTACTTGTGCTTTCGTCTCCCTGTCTACCATCAGTCATATATAAATTCATAGCTGCTTTTGTTCCACCTTCAGCTATTGCTACTTTATGGGTATACTTATCTGTTGCCTCATCATTTTCATATTGCGCGTCAGTGGTTGCTACAGTAATACAATTATCTGTATCATCAGTTCCACCTGTATCAAGAGCGCTTTCAGATCTAATTATAAATTTTCTATCAACTGTGACTCTCATATGAGTATAAGTCTCTCCCAAAGGTAAAAGTGCGGGATCTCCATAATTAGCAGCAGCAGAACCAGCTGCTACAGAAGCAATGTCTACTTCTTTGTCTCCTGTACCAATAGTTACCGCATCATGACATGCGGCAGCAGTTCCAACATCATCAAAGTCTACAACTGTATAACCAGTGCAAAGTTCAACTTTTCTCATAATCACTTTATAAACATCAGCATTTCCAGTTGCTGTGGCCGCAATTGCTAGCTTATTAGATAATAAAAATATAAATAGAAATGTTGTTAATTTTAAAAATTTTTTCATTAATCAGTCCTTGATATGGTTGCATTACCATCAAACTCAACCATAATTTTATTATTTCTTTTTACCTTTGTCAGTAGTTCTCCAGTCATATCTTTATTCTCCCTCCAAATATCTGAACTGATACCATCAGATGCTGTTGGTCCTTCTTTTGGAGGATAAACAAACATTAATTTCACAAAATATTCATCTTCTAAACCAGCTCTATCTTTATCATCATAAGCTAATTCTAACTGCAATGTTGATGATAAAGAAAATTCAGATCCAATTATTAATCCTTCAATATCGTTTCTGTTTACGCCATCCCATGAATATGTATTCAAAAATATGTCTGCCCAGTGTAAATAAGGAATCTGAGAAGCTAATCGTAAATCATATCCATCTAAAACTTTTTCTCAAATAAAATTCCTATATGTGGGGTATTAGGAGGTGGATACAACGAAGATTTTAACAAACTAGTAGAATTACATTCTAGTTTACATAAAACATGCGCTAAATTTTTATAATGAAAAAAAATTCAAATTTAACTTCAGAACAAGAAAATATTTTATTCAATGAAGCAACCGAACCTCCTGGATCAAGCGAATTAAATAATGAAAAAAGAGAGGGCTCATATCACTGTGCTAACTGTGATACTGAATTATTTAAATCATCAACAAAATATGAAAGTGGATCAGGATGGCCATCTTTTTTTAAATCTCTTCCAGATGTTTTTGAAACTAA
>CABYJU010000029.1 GCA_902519325.1 uncultured Pelagibacteraceae bacterium | reverse complement strand
TAATCTGTCAATTAGAGCAAATTTATTATTTATATTTTTTGGAATTAAATTTGCTAAAAGAAATCTTCCAGCTGTACTTATGTGTTTTTCATATTTTGTATTACCCTTTTCGTCAACAGTTACAAATCTTGAGACAATTCTTGAATGAACTTTGATCTGACCAATTTCTAGAGCATGTTCAATCTCTGAAGTGTTTACAAAATATCCTTCAACTCTATCAGTTTGATATGGTGGTTGGGAAAGATAATATATACCTAAAATCATATCCTGACTTGGAACAATTATAGGTTTTCCATTTGATGGGCTTAAAATATTATTTGTAGACATCATTAAAACTCTTGCCTCTAGTTGTGCCTCTAAACTTAATGGTACGTGCACCGCCATTTGATCACCATCAAAATCTGCATTGAATGCAGCACAAGTTAGTGGATGCAATTCAATTGCATTTCCTTCAATTAATTTTGGTTCAAATGCCTGAACACCTAGTCTATGTAGCGTTGGTGCTCTATTTAATATAACAGGATGTTCTCTAACAATTAATTCTAAAGCATCCCAAACTTCATTTCTTTCTCTTTCAACAAGTTTTTTTGCTTGTTTAATTGTAGAAGCTAACCCAAGTTTATTTAATCTTGCGTATAAAAATGGTTTAAATAATTCTAAAGCCATTTTTTTTGGCAAACCGCATTCGTGTAATTTTAAGTCTGGTCCTACTACTATTACTGATCTTCCAGAATAATCGACCCTTTTACCCAATAAATTTTGTCTAAATCGTCCTTGCTTACCTTTTAACATCTCTGCTAAAGATTTTAGGGGTCTTTTACCTGTACCTGTAATTACTCTTCCTCTTCTACCATTATCAAATAATGCATCTACTGACTCTTGAAGCATTCGCTTTTCATTTCTTACAATTATGTCTGGAGCCTTTAGATCCATTAATCTTTTTAAACGATTATTTCTATTTATAACTCTTCTATACAAATCATTTAAATCAGATGTAGCAAATCTACCTCCATCTAATGGTACTAAAGGTCTTAACTCAGGAGGGATTACTGGTATCGTAGTTAAAATCATCCATTCTGGTTTGTTTCCAGTATCTATAAAGGACTCAATTAGTTTTAATCTTTTAATTGATCTTTCTTCTGAAACTTTGGATTTTGTCTCTTTAATTAATTTAATTAAGTTTTCTTTTTCTTGTTCTAAATCTATTGATTTTAAAATTTCTAGAATTGCCTCGGCTCCAATACCTGTGGTAAATGACTCTTCACCATACTCATCTTGATATTTTATAAGTTCTTCTTCACCTAAAAGCTGATTCTTTTTAAGTCCTGTTAAGCCCGGTTCAATAACTATGAAGTTTTCAAAATAGAGTACTCTTTCTACCTCTTTAAGCTTCATATCTATAGCAAGGGATATTCTGCTTGGTAACGATTTTAAGAACCATATGTGAGCAACTGGAGTTGCTAAATTAATGTGACCCATTCTTTCACGTCTGACATTTGACTTTGTAACCTCAACACCACATTTTTCACATATAATTCCTCTGAATTTCATTCTTTTGTACTTACCACAAAGACACTCATAATCCTTTATTGGTCCAAATATTCTTGCACAAAATAGTCCATCCTTTTCAGGTCTAAAAGTTCTGTAATTTATTGTTTCAGGTTTTTTAATTTCTCCATAAGTCCATGATTTAATCTTTTCTGGGCTAGCAAGGGTTATTTTTATGCTATTAAAATTTTGGGCTTCTGAAATTTCTGAAGATTTAAATAGATCTGTTAATTCTTTACTCATTAATTTAGCTCCACATTTAGTGCTAGAGATTTAATTTCTTTAACCAAAACATTAAATGACTCTGGTATACCAGATTCAAAATTCTCTTCACCTTTTACTATTGTTTCGTAAACTTTGACTCTTCCAGCTACATCATCTGACTTAACAGTAAGAATTTCTTGCAATGTATACGAAGCTCCATAAGCCTCTAATGCCCAAACTTCCATTTCACCAAATCGCTGACCACCTAACTGTGCTTTACCACCAAGAGGTTGTTGTGTTACTAAACTATAAGGACCAGTAGACCTTGCATGAATTTTATCTTCAACTAGATGATGAAGTTTTAACATATAAATAGTTCCAACTGTAACAGGCCTATCAAATTTCTCACCAGTTCTTCCATCCCAAAGTGTAGTTTGACCTGAGTTTGGTAATTCTGCTAATTCTAGCATTTTTGTTACATCTTTTTCTTTAGCACCATCAAAAACGGGTGTTGCTATTGGAACCCCATGTCTTATATTTGAACATAAATCCTCAAATTCTGACTGATTAAGTTTTTCAATATCCTCATCATAAATTTCTTTACCGTAAACATTTTTTAAAAATGATTTAATTTTATCTGTTTTTTCAATTTTCTTTTGATTTTCATTTACCAAATGGTTTAATTTTTCACCTAACTCAGTACAAGACCATCCTAAGTGTGTTTCTAATATCTGGCCAACATTCATCCTACTTGGAACACCTAGAGGGTTAAGAACAATATCCACAGGTTTGCCATTCTCTCTATATGGCATGTCCTCTACAGGCACTATTTTACTAACAACACCTTTGTTTCCATGTCTTCCAGACATTTTATCTCCTGGTCTTAGCCTTCTTTTTATTGCCACAAAAACTTTGACCATCTTCATTACACTTGGCAATAAGTCGTCTCCCTGTCTTATTTTCAAAACTTTATCTTCAAATCTATCTTGGATATCGTTTTTTGCGCTATTATATTGATCTTTTATTTGAGAAAGTGATGATAATTTATTTTGATCATCTATA
>CABYJU010000028.1 GCA_902519325.1 uncultured Pelagibacteraceae bacterium | reverse complement strand
AAACTCAGCATTAAGAAAAGTTGCAAGAGTTAGATTATCAAATGGATTTGAAGTCACAGCCTATATTCCTGGAGAAGGACATAACTTACAAGAGCACTCAGTTGTATTGATAAGAGGTGGACGTGTTAAAGATCTGCCTGGAGTAAGGTATCATATATTACGAGGTAATCTAGATACCCAAGGAGTTGCAAATCGAAAACAAAGACGTTCTTTATATGGAACGAAAAAAGGTAAATAAAAATGTCTAGAAAAAGAAAAGCTCCAAAAAAAATTCCAATTGTAGATCCTAAATACAAATCAGTAATAATTCCAAAATTAATCAATTCGATAATGTTAGATGGCAAGAAGACTACTGCTGAAAAAATAGTTTATGATGCAATTGATAAAATTAAATCAAAATCAAAAGATGAGCCTTTAACAGTTTTTAATGATGCGATAAATAATGTAAGACCAACTGTTGAAGTTAGATCAAGACGTGTTGGAGGTGCCACTTATCAAGTACCGGTAGAAGTGAAAGCAAAGAGGTCACAAGCTTTGGCATTAAGATGGATAATTGATGCATCAAGAAAAAGAAAAGATAAAAAAATGTCAGATAAATTATTTAATGAAATTTTTGATGCTTATCAAAATAGAGGTTCAGCAATTAAAAAGAAAGAAGATACACATAAAATGGCAGAGTCAAATAAAGCTTTTGCTCATTTTAGATGGTAAAGAATATGGCAAAAACTCATCCACTAAATAAATATAGAAATATCGGAATCATGGCTCATATAGATGCTGGTAAGACTACAACAACAGAAAGAATTTTATATTACACGGGTAAAAGTCATAAAATTGGGGAAGTGCATGATGGTGCTGCAACCATGGATTGGATGGAACAGGAGCAAGAAAGAGGCATTACAATAACTTCAGCTGCAACTACTTGTTTTTGGAGAGAGCATAGAATTAATATTATTGATACTCCTGGCCATGTTGATTTTACAATTGAAGTTGAACGATCTTTAAAAGTTTTGGACGGTGCTGTTGCAGTATTTGATGGTGTTGCCGGTGTTGAACCACAATCTGAAACAGTTTGGAGACAAGCTGACAAATATAAAGTTCCTAGAATTTGTTTTGTTAATAAACTTGATAGGACAGGTGCAGATTTCTTTAGATGTGTGGATATGATTAAAGATAGACTTGGAGCTAAACCTTTAGTTATGCAAGTACCAATTGGAATAGAGGCATCATTACAAGGAGTAGTTGATTTAGTTAAAATGAAAGCAATTGTTTGGAAGAACGAAGACCTTGGAGCTGAATGGGAAGAAAAAGATATTCCAGATGATCTCAAAGAGACCTGTGACAAATACAGACAAGAATTAGTTGAGACAGCTGTTGAGCAAGATGAAAAACTAATGGAAGCCTATTTAGGTGGTGAAGAAATTAAACAAGAAGATTTGATTAAATGTGTAAGAAAAGGATGTTTAAATTTCGAATTCGTACCTGTTTTAACAGGTTCTGCTTTTAAAAATAAAGGTGTTCAACCATTATTAGACGCTGTTGTAGATTACCTACCAAGTCCTGAGGATCTTGGATCTATCATGGGCACAAAACCAGGTTCTGATGAGGAAATTGAAATGAAGTTTGAGGATAGTGCGCCTTTTTCAGCATTAGCTTTTAAAGTGGCAACAGATCCATTTGTAGGAAGTCTTACATTCATTAGAATTTATTCAGGAACAGTTAAATCTGGAACTGGAGTTTATAACACTTCTTCAGATAAAGAAGAGAGAGTTGGAAGAATGCTTCTGATGCATGCTAACTCAAGAGAAGACATCAAAGAAGCAAGCGCAGGTGATATAGTTGCGCTAGCTGGATTAAAAAATACAATAACAGGTCATACATTGGCAAATAAAGATGCACCAGTATTACTTGAGCCAATGGAATTTCCAGATCCAGTTATAGAAATTGCTGTAGAGCCTAAATCAAAAGCTGATCAAGAAAAAATGGGAGAAGCATTAGGCAGATTAGCTAAAGAAGATCCATCATTTAGAGTGTCATCGGACGAAGAATCAGGTCAAACGATAATTAAAGGTATGGGTGAACTACATTTAGATATTATTGTCGATAGAATGAAAAGAGAATTCAAAGTTGAGGCAAATGTAGGAGCTCCTCAAGTTGCATACAGAGAAACAATATTAAATTCTGCTGAATTTGATTACACACACAAAAAACAAAGCGGTGGAGCAGGACAGTTTGCAAGAGTAAAATTATCTGTTGAACCGTTAGAACCAGGTAAAGGTAGAGAAGTTGAAAGTAAAATCAAAGGTGGAGCTATACCAAAAGAATTTTTACCGGGTGTTGAAAAAGGCGTAGAAACTATAGCTGATGGTGGTATTTTAGCTGGATTTCCTTTAATTGATTATAAAGTTACAATCTTAGATGGTTTACATCATGATGTTGACTCAAGTGTTTTAGCTTTTGAACTTGCTTCAAGACAATGTTTTAAAGAGGCATGCACTAGAGGAACTTTAAAACTTTTAGAACCAGTAATGAGAGTAGAAGTAGTTACTCCAGAAGATTATATGGGAGATGTAATAGGTGATTTGAATAGTAGAAGAGGTCAAATAAGTACTCAAGAGCAAAGAGGAAATGCAACAGTAATAACGGCAATGGTGCCATTAGCAAATATGTTTGGTTACATAAATAGCTTAAGATCTATGTCTCAAGGTAGAGCTCAATACTCAATGTTTTTTGATCATTACGACAAGGTTCCCCAAAATGTTCAAGACGAGGTAACCAAGAAAACAGGTTAATTATGGATAAACAAAATATTAGAATAAAATTAAGAGCATACGATAATAAGGTCTTGGATCAGTCAACTGAGGAGATCGTAAATACTGTTAAAAGAACAGGTGCTAATATTAAAGGTCCAATTCCATTACCTACAAAAATAGAGAGATACACTGTTTTAAGATCACCACATATTGATAAAAAAAGTAGAGAACAGTTTGAGACAAGAACTCATAAAAGATTAATTGATATTATTGAACCTACACCTGCAACAGTCGAAGCACTAATGAAACTTGAT
>CABYJU010000027.1 GCA_902519325.1 uncultured Pelagibacteraceae bacterium | reverse complement strand
ATGTTCAATTAGAGAAGCTATTACATGGTGCGCAGCTTAAATCTTATGAATTTAGTGTTTATAAAACTATCAAATCTAAAAACATGAATACAAACTTATACATTGTTGGAGATAAATCAAAAAAAACAAACGTATTAAGAAATAAATTAAACTCACTTTTAAAGGGGGTTTTTCTAACTAGAGATTTAGTATCCGAACCAGGAAATGTGCTTCACCCAGATGAATATGCAAAAAGAATAATAAAATTAAGAAAGTTAGGATTAAAAGTAACTATATATGACAAAAAAAAATTAAAAAAATTAGGTATGAATGCTTTGCTAGGTGTAGGTCAAGGAAGCGTCAGAGGATCTTACTTAGTTACGATAGAGTGGAATGGCACTAAAAAAACATCTAAACCCCTAGCTTTTGTTGGAAAGGGTGTTTGTTTTGATACAGGAGGATACTCACTTAAACCTGCAAAATTTATGGAAGATATGACTTATGACATGGCTGGCTCAGCGACAGTAGTAGGATTAATGAAGACACTTGCTTTGAGAAAAGTAAAAATTAATGTTGTAGGTGTCGTTGGATTAGTTGAGAACATGGTTAGTGGAAATGCACAAAGACCAGGCGATATTGTAAAATCATATAGTGGTAAAACAATTGAAGTTTTAAATACTGATGCAGAAGGAAGATTAGTTTTGGCTGATGCATTAACTTTTACTGAGGAAAAATTTAAACCTCAATTTATAGTTGACTTAGCAACATTAACTGGTGCAATTATTGTTTCCCTTGGTTCAGAATATGCTGGATTGTTTTCTAATAATGATAAATTATCTAAACAATTAATTGATGCTGGAGAAAGCGTTGAAGAAAAACTTTGGAGAATGCCCTTAAATGAAAATTTTGACAAACTGATAAATTCTAAAAATGCAGATATGCAAAATATTAATTATGTAGGTGGAGCTGGATCCACAACAGCTGCGCAATTTTTACAAAGATTTATAATTAATAAAACTCCTTGGGCTCATCTAGATATAGCAGGTATGGCATTCTCAAAATATGGAGGTGCGCTAAACTCTGGAGGAGCTACTGGCTATGGAGTTAGATTGTTAAATAAAATGATTGAGGATAATTATGAGTAATATTGAACAAACTCTATCTATAATTAAACCCGACGCAGTTGAAAGAAATCTACAAGATCAAATTAAGCAAGAATTTACTAATAAAGGTTTTGAAATAATTAAAGAAAAGAAAATTCATATATCTAAAGAAGAAGCTGAAAGCTTTTATAAAGTGCATGAGTCTAAACCATTTTACAACGATTTATGTGCTTATTTATCTTCAGGACCTATCGTTGTAATGACTTTGCAAAGAGAAAATGCTGTTATGGAAAATAGAAAGTTAATGGGCGCAACAAACCCTGTTGATGCAGAGGAGGGCACTTTAAGAAAAAAATACGGTATTTCAATAGATAAAAATTCTGTTCATGGCTCAGATAGTATTGAAAATGCTAAGATAGAATTAGATTTTTTTTTTAATCACTAGCTAATAATTTAATAATTGCTTTTGGGTATATTTTATGTTCGATTTTTAAAACTTTTTTTTCTAAACTTTTCTTATTATCTGATTTTAGAATTTTTACTTTTTTTTGTAATATAATTTTTCCTGAATCTAACTTCTCACTAACAATATGAACTGTAGCTCCAGAGTATTTGTCTTTATTTTGAATTGCTCTATTATGTGTATTTAGTCCTTTATATTTAGGCAGAAGAGAAGGATGAATATTTAGTATAGGTTTATAGAACTTTTTAATAAAACTACCTGAAAGTATTTTCATAAAACCAGCTAAACAAATCAAATCAACATTATTTCTTTTTAATAATTTTAACAAACGATTTTCAAAACTTTTTCTATTAGAATATTTAATAACGATATTATTGATTTTGAACTTATTTGCATGATTTAATCCTTTTGCACTAAAATTATCAGAGACAACTATAACAATTCTAATTAAAGATTTTTTCTCTTTTGAATATTTTATTAATGATCTTAGATTGCTACCTCTACCACTTATCAATACTGCCGTATTTTTTTTACCAGATGACTTTTCCACTCAACTTTACTTTTTCTGAATTTTTTGTAATTTTTCCAATAACATATGGTTTATATTTTTTTGGAAAAAATCTAATTATTTTTTTGTAGTTTGAACGTTTTACTACTAAACAGAAACCAACACCACAATTAAAAGTATTTAACATTTCTTGATCGCTAACACCTTGACTTTTTAGCCATCTAAATATTTTTAGAGTTTTTATTTTTTCTAAATTTATCTCAGCACAATAATTATTTGGAATTATTCTTTTAATATTATCTTTTAAGCCACCCCCTGTAATATTTGCGCAAGCATTCAAATACTTTCTTTTAATTAATTCTAATACATGCATCACATATATTTTTGTTGGTACCAATAATTCTTTTTTCAAAAATGAATTTTTTTTTAAATTAATTTTCTTTTTTTTTATAATATGTCTTACTAAAGAATATCCATTCGAGTGGAGACCACTTGAAGGTATTGCTATCACTAAATCTTTTTCTTTTATTTTATTTAATAATATTTTATCTTTATCTACTAGGCCTAAAGAAAACCCCGCAATATCAAATTTCCCTTTAGAGTATGTTCCAGGCATTTCAGCAGTTTCTCCACCAACTAATTCACAGTCAGCTAATTTGCAACCTTTAATAATTCCACTAATTATATTTTTTAATTTTTCCGTATCAATTTTTTCCACTGATATGTAATCTAAAAAAAGCAAAGGTTTTGCTCCTTGAACAATAATGTCATTTACACACATTGCCACAAGATCTACACCGATTGTATCAAATTTATCTAATAGATTTGCAACTTCAATTTTTGTACCAACTCCATCTGTACTACTTACTAGATATGGATTCTTTAAATTGCTTGGTAATTTTGTAAGTGCTCCAAATCCTCCAATATTCTCAAAATGACCACTTTTTTTTGATTTTTTTGTACTTGAGGATATAAATTTAATAAATTGATCTGCTTTTTTTATGCTTACACCACTCTTTTCATATGTGAAATTTTTCGATCTCATGTTTAAATTATGTTTTTAATCAAAAATAAAATTAATATTTACTTATACTT
>CABYJU010000026.1 GCA_902519325.1 uncultured Pelagibacteraceae bacterium | reverse complement strand
TTTGGATTATCTGGTTTATATCTGAGAATTTCCAGTTTTCTAATTTTCTACTAGGAAATCCATTTTTCAAAAAATTATCAAGAGCTTCTTTTTTTAATTTAATCTCTTGGTTTGAGAAATTAGAAGAACTTATAAATTTATCAAAATCTGTTTTTAATTTTTGTTCCATTTAATTAAAATTTTCATATCCTTTTTTTTCTAACTCTAGAGCTAATTCTGCACCTCCTGATTTAATAATTTTTCCTCCCATAAGAACGTGCACAAAGTCAGGCTTTATATAATCAAGCAATCTTTGATAGTGAGTGATTATTAAAAATGAATTATTTTTTTTTCTTAGTGCATTAACACCATCTGCAACAATTTTAAGCGCATCAATATCTAAACCTGAATCTGTTTCATCCAGTATAGATAATTTTGGATCTAAAATTGACATTTGTAAAATTTCGTTTTTCTTTTTTTCACCTCCAGAGAAACCAACATTTAATTGTCTATTTAATTTTTCTTCGTCAAATTTTAGTTCTTTTGCTTTTTCCTTAACTAATTTTAAAAACTCTAAAGCATCTAATTCTTTTTCGCCTTTGGCCTTTCTTATTGAATTTAATGATGTTTTTAAAAAAATATTTGTATTTACCCCAGGTATTTCCAGAGGATATTGGAATGCCAAAAAAATACCTTCATGTGCTCTTTCTTCGGTTTCAAGATCAAACAAATTTTTATTTTCATATAATACTTCTCCTGATACTTCGTATCCCTTTTTGCCTGATAGAATATTTGACAAAGTGCTCTTTCCTGATCCATTGGGTCCCATTATTGCATGTACCTCGCCTGGTTTTATCTCAAGATTAAAACCACTTAAGATGGATTTTTCTTGAATTTTTGCGCTTAAATTGTTTATTTTTAACATTTAACCAACGCTTCCTTCTAAACTTATTCCAACTAATTTTTGAGCCTCAACAGCAAACTCCATAGGCAATTGTTGTAAAACCTCTTTACAAAAGCCATTAACAATAAGTCCTACGGCTTCTTCTTGATTTAGACCCCTTTGCTGACAATAATGAAGTTGATCTTCACTTATTTTAGATGTGGTCGCTTCATGAGCAATATTAGAATTTGAATTTTTATTCTTAATATAAGGTACTGTGTGTGCTCCACACTTGTTACCCATTAATAATGAATCACATTGAGTATAATTTGTTGAATTAGATGCATTTTTTGAAATATCTACCAAACCTCTGTAAGTCATATCTGATTTACCTGCACTAATACCTTTTGAAATAATCTTACTTTTTGTATTTTTTCCTAAATGAATCATCTTAGTTCCGGTATCAGCTTTCTGATGATTGTTTGTAATTGCAATTGAGTAAAATTCACCAATTGAATTATCACCTTTTAAAATACAGCTTGGATATTTCCAAGTAATTGCAGAACCTGTTTCTACTTGCGTCCATGAAATTTTTGAATTTTTACCTTTGCACAATCCTCTTTTTGTTACAAAATTATATATACCGCCTTTTCCATCTTTATCTCCAGGATACCAGTTTTGTACTGTGGAATATTTAATCTCTGCATCATCTAAAGCAATCAATTCTACGTTTGCAGCGTGTAACTGATTTTCATCTCTCATTGGTGCAGTGCATCCTTCTAAATAACTTACATAACTACCTTTGTCAGCAATGATTAAAGTTCTTTCGAACTGACCAGTATCTGATGCATTAATTCTAAAATAAGTTGATAGTTCCATCGGACATTTTACATTTGGTGGTATGTAAACAAATGATCCGTCGGTGAAAACTGCCGAGTTTAATGTAGCAAAGAAGTGATCAGTAATTGGTATAACTGAACCTAAATATTTTCTTACTAAATCTGGATATTTTTGTATTGCTTCAGAAATAGAGCAAAAAATAATTCCTTTTTCTGTTAAAGTATCTTTAAAAGTAGTAGCGACAGATACTGAGTCAAATACCGCGTCAACAGCAATACCATTTAATCTTTTTTGTTCTTGTAAAGGTATTCCTAATTTTTTATATGTTTCTAACAATTTCGGATCTAAATCCTCTAAATTTTTTGGTTTTTCTTTAAAACTTTTAGGTGCAGAATAATAATATAAATCTTGATAATCTATTTTTGGATATTTTGGCTTTTGCCAATTAGGTTCTTCCAATACTTTTAATCTTTCAAAAGCTTTTAATCTCCATTGAAGTAGCCAGTCAGGCTCTTTTTTTATATTTGATATAAATCTTATAACTTCTTCGTTTAAACCTTTGGGAGCTTTAAAACTTTCAATATCAGTTGAAAAACCATATTTATAATCTTTTAAATTTTCTATTTGTTTATCTCTCATTACAATCTATTTTCTGTTTTATTTATAAGGTCTCCAAGATTTTTTTCTTGAAAAAATATGTTAATATGCGTTTCTAATTCATCCCATAAATTGTGGGTTATGCATTTAGCGGATTTTCCGTTGCATCCTTTTTTTGAATGCTTTTGACAACCAATAGTTCTTACTTTTTCTTCGACTGCAGAGAGGATATCTGAAATCTTAATATCACTGGGAGTTTTATTTAGAGTGTATCCACCTTTTTTACCTCTGATACTTTTTACGATTTCATTTTTTTTTAATTTTAGAAATAATTGTTCTAGATAAACTAAGGATATCCCTTGTCTTATAGATATATCTCTGAGTGATATTGGCTCATTATTTTTAAATCTGGCTATGTCAGCTAGTGCCATCACTGCATACCTGCTTTTGGTTGATAATTTCATATTTTCCGCAATTCACGGGCTTTATATATACCTGACTAAATTAGTCAAGATTGAGAATATTTAAAATACTTGCATTTTGTCGCTTAATTTTGATAGAAAAATGTAATTTTTTTTTGAGACTGATAATCAATGCCATCTACAGATACAAAAATTTCAGAAATCTTTATTCCTGGTCCCGCTGGTAGGCTAGAAGCAAAATACTTTAAAAGTAAAAAAAATACTTCTCCTATTGCTTTAGTGCTCCACCCACACCCTCAATATGGAGGGACAATGAATAACAAAGTTGTTGTTGATACTTTTCAAACTTTTGTAGACAATAATTTTTCAGTTTGCAGAGTAAATTTCAGAGGTGTTGGGAAAAGTGATGGTGAATTTGATAATGGTCAAGGAGAACTAGCTGATGCAGCAGCTGCATTAGATTGGTTAGAAAGAGAGAATTTTGATAACTCGCAATGTTGGATATCAGGATTTTCTTTTGGTTCATTGATTGCAATGCAATTGTTAATGAGAAGACCAGAAATTAATAGATTTATTGCTATATCACCTCAGCCAAATGTATATGATTTTTCATTTTTATCCCCATGCCCAACTTCTGGTCTTGTAATACATGGTAAGAAAGACGAGTTAGTTCCTTTTGATGATATTAATGAATTAAATAAAAGATTGAGTGCTCAGAAAGGAATTAAAGTAGAATTTGATATTGTGTCAGACGCTAATCATTTTTTTTCAAAAGCAGATGAAGCTTTAACAAAATGTCTTAATAAATACATAAAAAAAGAGACTGCTTTATATTAATAATTTTTTTTAATTTCACCACCTGTAACAGGATTTAAAACATTAGTCGTATTGGGATAACTGATTATTTTTTTAAGATATGAT
>CABYJU010000025.1 GCA_902519325.1 uncultured Pelagibacteraceae bacterium | reverse complement strand
TCAAAATTGTTAGATATATTATCTAATTTATTATCATATTTTTTAAATGACTCGATTATGGCTAACTTGGTTTTAGGATTCGCTTTTTTTCCAGTTTTTGCATCTATGACCATCATATTTATATTGTCTGCAACTTTAAAAGGCCTAGCGTTAAAAGTATTTGCTGTTTTTTTTATGAACTCTTTAAAAACTGGCATTGCTGTTTTTGAACCTGTTTCAAATTTACCTAAACTACTTGGATTATCATAGCCAATGTATACTCCAACCACTAAATTTGATGTAAATCCTATAAACCAAGTATCTGTATTTTTATTTGTTGTTCCTGTCTTACCAGCTAATTCAAGTTTTAATTCTTTTAAACCTTTTCCAGTTCCACGTTCTATAACACCTTTCAACATAGAGGTAATCTGATAGGCTGTTTGTGGTGAAAAAATCTGTTGATATTTATTTTTAATTATTGGGTTACTAGTTCCATCATATGAAATTAAATCGCAATTTTCACAAAATCTTTTTTCATTGTTAAAAATAGTTTTTCCTTCACTGTCTTGAATTCTATCAATTAATATTGGATTAACTAATTTTCCACCATTCAAAAAGGAACAATAAGCGCTTGTGATTTTTAATAAAGTTGTTTCAGCAGAGCCCAAAGATACTGACATAAGTTCATCTGGATTTTCATAAATATTTAATTTTTTTGAAAAATTTATAATTTTGTTAATGCCTAATTCTTGAGCTATTCGGACAGTCATTAGATTTCTTGATTTTTCAATGCCTGTTCTCAGTGTTGAAGGCCCGTAGAACTTTTTGCCGTAATTTTCTGGTTTCCACATTTTTAAATCATTTCCTTGATCTAATACTATAGGTGCGTCTAATACTAATGTTGTTGGTGAAAAATTATTTTCTAGTGCTAAAGCATATATAAAAGGTTTGAAAGCAGATCCAGGCTGACGTTTTGCCTGAGATGCTCTATTAAATTCACTTTGTTTAAAACTAAATCCACCTGACAATGCTAATACTCTTCCGCTATATGGATCCATGACAACAATGCCTCCGTTAGCTCTTGGAAGTTGTTTTAAACTATAGTTTCCATCAGATAATTTCTTAACATAAATTATGTCACCAATTTTGAATAGTTTTTTGAATTCCTTTCGCGTCCAATCAATGTCACTAAAATTAATTGTTCCATTATCATCATTTTTTGTTTTGATGACTGTTTCAAATTTGTCAATTCTAGTAACAACAGCCAATTCCCATCCTAAAGATTTTTCTAAATTTAAGTCTTTAAGATCTTTTTTCCAATTTTTATATTTTTTTATATTTGATAGAGGACCTCTCCATCCTTTTCTCTTATCAAATTCTTGCAAACCATTCCTAAGTGATTGTGTAGCAATTTTTTGTAATTCTAAATCCAAAGGTGTCTTGATGTTAAATCCTTGTTTATATACTTTATCATATCCATATTTATCAATTACATCTTTTCTAACATCTTCTACATAATATCTAGAATCTTCTAGGTAAATTCTTTTTCTCTTTTGTAATTTAATTTTAGAGTTAATTAATTTAGAGTGTTGTTTTTGATCAATGAATCCATTATCTAATAAATTATTTAATACTAAGTTTCTTCTAAATTTTGCTAACTCCTTGTTTTTATATGGATTATATTTGCTTGGTGCTTTTGGAAGAGCAGCTAGAAGTGCAGCCTCTCCATAATTGAGTTCACTTATTGGTTTATTAAAATATCTTAAACTAGCTGATGCTATACCATAGCTACCCTCACCAAGATAAATTTGATTTAGATAAAGCTCTAGAATTCTTTTTTTTGATAAAACTCGCTCAATTCTAAAAGCTAATATTGCTTCCTTTATTTTTCTATCAATACTTACTTCATTGGTTAAAAGAAAGTTTTTTGCTACTTGTTGTGTAATAGTAGAGGCACCTTCTAATCTTTTTGAGTAAATTAGATTAAATATGTTATTTTTAATTGCTCTTACTACTCCTTTAGCATCTACTCCTGGATGGTCAAAAAAGTTTTTATCCTCCGCAGATAAAAAAGCATTTATCACAGTTTGAGATATAGCAGAATATGGAACAAAAATTCTTTTTTCAGATGAAAAATCGCTTACTAACACTCCGTTTCCTGAATATAACTTACTTGATACTGAAGGTTTGTAACTTTTAAGATATTTATAATCAGGTAATTCATTAGAATATGTCCAAAGAATTGATATTATTGATAATAATATTAGAAGAGATGACAATAATCCAAATATTAGTAATCTTTTAAAAAACTTTAGCATTTTAGTTTAAATATCTTGCGAATTTGTTATTCTTAAGGCACAGAATTTATTAAATTAACTTATGAAAAGATCAGCAATATTATGTCAAAAAATTTATATATCGATGCATCGCATCCTAATGAAACAAGAGTCGTTCTTAAAAGTAACAATCATATTGAAGATTATGAATATGAAAGTATAAATAATACTTTAATCAAGAATAATATTTATCTAGGGAAAGTAAGTAGAATAGAACCATCCTTACAAGCTGCATTTGTTGACTTTGGAAGAGAAAGACACGGATTTTTATCATTTAATGATATCCAATCTGATTATTATCAACTTCCATTAAGTGATTTAGAAAAAATTAAACAAGAAGAAGAGAGAGTTCGAGAAGAATTATCTAAAGAAAGCGAAAATATTGAGGACAAAATTCTTGAAGGCAAAGAAGAAATAAAAATTGACGATCCAGTTGAAAAAAAAGAAGACGATGAAAAAGGAAAACTAAATACACAAAAAAAATTTCCCTCAAAAAGATATAAGATACAGGAGGTAATAAAACCCAATCAAGTAATTTTAGTTCAAGTATTAAAAGATGAGAGGGGATTAAAAGGAGCAGCCTTAAGTACTTTTATATCTATAGCGGGTAAATATATAGTTTTGATGCCTAATACTGCTAAAGGAGGAGGGATTTCAAGAAAAATATTTAACCCAGGTGAGAGAAAAAAAATTAGAAATATTTTAAATGATATAACAATACCAAAAGAGATGGGTATTATTGTAAGAACCGCTGGGTCTAATAAAACAAAAAATGAAATAGAAAATGATTTAAAAAATTTAATTAAAATTTGGACGCAAATAAAAGATAATGCATTAAACTCTATTGCACCGTCTTTAATACATCAAGAAAGTGATATAATAAAAAGATGTATTAGAGATATGTACGATGATGATACTCAAAACATTTATGTTGAGGGTAATGAAGGTTACCAAAAGACAAAAAATTATCTTAAGATAATGATGCCTAATCAACTAAAAAAAGTTAAAAAGTACAGAGACAAAGTACCTCTTTTTTACAAAGAAAATATTGAAAAAAAATTATTTGAGATTTTTGAGACAGAAGTCAAACTGACCTCGGGAGGATATTTAGTAATAAATCCAACAGAAGCACTTGTGTCGATAGATGTAAATTCGGGCAAATCAATAAAACAAAAAAATGTTGAAAGTACTGCTTTTGATACAAATATTGAAGCGGCTGAGGAAATTGCAAGACAGATAAAAATAAGAGATTTATCTGGATTAATTATAATTGACTTTATCGATATGCTTAATTTTAGTAATCGAAGACAAGTTGAAAGAAAATTAAAAGAGAAGTGTAGAAATGATAGAGCAAGAATTCAAATTGGAAGAATAAGTAACTTTGGATTACTAGAGATGTCAAGACAGAGATTAAGAGAAAGTAATGTTAAATGGCATATGAAATTAACGGATGAAACATT
>CABYJU010000024.1 GCA_902519325.1 uncultured Pelagibacteraceae bacterium | reverse complement strand
TATCTTTTATATACTTGTTAAGATAATTATATGTTTCATAAATATTGGCTATAATTACATTATAATTAAATTTTTCTAAGTTATTTGTTATTTTATAAATTATTTGGCTAATAAATTTATTTAGTTTTTCATCAACTTTACTTTTTTCGTCATTTTTAAGCTTATTTTTAATTTCGCAGTGTAACGTCCACATTTTTTGAATGAATTTATAAGATGAAGCCATACCCTGCTCTGACCATTGAACATCTTTTTCTGGTGGGCTATCAGATAGTATAAACAGCCTCACTGAGTCTGCTCCAAAATTTTTGATTATAAATTCTGGGTCAATGACATTTTTTTTTGATTTTGACATTGATTCTGATGGACCAACTTTTATACTTATTTCTGGATTAGTTTTTTTTACAAATTTTCCATTTATTTTTTCTACTTCATCTGGTCGTAGCCAGTTATTATCTTTATCCTTATAAGTTTCATGACAGACCATGCCTTGAGTAAACAAGCTTTCAAATGGTTCTTTTATTTTAAAACTTTCATTTTTGTATTCTATGGCTCTCATGAAAAAACGTGAATAAAGTAAATGAAGAATGGCGTGTTCTACTCCTCCAATATATTGGTCTACCGGCATCCAATAATCTATATCTTCTTTTTTGAAACCATATGATTTCTCATTTGGTGAACAAAATCTTAAGTAATACCATGAAGAACATACAAAAGTGTCTAATGTATCAGTTTCTCTTGTAAGTTTTTTCCCGTTAATGTTTATATTTTTCCATTCGGGTACACCATCAAGAGGATTTCCTTTAACATTAAGATTAATTTTTTCAGGTAATTTTACAGGTAACATTGATCTTGGTATTGGATATGCTTCCCCTTTTTCATCGTAAGCAATTGGAATTGGGCATCCCCAGTATCTCTGTCTAGATACACCCCAATCCTTCAATCTAAAGTTTATTTTTTTTCTGCCAATTTTCTTTTTCTCAAGAATTTTTATTGTTTCAAGAACAGAATTTTCTGGAGCATCTAATCCATTTAAGTAATCGGAGTTTATAATTATTCCTGGTCCGGGATATGCTTCATTTTGAACCTTAAAATTATCGTCTTCGCCTTTTGGTTTAACGACAGTCTTAATTTTTAAACCATATTTTTTAGCAAAATCAAAATCTCTTTGGTCATGAGCTGGACAACCGAATACTGCACCAAAACCATAATCCATTAAAACGAAGTTAGCAAAATAAACAGGTACTTTTTCACTTGGATTTAGAGGATTAATTGCAGTTAAATTAGTCTTAAATCCAATTTTTTCGCCAACTGCAATTGCCTCTTCCGTTGTACCAGTTTTTGCACATTCACTCTTAAATTTAATAAAATCAGCATCATTTTTATAATATTTTGAAATTTCATGATCTACAGAAACAGCTAAAAAAGAAAACCCGAATAAGGTATCTGGTCTCGTGGTATAACATTTAATATTTTTTACTGGTAAATCGCCCTCTATTTTAAAGACTATTTCACTACCAAATGATTTACCAATCCAATTTTTTTGCATAGTTTTCACCTTATTTGGCCATGTTTCTAAACCATCCAAACCATCTAATAAATCTTGTGAAAATTTTGAAATATTAAAAAACCATTGGCTAAGTTTTTTTCTCTCAACTAAAGCACCAGATCTCCAACCTTTGCCATCTATAACTTGCTCATTCGCTAAGACAGTTTCATCGATAGGGTCCCAATTCACATAATTCTCTTTTCGGTAGACAAGACCTTTTTCATATAGTTCCAAAAAAAATAATTGTTGATGTTTATAATAATCTTCATTGCATGTTGAAATTTCTCTGTCCCAATCAATAGATAACCCCAATTTTTTTAATTGATTTTTCATTGTTTCAATATTTTTAATTGTCCAATCTTTAGGATCTAAATTATTTTCTTTTGCCGCATTTTCTGCAGGCATTCCAAAAGCATCCCATCCCATAGGATGTAAAACATTAAAACCTCTTAATTTTTTATATCTAGATAGAACATCACCGATTGTATAATTTCTGACATGACCCATATGAATTTTACCCGAAGGATAAGGAAACATTTCCAAACAATAAAATTTTTTCTTTTCTTTATTAATCCGAGTAGAAAATTCTTTTTTTTTGTCCCAAAGATTTTGCCATTTTTCTTCTACGATTTTAAAATTATATCTGTCCACACTGATTTATTTATATTAATTTATTAAATAACTTAATAATCTATAATTTACTTTTTTGATTTATTTTGTTTCTCATAAACAGCTGCTTTCGCAAGAATTTTTTTTTCTAAATCCATTGATAATGATCCGGATCTATCAGTGACTTGACAACTCTTTTGAATCGAGCATTTTTTATAAAATACTTTTATTGATAATGCATCTGATCTTATCTCATTACTTAAAAATCTTATTGATATTTTAACAGACTCACCACTCGAACTACCATCACTATACCAATCAGTAACTATAATACCTCCACTATAGTTTGCTAATGCTAGGGGCATAAAATCTAAGGTATCCAATGATGCCCTCCACAATTCGTTTGAGCTTGCAAAATCAAATGTTCCACCTTTATTTTCCAAAACTCCACCAAGTCTAAATCCTCTTCCTTCCTCAATATTTTTTCTTTGTCTTTCCTTCACATCAGAAGGGATTTTTCGCGCATCTCCCCCGCCTGCACATGAGGTTAAAAAGATTGATAAAAGCAATATTTTAAAAAGAGCTAATTTCATTTTCAATCGTGGTATATTAAAATTATAAAATATATTTAGAATATTTTTTTAATAATTCACATTTTATATTTATAAAAAACCAATAAATATTGATAAAATAGTGATGCATAATTGCAACACACTTACGATAAATTACATTTTATTGTTAAATATTGGAGAGTTTTAAACAATTTTTGTTAAATAGTGACTGTTTAATATTAAACATAAAAAAAGGAGTACTTAATATGAACAAACTAACAAAAGTAGGGTTAACAGCACTTGCTGGTTCCCTAGTTGCTGGTTCTGTATCTGCTGCCACTATGACTGCTTCTGGTAGTGCTGGTATGACATTTACAGGTGGTGACGAAAAAGCTAACCATGGTAATGGTTGGACAATGGGTGACTCAGTAACATTTTCTGCTTCAGGAGATGTTAATGACATCGGTGTAACTTATAGTTTAGAGTTAGACGGTGATGCTGCGTCAGCTAAAACTAACTCAGGAACTGAGTATTCATCAACAACTAGTATGAACGTTGTAGATAGCCATTCAATCACTTTAGATTTTGGTGATGCTGGTACATTAACGTTTGCTGGTCACGGTGGTGATGGATTTATGAGTGCAAACGACGACGTAATGCCAACTGCATCGGAAGAGCCATGGGATGTTATCTCAGGTGCTGATGCTGGTGTAATCAATGGTTTCTCTGGAAACGATATGTTTACATACAAACTAAGCCATGAGTCTGGTCTTAACTTCACATTAGGATATATCAATGCATCTGATGCAGTAACTGATGTATCATATTCTGATGTTGGTATAACTTACACTGGAATGGATGGGTTAACTATCGGTTATGGTGAAGGTGATGTTGAGAGCACAACTAACTCAAAAACAAACGAAAGCACAATGTTTGCTAAATACGCATTCGGTTCAGCTACTGTAGGTATTCAGGTTTCTGAATCAGACTCAGAATCTGGAACTGATACAGAGTCAACTGGAATTGGTATTTCATACCAAGTTAATGATGACTTAGCAGTTTCATTTGGTACGAACACTCTTGAAAAAGATGGTTCATCACCAGATCAAGAGTCTACTGCTATTGGTGTATCATACACAATGGGATCTTTAGGTATTTCATTGTCAATGCATCAAGTAGACAACATTGCTAACTCTGCAACTAATGACAGAGAAGGTTACCAACTTGGTTTAAGTTTTGCATTCTAATTTGTAAAATTTGACTTTATTAAAAAGGCCTCACATTGTGGGGCCTTTTTTTTACTCGAAATAACTAATTCCACTAAATCCATAACAGTTTAATAACTGTAGTTTTTTTTTGTTAACGTTAGAAATTCCACCAAGCGCTACGATTTTCTTTTTACTAAATGTACTTAGTTTTTTAAAATTATATAATCCTAAATAATTTTTATTTTGTTTAAAAATAGAAGAGATAAATATCAACTCTACATTTTGCAACTCTTTGAAGCGAATTTCTTTAA
>CABYJU010000023.1 GCA_902519325.1 uncultured Pelagibacteraceae bacterium | reverse complement strand
ATATTAATTTCTCAAGTTTATTTATTATGATTTTTTTTACTTCGTTAATTGTATTAGTGTTTGAATTAATTTTAATATATTTGCTTTTATTGCTCGATATTTTTTCATACCCACTTTGAACTTTGTTATAAAATTTAAGTTTAAATTTATCATATCTATTTAAGTTAGATCTATTTTTAAGCCTTTTTTGTAAATTTTTTGAATTTACAGTACTTAAAAAAACTATATCAGGATTGAAATTTCCAATTATAAACTTATTCAGCATTTTGATCATCTTTAAATCAATTTTCATTCCATAATGTTGATACGCAATAGTAGAATCTGTAAAACGATCAATTAATATTATTTTTTTTTTATAATTTTTTTTAATAATTTTCTCAAAATTTTCTGATCTTCCAGCATAAAATAGTAATAGATCGGTTTTATTATTTAAATTTAGTTTCTTGTTTAAAATCAATTTTCTTATTTTTTCTGAAAAAATTGAACCACCAGGCTCTCTTAATTTTATAAAACTTTTTCTCCGTTTTTTTAAATAATTTGCAGCAATTTTAAAATTTGTAGTTTTTCCCGAGGCTTCAATGCCTTCAAATATAATAATTGGATATTTAGACATCGCCCCATATCAAAAAATTGATAGAAGTTATCAACCTTGATATTGCATTTTGTTGTTTGATATTTTCTGTAGAAAATAAGTCATGATTAGATATAACTTCATCTTTATATAATACTTTTATTTCTGCTAATTTTTCTCCCTTTTTAATAGGTGCTTGTATAGGACCGTCATAAACAATCTTAACTTTCATATATTTTTTTTTAGCTTTTGGAATGGTCTTATAAATGATGTCTTTAGTATTAACTTTTACTTTTTTCTTATTTCCCTGCCAAACATCTAGTTCATAAAGATATTCGTTATCATTGCTGATTTTTATAGTATCGAAATTTGTAATTCCCCATGTTAACAATTTTTGTGATTGCTTTGATCTAGAATTTTTAGTTTCAAAACCACTTGCAACAGCAATTAATCTTCTTTCTTTTCTTAATATAGATGATGCAAGTGAATATTTTTCTGAACCAAGATAGCCTGTTTTAATTCCATCTACACCCATATTTTTATATAATAATGGATTTCTATTTCCTTGTGTAATTGGATCCCCGCCCGTCCTACTCCAAGTAAATTCTTTAATTTTAAAATACTCATAATATTTAGGATGTTCTTTGATTAAATAATTAGACATAATTAAAATATCTCTAACGGTTGAATAATTGTTATCATCATTAATGCCTGATGAATTTGAAAAATTAGTATTTTCCATCCCAATTTCTTTAGCTTTCTCAGTCATTAGTAAAGCAAACTCGTCTTCAGTACCTGCAATACCTTCAGCCAGAGCTACACAAGCATCATTACCTGAAGCAACAATTATACCTAATAATAAATCTTCTACCGAAACTTCATCTCCAACCATTATAAACATTGATGAATAACCAGATGAAGATAATCTCCAGGCATTTTCAGAAACGATAAATTTTTCATCTAAAGTAATTTCTCCACTTTTCAATAAATCAAAAGCAATGATTGAGGTCATTATTTTTGTCATAGAGGCAGGAAAAATTCTCTCATCAGAATTTTTTTCATATAAAATTTCACCAGATAAATAGTCTTGTAAAATTGCAGTTCGTGCATTTATGTTAAATTTTGCATAAGAAATATTAGTTATAACTAAAATCGATAGTACAAAACCTAATAGAGCTTTTATTTTCATAATTTTATTAATTCAATATTTTCAAAATTTATATCAGCAATCTCATTATATACATTTTTAATTGATCCCAAATTATAAAAAGGACCCTTGTAAACCCTATATAAATTTTTAGACATTTTTTTGATATTTATGTCTTTTAAATTATATTCATCCTCAAGTCTTTTTTTCAATGTAATTGCAGATTCTTCAAAAAATAAATCAGCAAATTTAATTATAAATTCAAATTTTGTATTTTTCACCTTTTCAACTTTTGAATTATTATCTTTTTCAATTGATATGTTTTGGATTGAAATGCTGTCTACTGGAGCTTTATTAGCTACTTTTTTTTCCTCATCAAATGTTTTAGCTTTATTTGCAACAAAAGTATTACTAGAATTTATTGTTTCTACTCGTACATAGGGTTGATCAGGATCAATATCAAGTTCAGTCGCAATCCTTTCAGATATTACTGAATTATAAAAAATTGGATATTTCGAATTTTTTCCTACTTTAGCAATCAAATACTTTTCATTTAGCAAATTTGTTATTTTTATATCTGTATCTTTTTTAAGTTTATTATTGAAAATAATTAATGATCTTTGATCTATTTTTTTTGAAACTATTCGTTCTTTGAAAATATTATTATTATATATAAGAGCAAATCCATCATTTGAATAATTTTTGAAATCTTTATTCGTGATTACTTTTTTATTAGTAGTTTCACATGATGTTAAAATTATTGTTAAAAAAATTATTATCTTAAGTTTCATTTTCAAAACTATTTTTTAATGTGCATACAGCCAAACTAAATCTTAATGACCTGTTCCACTTTAAGATTAACTTATAATTATTAAAAATAATATATGCTGGTTTAAGTTTATTTGCATTTTCAACTATTTCAGCATCAGGAGTAACTATTGCTGCTGTCAAATTGTCATATTTGTCCAAAAAAGTCGAATTTTTTATATAATTTTTTAAATATTTTACTTTTCTCTCATGTTTAATTTTTTTTGCTGATGTATTTAAATATTTATCAGGAATATTTTCATTTAGATTAATTCTATAAAAACACGGAGTATTATCATTCCATCCAAGATTACTTAAATAGTTAGCTGCAGATGCAAAAGAATCCTCAATATTTTTTAGATCAATTGATCCATCTTTATTATAGTCAATTGCATGATTTTTAATTGTGGATGGCATAAATTGAAAATTACCAAATGCACCTGCCCAAGATCCAAATAATGTACTCGGATCTATAATTTTTGCGTCTACTAATTTTAAAAGAGTGATTAATTCTTTAGTAAAAAATTCACTTCTTCTTTGATCGTAGCTTAATGTTGCAAGTGAAGAAACGATATCCATTTTACCTAAATAGTTTCCAAAATTAGTTTCAATACCCATAAGTGCTAATAGCAAATTTTTATCTACTTTGTATTCAGAAGATACTTTATTAATAATATTGTTTTCTTTATTTAATATAATTTTTCCTAGTTTTACTTTTTTTGAAGAGGTTCTTTTTGAAATATATGTCTTTGTGTCTTCATAGAATTCAGGTTGGTATCTGTCATATTTTATTACATCAGGTAAGAACTTGGAGTTATCTATTAAATTATTAACTGTTGATTTGCTAATACCTTCGTTAATTGCTCTTTTTTTAAATTTTATTTTCCAATTGTTAAAATCATCAGCGATTAGAGTTGAAGAATTTAATATAAATAATATTGATATGATAAATAATTTAATTTTTTTCATACAAATCTTTTAGGTATATCGATACAGCAATCCATATCAAAATAAAGCTGATTAATTTATGTATATCTAATTCCTCATTATATAAGAAATAACCCAACAAGAATTGCAAAGTTGGAGTTATATAAAAAACCATACCTGTTGGACCTAAACCACATAATTCAACACCCCTAACATATAAATATAAAGGAATCACTGTCATAGGACCTGCCAGCATGAATATTAACATTAATTTGACATTCGATATGTCAAAATCATTTAAATCATTTTGTACAATTAAATAAAATGCAAATATTACCGCTGGAAAAATAAATAAACTTTCAACTAATAAACCAATATCTGTGTCTACATCAATTTTTTTTCTTACCAAATTATAAAAACTCCAACTTAAAGCTACTATTAATCCAACCCATGGTATTGATTGGAAACTAGATATTACTAAATACAATATCGATATAGTTACGATTAAAAGTGAAATTTTAGTTTTGAAACTTAATTTCTCTTTTAAAAAAAAATAACCTAAAAAAACACTTATTATAGGCATTATAAAATATCCAAAACTAGCATCTATAACTTGATCATTCCCTATTGCATAAATCCAAACAGCCCAATTCGTAAAAATTAATAATCCAGATAAAAACAGCATCATAATTTTTTTTTTATCTTTAAAAACTGAGCTAAATTTTTTCCACTTTGATAAAATGATTGTTGTTAAAATTAACATAACAGTTGTCCATGCACTTCGATGTAGGACAACTTCAATGTGGCCAGCAAAAGCAATATATTTAAAATATATAACTCCAATAAAACCCCACCAGAAAGAACCAAATGCCGTTAAAATTATACCTTTATTAAATTGATTTTTGCTTAACATTATATTGATCAATTAAACTATTTTGTTTATGAAATATAGAATTTTAATTATTACAAATTAGGAGAGATGGCTGAGCGGTTGAAAGCACCGGTCTTGAAAACCGGCAAAGGGGCAACTCTTTCCTGGGTTCGAATCCCAGTCTCTCCGCCACTAATAACTATTTTTAAATTCTATAAGTTTTTCTAAGATGATTTTATCTTCAAAATCTTTTGAATTTTTACCTAAACTTAAGTTGACTAAAGTTTCGTCATCAAAATTAATTAACTTATCTAAGGAAACTAATTCTTTATGATCGAGATTGTCAATAATTGAATTAACAAATTTAGAAACAAAGATATCCATTT
>CABYJU010000022.1 GCA_902519325.1 uncultured Pelagibacteraceae bacterium | reverse complement strand
AGTTTCATGGCCATATGTCTTTGTAATGGGGGTTGTTGCTTCTATATCTTTCTTTTGTGTCTTTTCAGCTTATAGTATTGCTTCACCTTCAATTGTATCTTTGTTTGAATACTCTTATATAATTTTTGCTATGATTGCGGGATATATATTATTTGAAACAATACCTGAACCAAGAACGTTTCTTGGGGCAGCTATTATTATTTCTGCAGGAGTGTATATTTACTTTAGAGAAAAAGTCAGAGGTCAAATGATTGCGACAGACACTCCTAATAGATAATTGCTAAAATTATAAGTATTTGTTCGAAAATTGAGATAATTTTCTCATTGAAATAATAATTTAATAGGATTTAATTTTGATTATATAAATTGTTAACAATTAAAGGGAAAATATGAAAAAATTACTAATAGGTATATTCGTGTTTATCTTAAGCTTTACTTCAAAAGCTTTCTCAGATGGACATGGAATTAAAATGGGTATTATTTTAGGATTTACTGGTCCAATTGAAACCCTAACACCTGCAATGGCTGCTTCTGCAGAACTTGCTTTTAAAGAAGCTTCAGATTCTGGCTCATTACTTGGTGGAAAAAAAATATCTGTAGAAAGAGCTGACTCAACTTGTGTTGATTCTGCTGCTGCTACAACTGCTGCTGAAGGTTTAGTTTCCGGTGGTGTTGTTGCTATTATGGGTGCTGATTGTTCTGGTGTTACAGGTGCAATAGCAACTAATGTTGCGGTACCAAATGGTGTTGTTATGATTTCACCATCAGCTACATCTCCAGGATTAACAGATCTTAATGATAATGGTTATTTCTTCAGAACTGCTCCATCAGATGCTAGAGGAGGACAGGTCTTAGCGGATATTACAAAGGACAGAAAAGTTAAATCATTAGCTGTAACTCATACTAACAATGACTATGGAAAAGGTTTAGCAGATGTTTATGTAGCTGCAGTTAAAGCTCATGGTATTAAAGTAACAGCTGTTACAGCACACGAAGAAGGTAAAGGTGACTATGGTGCAGAAGTAGCTACACTTGCAGCAGCGGGTGGAGATGCTCTTGCTGTTTTAGGTTACTTAGATCAAGCTGGTGGTAGTATTATTCAAGGATCATTAGACTCTGGATCATTTGATACTTTTGTTCTTTCAGATGGAATGATTGGAGACTCTCTTACTGACAGATTTGGAAAAGATTTAAATAAATCATTTGGATCTTTACCAGGATCAATGGGTAAAGGTGCTGGTATATTTAAAGAAGTTGCTAGTGCTGGTGGTATTGACTCATCAGGTCCTTACACAGGTGAAAGTTATGATGCAGCAGCCTTGATCACACTTGCAATGCAAGCTGGTGGAAAAGCTGACAGAATGACTGTTCAAAAAAATGTAATGTCAGTAGCCAATGCTCCTGGAACAAAAATTTATCCAGGTGAGTTAAAGAAAGCACTTGATTTATTAGCTAAAGGTAAAGCGGTAAACTATGAAGGTGCTACAGCTGTTGAATTTACAGATGTTGGTGAAGCTTTTGGATCTTTTATTGAAAAAGAAATAAAAGGTGGAAAGTTTAAAGACAAAAAGCAAAGATAATTAGAAATTAAAACCCCAGTTTCTTAACTGGGGTTTTAAAATAAATATTTATCAGATAAATAAAATATTAATCCTAAAACAATACCTAATAAAATATAATACATTATTGTTTAATAATTTTTTCCGGAATAATTCCTTGTGGTCTATAACGCATTATTAAAAGTAAACCAATTCCTATGACTAAGAATCTAAAATATGGGGCACTTTCAATTAAGTGAACTCTCAATGCATTAGTTTCTGGCAGATGGGATGTAAACAAATTAATTAAAAATAATGCAATTGGAGCAGCTTCGACCCATAAAAACCAAACTACAAATCCCCCCAATATTGCTCCAAAATTATTTCCTGTTCCACCTACAATAACCATAACCCAAATTACAAAAGTATATCTCATAGGTCTATAGCTACCTGGTGTAAACAAACCGTCATTTGTAACCATCATAGCTCCTGCTAAGCCAACAATTGCAGATCCCAAAATAAAAATAAGAAGATGCTCTTTAACAATATTTTTACCCATTGCACTTGCCGCCTCTTCATTATCTCTTATAGCTCTCATTTTCCTTCCCCAAGGTGAATAGAGGGCTTTCTGAGTCACAATTAACAAGATAATAACAACAGTAAGAAATAAACCTGTAAAACATAATTTTACATAAACCGATGAAGCATCAATAATCATTTGATTTAGAGCTTCTTGCTTATCAGAGATTGAATTAATTAAGTTTAATTTTGATGAATTAAATTTTGTAACTAAATTTATAAACCATTCTGAAGTTTGTAGATCTATTTCGTATGGTGCTGGTCTTTTTAATCCTATTACATTTTTTACACCTCTTGCCAACCATTCCTCATGTTTAATAATTGAAACGATAATTTCTGCTATTAATAATGTTGCAATAGCCAAATAATCTGCACGAAGACCTAATGCGATCTTTCCTATGATAAATGCTAAACTGCCAGCCAAAAGCGCACCGAAAATCCAGGAAAATAAAACGGGTAATCCCATACCACCGAGAAATCCTGTCTTTGCTGGATCAACTGACTCTATAGCCTCTATTCCTGGTGCAGCAGTTACTCTTAGTAAAATTATTCCACCCAAGATTACAGAGGCTACTGAGTAATTTCTTAATTTAGACTTATCAAATCTATTAAGTATAAATTTAACTACAAAGATAATTGCAACAATTATCCATATACAAGCTAAAATATTTAAACCTCCAACTTGCCAAGCTTTTTTGACTGGTTCAACCGAAACTAAAACTACAGCTAATCCTCCTAATGCTGTATATCCCATTATCCCAAAATTAATTAATCCAGCATAACCCCATTGTATATTTGCCCCAATTGTCATAACTGCGGAAATTAAACAATAATTTAAAATAGTTAATGCAATAGACCAGGATTGAAATATCCCAACCAAAATTATTAAAAATATCATGATTGAATATGCGGCGATGACATTTTTATAATTCCTCATATTACTTTTCCTTTAAAGATACCTGACGGCCTTATTAATAAAACAATTACTAAAATTGAGAATGAAACTGCAAACTTGTAATCTGTCGATAATAACTGGAGTAAAGAATCTGGCTCAAGATGTTCAGGTAATAGATATGAAATAAATCTTTTGTATGCGTAAGTTACAAATATTTCTGCAAAAGCTATAACGTATCCACCTAGGAAGGCTCCGAATGGATTCCCGATTCCCCCAACAATTGCTGCAGCGAATATTGGAAGCATATTATTAAAATAAACAAAAGGTCTATAACTTTTATCTAAACCGTATAATACTCCACCAATAGTAGCCAAAATTCCTGCGATGACCCATGTTATGAAAACAACTCTCTTAGGATCTATACCAGACAATAATGCTAAATCTTCATTGTCTGAATAAGCTCTCATACTTGTTCCAGTTTTAGTTCTATTTAAAAACCAAAACATTATTGAAACAACAATTAGAGTTACGATTATTGTTATTGCTTGTGTAGATTTTAAAGTTATACCTTCTGCAAGACCAGTCATTTCTTTAAATTCTGTTGCTTTAATTATAAATTTTTCACCATCTAAAAATCTTCTGTCAGATGGTCCAATGATTATTCTAATTAAGGCTTGAGTGACAAACATTACCCCTACACTGACCATTGCAAACTGAACTGGAGGACTTTTTTTTATCCTGTAATAACTGAAAACGAATTTGTCTATGATTAACATATATAAAATCATCATTAGTACGGCAAAAGGAATTGTCAAAAGTGCTGTTGGTAAAACACCTAATCCAAAACCTAAGGACTGAAAATAATATGTTAGAATAACTGCAAACATTGTCCCGAAAGACATCATGTCTCCGGTTGCAAAATTAGCAAATCTTAAAACCGCATAAATTAAAGTAACAAAAATAGCACCTAAAGCTAATTGTGAACCATAAGCTAAGGCTGGTATTATTGTGAAATTAAAAAGTACAATTATTGCATTTAAGAAATCCATTATGCTCCCAAAAAAGATCTACGAACCTCGGGATCCTCAAGTAAATCATTACCGGATCCCTCAAATTTATTTTGACCAGTTACCAATACATAGCCTCGATCTGAAATACTTAATGCTTGCTTTGCATTTTGCTCGACCATAATAACGGCAACATCTGTTTTTTTAACTTTGATTATATGTTCAAACAATTCATCCATTACAATTGGAGAAACTCCAGCTGTGGGCTCATCTAACATAAGAACCGACGGATCGCTCATTAAAGCTCTTCCAAGCGCAACTTGTTGACGTTGTCCACCAGATAATTGTCCGACGACTTGGGATTTTTTTTCACTTAAAATTGGAAATAAACTATAAATACTCTCAATTTTATTTTCTAAACTCCCTTCTGTCAAAAAGCCACCAATCTCTAAATTTTCTCTAACAGTTAATTCTGCAAATACATTTCTTGTTTGTGGAACAAATGAAATACCCTTTTTTACTCGATCTTGAGGATTAATTTTTGAAATATCTTCGCCATTCAAAGTTACAGAGCCTGATTTTAATTTTAATAATCCGAGCATCGCTTTCATGGCTGTTGATTTACCAGCACCATTGGGACCTAGAATAGCTACTATCTCTCCCCTATTGGCAGTTATGGAACATGAACTAAT
>CABYJU010000021.1 GCA_902519325.1 uncultured Pelagibacteraceae bacterium | reverse complement strand
AATACTGCATCAGCCCATCTTGATAAAGATATATGGTCCATCTCAGCTTCGTTTTCTGCACTAAATATATCGTCATAAACTTTTTCTTGGGAAAGAGACGAAACAGATAGTGGAGTTACAAATTCTTTTGCATTTTTTGTTAATATAGTTTTTACACGAGCACCATTTTTCTTAAATAATCTTATTAACTCAAGACTTTTGTAAGCAGAAATTCCACCACATATAATCAACAGTATTTTTTTATTCTCAAAATAATTCATCGTCGAGATTAAAATACTACTAATCCTAAAATTACAAGTAATAATAAACCAATGATTGATTGATTTCTGAAAGCTACCATTTCATTTTTTTTTGTATTTAGATCATTATACGTATTAGTATTTTGTGGAATTTGTCCACTTGCAAGAAATGTTAATGCTTGGTTTGCTTTATCCATTATTTGCGGCATTTCTGGTAATCTTTTTATAACTTCTGCAGAATTTTTTAGAGTTTCATTTAATGTTGTTATAGGATCTTTTGTTTCTTTAAGCCATTTTTCAAGAACAGGTCTTGAGGTTTCCCAAATGTTTGTCTCTGGATTTAATCTTCTTGCAACACCTTCAACTACTACCATGGTTTTCTGTAGCATGAGCAACTGTGGTTGAGTTTGCATATTAAATTTTTCTGTCACATCAAAAAGTTGTTTGAGTAATTTACCGCCAGATATATCTTTAATTGACTGACCAAATATTGGCTCTCCTATTGATCTTAGTGCTTGGGCGAGATCATCAACAGGCACTTCTTTTGGAACCAACCCTGCAGCCAAATGAACTTCAGCCACTTTTTTATAATCTCGTTTAATAAAACCATATAAAATCTCAGCAAGAAATTTTTTACTCAAATCATCGAGCCTTCCCATTATACCAAAATCGATAGGAACTATTTGACCACTATTGTTTATAAAAATGTTACCTTGATGCATATCTGCATGAAAAAATCCATCTCTAACAGCATGTCTTAGAAAATGTTGAATAATATCTGATGCAATTTTTTTGGTATCTATATTTCTTTTTTCTAACTCTTCTGTTTCTCTTATAGAGACACCTTCAACCCAGTCTAAAGTCATTACATTTTCACTTGTAAAATTCCAATAAATTCTAGGAACTTGAAATCCACTGTCATTCTTTGTGTTTTCAGAATACTCATTAGCTGCAGCGGCTTCAAATCTTAAATCCATTTCTAAATTGGTTATTTCTTTTAGCAAATAAACAACCTCAACTAATTTAAGTCTTTTTGTCTTTTTGATAATTGACTCAGTTAAAAAAGCAAAAAGCATCAAAGCATCAATTTCTTCGTTGAATATTTTTTTTATATTTGGTCGTAAAATTTTTATAGCCACATCTTTAATTGTGCCATTATCATTTATTTGCGCTTTATGAACTTGAGCTATAGATGCTGCTGCCACTGGTTCAGATAGATTTATAATTGAATTAAAATTATCTTCCCCTAGATCCTTTTTGATTATTTCTTTAGCTTTAGATAATTCGAAGGGAGGCAAACGATCTTGTAAACTCTCTAGTTGCTTTGATAACTTTTCTCCAATTATATCTGGTCTAGTTGCTAGAAATTGACCTAATTTAATGAATGTTGTACCCATAGATTGCAAGGAGTTTGATAATCTTTCACCTTCGGTTTCATTTACAAAAAAATTATCTTTTTTTGAAAATGATAAAGATAACAAATAGAATAAAATTTTTATTCCAATCGGTGGATTATGAAACTTTGTGAATATACTTAAAGCGTCAGATTTTGCTAATTTCCTTCCAAGCTTAAAAAGTATGTATAATTTTTTAATCATATTTTCCAACCTGAGTGAATAGCTACTATTCCACCAGAAAAGTTTCTATACTCACATTTAATAAAATTGTTTTTCTCCATTAAACCCTTTAATTCCTCTTGATTAACAAATTCTTGGATACTTTTTATTAGATATTCATAGGGTTCTTTTTCACCAACCACAAATTTTCCTATTTCTGGAATTAATTTAGAGTATCTTTTATAGACTAAATCTAAGTTTAAATTTTGAATTTTTGAAAATTCTAAACAAAAAAATCTACCTCCAGACTTTAAAACTCTGTACGCTTCACTTAAGGATTTATTAATATTTTTTGTATTTCTTAAACCAAAACTGATTGTGTAATAATCACATGAATTAGATTTTAAAGGCAATTTCTCTGCCGAACCCTTAATCCACTTGATATTTTTGTAATTTGATAGTCTATTTTTTCCTTTTTTCATCATTCCTTCATTGGGGTCAATACAAAATAATTCTATATTTTTATTTGAACTATTATCGATAAAAAGTTTTGCTATATCACCTGTGCCACATGCAACATCTGCTAGAATTTTATTTTTACCTGGGTTCATCCAATTTATTAAATTTCTTTTCCAGATTCTATGAACTCCGAATGACATCAAATCATTCATGATGTCGTATTTATCATAAACTTTATCAAAGACACCTTGGACTAGACCTTTTTTATTTTGAAGATATTGTTGCATAAAATAAATAATATTAATTAATATAATAATAAATGCCAGAATTGCCAGAAGTAGAAGTTGTTAAAGAGTCACTAAGTAGAACAATAACAGGAAAAAAAATAAAAAAAGTAAGTATAAAGAATAGGAATTTAAGGTACAAAATAAAGAAAGGTTTTGAAACAAGACTTCAGTCAAAATCAATAAAAAAAGTTAAGCGGTTTTCAAAATATATCATACTAGTTTTAAATGATGAAAAATTTTGCTTAATTCATCTTGGAATGTCTGGCACTATACATCTCTTAAGAAAAAATATTTTAAATCAAAAAACAAATGCAAGTTTTTATCACAGTCCTTATTTACCAAAAAAACATAACCATGTGTTTTTGGAATTTGATAACATAAAAATTATATATAATGATCCCAGAAGATTTGGTTATTTCAAATTATTTGAAAATAAGAATAACTTAGAAAATTTTATAAATAACTATGGTCCTGAGCCTTTTTCCTCAAAATTTAATCTCAACTACTTAAAAAAATATTTTTATAAAAAGAAAAAGAATATAAAAAATTTTCTCTTAGATCAAAAGTTTGTTTCAGGTTTGGGGAATATTTATGCAAGTGAAATTTTATTCAGCTCTAAAATAAATCCAAAAAAAAAAGCAAAATCTTTAAGTAATAACGATTGTATTAATATTATTAAACATTCAAGAAAAATTTTAAATTTAGCTATAAAAAAAGGTGGGTCTAGTATCAGAGATTTCAAAAATATAGTTGGTAAAAATGGATCTTTTCAAGATAACTTTAAAGTATACAATAGAGAAAATAAGAGTTGTCTTTCACCAGGATGCAAAGGGACAATAAAAAAAAAATTTATCACTAATAGATCAACATTTTTTTGTAATATTTGTCAAAAATAAAAAATTATTATATTGACCGTATAAATTTCTCGTTATATACAATCGCGCTTATGGCAAACACTAAATCAGCTATTAAACGAATAAGACGTATATCACGTCAAACAATGGTAAATAAGTCTAGAAAAAGCAGGTTTAGATCTGCAATAAAAAAAATGAATTTAATTCTTGATAAAAAGGACAAAAAAGAAGCTTTAGCATTCTTGCCAAAATTGAACTCAGAATTGATGAAAATAGCAAAGACAGGGGTGATAAAAAAGCAAAACGCGTCAAGAAATATTTCTAGAATAACAAAAAAAATAAACTCCTTATAACAACTTTTAGTTTACTTAAAGAAATTACAACCCTAGAGATTATTTTTTCAATTAAAAAAAGAATCTTTTAATCTTTTAGTACCAAGATAAAAAAAAATAAATAAAGTAAATTTAAGATTACTAATTTTAAGTCCCTAAAAATAGATTCAATTATTAATTTATACAATTGTAAATTTTATTTTTTTTTGAGAATAAAAATAAATTTATTGCATTGAATTATGAATAGGAGTTTAACAGACTCTCATGAAAAATAATCTCACTAACATTAAATCAGACAATATTAATAAGATCGATTGGAAATTATTACAAAATGAAATGAAAAATAAGTTTGGTTCTGAGATTTATGATAGTTGGTTAAAAAAAATTGATTTGGTTGACGAATTTAAGAATTATGTTTTGTTGTCTGTTTCGACAAGATTTATTCGAGATTGGATAACTTCAAGATATTTAGATCAAATATTACAAATAATTAAATTATATAGAAAAGATATTTCTAGAATAGAATTTGTAATTAACGATAATATAAAAATCGAAAATATCAATGAAATAAAACAAGTTAATTTGTCAGATAATGAAAAAGTTTCTTTTATTAAAGACTCTTATCTTCAATATAATCGAATAGACCCAAATAAAAACTTTGAGAATTTCTTGCTTGGAAAAAGTAATAAACTAGCGTTTGAGGCTGCAAAAAAAGTTTCAGAGCAAATAGCCCATTATAACCCTTTATATATTTATGGTGGAGTTGGTATGGGTAAGACACATTTGTTAAATGCAATTGGTTTAAGCTTGAAAGAAAAAAATAAAGTAATGTTTATTTCAGCTGAAAGATTTATGTATCAATTTGTAAAATCGATAAAATCCAATGACATGGTGAAGTTTAAAGAGTATTTTAGAAATACAGACATATTTTTGATTGATGATATTCAATTTATGAATGGGAAAGAAGCTATGCAAGAAGAGTTTTTTCATACATTTAATGTTTTGCTAGAGAAAGGATCTCAAATTATTGTATCAGCAGATAGACCACCAAACAAATTAACTAGAATACAAGAAAGAATTAAATCTAGATTTTCAGGAGGACTAGTAGTTGATATCCAAAATGCT
>CABYJU010000020.1 GCA_902519325.1 uncultured Pelagibacteraceae bacterium | reverse complement strand
ATAAAGTTATCAGGTTGGATAAATAAGAAAAGAGATCATGGAAATCTATTATTTTTAGATTTAAGAGATCACTACGGACTAACTCAATGTGTAATTGATGAGAGTAAAAAAATATTTAAAGAAATAGAAAAACTCCCATTAGAAACTGTACTACAGGTTGAAGGTAAAGTTTTAGTGAGAGAAAAAGATACAATTAACAAAAATTTAAATACTGGAGAAATTGAAGTAGGAGTTGAAAAATATAAAATACTTGCCAAAACTAAGGAATTGCCACTACCTGTCTTTTCAGATCAAGAATACTCTGAAGAAATTAGACTAAAGTACAGATTTTTAGATTTAAGGAGAAATAAAATTCATAATAATATTATTTTAAGATCTAAAATTATTTCATTTATTAGATCTGAAATGCAAAAATATGGTTTTCTGGAATATCAAACACCTATATTAACTTCATCTAGCCCAGAAGGTGCAAGAGATTTTTTAGTACCAAGTAGACTAAACCCAGGTAAATTTTATGCTTTACCTCAAGCGCCCCAGCAATTTAAACAATTAATCATGGTGTCTGGTTTTGATAAATATTTTCAAATTGCGCCGTGTTTTAGAGATGAGGACGCTAGAGCGGATAGAAGTCCAGGAGAGTTTTATCAGCTTGACCTAGAAATGTCTTTTGTAGAACAAGAGGATGTATTTAAAATAGTTGAAGAGTTATTTATAAATCTATTCAAAAATTTTTCTTCCAAAAAGTTGCTACATGAAAAATTTCCTAGAATTCCTTTCAATGAAGCTATGTTGAAATATGGTTCAGACAAACCAGATCTGAGAAATCCTTTGGAAATAGCAGACATTACTGAAATTTTTAAAAGAGATGATGTTAATTTTGAAATATTTAAAAAATTAGTAATTAAAGGATCGATAGTTAGAGGTATTGTGACAAAAAATACATCTGAAAAATCTAGAAGTTTTTTTGATGGAATTGACAAATGGGCAAAAGATGAGGGATCATCTGGTCTTGCATATTTTTCTATAGAAAATTCAGACAAATTAAGCGCTAAAGGACCTGTGGGAAAATTTTTTTCTGAGGAATCCTTGAAAGAGATAATGACAAAAATGAATGCTGAGATAGGCGATACAATATTTATGTCATGTGGAAATAAATCTGAAGTTGAAAAATTATTAAGCAATGCGAGAAATAAAATAGCAAATGAATTAAAGTTAATTGACGAAAATGTTTTTTCATTTTGTTGGGTAGTTGACTATCCAATGTTTGAAATAGATGAAAATACAAAAAAGATTGAATTTAGCCACAACCCATTTTCTATGCCCCAAGGTGATACCGATAACTTAGATCTCTCAGAACCTCTAAAACTGAAAGCTTTTCAATATGATATTGTTTGTAACGGTATTGAATTGTCTTCTGGAGCAATTAGAAATCACAAACCAGATTTAATGTATAAATTATTTGAAATCGCAGGCTACCCAAAAGAAAAAGTGAATGAAAAATTTAGTGGTATGATTAATGCTTTAAGCTATGGTGCACCTCCGCATGGGGGTATTGCTCCAGGAATAGATAGAATCGTAATGTTACTAGCAGAAGAAAAAAATATTAGAGAGGTAACTATGTTCCCAATGAATCAAAATGCACAAGATTTAATGATGAATGCTCCATCTGAAGTAGACGAAAATCAACTTAAAGAACTTTATATTTCAAAAAGAAAAAAATAATTATTTTTTTCCTTTAAGATTTATTCTTATATCTGACAAATCCACTAGTTTCTTTTTATAATCGTTTCTAACAAATCCTTTGCTTGTAATATCTTTTACAAGTTTAATTAATTGATTTTGATCTTCACTTTCTTGACTTTCACTTGTTTCAGAATTACCAGTTATAGATGGGGTGTGAGCTAAATCTTCTCTATTTAAATAGGAAATCGCTAGCTCTCTAAAAATATAATCTAATATTGAACTTGCACTCATTATTCGATCATTTCCATAAACTTTACCAGAAGGTTCAAATTTTGTATCTAAATATGCATTTACAAATTCGTCTAGCGGAACTCCATATTGAAGGCCTAATGATATTGCTATTGCAAAATTATTCATTAGAGCCTTTACTAACTCACCCTCCTTACTGGTATCGATAAAAATTTCTCCTATTTTACCATCTTCATACTCACCAGTATGCAAATATACTTTGTGATCACCTATTGAAGCTTTTTGGATATAACCTTTTCTTCTATCAGGCATACTAAATCTTTTGCCTATATTATCAGTTATATTTTTTCTAAAATTTTCGTCAATTGGTTTGGAATTATTACTACTTTTAGTATTTTGATTTCTAATTGGTTGTGAAACAATTTCGACTTTACTACTTTTAGTATCTTTAAGGTTTTTTGTTTTTCTATTATCTAGTTTGACATCGATAATTTCAAATTTACCATCGTCATTTTTCTCTAAATTGTTAAGATTTTCCTCATTTATATCATCTAAATAATGAGATACTTTAAAGCTACATGTGTAATATGTTTCAACTAAATATTTTGCCATTGTAATCCTATTTGTAAATTGAATCTTGATAAGATTTATGTATATACATTTTTCAATTATAGTCTAATTGTAAATTTACAATTATAAATTGAAAATAATTAAAAAAATGATTAAAGAAATTTTTACTTGGTGGAACAAACAAACATTTGGCACAAGGCTAAATACAATTTTATTTGGAAAATTAGTTGGCAAAGATAATTCAGGTAACAAATATTATGAAAGCAAGTCAGGAAAAAGATGGGTTATTTATAACGGAGAAGTTGAAGCATCAAAAATACCAAGTGAGTGGTATTCCTGGATGCATCATACAGGAAATAAAATTGAAAACAGTCATGAATTAGACAAATATAATTGGCAAAAAGAGCATATGCCAAATCAAACGGGAACAGAAAATTCCTACCATCCAAATAAAAACAAAAGTAAAAATGCTTCAAAAAAAAAATACACTTCTTGGAAAAGCTAAAGTTTGTATACTTGTTTTTTTTTCTTATTGTTTATTAACAATCAACTCTTCAAGTGAAAATCAAATAAAAACTGAAAAATTTGCAGTTCTAACAATTTTAGATAAAGTAAATTCACAAAGCGATTTAATTGAAATTGAAGTTGGTAGGGAATATAAATTTAAAAATCTTTCTATAAATATCCTTAAATGTAATAATTCAAAATTTGATGATGATCCAGAAGTTACAGCATATATGCAAGTAAGAGATACAATTAATAAAGATGAAAATAAAGTTTTTATCTTCAATGACTGGACTTTTGCTTCGTCCCCTTCAATTAGACCTTTTGATCATCCTGTGTATGATATTTGGTTAAAAAAATGTTATTCTTAAAGTAATTTTTCTTTATCAAGCCAACTCACATTAAAATCAGAATCTAAAAATTTTTTATGATTTAAAAGTATTTTATGTAAGTCTATTGTTGTTTTAATACCCTCTATAACAAATTCATCAAGGGACCTTCGCATTCTTTGAATTGCTTCAGTTCTGTTCCTCCCATGACATATTACCTTGCAAATCATGCTATCATAATATGGAGTTACCTTATAACCTTGAAATATCGCACCATCTACTCTTGTCCTAAAACCAGAGGGCTGATGACACATAGTAATTTCCCCTGGCGATGGTTGAAAATTTTTACTTACATCTTCTGCGTTAATTCTGCACTCAATAGCATGTCCCCTTGGCTTAATATCTTCTTGTTTTAAAGCTGTATTACCATCATATGCAATCCAGATTTGTTCTTTGATTAAATCTATACCCGTTACAACTTCTGTTACTGGATGTTCTACTTGTATTCTTGTGTTCATTTCTAAAAAATAAAATTTTCCATCCTCAAAAATAAATTCTACTGTTCCAGCTCCTTCATATCCAATTTGGCTTACCATTTTTACAGTTTTATCAAAAAGATCCTTTCTTATTTGATCATTAAGCAATGGACTAGGAGTTTCTTCAATTAATTTTTGATGTCTTCTTTGAATAGAGCAATCTCTTTCATATAAATGTACTGTTCTATTTTTCCCAGATAATACTTGTACTTCTATATGTCTTGGATTTTGAAAAAATTTCTCAATATATACTTCGTCATTACCAAAAAATTTTTTTGCTTCAGTTTTTGCTGTTAAAAATAAATTTTCAAATTCATCTTCTCTGTTAACAACTTTCATACCTTTCCCTCCACCTCCACCGGCAGCTTTAATTAAAACTGGATATCCAATTTCTTTACATATTTTCTTTGCTTCATTAAAGTCAGTTACACCTCCATCAGATCCTTCAATAACTGGAAGACCATGTTTTTTTGCAATTTTTTTTGCTTCAATTTTATCTCCCATCATCTTTATTAATGAAGAAGATGGACCGATAAATTTTATTTTATTTTGTTCAAGAATTTTTGCAAATTCGAAATTTTCAGATAAAAAACCATAACCTGGATGCACTGCTTCACAATTTGTTAACTCAATTGCAGACATAATAGCAGGAATATTTAAGTAACTGTTTGCTGCTTGATGTGGACCTACGCATATACTTTCATCTGCCAATCTTACATGCATACTATTTTTATCAACATCAGAATGAATTGCTACTGTCTGTATACCCCATTCTTTGCAGGCTCTTATAATTCTGACAGCTATCTCACCCCGGTTTGCAACAAGAATTTTTTTGAACATTATTACTCAATTATTGCTATGGTGTGTCCATATTCAACTGGCTGACCATCTTCAACACAAATTTTTTTTACAGTGCCAGCTATTGGAGATGGAACATGATTCATCGTTTTCATAGCTTCAACAATCATAATTGTGTCGCCTTTCTTTATTTTTTTACCAATCTCTACAAACTTTTTACCACCAGGTTCTGGTGCTAAATAGGCTGTTCCTATAATAGGTGACGGGACTTCAGTTCCACTAGTATTGTCAAATTTTATATTCTCTGATTTTATATCTGATTTTATTTCTTTAACTGTAGCTATATTTGCTCCAGATGATTTTGATACTTTTACTTTTATATCTTTTTCAGTGTATTCTATCTCAGTAAGATTAAACTCATCTAAATATTCTGTAAGCTCTTTGATTATATTTTTATTTATTTTCATTTAACATTTCATGCATAGAATTTATGGCTAAAATATATCCATTTATCCCTAATCCACAAATTATTCCTGTTACCACTCCGCTTATTATAGATTTATGGCGAAATTCCTCTCTTTTATAAATATTTGATATATGTAGCTCAATTATTTTACCTTTAAATACATCTAGTGCGTCTCTAATTGCTACTGATGTGTGACTATAGCCGCCTGCATTAATTATAATTCCGTCAAATTCTTTTCGAGCACTTTGAATAATGTCAACAATTTCGCCCTCCATATTTGATTGCTTAATCTCAAGATTTAATTTTAAATCTGTCGATTTTCTCTTACAAATATCTTCTAAGTATTTATAATCTTTGCTACCATATTGTGATTGTTCTCTTTCACCTATTAGATTAAGATTAGGACCATTGATGATTAATAT
>CABYJU010000019.1 GCA_902519325.1 uncultured Pelagibacteraceae bacterium | reverse complement strand
TAAAGGTACGATTGCACTTCCACATTCTTATGGAAGATTACAATTTGGAGCAGACTTAGAGCTTCATTTTAGAACAATGATTGGAACAGGAAAAAATCCAAATGTTGCAGCAGTTATAGTAATTGGTATTGAGCCTAAGTGGACAAAAAGAATTGTTGATGCAATTGCAACAACTGGAAAACCAGTTGAAGGTTTTAGTATAGAAGGTGTTGGGGATATAAACACAATTGCAAGAGTTTCAAAGAAAGCTCAGGAATTTTCAATTTGGGCATCAGAAAAACAAAGAGAAGAACGTCCTATAAGTGACTTATGGATATCTGTTAAATGTGGAGAGTCTGATACAACATCAGGATTAGCATCCAATCCTACAGTTGGAAATTTAATGGATAAATTAGAGCCCCTTGGTGTTCATTTATGTTTTGGTGAAACATCTGAGCTAACGGGTGCTGAAACTGTATGTGAAAAAAGAGGAAAAACTCCTGAAGCTCAAGAAAAGTTTAGAAAAACGTGGAGTTCGTATAATGATTTTATCTTAAAAGAAGCAACAGATGATCTTTCCGAAAGTCAACCAACAGCTGGAAATATAGCAGGTGGACTTACTACAATCGAAGAAAAAGCATTTGGAAACTTTCAAAAAATTGGTGGATGCAAATTTATTGATGTACTAGAACCAGCAGAAGAACCAACTAAAGGTCCAGGCTTATACTTTATGGATACCTCATCGGCTGCTGCTGAATGCGTTACTTTACAAGCTGCAGGAGGATTTAATCTTCACCTATTTCCAACTGGACAAGGAAATATAATTGGAAACCCAATTGAACCAGTATTAAAACTAACTGCTAATCCTTTAACTGCTAGAACCATGAGTGAACATATTGATGTTGATGTATCTAAAATTTTATCAAGAGAAATGAATTTAGACGAAGCAGGTGACGAATTAATTAAAGCAACGATAAGAGTTGCTAATGGAAGATTAACTTGTGCTGAAGCATTAGGTCATAGAGAATTTGTAATGACTAAATTATACAGAAGTGCTTAAGCTTTAAGCTTGGCTTCTCTAGCTTTGTTCCACTTAGAAATATAATTTCTTAAAATTGCAGCTCCAATTCCAAGAACTACTGCTAATACAACTGATGTAAGTCCGTAAAATACAGGAAGGTCTTTTGAATAATCTAAAATAAACTTTGCAATGTTACCAAGGTTATTAGTTCCATTTACCACTGTTTCAACAACTACATCATCTTTAATAAAAGTGTCATAAGCAATCGCAATTCCAACTAATAATAAAAGTACGGCTAGGATTGTTTTAAATTCTGAACTATCAACTTTTTCACCAATTTTTTGACCAAATTGTACTCCGATGATTGATCCTAAAATTAAAACTATAACTAATATTAAATCTATGGTCCCATAATTAAAAGCATGTAAAATTGTTACTATTGCGCTTACAAATATTGTAACAAACAAAGATGTGCCAGGAATTAGTTTGGTTGGCATTCCAATAATATAAATCATTGCGGGAACCAATATAAATGCTCCGCCTACTCCCATAATTGCTGCAATATAACCAACAATTAATCCAATAATAATTGGAGTAAATGCACTTTCATAAACCTTTGATTTTTTAAAACGCATTCGAAAAGGTAGTCCATGTATCCAATAATGAGTATGTAATTTTTTTCTAACAACAATTTTTTTTCTAGCCTTATCAATTTCAGATACTCCTTGAATCAGCATTAAAGTTCCAAGTATAGCTAAGATATACATGTAGGCTAAAGAGATAACGATGTTTATTTTTCCAATATCCTGAAAATAAGAAAAAGTTAAGATCCCTAGTAAGGTTCCAATGGTTCCTCCAACCACTATCATCAATCCCATTTTATAATCTAATGTTCCTTTTAAGTAATGGGTGGTTGAACCAGATACAGAAGTACCTAAAATATTGCTTGCTTCATTTGGTACTGCATATGCTGGTGGAATACCTAAAAATATTAAAAATGGAGTCATTAAAAATCCTCCGCCTACACCAAACAATCCTGAAAGAATTCCAACTGCTAAACTTAAACCAAATATAAAGAGTATGTTAATTTCGACTTGAGCTATTGGAAGAAAATATTCCATATAATCTAACTATTCCTCTCATAATCCAAAGTCAATGATTATAAGAATAAATTAAATAAAATTTTGAAATGTTCCTAGGATTATAATTGCCCAAGTAAAAAATATAAAAAGATAAATAAAGGATTTAATTATTTTTGAAAACTGATTTGAAACTAATAAAGGGATTTTCTTAATATTTTCATTAAAAGCTTGAAGCATAACCGCGAAATACCACAAGTTTTATTAAATGCAAATAATATTTAGTTAAATTTAAAAAATAGTTGCTCCAAAGACTTTGACCTCATCTCCCTCTTCTCCAAGGACGAGTCGACCTAAAAAGTCTCCAGGTATCTCTGTGCTGTTTTGTTTATAGATGACAGTTACGTACAAGCCTCTTCTAAGACAACCTATAGCCTTACACCCTTCTTTAAGGCTTGAGATTAGCTTGTTGCTTGCCCATTGCTTGCCAAGCTCTACTTCGTTAGCCCCATAGAGCATTTGTGATGATAAATCCTTAGTAAAACCGCCATAATCTTTCATGTTAGAACATCTAACCATGTTTTCCCAGATAGGATCAGCAATTTTAATGATTTCTTCGTCTGATTTGTCGACAATACTCATCTAAAATGGTTAGGAAGCTTGCTTCTTCTCTTTATCATCAACGATATGATAAACAGGCTTTTTCTCCATTTCAAATTTTCCAGTTTCAGGATCTCTTCTAGAAACAGTTAAACAATGCCAGTTTTCATCATCAAGTTTCATATGATCGCCTCTATAATAGTAACCTGGCCAACGCGTTTCTTCTCTAAATAAAGTATGATGAGCAACACATTCTGAAGTTACAGCTCTATGCTTAAGTTCCCATGCTCTCATCAATTGATGATAATCTTCAGCTCCAACATGATCTAAGTCTTCTTGAAGTAATTGTAGCTGTTCTAAGCCTTTTTTAAGTAGATTATCATTTGTCATGTAATTATTTGTTAATCCACCACAATATTCATCCATAATTTTTTGTAGTCTTTGTAGTCCTTGTATAGGTAAAATATAGCTTGGAGAAACAGTTCCTCCAGTAATTTCATTTCTTCCTACCGTATAGTTCTCAATTGGCTTAAATATTTCTTCTTTAAGCTTCTCTAATTGTGCATCTGAAACTTCGATATTATCAGCTTTTTTATCTTGAATATATTTAACAGCAGCTTTAGATGCTAACCTTCCTTCTGTAAAAGAGCCAGATGAAAACTTGTGAGCACTTCCGCCAACCGCATCTCCTGCTCCAAATAATCCATCAATCGTCATCATTCTATTATATCCCCAGAAGTATTCATCCGGTGCTATATCCTCTGGTCCACTAACCCATGCCCCTGAACATGTAGCATGAGATCCCATTACATATGGCTCAGAAGTTGTTAATTCAGGATTTGTGTATTTTGGATCAATATTTTGAGATGCCCATACAACTGCTTGTCCAACTGTCATTCCTAAGAAGTTTTCCCATCCAACTGTTTCTAAGTGTGGATCTTGGAATGCTTCTTTTGTAACCATGTGAATTGGTCCACCACCTGCAGCTGTTTCTTGAATAAATGCGTGATTTCTTAAACAAGTTGGTGTTGGATGATGGTCTATATATTCTCCTACTAATTCTTTAGTAGCTTCATACCATTTTTTTTCATAGTTCTCACCATTAGCGTTTTGAGTATATGTTTTTAAATGAAGGAAATATGCTCCAACTGGACCATAACCATCTTTAAATCTACAAAGTACAATTCTATTTTCCATTTGAGTCATTTTTGCACCTGCTTGAATAGGTAATGCATAGGCAGATCCATTACTCCAAGGTGCATACCATGTTCTACCCATACCTTCACCAACTGCTCTTGGTTTAAATATGTGTGATGCTCCTCCAGCAGAAACAACTACTGTTCTAGATTTAAATACATGAAAATTTCCAGTTCTAACATTAAAGCCAACTGCACCAGCTATTCGGTTTGGATTTTTTTCATCTTTTAAAAGATGAGTAATCATTATTCTGTTATAAATTTTATCAGCAGATTTTTTTGCAGCTTCAGCTACAATTGGTTTGTAACTTTCGCCGTGTATCATTATTTGCCACTTACCTTCTCTTTGATATCTTCCAGTTTCTTTATTTTTCATCATTGGAAGACCCCATTCATCAAACATGTGAACAGTTGAGTCTACATGACGTGCCATGTCATAACCTAAATCTTCTCTAACAAGACCCATCAAATCATTTCTAGCGTACCGTACATGGTCCTCTGGCATATTCTCGCCCCATTGCATTCCCATATAACAGTTAATAGCGTAAAGACCTTGTGCAACGGCACCGCTTCTATCTATGTTTGCTTTTTCAACACAGATTATTTTTAAATCTCTTCCCCAGTGTCTTGCCTCAAAGGTAGCGCCTGTTCCAGCCATACCTCCACCGACAACTAGTACATCACATTCTTCAATGATTGTTTTGTGCTTAGCCATTAATAATAAACGCCTTGCTTAAATGAATTCTTGTCTAAGGTTGGTAAATCTTTTTCAGTATTTAAACCATGTGGCTCGTTGTATAAAATTTGTGAATTAATCTCTCCTTGATTAGGAGTATCAGCTTCAGCTAATTTTGGTATAAATTTTCCCCAAGGTTTTGTTGTTATTGGTGATACAAAATTTTTCTCTGTGCCATTTCTAAATTTAATTCTCCAAGAGATGGTTCCTTTTTCTTCTTCTCTTCTAACTCTAACACTATGACCCATTGGAGCAAAGTCAGCATATCCTCTTACATCAATTGCATGATTAGGACATGCCTTCACGCATGAATAACATTCCCAACAAAAATTTGGTTCTATATTTTTTGCTCTTCTAATAGTTTCGTCTATGTGCATGATATCTGATGGACATATATCTACACAGTGACCACAACCATCACATCTCGTCATGTATACAAAAGTTGACATATCTACTTATTACCTTTCTTTGAAATTTTATCAATCATATTAATAGTGCTTTGGTGCCTCACGTTTAATTCCAAGTCCAAATTGTTCTGGAGCATCTGCAGGTGGAGGTAAATTATCTCTAGAACCATCTGCCTCTGCTAAATTTTTTTGGATTGCAGCACCAGGTTTATAGAACATATGAGCAAATTTAGACCAGTAAACTCCTCCAAATAAAACTATGTTAGCAACCGCAAACAAAATTAAAAATAAAATACTTAAACCAGTAGATCCTGAATATTGGAAATACGACCAAGCTAAACCAAACGTAGAAGATAATACTAAAGCTAAAACAAATAAATCTGCTTTTATGATCCTAAACACTGAGTGAGCTTCAGCAGATACATCTACTCTTAAAAAAAACCAAAACCAATATGCTCCAAGGCAAGTTAAAATTGCACCAGCATGCCAAATGATTGGCCATATAGATGGGGTTACAGCATTAGGAGAAGAATATCCAAATATCATAACACCTGACCCGATCCAAAATAATATTGTTCCATACATTCCTAATACATGTGCAAACCTTCTTTTACCCAATCCTAATTCAGATGTAGTTCCAATATCATGCACTACTGTTTTAGAAATTATCGCTGTTTTCTCTCCAAGACTTAATTCTCTACTTGCTGCTTTTTTTGCTTTTTTAGCATTATTAAAAAAATATTTTACATTCTTCTTATGAATAATATCCATCAGTGTTCCAATCACCACTAATGCCAACATCAATAAAACAAATGCTTGCAAAGCAATTGAAGGAACTGTTGAAGAAAGGACAGCAAATGGATTTGTTGTGAACATATTATTATCTCCGCTAAATATAATACTAATATAAGCTCTTATTCTATAAAAAATATTAGTTCAACTGACTAATAATCTCATCTAAATAAAAAAATGTTAATAAAAGTTACTTTTTCCTTACATAATGCTGTTTAGAAGAGATTACAGCTCTAACACCACCTTGGGGATTTTTAACATCATTTTTTCGTCTTGGAATCAGATGAATGTGACAATGATTAATAGATTGTCCAGCAACCTTGCCAGAGTTGGTACCAATGTTAAAACCCTTCACAGATTTATCACTCATTTCAATTTTTTTTTTTAATTTTTTAATTATTTTATTGCACGCTAGGATTTCTTTTGAAGTTAGATCAAAATAATTTTTTACACACCGCTTTGGAATTATAAGAGAATGAAATTTTGAAACAGGGTATGTGTCAGTAGTTGCATAAGCTAGTTCGTTTTCAAAAAGATATTCCTTTTTCTTTGTAAAACAGAATATGCACGGATTATTAGGGTTTCTCATATATAATTACTCAATTTTTTTTGTTTTAGTATTTGAGTTTTATATTTACTTACAAAAGTTTCATAAGATTGATATTTTTTTCTATTC
>CABYJU010000018.1 GCA_902519325.1 uncultured Pelagibacteraceae bacterium | reverse complement strand
ACAGAAAAACCGACTGGTAAAGGCATTACGATCTTATTTTGACTTCCTTCTAAAGAGTCTGATAATTTTTGTAGAAATAATCCCTGTTCCATATTTTTAGGCTCAGGAAATTGGTCAATATAAGAAATTTGTGGTTTTCCATTATCATCCTCTGAAAAAACAGGATGTTCTACTTTATAGTCAACATTTTTACTTTTCGGAGAGCCCCATAAGAAGTTTTGTTTTCCAACTTTATCATTAGTTAAGCTATCTAAATGTTCCCAATCATCAAGGTGCAACATTGCAGTTTCTCCACCTTGTACATTTTCTTCCTCCATTTTTAACATTAATAACCAATCAGTTTTTTCTTTAACATAAGTACCATCAGTATGAAGATCCATATTTGTATATGCTTTTCTAAGATATGAGTCGCTATTGTCCTCATGTTTAACATGAAATCTTGCATAATATTTTCCAGCCATTGAGTCAAAATTTGGATTACCAAGTAAGTGGGTTACAGCTGTAGATAGCTTGATAAGAAAATTATTATCGATTTTTTTAGATTTATTTTTAGGTCCTATAGTAAAACAACCTGTGTCTCTATCTCTTAATATAGTGTTTATAAATTTTCCTAGCTTTCCACCTGTAGAATCATCTAAAGATTTTGCAAGTGTAAATCTAGTAAAAGGTTTATATTCAAGAGCAGTAATATCAAATTTTTTAAAAGGAAATATTAGTTTATCTATAATTTCATCTTCAATTTTAATATTGATAATTCTTTTGGAATAATCGCTAAATGAAATATCAAACCCTTGAATAGTATCTAAGCTATCCATTATAATTATTTGTTACAAACTCCAATTGAATTTGGTCCACATGTTTCACCATTAGTCCATGTTGCTCCAATTAAATTTGCTCCATCAAAATTAGCATTGGTCATATTTGATGAGGTAAAATTAGCTTCCATTAAATTTGCGTTTTGAAAATTTGCTTCAATTAATGTTGAGCCCATAAAATCTACTCTTGTCATATTTGCTCCTGTAAAATTAGCTTTTTCAAAATTTCCACCAACTAGAATTGACTCATATAGGTTAGCTCTTATAAATGTTGACTCTGGAAAAGTTCCAAATGACAAATTTGATGTCATCATAATACTTTTATCAAAATTTACTTGTATAAAACTTGCAAATGATAAATTTGAGTTAGGCAAATAACTGCCTTGTAAATCTTGTCCATCTGAAAATCTACAGTTAGTATAATCAACACCATCGGTTAAAGGATCATCACATGCTGCTTGTGAAATACCTGGTATTAAAACCAAGAACAATAGTAAAATAATTTTTTTCATTTATATCGTAAAGCTACTTAATAAAAACATAATGATAGCAGAGAATAAAGTTGGGTAAACTAAATTATTTCTAGTTAATTTAAAAATTATTATTGCTAAAAGCACAACAATAAATCTAGACAAATAATTACTGTCAGAAAGTGCACCAGCTGGAAATATTATCATTCTAGAAATTAAAGCAGCCAATGTCGAATAGGCTAAATAATTAAACCACCTATATATCTTAGTATTTTCATCTATTATTTCAGATGTAAAAGCTCCTAAAAACCTTGAAATATAAGTAGCTAAAGATGTAATAACTATTATTAAAACAATATTAGCTGACATTTTTTTCTCCTATTACAAAAGCAACAGTTCCAGCTACAAATCCACCAATCAAAACACACCAATCAGGACTAATAAGATAAAATAAAGGTCCTAAGATAGCTCCTAAAATTATTGAAACATTTAACTGTATAGACTTCATTACCCCTATCATTGTACAAGTAAAATAAATTGGATTAATAATAGCTAGTCCAATCATCATTTCTCTATTTAAGAAATCAGCAGAATAATAACCTAAAATTGTTGAAAAAATTGCTATCAACCAAGTTGCAGTTCCAATTCCTATCCAAAAATCGACTCTATATTTTTTTTCAATATCTTTATAATTATTTTTTAGAATTAACCACGAAGATACTGCAACAAAATGACATGAAAGATAATACTTCCATCTTGGTTGACTTTGATGCTTTAATAATGGCATTAAAGATACAGTCATAGGATACAATCTTGCATTAACTAACCAAACTGCAAAAAATAAATTAAGTAACGAAACTCCAATCAAAATTGATTCTGCCATCACAAGTGAGCCAGGTAAAGCATAAGTTAAAAAGGTAGAAAAAATGCTTTCTTGAATTGTAAAACCTAAATTTTTTAATAAAGCACCAATTGCTAAAAAACTTAAACCAAGAGCAATTGCAGGGCTATCGAATTCTTTTGCACAAAGAATTCCTTTAAAAAAATATTTTGAATTAATCATCCGCCTAGGAATAGACGTCCAACATCATCATTTTTAAGTAAATCATCACCTCTGCCAGCTATTGCCGTTTGTCCAGATACTAATACATATCCAATATCAGAAAACTCTAGACCTTTTTTGGCATTTTGCTCAACTAAAATAATTGTTTTCTTTTCATTTTTTTGTAAGTCTCCCAAAATTTCAAATACCATATCAATATATCTTGGTTCTAATCCAATAGAAGGTTCATCAACTAATAGAACAGAAGGCTTCATTACTAAAGCTCTAGATATTTCTAATAATCTCCTTTCACCACCTGATAAAACTTTTGCTGGTTGATTTCTTCTGTTCCTTAATCTTTCATATTTATCTAAAATCTTTTCTGCCTCTTGATATGATTCTTCTGTTTTATCTTTGATAAAACCACCCATTAACAAATTTTCTTCAACGGTCATATCTGGAAAAACTGAATTATCTTGCAGAATATAAGCTATGCCAACTGTTTTTAATTTTTCAGCTGGAGTTAAATTTGTTATTTCCTTTCCATCAATTTCTATTTTACCTGAGAAAATATTTGTAAATCCATATATTGAGTGAAGTATTGTTGATTTACCTGCTCCATTAGGACCAATTAAACATAATGATTGTGCTTTACTTACAAATAAATCAAAATTATGTAAAATCTCCATTTTACCATATCCTGCGTTTAAATTTTTTATTGTTAAATGAATATCTTCTGAGGATAAGTTTTTTAAATCTTCTGCACCAGGTGCTTTTCCTAAAACTTCATATTGATTAGACATTATTGAGCCCCCAAATACGCATCTACTACTCTTTTATCATTTTTAATTTCTTCAGGAGTGCCATTTGCAAGCATTTTGCCATGAGCAAGGCAAAATATATCTTCAGCTAATTGCATTATTACTCTCATATTGTGTTCAATAACAAGCAATGTAATCCCAAAATCTTGATTAACTTTGATCAATCTATCAATAATTCCATTAATTAAAGTAGGATTTATTCCTGCTGTTGGCTCATCTAATAGCAACATTTCTGGTTCATTCATCAATGCCATTGCAAGTTCTAATAATTTTTGTTGGCCAAAAGATAAGTCGCCTGCTCTTAGTTTTCTTTTTTGATACAATCCAACAAAATTAAGTAGGTTTTCTGCTTTTTCTGTGAGCTCTTTTGGAATTTTAGAGAAAATTTTAAACAAACTTTCATCACTACCTTTGTGACTGATAAGCATGTTATCTACACAATTTAATTTTCCATATATCCTCGTTTGTTGAAATGTTCTTAATAATCCCAGTTTTGCAATTACTGGAACAGGTAATTCTGATACTTCTTTTCCATTAAACTTAATTGATCCATTGTCTATTGGATAAGTACCAACAATTGAATTAAATAAAGTAGTTTTTCCTGATCCATTAGGTCCTATAAGTCCTACTATTTTTCCTTTTTCAACTGACATAGAAATATCAACATTAGCTTTAACACCACCAAATGATTTACTTACATTGTTGACTTCTAAAATACTCATTTTAACTCTACCTGTGCTTTTCGATCGGCTTCATCGACAACTTCACCAAATCTTTCTGGATATTTTTCTCTTAACCATCCCATTAATCCCTCTGGGAAATAAATTACTATCACTACAATTAAAACTCCTAACGCCACATACTGCCAGCCTAGGAAGAATGTCCAAAAACCCTCTTTAAAAAAGTGAAATAAAGTTGCACCAATAATTGGGCCCCATAAAGTTCCCTTACCTCCAAGGATTGCCATTAAAACCATAAAAACACCCATTTCTCTTCCATCAAATGCAACATCTGTTGAGTCGATATAACCAACTAGACCTCCCATTATTCCTCCAGCAAGACCACAAAAGAAAGCTGAAATCATCCATCCAGTTATTTTGTATTTCATAGTCTCAATTCCCATTGCTTCAGCTTTGTCTTCATTATCTCTGATTGCATTCAGAATTAATCTAAACCTTGTTGTATAAATTGCTCTTACAGCGATGAATGTAAGTACAAGTGCTCCAAAACTTAAAAAGTAAAAAAATTCACCTCTTGCCTCAAGACCTCCTATGTTTGGAAAAGGAGGAGTAGTAAAGCCCTGTCCAGCTCCAATAATTTCAATACCTCCAGAAATTTCTCCTGCTGCAACTCCTAAACCTAATGTACAAATTGCAAAATAATGACCTCTTAATCCTAAAATTGCATAACCAATTAATCCAGCAACGATTGTAGGAACAACAGCAGCAACTACCAGACCAGCTGCCATGCCTTGAAAGAATTGTGAAGGTGTGTGAACGAAAGTTTTTTCACCACCACTTTCAGTCCATTCTGCCAATGGGAAAAACATACCTACTTGAACAGATGCGCAAAGATACATTCCCAAACCATAAAAAAGAATATTTCCAAATGTGTTGTAACCCATTTCACCACCTTGGATATTCCAAGTAGTTGCTAGAACAATTAATACACATAGAATTGATAATTGAACTTTAAAAGCTGGAAAAATAAATGGCGCAACTAAACCGAATACTAAAATTCCAATGTACAAGATCCAACTATTTTTGTTCATACAAACTCTCTATTTTATCTCTAAAATCTTTATCAACTGTAAAATAATGTCCATTTTCTTCATGAAGACTAGATCCTGTTGAATGATATTGATCTAAATGTTTTTTAAATTTGACAATATCCACTTCTATCAATTTGCCATTATCATCCTTAATTTTAGCTTTTTTCACTTTAAATACTCTCTCTTTCTTGAAAGTTTAAATCTTCTGTAAACTAAAATTAAAACTAATAATAAAAATACTGAACCAATTCTAAATTCTGTACCAAGAATGTAATCTGCAAATTCTTCAAATATTCCTAATCCCATACCTGACATAGCTACTCCAGGTAAGTTTCCTAATCCTGCAACAATTACAATCATAAATGATCTTATAGTGTATGGTAATCCCATATAAGGATGAATTGTAAATGTTATTGAAATTAATGCTCCAGCTACACCGCATAGTGCAGCATTTATTCCAAAGGTTGCTGCGTAAACTTTTTCAGTATCAACACCTAAAATCTTTGCAGCTCTTGCATTTTGAGCTGTTGCTCTAATAGCACGACCTAATTTTGATCTTTTCATATAAACAACTAAACAAATTGCAAAGACGATACTTATAAAGGCAGAAAATATTTTAGAGTTCGGCAAAACAACGTTATTATCAAACAACATTGTGGTCCCGTATCCAGAATTAGCTAAAACAACATCTGCTCCAAAAGCAAAGTTCATTAATTGCATAAACAGAATACTAATTCCAAAGGTCGCTAATATTGAAATGAACAAATCTCTATCGACAACTTTATTTATAACTAATTTGTAAATTGCAATTCCAACAAAATACATAATTATAGGTGAAACAATTACTCCCCAGGCTGGATGGATGCCGTAGAGATACATAAAGTATGCAATGTATCCTCCTAAGATTACAAGGTCTCCCTGTGCAATGTTAATTATATTCATAACGCCCCATTGCAGTGCCATTCCATAAGCGATTAATGCAAAAAGTATTCCAAGTAGAAGTCCATCAAGACATGCTTGAATGGTTATCATTGGATATTGGAAAACTAAAAAATCCATAATTTAATTTTGATTTCTATAAAAAAAAGCCCCCTATTTCTAGGGGGCTTAATTATTTTTTTTTATCTTTCAGACCACTTTGGTACTGGATGTATTAACTCAGCTGAAGCCCATTTTAATGGAGCAACAACTTTATTTTCACACTTACCAGCATCATCACACATTACTTGGAAAAGTACCATTGGTTTGTCAACATTTTGACCACCAGGTGCAAATTTAATATTTCCATAGAATGTTTGCATGTTAGTTGCAGCAAGAGCATCTCTTACTTTTTTCTGATCAAAAGTATTTGCTCTTTCAAAAGCATCTTTAAATACTAACAATGCAGCTGAAGACTCTGCAGATTGATATGGTGGATCATAGCCAAATTCTTTTTCAAAATCTGCTGCATATGTCATACCATCTTTAAAGAAATCATCTTTGTAAGTTAATGTTTTATGCCATTGTGAAGCGCATAGTGCATATTGAGAATTTTTACCGTGTTGTTTCGATAATTTTGCAGCATCACAGTGTGTCATTGCCAACATAGGAACGTCAACTTTCATTTCTGAAATTTGTCTTATTGCTGTTAAAGCTCCTTTTGTATGACCTGAAACAACCAATACATCTGGCTTCATTTGTTTTACTTTAACTAACGTAGCAGCCATATCATTAAGCTCTTTTGGAAGTTTATCGTCGATTATAATTTCAGATCCAGTTTCTTTAGCTGCATCTAAAATACCTAATCTTACGTCTTGTGAGAATGCATCTTGCTCGAAAGCTTGTGCAATTCTTACACCTTTACCACCATTTAACTCAACAGCTGTTCTTATTGCTACATCAAGATATAAGTTTGCTGGTGCTAATACCGCAAATAGATATTTGTAACCTTTTGTAAACAAAGATCTAGAAGCACCGTTAGCCTCAACCATTGGTACACCATATTTTTCTGTTACTGGTGCAATCGCTTTTGTCAAACCTGAACTGTATGGCCCAAGCATGAACTCTACTTTATCTTGTGAGATTAATCTTTCTGCTAGCTGAGCTGCTCTTTTTGGGTTTGATTCATCATCGTAATAAATAATGTCAAACTTATAAGTTTTTCCCCCAACTTTTACTCCACCCATACTGTTAATTCTGTCAACAGCCATGTTATAGCCATTTTGAGTATGAACACCATTAGATGAATACTTTCCAGTTAAAGAGATTGCAGCACCTAGAATTATTTTATCTCCAA
>CABYJU010000017.1 GCA_902519325.1 uncultured Pelagibacteraceae bacterium | reverse complement strand
TAATGATTTAGTATATTTAGATAGTGCTAATTCATCTCAAAAACCAAGAATTGTTGTAGATAGAATTTATGACTTTTATACAAAAGAGTTTTCTAATGTAGGTAGAAGTGTTCACTATTTGGCAGTTGCTGCTACTAATTTATATGAACAAACAAGAGTTTCGGTTCAAAAATATATCAACGCTAAAGATAAAGATGAAATCGTATTTACTAAAGGTGCTACAGAAGCAATTAATTTAGTTGCGAATACTTTTGGTCAAAAGTATTTGTCTGAAGGTGATGAAGTTTTGTTGACTGAACTCGAGCATCATTCAAATTATGTTCCTTGGCATTTTCTTAGAAAAGCAAAAAATATTAAAATAGAATTTGCTGAAATTAATGATGATGGTGAAGTTACATTAGAAGCTATAGAAAAAAAAATTACAAACAAAACAAAAATTATCAGCGTAAGTCATTTATCGAATGTAACAGGCGCAATATTACCAATCAAAGAAATTGTGCAATTAGCACATTCAAAAAATATACCTGTTCTGATTGATGGTTGCCAAGGAGCTCCACACTTAAAATTAGATATGCAGGATATTGATTGTGATTTCTATGCAATATCTGGACATAAAATGTACGGACCAACTGGAATAGGCATTCTATATGCTAAAAAAAAATGGCTTGAAGATTTACCCCCATATCAAGGTGGAGGAGGAATGATAAATGAGGTTAAAAAAGAAGGTATTACTTATGGTGAATTACCTAATAAATACGAGGCTGGCACAATGGCTACAGCTCAAGTTATAGCTTTTAATGAATCCATAAAATTTATGGAAAAAATTGGTATTCAAAATATCGAAAAACATGAAAAAGAATTATTAGATTACGGACTAGAAAAGTTAAGAAAAAATAATTCAGTTAATATTATAGGAAATCCAAAAGAAAAGGGTGGGGTTATATCATTTATTATTGAAGGTGTTCATCCTCATGATATTGCAACAATTCTCGATGAAGATGGAGTAGCTATTAGAGCAGGACATCATTGCTGTCAAATATTACATGATAAATTAAATTTACCAGCAACTGCAAGAGCTTCATTTGGAGTTTATAATACGAAAGATGATATTGATAAGCTTGATGAAGCAATAAATAAATGTAAAAAAATTTTTAACTTATAATGGACTTAAAAGATTTATATCAAGAGATAATACTAGATCATGGAAAAAATCCAAGGAATTTAGGAAAGTTTGACAATTATAATAAAGATGCAAAGGGAAATAATCCTTTATGTGGTGATAACGTTCATGTTTATCTCAGATTAAATGAAAATAAAAAAGTTGAAGATATTGCATTTGAAGGTCATGGCTGCGCTATTTCAATGGCATCGGCATCAATTATGACTGATATGGTTAGAGGCAAAGAAGAAAAAGAGGTAAAAGAAATTGTAACTGATTTTCTAGGAATGATAAAAGAAAAAGATTCTTTAGAAACTAATATTTTAAAAGATGACGAAAAAACTAAATTAATGAGTTTATCGGGAGTTAAACAATATCCTATGAGAGTAAAGTGTGCAACTTTATCTTGGCATACTCTTACATCAGCGTTAGATAATTCAGATCAAATTGTAAAAACAGAGGAATGAAAATGGATCTTAAAGAAAAAGTAATTGCTGAAATAAAAAAAATTTATGATCCAGAGATACCTGTTAATATATATGAATTAGGATTGATATACGATATTATTGTTAATAATTCTGAAGTTAAGGTTAAAATGACTTTAACCACACCAAATTGTCCAGTAGCTGAAAGTTTGCCTAAAGAAGTTAAAGACAGTATATTAGAAATTAAAGAAGTTTCAAAAGTAGATCTTGATTTAGTCTGGGAACCACCATGGGACAAATCAATGATGTCTGAAGCTGCAAAACTTGAATTAAATTTATGACAAAACAAATTATAACATTGAGCGATAACGCAGCTCAAAGAATAAAAGAAATCATGTCTAATGCTGAAAAAGATTCTTTAGGAGTTAGAGTTGGTGTTAAGTCGGGTGGTTGCGCAGGGATGTCCTATGTTATGGAGTATACAAAAGAAGCAAACCCGAATGACGAAGTAATAGAAGATAAAGGTGTAAAAGTATTTATAGATTCTGCAGCAGTAATGTATTTACTTGGAACAGAAATGGATTTTAAAAAAGAGAAATTTTCTTCACAATTTGTATTTAATAACCCGAATGAAACGGAGAGATGTGGATGTGGGGAGTCCTTTAAAATATAGTATTTAATATACGCATATCAGCATTGCGTTGATTGCATATCTATGATAGAATCATTGATATGAACACTTTTGAGCATAAAAACCTAATTAACTCTGAAGTTAAAACTCAAAAAAGAAAATCTTTATTCAGAAGTTTAATTAAACCAGTAGAAGCGGGCGCACATGGCACCCTCAACTACGTGGTTAAAAAAGGTTTAGGAAAAAATAAAATAGCTAAAAAATAAAAAAGCTATTTAACAACTATAGTACATATCAAACTCAATAGGATGAGGTGTATGTTCAAAGTTGTGTATCTCCTCAAATTTAAGAGCAATATAAGCATCAATTTGATCGTCAGTAAATACTCCACCTTGAGTTAAAAACTTTCTATCTTTATCTAAACTTTCCATTGCTTCTCTTAATGATCCGCAAACAGTTGGAACTTTTTTAACTTCCTTCTCTGATAAAGCGTAAAGATCTTTATCAAAGGATTTGCCTGGATCAATTTTATTTTTGATACCGTCAATTCCCGCCATTAACATAGATGCAAATGTTAAATATGGATTACCAGATGCATCTGGGAATCTAATTTCACATCTTGCTCCTTTTTTGCTTAGCGTTATCGGAATTCGACAAGATGCTGACCTGTTTCTTGCAGAATAAGCAAGCAATACTGGAGCTTCAAAACCTGGAATTAATCTTTTATAACTGTTTGTTGTAGCATTTGAAAATGCATTAATCGCCTTAGCATGTTTAAGTATTCCACCAATATAATAAAGTGCAGTTTGTGACAAACCTGAATATTTATTTCCAGAAAAAACTGGAGTTTTTCCTTTCCAAACTGATTGGTGAACGTGCATTCCTGATCCATTATCACCTTTTACAGGTTTAGGCATAAACGTAGCAGTTTTACCAAATGAATGTGAAACCATTTGAACTACATATTTGTATAATTGAACATTATCAGCTTGATCAACTAACGTACCAAAAAGCATTCCAAGTTCGTGCTGACTTGGAGCAACTTCATGGTGATGTTTTTCAACTGTGATACCTACGTCTCTTAAACCTTTTAGGTATTCACCTCTTATATCCTGAGCACTATCTACTGGAGGTACTGGAAAATATCCTCCCTTAACTCCAGGTCTATGACCCATATTTCCATTTTCATAACTTTTCCCAGAATTATATGGTCCTTCTGTACTATCTATCGAAAAACTTGTTTCGTTCATATCGTTTTTTATTTTTACATCATCAAAAACAAAAAATTCTGGTTCTGGACCAAAGTAAGCTTTATCACCTATGCCAGTCTTCTTTAAATAAGCTTCAGCTTTTTTCGCTATCCCTCTTGGATCTCTCTCATAAGGATTTCTTTTAATTGCATCTAATATGTCGCAAAATAAAACAAGAGTATTATGAGATGTAAATGGATCAACGATTTGTCTGTTTAAGTCTGGTTTTAATATCATGTCAGATTCATTTATCGCTTTCCATCCAGCAATAGATGATCCATCAAAAAATACACCATCGGTTAACATGTCCCCATCGACTACCGATGCATCCATAGTTAAGTGCTGTAACTTACCTCTTGGGTCTGTAAATCTTAAATCGACAAACTCAATTTGCTTGTCTTTCATCATTTTTAGAACTTTGCTTGCGCTCATATAATCTCCTGTAGAATTAAATATCTGGGTTAATTACCAATATTGTTATAATAAAGAATACATATAATGAGGATATCACCTATGCAATTTAAACATATAATTATGCCAATAATTTCAGCGCTTTTTTATCAATCATAAGTTGAATATGACTTTATTGAATAAAGAACCAGTTAAAAGAGCAGAGATGTGTCTTAAAGAATTTGATGAAAATTTATCAGTTGTAGAATTAGAAAATTCAGCAAAAACAGCTTTGGATGCAGCAAATTCATTAAATTGTGAAGTAGGAGCAATTGTTAAAAGTCTACTTATTAAGATAGAAAATGATTTTTTACTTTGTTTAGTTTCTGGTGACAAAAGATGTTCGTTAAATAAACTAAAAAAAATTTCTGAAAAAAAAAATGTAAGAATGGCTTCAGCTGATGAGGTAAAGTCTCAAACAGGATATACAATTGGAGGTGTATCTCCTGTAGGTCATATAAATAAAATTCAAATATTTATAGATAATTCTTTAAGCAGATTTAAAGATATATTCGCTGCAGCTGGACATCCTAATGTAATTTTTAAGATCAATTATGAAAAATTAATTCAAATTACAAAAGGTGATGTGAAAGATATTACAGAATGAAACAAGCTAATTTAACAGATTATATTTTATTAACATTACTATCAATAATTTGGGCATCTGCTTTTTTTAATATAAAAATTGCAACAGAATCTTTCGGTCCAATGACAATTGCTTTTTTGAGGGTATTTTTTGGATCTATACCAGTATTAATTTTATGTTTTTATAAAAAAATAGTAATTGAAGCATTTTCAAAAGATTGGCATTGGTTCATGTTAATAGGACTAATCAATTTAGTTATACCATTCTTTTTAATTGCTTACGGGGTAAAGTCTGTGCAAAGTAATTTGGCAGCAATTTTAATGTCTACTACTCCTTTGAGTTCTACCATATTAGGTCACTTTTATACAAAAAATGAAAAATTTAATTTTGCAAAAACTGTTGGGATATTAATTGGATTTGCAGGAATTGTTTATTTATTTTCTGATAATATTTTAATAGATGAAAATAATTTTCTTTCAGCAGTACTAATTTTAGTAGGATCAACATGTTATGTAATAGGTGGGGTTTTAACACTTAAAATTAGCAAGAAAAAAAATGAAAACGTTACTGGATCAATATTAATTTGGGCAACTCTGATTTTATTTCCTTTGATGTGTTTATTAGAAACTCCATGGGAAAATACTCCATCATTAAATTCAACTATGTCAGTAATTTATCTTGGTATAGTTCCAACAGGAGTTGCATGGCTTTTAAGGTTTAAAATTTTGAAAAAAAATGGTTTAATTTTTCAATCTCAGGTCTCGTACTTAATTCCAATCTTTGGTATTATTTTAGGCTATATATTTTTAAGTGAATTAATAACTTATAAGGTATTAATATCTTTATTGGCTGTAGTTGTAGGAATTTATTTTGTTAGAAAAGCAGATACAAAAATTATTATTTAAATGAAGATATAGAGCTAATATGCTCTGGTTTTGTCTCACAACATCCGCCTAATATTGTTGCCCCACCTTCTATGAATTTTTTTGATAAATTATAAAATGCATTTGCATCAAAATTATCTCTTTTTCCTAAAGATTGATTAGGATTTACTCCAATTTCATTCGGTTTTGCTGTATTAAATGTCTGAATTGGACCTGGTTCATCAACTCCCCACAAATTTATTTTAAATCCAAATGGTACTTCACAATTTAAAAATTTGTCTAATACGGATAGAGATATTTCTGGAGAAATACATGCACAAACTACACCAAGTGTATTTTCATCTTGAATAATTTCAAGTAATTGCTCAATTTTTTCTTCTGAGGGTAGGTCACCATTTTTTTTTAAATGTATTCCAATTAAAATTTTTTTGTTTAACTTTTTAGATATATTAAGAGCAGCTTTAACTTCATTAGTGCTGCTAATAACATCTAAATATAAAAAATCAGTAAATTCACTTAAAATATCAGCTTGTTCAAACATATCTTCCTCTATTAATTTGATATCGCGATTATCAGTAATATAAGTGTCTCTTTGGCTTGGAATTGATCCAGCTACTAATACATTTTTCTTTGATAAATTTTTAGCTTTGATTGCAAGTTTACATGCAATTTCGTTTAATTTTTTGAATTCATCACCAACTTTATTTTCTATTAATCTAAATTTTCTACAACTAAAGGTGTTAGTAACAATAACATCTGAGCCTGCGTTGATATATGATAGATGAGTATCAACTAACATTTGATGATATTTTTCATCTAATAAAGCGCTAGCAGACCATAAGGTCCCCATAGATACCATTCCTTTTTCAAGTAATAATTGACCCATGCCACCATCTAATATTCTTATTTTTTTAAAAAAATTGTTATCCATTTTTTTTATCCCTTGTAGCTATAAATACTCCAACAGTTGTTATTAAAAAACCAATTATGTCAGTAAATGTTAATTGTTCATTTAAAAATATCCATGCCATCACTGCTGAAGTAGGAGGTACTAAAAAAAATAAAGTAGTAGTTTTGCCCACAGTACCTCTTTTGATTAAAAACATAAGAATAGTAAAAGCCCCAAATGAAACTAATATAATTTGATGAGACATACCTAATATAAAACTGGTTGTAAAATTTATATAAGCATTTTCAAATATAAACATTAACAATAGATTAAAAAGGCAACCACCAATTGCTTGATATGCATTGTTAACTGACAAAGCTAAATTTCCGCTTAATTTTTTTTGCCACAATGTTCCAGCCGTTATTGCAAATAAAGCTAAGACTGTAGCTAACAATCCTAAAGGAGGAATTTCTTTTCCAAAATCAATACCTAAGACAGTTACAGAACCAATGAAACCTAAACTGATACCTACCCACTGTTTCCAAGATATTTTTTCTCCAAAAATTGGACCAGATAAAATATTTGTTAAAATTGGTTGAAGTGTAACTATTAAAGCTACAATTGCAGCTGGCATCCCAATTGAAAATGCATACCAACATCCACCTAGATAAATCCCATGAAACAAAATACCTGTTGAAATACTTTCAATAATATTTTTTAATTTTCCAAAAATTTTATCATTACTGAAATAAGCAAATAAGAGAAAACCAATTGTTACAATCCCAAATCTAAATGCTAAAGCTGCAAATGGAGAAGCGTTTTGAACAATTTCTTTTCCAGATATGAATGCCGACGACCATAATAATATAAAGAGCAAAGGAAATGATTTTGTCATGGTAAAGATATATGGCGTAATATCTAATTTTTGTTGTGAATTCTATCCATTTCTTGAAGTTCGACTTCAAGTTTGTCTAATTCTTCACCACCAGCCATCATACTAAGAAGCTTTTCTCTAGAAATATCTTTTTTTTGGAACGTGCCCATGCTTTTTCCTCGATTAAGTACAGTGAAACTATTACCAACAGGGTAAGCATGATGTACATTATGAGTAATTAAAATAACAGCTAATCCCTCAGACGCAGCCTTTACAATATATTTTAATACCATTGATGCTTGATGAACTCCTAAAGCAGAAGTTGGTTCATCTAAAACTAAAACTTTTGCTCCAAAATATATAGCTCGTGATATTGCTAGGCATTGTCTTTCACCACCGGACATAGTTCCAACTGCCTGAGATGGATCTCTAACATCGATACCTATCTGTCCCATTCTATCTGCTGCTATCTGATTTGCTTTCTCCACATCAAAAGTTTTAAGGAAAGGAATACCTTTTTGAGGCTCTCTTCCCATAAAAAAATTTCTAGTAACACTCATTAAAGGAACCAATGCTAGATCTTGATAAACTGTTCCTATACCAATATCTAAAGCATCTTTAGGTGAGTCAAAAACAATTTTATTATCCTCAAATATAATTTCTCCTTCATCAGGCTTATGAACACCTGCTAAAGTTTTAATTAAAGTCGACTTTCCTGCTCCATTATCCCCAAGTAAGCACATGATCTCACCTTTTTTTAATCTCATAGTGACATCTTTAAGCGCTATTACCTTCCCAAAAAACTTACTAATATTGTTAAATTGAACGAGATAGTCAGACATTATTTACTCTCAGTCACTTTCTTTCTGATATAGTTATTAAACACTACAGCTATCAACATCATTGCTCCTAAGAAAACTTTAAACCAATCTGTGTCAACATCTGTATAAAATATTCCCATAGATACAGTGCCAAATATAATTGCACCAAAAGCAGCACCTATTGCAGATCCATACCCTCCAGTTAAGAGACACCCACCAACAACAGCAGCTGCAATAGCTTCTAGCTCTTTTAAAGTACCTCTCATAGTATCTGCAGAACCCGCATCTAATACCTGAATACAAGCAAAAATAGTAGAAGCAACTGCTGTACCGATAAATAAACTTATTTTTACCCTTCCAACAGGCACACCCACATTTGTTGCTCCAACCTTATCGCCTCCAGATGCGAAGATCCAATTACCGTATCTTGTTTTCATTAATATCCATGTTGCAAACAATGTTAATGCAATAAACCAAATAACTGATGGAGGTATTCCAGTTGCAAGAGGAGTTCCATCAGTTCTTAGTTCAA
>CABYJU010000016.1 GCA_902519325.1 uncultured Pelagibacteraceae bacterium | reverse complement strand
AAACAGATGTAAATTCATTTGGATTTTGATAAAAATGTTTTGAAATTGGTCCATAACTTTTATCCATTCTCAAAGATAAATCAGTTGTTTGCATCATTGGAGGATGCATTTTACTTTTATCATGAGCATCAGGAACCATTTTAATTCTCTGACCATTTTTTTTTGGAGTCCACTGAAATGCTCCAGCAGGTCCTTTTGTCAATTCCCATTCATGGTTAAATAAACAATCAAAGTAACCCATATCCCATTGTGTTGGTGTTTGTGTCCATGCCCCTTCAATACCACTACTTATTGCGTGTACACCTTTTCCTGATTTGTAATTACTATTCCAACCAGTTGCTTGATCTTGAATTCTTGATGCTTCTGGATCAGGGCCTTTATGTGATTCAGGTGCAGCACCATGAGATTTTCCAAAAGTATGACCACCAGCAACTAGTGCAACTGTTTCATAATCATTCATTGCCATTCGTCCAAATGTTTCTCTAATATCATGAGCTGCTTTCAATGGGTCTGGATTAAAATCTGGACCTTGTGGATTTACATAAATTAATCCCATGTGAGAAGCCCCTAAAGGTTGTTCAAGATCTCTTTTTCCGCTGTATCTCTTAACACCTAACATTTCTTTTTCTGAACCCCAGTAAATATCGTCTTCTGGTTCCCAGATATCAGTTCTTCCCGCTCCAAAACCGAACGTTTTAAAGCCCATAGACTCTAATGCTACATTTCCAACTAGTATAAATAAATCTGCCCAAGAAATTCTTTTTCCATATTTCTGTTTTATTGGCCACAAAAGTAATCTAGCTTTATCTAAATTAACATTATCAGGCCAAGCATTTAACGGTGCAAACCTTTGATTACCTGTTCCAGCTCCCCCTCTACCATCACCTGTTCTGTATGTACCTGCTGCGTGCCATGCTAATCTAATAAATAAAGGACCATAATGACCGTAATCTGCTGGCCACCAATCTTGTGAATCTGTCATTAATTTGTTTAAATCTTTTTTGAGTGCTTTGTAATTTAGTTTTTTAAATTCTTTAGAGTAATTAAATTTTTTCTCCATTGGATTTGATAAATTCGAGTGCTGACTTAAAATTTTTAAATTCAAACTATTTGGCCAAAAATCTCTATTTGTTTGTCCTCTTCCAGCGCTAAATTTTGCTGGTGTACCTGCACCCGTAAAAGGGCACTTACTTAATTCTGTTGATTTAAATGTTTTACTTTTATGAAATTCCGCACTCATTATTATATATCTCCTTTAATATTATAATTATTCTAATTCGTTGTTTATAATTATTCTAAAGAAGATTGTCAATAAGTCAGAATATTTATGATTTAATTTTGAAACTTAGTCTTCTAATTTTACTAAAACTTCAACTGATTTAATTTTTTTTCCGGGTATAGATTTTTGTATCTCTATCGGTCCCACGTCCTCATTTTTAAGATCAATAAGCTTTTCTTCTTTAACGTCAAAGAAATGGTGATGATCTGTGACATTTGTATCAAAGTAGGTTTGATTAGAATTTATCGGAATTTCTTTTAGATACCCCTTTTTATGAAATGCATGAACTGTATTATAAACAGTTGCTAAAGAAACTTTCTCTCCAGTTTTATCTTTTATCAAATTGAATAAGTCGTTGATTGTGAAATGGAAAGTTTCATCTCTATTAAATAAAACCTCGCATATATTTATTCTTTGTTTAGTTGGTCTTAAGCTAGAGTTCCTTAGTTTTTCAATAAATTCTCGTTTACTAGTCATTAGCAATTTAAAACTATTCTAAACTATTTGTATATTATAATGTACCTAAATCAAGTAATAAGATTACAAAATTATGAAAAAAAGTTCCTTTAATTACAACGAACTTATTGATTGCGCCAATGGTAAGCTATTTGGTCCAGGTAATGCAAAATTACCTTCTCCACCAATGCTAATGTTTGATAGAATTACAGAAATAACTGAGAGTGAGGGTTTTTATAAAAAAGGATCTATGAAAGCCGAACTTGATATTAAGGATAATTTGTGGTTTTTTGATTGTCATTTTAGAGAAGATCCTGTTATGCCAGGTTGTCTTGGTTTAGATGCTATGTGGCAGCTAGTTGGCTTTTTTCTTGGTTGGCTTGGAAATCCAGGAAGAGGTAGAGCATTGGGTGTAAGCACTGTAAAATTTACTGGTGAAGTTCTTAAAAATGTCAAAATGGCAACATACGAAATAGATATGAAAAGAATTCTTGTTAAAGGAGAAACAACTGTGGGACTTGCAAATGGAATATTGCTTGCTGACGGAAAAAAGATTTATAGTGCAGAAAATCTTAAGGTAGGATTATTTAAATAATGAAAAGAGTAGTTATAACAGGACTTGGTGTAGTTTCATGTTTAGGAAATAATCAAGATGAAGTTTATCAATCTTTAGTTAATACAAAATCAGGAATAACATTTTCAGAAGAATATAAAGAACATAATTTAAAGAGCCATGTTCATGGTAAACCTAATATCAAATTAGAAGATTATATTGATAGAAAAGTTATAAGGTTTATGGGTGCTGGATCAGCATATAATTATGTTGCAATGAGTGAAGCAGTTAAAGATTCTGGGTTAGAAGAAAATGAGGTTAGTAATATTTCAACAGGTATGGTTATGGGATCTGGAGGACCATCAATTGAAAATGTGATTTTAGCATCAGATAAAACTAGAGAAAAAAATCCAAAGAAAATGGGTCCATTTATAGTTCCAAGAACTATGGCAAGTACTGCGTCTGCGACTCTCGCAGTTCCATTTAAAATTAAAGGAACAAATTACACAATAAGTTCTGCATGCGCGACAAGTGGTCATTGTATTGGTAATGCAATGGAACTTATTCAATTAGGAAAACAAAATATTATTTTTGCAGGTGGAAGTGACGAGGTTCACTTTGCAATGACTGCAATGTTTGATGCAATGACTGCACTATCCTCGAAATATAACGATACCCCTGAAAAAGCCTCAAGACCGTATGATAAAACAAGGGATGGTTTTGTAATTGCTGGTGGAGGTGGAGTTCTTGTTTTAGAAGAATACGAACATGCCAAAGCAAGAGGTGCTAAAATATATGCAGAATTAACTGGATATGGAGCAACATCAGATGGCTATGATATGGTTGCACCATCTGGTGAGGGAGCGGTGAGATGTATGAAAATGGCTTTAGCAACTTCAAAAAATAAAATTGACTATATTAATACCCACGGGACATCAACACCTGTAGGAGATATTACAGAATTAAAAGCAGTTGGTGAGGCTTTTCCAGACTATAAACCTAAGATAAGTTCAACAAAATCTTTGTCAGGTCATTCATTAGGTGCAACTTCAGTTCACGAAGCAATTTATAGTTTGATAATGATGAAAAACAATTTTATTTCAGCTTCAGCAAATATTTCAGAAATGGATGACGAAGCAAAAAACTATCCAATTGTTACACAAGTTGAAAAAGAGGTAAATTTAAATGCAATTATGTCTAACAGCTTTGGTTTTGGTGGGACTAATGCAACATTAGTGTTTGAGAAAGTTTAGATCTATGAGTTTAATGAAGGGAAAAAAAGGTCTTATCATGGGCGTTGCCAATGAAAGGTCGATTGCATGGGGTATATCGCAAAAACTAGCAGAAGCTGGAGCAGAGTTAGCTTTTACATATTTGGGTGATGCTTTAAAAAAAAGAGTTGTTCCACTTGCAGAAAAACTAAATTCAAATGTAACATTTAGCTGTGATGTAGAAAAAAAAGAAGAAGTTGTAAAACTTTTTGAAGATGTAAAAAGTCAATGGGGAGAAATTGATTTTGTTGTGCATGCAATTGCATTTTCAGATAAGTCCGAGTTATCAGGAGAATATTTAAATACAACTAGAGAAAACTTTTTAAGAAGTATGTTGATATCTTGTTTTTCATTTACTGAAGTTGCTAGAGAGGCATCTAAAATAATGAAACAAGGTGGCAGTATGATTACTTTGAGTTATGAGGCAAATAAAGCCATACCTAATTATAATGTAATGGGAGTATGTAAAGCTGCACTAGAGTCTAGTGTTAAATATCTTGCAAGAGATCTAGGAACAAAAAATGTTAGAGTTAATGCAATAAGTGCGGGACCAATTAAAACTCTAGCTGCTTCTGCCATTGGGGATGCTAAATTTCTTTACAAGTGGAATGCCGATCATTCATTTTTGAAAAGAAATGTAGATAATCTTGATGTTGGAAATTCAGCATTATATCTTTTAAGCGATATGGCAGGTGGTGTTACTGGTGAAATTCATTATGTGGATGCTGGTTACAATAAAGTTGGAATGCCAGATCCTAAGAACATTACCTGAAATTTAGTTAAATTTAGTTAAATTATGATGCAACAAATTAGTCTTTATCTAACGAGTATAATATTGGGAATTATGCTCTTTTTTTCTTTTGTTGTAGCACCTGTTACTTTCACTGCATTAAATGAGGAAAATGCTAGAAAATTTGTAAGAAAAATATTTCCTTATTACTACACTGTTAATTTAGCTATTAGTATTTTGGTTTTAATATGCTTTATAATTCTAAAAATTTTTTCCTTAGACTTTTATTTAATTTTGAGTGTAGCAGCATTATTTGCTGTATCTAATTTTATACTAATGCCGCTTATAAATAAGTATAGAGATGAAAAGCAGGATAATAAATTTAAGTATTCACACTTTATTTCTGTTGTAATTAATTTTATACAAATGATATTTTTAGTGATTATTCTATTTTAAAGTAGTAATTTTCAACTTAATTAAAATTAGATATAATATTAAATGTCTTTGGCATTGATTACGGGTTCAACTGGTTTAGTAGGCTCAGAAGCAGTCAATTTTTTCTGCGACAAGGGTTTTGATGTCATTGGTATTGATAATAATCTTAGAAAATATTTTTTTGGTTCAAATGCCTCCACAACAATTATTAAGAATTCTATTATTAAAAAAAATAAGAAATATTTACATCACAATTTAGACATAAGAAATTCCAACGGTATTGAAAAAATATTTAAAAAATATAAAAAAAAAATATCCATCATAATTCATTGTGCTGCACAACCATCACATGATTATGGAAAAAATTTTCCTAAACTAGATTTTGATGTAAACGCCTTTGGAACTCTAAATTTACTAGAGCTAACAAAAAAATATTGCTCTGATGCAGTTTTTATTTTTATGTCCACTAACAAAGTTTATGGAGACAATCCTAATAAACTCAAATTTGTAGAAAAAAAGGATCGATGGGAATTGAGTAAAAAAAATCCTTTTTACAATGGTATAACTGAGAATTTCTCAATAGATGAGTGCACACACAGTTTTTTTGGAGTCTCAAAAACTTATGCAGATTTAATCGTACAAGAGTATGGAAATAATGTGGGACTTAAAACAGTCTGTTTTAGAGCAGGATGTATAACTGGACCTAATCATCAAGGTGTGCCCTTACATGGTTTCCTCTCCTATTTAGTAAAAAACTGTTATGAAAAAAAAGAATATGATTTAATTGGTTATAAAGGAAAACAAGTTAGAGATAATTTGCATAGTCTAGATTTAGTAAATTGTTTCTGGGAATATTATAAAAAACCAAAACCAGGTAAAATATACAATATGGGGGGAGGGAGATTTTCAAATTGTTCAATAATTGAGGCCATTAATATTTTTCAAAAATTAACAAATATAGAAATAAAAAAAAATATTATTAAAAAGCCAAGAGTTGGGGATCATATTTGGTACATATCCAGCTTAAAAAGATTTAAAAAAGACTATACTAAGTGGAAACAAAAATATGATACAAAAAAAATAATTGATGAATTACTTTCCTGTCTTTAATTTAAAATTATTTGGCCCATAGACCTAGGTACAGTGCAATAAATATTCCTAGCCAGATAATTCCTTTTACAAAAAAAAATGTAAATCCCCCGACAAATAAATATTTACCAAATTTATATTTATTTAATAAATTTTTAAGATTATCGGGATTGTACATTTAAACTTTTCAAATATTTTAATCTTTGATTTTTTCCCACTCTTTCATACCACCAGTGATATTTTTGACATTTTCGACCCCCATATCCTTCATAGTTTTGGTTGCTAATGTTCCTTGTCCACCAACACCACAAAAAACTACATATTCTTTATCAGGATTATTTTTAAACATATCATTTTCTAGAGGACTTCCGTCTGCTAAATAAAATTCTAATAAACCTCTATCTAAGTGAATTGCATTACCGATCGTGCCTTTTGAAAAGCTTTCTTTATCCCTAACATCAATAAATTGAACATTTGGGTCATTTAGCTTTTCTTTTGCATCACTAGCACTGATATTTTCAATTTCATTTCTTACACTCATCAAATCATCAAATTTTTTCATGCTTCTCCTATAATTTTATATTGCAGCTTGTTTAATAGACAACTTAACTTTTCCCCTATCAAAGCCAATTACTTTAACTTTAACTTCATCACCCTCTTTTACAACATCAGTTACTTTACCTACTCTTTTATCAGCGAGCTCTGATATATGTACAAGGCCATCCTGTTTTCCAAGGAAATTTACGAATGCACCAAACTCCATAATTTTCATTACTTTTCCGTTATAAATTTTATTAAGCTCAGCTTTTGCCGTTAAATCTTTTATCATTTGCATTGCTTTATTCCGAGATTCTTCATCAGGAGCAGCTACCGTAACTTCTCCCTCGTCATTGATGTCAACTTTTGCACCTGATACCTCAACTATTTCTCTTATAGTTGCACCACCTTTTCCGATAACTGTTGCAATATCTTTCTTATCTACAGTGATTTTTTCCATTTTAGGTGTATGTTTTCCAACATCTTCTCTAGATTTAGATAATGCTTTATTCATTTCACCCAAAATATGAATTCTTCCATCTTTTGCCTGTTTTAAAGCTTGCTCCATAATTTCAAATGTTATTCCTGTAATTTTTATATCCATTTGAAGAGATGTTATTCCATCTTTGGTCCCTGCAACTTTAAAATCCATATCGCCGAGATGATCCTCATCTCCTAAAATATCAGATAAAACACTAAAGTCATCTCCTTCTTTAATTAATCCCATTGCAATACCAGCAACTGGTTCTTTAATTGGTACACCTGCATCCATCAATGCTAAAGATGAACCACAAACAGTTGCCATTGATGACGAGCCATTTGACTCTGTTATCTCTGATACAATTCTAAATGTGTAAGGAAAACTTTCTTTTGAAGGCAGGGATGAATTTATTGCTCTCCAAGCTAATTTTCCATGGCCAATTTCTCTTCTTCCAGTACCAATTCTTCCAGTTTCTCCAACCGAAAATGGTGGGAAATTATAATGAAGCATAAATCTTTCTTTTTGTAACCCATCAAGACTCTCTATTTTTTGCTCATCATCAGATGTACCAAGTGTAGTAGTAACTATCGCTTGTGTTTCTCCTCTAGTGAACAAAGCAGAGCCATGTACTCTTGGAAGAACTCCAACTTCACACATGATCGGTCTAACATCTGCAAGACCTCGGCCATCAATTCTATTTTTATTTTTTAAAATATCTGTTCTCACAATTCTTTTCTCTAAATTTTTAAGTTCAGAATTGACATCAAGATCTGTATAATTTTCATCTTCTTCATAAAGCTTTTTTGCTTTATCGGTTATCTCAGATATTAAATTTGATCTTTCCTGTTTATCTTTTATTGAAAATGCTTTTTTCAGTTCTTCTGTAAATTCGCTTTCTAATTTATTTCTTACTTCTGAAAGATCTTTTTTCTCAATAACCCAATCTGGTTTTTTACATTCTTTAGCTAGTTCCTCTATCACCTCAATTATGGGAACAAAACCTTCGTGACCAAACTTAACAGCATTTAACATTTCCTCTTCAGTTAAACCATTTGCCTCCGACTCAACCATTAAAACTGCATCTTTCGTTCCTGCTACTACAAGATCAAGTTTTGAATCTTTAAGTTCTGCCTTAGTAGGATTAAGAACGTATTCTCCTTTAATAAAGCCAACTCTTGAAGCCCCAACAGGACCCAAAAATGGCATTCCTGAAATTGCCAAAGCTGCTGATGAAGCAATTATTGATAAAATATCTGCTTCGTTTTCTTTGTCATATGATATCACAGTTGGTAGTACCTGAACTTCGTTTTTAAATTCGTCTGGGAACAATGGTCTGATAGGCCTGTCTATTAATCTTGAAATTAATGTTTCACTATCTGTTGGTCTTGCTTCTCTCTTAAAATATCCACCTGGAATTTTACCAGCTGCGTAGTATTTTTCTTGATAATTTACAGATAAAGGAAAGTAATCTATATCTGGATTAACTTTTTTTTGCTCCGACTGCTGTTGCTAAAACTACTGTTTCTCCACATTGAGCGATAATTGCACCATCTGCTTGTCTCGCTATTTTACCTGTTTCTAAACTTATTTTTTTTCCTGCAACTTCTATATCTTTCTTTATTATTTTAAACATTTACTTCCTTAAATTTAATTTTGATATTACTTCTTTATAAGACTCCACTTTATTTTTCTTAAGATAGTCTAATAATTTTTTTCTTCTATTTACTGCTCTTAAAAGTCCAACAGATGAATGTTTGTCTTTTTTGAACTGTTTAATATGTTTAGACAAGTTCTCAATTTTATCTGTTAGTTGGGCAACTTGAACTTCTGAGGAACCTGTATCCTTATCATGGATTGCTAGTTCTTTTTCTTTATTTACCATTTTCTATTCCTTATTTATTTGTTTGTTTTATTAAATTTTCAATTTTTTCTGCATAATCAAAAGAGTCATCTTTCACAAAAAATAGCTTTGGTAAAAATTTCATTACTATCTTTTTTGATAAGACTTTTCTTATTACAAATGAAAATTCTTTTAATTTAGCAACGACTTCTTCGGCATCTTTTCCGCCTAAAGGCATTACAAAAATTTTTGCTGTTTTTAGATCTGGAGACATTCTAACTTCAGTCACTGTTATCTCTTTTGTGGATAATTTTGGTATTTTTGCTTCGTCTCTGATGAATAACAT
>CABYJU010000015.1 GCA_902519325.1 uncultured Pelagibacteraceae bacterium | reverse complement strand
AATTTGGTCCTCGTTCACTTGGTGCGAGATCAATATTAGCAAATCCTACTATTCCAGAAATGAAAGAAATCCTAAATAAAAAAATTAAATTGAGAGAGCCATACCGTCCATTTGCACCAATATGTTTAGATAAAGATGTAAAAGACTTTTTTGAAATAGATATCCAGAGTAATTTTATGCTTTTTATATGTAAAACAAAAAAAGATAAAATAAAAAAAATACCAAGTGTGGTTCATGTTGATGGTACAGCTAGGGTACAATCAATAAATACGGAAAATTTACATTTACACAAAATTTTAACAGAATTTAAAAATCTAACAAATATTCCTATATTGATTAATACGAGTTTTAATATCGGGGGTGAGGCAATAGTTAATACCGTTGAAGATGCAGTGAATTCTTTCAAAAGGATGGATATTGATTATTTAATACTTGATAATTGCATTTATACAAAAAATGAAAATTTTTCTGAGAAAAAGATCCCTGTAACTCAATTTATTAATAACAGAAGAGATAAATTTAAAAAAAAAAATAATTATCCTATCTACAGAATAAGTTATTATAATAGTAACTTTTATATAAAATTTTCTAGTTTTTTGATTAGAAAAATAAAGGAAATTTTTTTTAAAAAATATTATTTATGATAAAAGAGTTATTAAAAGAAAAGATTAAAAATATGTTAGACTTATCTAACATTAGCAATAAGCAAAAAATTATTTTAAAAAATATAGGATCTATACTTACTAGTTTAAATAATAAAGAAAAATTTAATAAAATTAATGATTATGAATTTCAAATTTTCTCTCAGTTTGGTGATGATGGTATAATACAATATTTAATTAGTAATATTAAAAATATCGAGAGAAAATTTGTCGAGTTTGGGGTTGAAAATTATGAGGAGGCTAATACAAGATTATTACTGGAGAAAGATAATTGGTCAGGGCTAATTATTGACTCAAGCAAAAAAAATATTTCTTACATTAAAAAACAGGATTTTTTCTGGAAAAATAAGTTAAGTGTTATTTGTGATTTTGTGACAATAAAAAATATTAATCAAATTTTAAAAGAAAACAATTTTGTGTCAGATATAGGGATTTTAAGTATTGATATTGATGGAAATGATTATTGGATTTGGAAAGAAATTGAAGTTATTGATCCAGCAATAGTTATTATTGAATACAATGCAAGATTTGGAAAAGAATTGAGTGTTACAATTCCTTATAATGAAACATTCATAAGAAATAGCTTAAACAATTTGTATTACGGTGCATCTCTGAGCGCTTTAAATAAGTTAGCGGAAAAAAAAAACTATTCACTAATTTGTACAAATAAAAATGGAAATAATGCCTATTTTGTTCGAAATAATTTAATTCCTCAAAATCATGAAATTATAAAAAAAAGATCTCCAAATGAATGTTTTAATATAAATTCTTTCAAAGAAAATAGAGATAAAAACAATAATATTGTTTCATTAACTAGTGATGAGGAAAATAAAATAGTTAATGAATTTAATTTGGAGCATGTATAACTATTTATATTCTCTCTTTAAAATTAATTTAGCCTCAGAATTTAGTTTTTTAAAAAATTTTTTATTATTTTTAATAAATTTGCTTTTATTTTTATAAGGTTTTTGTTTAATAAATTTTTTTAGTTTATGTATAAAACTTTCAGGAGATTTCAAATTAAAAAAAATTGAACCAAAGTTCCTCTGCTCTATGTGACCTTTAATATTCGATAAAAAAATAAATTTTAATTTAGATCTAGATTCTTCATTAATTGTGCTCCATCCTTCATACAAAGATGGATTTACAAAAGCCAAACATTCATTTTGTAATTTTTCAAGTTTCTTTAAAGATACCTCTCCAAAATTTATTATAACATCTCTGAGTTTTTCATTTTTAATTTGATCGTTAACTTTTAAATAGTATTGTTTATTTTTATAATTTTCAACTTTTCCACAAAAATATATTTTTATATCAATCTTATTTTTTTTTATTATTTTCCCAACCTTTATTAAAAATTCATGATTTTTATGTTCCCAAAATTGTGCTGGAAAGAGTAAATATTTCTTTTGTTTTTTTGGTTTTGAGTATTTTTCTTTGCTCAATATTCTTAAGGGAACTATTTTATCTTTTTCATTATAATGATATTTAAATTCTTTTTTTACTTGAAAACTACTTACAAAAATTTTGTCTGAGTTTTTTATTTCATTAATTACATAATTTTCTCTATTTGAATAAATTTTATTTTTAAAAAATTTTTTTAAAACTTTGTGTTGTAGATCTGGTATCCATCCTATTGATTTTATTTTTTGATTTTTAAATAGTTTTCTATGTGAAAGAATTGATACGCCGTCATTTAAAAGTACAAAATATAAATATAAATCTTTATTTATTAAATAAATTATTATTTTTCTTGTAAAGTAACTGAGTGTATTCTTTTTTAAAAAGCTAACTTCTTTGGTTTTAAAAAAATTATTTAATTTTTGCTTTTTTAAAAAATCAATAGAATCGGTATATATAATAACGCTATTTTTGTTTCTATATTTTATTAACTCAAATAGATTTCTAAAATACGATATACCTCCTGACCAATTTCCTATTTCATTTGATGAAATTACAAATGCTATTTTTTTTTCTTTCATTAATATGTTGACTGTTTATATTCTTAATACTAAAGAATACATCTTAAAATGAAATATCTTATTAATACCCCTTACATATCTAATTTAGAGAAAAAGTATGTGCTAGAAGTATTGAATAAGGGATGGCTGTCTATTAACGGCGATAATACTAAAATTTTTGAAAAAAAATTTAATAATTATTTGGGTACTAAATATACTGTTGCAGTACAAAGTGGAACTGCCGCACTTCATACCGCCCTAAAAGCTTTAGGAATAAAAAAGTGGAGATAAGGTAGTTATACCAAATTATACGTGTGTATCCAATATCTCTGCAGTTTCACAATTAAATGCAATTCCGGTAATAGTAGAAGTTGAGAAAAATTCTTTTGGGATTGATATTGAAAATTTAGAGAAAATTTTGAAAAAACATAAACCAAAAGTTTTACAAATTGTTCATGTGTATGGGTTTCCTGCTCAAAATACTTTAAAAATAATAAAATTATGTAAGAAATATAAAGTTAAAGTAATTGAAGACTCGAGCGAATCTTTAGGAGCAGAAATTGATAATAAGAAAGTCGGAAGTTTTGGTGACGTCAGTATTTTTTCAATAAGATCAGAAAAAATGATAGGTGTAGGTGAAGGTGGTGTGATATGCACTAATAATTTGTCATATTTCAATATGATTAAACTAATTGCTTCTAGACATGCTCCTTTTAGAAAAAAAAATGATCCTTACTGGAAAAAATATTATGTTTCTGGCGAGGGATATAATTATTTAATGCCACACCTTCTTGGAGCTGTTGCAAGAGCCCAGATAGAAAATTTTAAATCAATTATTTTAACTAAAAAAAAGACTATTGGTAGATATTACCACAATACATTTAAAGACAATGAGGAATATTGTATATTACAAAAAACATCAAAAAAATTCAAATCAGCTTTTTGGCTGAATGCTATTTACTTTAAAAAAATAAATAAATTAAAAGTAAGAAAACTTGGCGCCTTTCTAAATAAGAATAAAATTGAAGTAAGGTCAGGATTTTGGCCTTTAAGTGAAATGAAATCTTTTAAGTCTATTAAAACTTTTAATAAATCTGTAAGTAATGATTTGTTTGAAAAAATTTTAGTATTACCATCAAATATAAACTTGAAAAAAAAAGATATTTTATATTTTAAGAAAATGATCGATATTTTTTTTAAAACTCAATGAGAAAAAAAATTTTAATTACAGGATCGGCTGGATTTATTGGTTTTCATTTATCAAATTCATTAAGTGATAAATATACTGTTGTTGGAATTGATAATTATTTAAACGAAACAAAATCTGAAATTACAAAAATAAGAAGTAAAAAATTATCAAAAAAAAAAAATTTTACATTTTTAAAAATAGATATTTCGAAAAAAAATAAACTTGAGAAAGTTTTTAAAAAATATAAATTTGATATTGTAATTAATCTTGCGGCTATACCAGGAGTTAGAAATTCATTTTTTAAACCTGATATTTACTTTAAGAATAATATAGAAGGGTTTTATAACATCTACAGCCTGTCAATAAAATGTAAAGTGAAATTATTTATATATGGCTCTTCTTCTTCCGTGTATGGAAACAGTAATAAAGAAGAGACTAATAATCCAATAAGTTTTTATGCGGCTACTAAAAAATGTAACGAAATAATTGCACATTCATTTATTGAAAATACTAAAATGAAAGTTGTTGGATTAAGGTTTTTTACAGTTTATGGGCCGTTTGGAAGACCTGATATGGCTATTTTTAAATTTGCAAAGTTAATTGAAAAAAATAAACCTATTCATATATTTAATTATGGAAATCATACTAGAGATTTTTCATATATTGACGACACAATTCATTCAATTGTTCTGATTATTAAAAATCAAAGAAAACTTAAGAATTATCAATTATTAGACATCGGCAAAGGGAAAAATGATAAACTTTTCGACTTAATAAATATTTATAAAAAAAAATTTAGAAAAAAATTCAGGATTAAAAAAATATCAAAACAAATAGGAGATGTCGAAACCACAAAAGCAAACATAAAACCCTTAAAATCATTAATAAATTTTTATCCAAAAACATCTTTAGATAAAGGTATAGGAAAATTTTTTGAATGGTTTGTCGAATATTATAAAAAATAGTTATGTGTGGAATTTGTGGATTTACATCTCGGGTTTCAGATCAAAAAGGCTATCTAGACAAAATGATTGATCAATTAAGATCCAGAGGTCCAGATGCAAAAGGAATATATTTTGATAATAATATAAACCTAGGTCATACGAGACTTTCAATAATTGATTTAAATGAGAGATCTAATCAACCTTTTTATGACAAACAATCTGGAAATATTCTAGTTTTTAATGGTGAAATATATAATTATAAAGAAATAAAAAAAGATTTAATAGAAAAAACAAATTGCACTTTTGTTACCACTTCGGATACTGAAGTTATTTTAAAAAGCTATGCACATTATGGAATTGATTGCTTTTCAAAATTTGATGGCATGTTTGCTATCGGCATTTGGGATTCAAGTTTATCAAAATTAATTTTAGCAAGAGATAGATTTGGAGAAAAACCACTATATTATAATTGTTTTAAAGAAAATGGAAAAAAACAAATCTCATTTGCATCAAACTTAAATAGCTTAAAGCATTCCCCCAAGTTTAATAATTCCATTAATAAAAAGAGTTTAAAATCTTATTTAATTAATAATTATGTAAATAGTTATGAAACTTTTTATGCAGATGTATATAATATCAAACCAGGGTCAATTCTAATTTTTGAAAATAATCAAATAACAGAAAGAAAATATTTTAATATAAATAATTATTTTAAAACAAAAGAGAAATATAAAAAATTTGATCTAGAGGAATTTGATCAAATAATAAATGACAGCATAAAATCAAGATTAATCAGTGACGTTGATATCGGTATTTTTTTAAGCGGCGGCCTAGATTCATCATTGATAGCGTCGGTAGCAAAAAAATTAGGAACTAATATTAAATCTTACACTTTGAGTTTTGAAGAAGAAAGCTTTGATGAGTCTGATAAGGCTAGTTACGTAAGCAATTATTTGGAGATTAAAAATGAGAAATTTGTTGTAAACAAAAATGAATTAAATAATTTAGATGAAATTGTTTTAAGTTTTGGAGAACCATTATCTGACACTTCTATAATTCCTACCTATTTTTTGAGTAAACATGTTGGTAAAAAAGTTAAAGTTTGTTTAGGTGGAGACGGCGGCGATGAAATGTTTTTTGGATATGATACATACACTGCAAGTAAAACTTATGATATTATTAACAATTCAAATTTAAACTTTATATTAGAAAATTTTCAATTTTTGAAAAATTTATTACCAATTAGAAAAACTAAAGTTAATTTATTATATGCTTTAAGAAGGTTTATTGAGGCTTTTGAAACTAAAGATAATAAATTTTTTGTACATGAATTTTGGAGAAAGATTAATGACGAATTAAGTTTATCTAAAATACTGAATAATGAATTAAATAATGAAATTAGTAAATTAAATATAGAGACATACGATATTAATATTTTAGATACTGATATTGATTCACATAGGAACTTATGTGATTTTAAGTTTTTTTTGGAGCGTGATATATTAGTTAAATCAGATAGATGTTCTATGGCAAATTCTCTAGAGCTCAGAAGTCCTTTTTTAAGTTATAATTTATTTAAATACATGAGTGATCTTGATCCCAAACAAAAATTTAAAACATTTGAAAAAAAATTTTTATTAAAAAAGATTGCAAAGAAATATTTACCTAAAAAAATTATAAATCAGAAAAAAAGAGGTTTTAATGCACCTGTATCTAATTGGATGAATAATGAATTTAATCAACATTTGAAGGATTTATTTAATTCTCAAAAAGTCAAACAAATATTTAATATTAGAGAGGTTGAAAAAATTTTAGTTGAAAATAAAAATAATAATATTGATCATGGAAATAAGCTTTTTAATATTTTTTGTCTAGCAATTTGGATTAATAACAATAAATTGGATATATGAGCAATTTTAGTTTTATCATTCCGGTCTATAACGAAGAAAAAACAATTGAAAAAGTTATACTTGATATTCAAGAAAAATGTTATCAGATTGAAAATATAGAGGAATATGAAATTATTATTGTTGATGATAATTCAACAGACAACTCCCAAAAAATTATTCAAAAGTTAGATAAAGCAAAATATTTAAAAAACTTAAATAATTTTGGATACGGTTTTTCTTTAAAAAAAGGTATTAAGAATTCAAAATTTTCAAACATAGTGATAATTGATGGTGATGGCACTTATCCCGTCGATTATTTAGAAAAACTTATTGATGAATATAATAAAGGTTATGATTTAGTAATCGGCAAAAGAACTGGAAATAATTTAAATCTTTCTCCATTTAAAAAGCCAATGAGACTCCTGCTGAAATTTATTGTTGAGTTCGCTACTGGTACCAAGATTCAGGATATTAATTCAGGATTTAGAATTTTTAAAAAAGATAAGATTTTAAGTAACTTAAGGCATTTAAGTGATGCTTTCAGTTTTACAACTTCAATGACAATGACCTTTACATACTCAAAATTTTCAATTTCTTACGTGGATATTCCATATAATTTAAGAGAAAAAAATTCCCCTAGTAAAGTGAGATTATTCAAAGATAGTCTCAGAACATTACAATATATAATTAAAATAGTTCTCTATTACGATAAAATAAAACTTTTTGTTTTGATTTCATTCTTACAGTTAATCTTGTTTATAATATTATTATTATTAACTTATTATTATCAATTACTTTTAATCCCAAGTTTTATAATTCTTGCAAGCTCCATTATTACTTTTTGTATAGGTATGCTTTCTGAAACATATAAAAATGATGAAAATTAATTTATTGAAAGATATTAGCAAATATATTTATCTTTTTATTTTTATTTTTTATTGTTTCCAAGAAGAGATATTAGTTCAGGACACACTTTCTTATGTAGAAAATATATACAAAAGACCATTCTTATATCCATTTTTAATTAATATTTTTGAAATAATCTCCAAAGATAATTTTTTAAAATTTCTATCACTTTTCCAATTAGCGCTAGGGTATGTTTCTATTATTTTTTTTTCATTCTTTTTTATAAAAAAATTCAAAATTAATAATATTTTAAATCAAATTATTTTAATTTTTTCTATCGCTTTCCCTTATCTCGGTATATCAATGAAACTTGGTTTAACAGTTTTTTCAGAGAGCATTGGCTATCCACTGTTATTAATTTTTAGTGTTTACTTTATAAAATATTATTTTTATCCTAAATCAAACAAGAATATTAAATATTTTTTTTTAATAATCGTAATATTTCTATTCATGGTTTTAAATAAAAAAACTTTTTTATTTGTTTTACCATTAATTTTTTTGGGTGAATTTATTAGTTTTACTTACAAAAGAAATATAAAAAAATTATTAATAAATATATCTATCTTATTAATATCAATGATAATAGTTAGTCTTGCTGAGAAAACAAATACTTATTTTAAAACAGGTTTATTTAAAAGCATTTCTGTATCTGGATCATCCATTCTAACAGGACCATTTTATTTGGCCTCAGATGAAGATTTAAAAAAAATCAAGGGTAATGAAAATCAAAAAATAATATCTTTTGCAATTGATCACTTTGAAAAGTATCAATTAGATAGAAATATATTGGGAGAAACTCAAAACGATTTATTAAGTTTTTCAAAAAATAATAGAAAAATTTTTAGTCATTATTTTAATCAATTTGTAAGAATGCAAGATTTTTTTGAAAATAAAATCAACTATCCTCAATTTTTTGATATAGAAAGTAAAGATCAGTTATTAGTTAGAGAATTATCTAGCAAACATTGCACCGATATAGCGATTCAACTGATCAAAATGAAGCCAAAAGAGAATCTCATATTTTATATGTCTAATGTATTATATGGAATGGGAGGTTATTTTATTTCAAGGGATGATCTAAGAGGATTTTATGCAAATGTTGGATTTTCAGGTTATTTTATTTTGGTCCTTCAAATAATTCTATCATTGATATGTTTAATAACTTTGTTTGATAAAGACAAAAATAGAAAATTTTCTCTGATTATTTTATTTTTCATAACTTTAAATTTTTCCAATATTCTAGGAACAGCTTTATATCAGCCTGTATACGACAGGTTTAGTTTCCCTACTTTTCAAATGATATATTTTTCAATAACATTAATTTTCCTTTGTTTTTTAAGCAAAAAAAAGGTTTATCCTAACTAAATAACTTATTTTTTAATATAACAATGTCTTGCAACAAATTTTCTGGTAATAATTTTTTTAATATAATCATTATATAATTATAAAATATTAAAAAATTAATTTTCATGTTACTATTAAAACGATAATTGTACTTATTGTTTATACTGTTAAATTCATTTAATACTTCTATTCTGTTTGTATCTGATACACCACCCGATTTGTTTATTGAAATAAAATTATGAATGTATTTAAAATTTTTTTTTTTTAAAAATAATTTCAAAAAAAATTCGTAATCAGATGTATATTTATTTTTTGTATTAAATGGATCTATTTTCAAATATTTTAGTCGCACAAAAGTAGATTGATGAGAAAAACAAGACATATAAGTATTTTTATTAAATCTTTTTCTTGGCGACTTAAATTTATTTGTTTTTAGCTTTATAAATGAATTACCAACAATAATATCAAATTTATTTTTTTTTTTTATTATATTTAATACATTTTCAATTGATTTTTTACTATAAAATATATCACCCGAATTTAAAAAATATATCCATTTCCCATTTGCAGCTTTGATACCATTGTTCATTGCTGAATATATACCGCTATCTTTTTTTATTATGATTTTATCAATATGATTTTTATATTTATATATTTCTTTTATTGTTCCATCTCTACTAACACCATCAACAACAATTATTTCTGATTTTTTAGTTTGTGCAATAGCTGATTTTATAGATCTAATAAAGTCTTCTTTTGTATTTAAACTTATTATTATAATAGAAATCATTTTTTTTTTAAAATTATCATCGGGTATTGAAAATATCTTGAAAAGAAAGTTTGTAATTTATTTTCTAAAAAATAAAAAACTTTCAATAAATATTCACCTATTACATTATTTGGAAATAAAATTTTTTGATGCTGAGAAGAGAAAGATCTCCAGCAATAAAATTCAATATTGCACTCATTTTCAAATCTTTTCCACCAACTTATAGGAAAACAGTAAAAATATAATAT
>CABYJU010000014.1 GCA_902519325.1 uncultured Pelagibacteraceae bacterium | reverse complement strand
TCAAGAACTTGCTTAGCTTCATTTATTACTTCAGCTCTTTCATCCTCATTTTGTGAAATACCATAAACATAAATAATCTTTTTATATGTATCGATGTCATAATTTGCAGACTTGATTTTATTATTTGTTATTAGAGCAGTTCTTAGTTGAGATGTTATAAGTACATCTTTTGCAGTCTGTTTAAAGTTAAACTCCTCTTTTATTTTTAGATCATTTTTTACTGATCTGGCTCCTTTGATTTCCCAACCTAATTTTGTAATTTTAAGTTTTTCTTCTACTGTATCTACTTTACCAGTTATAAATATTCTTCCATCTAAAACTTTAGTTTTTACTTTTAATAAATAGCTACTATTCATTAATATTAATTTTGCCCTTAAATTTTTTTGCATTATTGAGTCATCAATTTGTGTACCAATAGTTCTTGGATCCATTGCAACTGAAACACCAGTGCCTAGAACTCCAGTAGACGAATAACCGACACATCCTAAAATTAAAGTAAAAGTTATAATTAGTATTAGGTTTCTAAATTTCATTTTTTTTCTTTAAACAAAAATCATAAACAATTTTTTTTGATATATTATTTTCTTTAGTAATCTTTGTTGTGATATCTTTAATTGACATTTTTTTTAAAAGTTTAATAATTTTTTTTTTAACTGATTCTTCAATTACTTGTAACCTATTTTGTATATTTGAATTTTCTGATATAACGACAGTCATTTCACCTTTTTGAGATATATTTACTTTATTAAGATTTTTAACCTTGTCTCTAATATATTCCTCATGCAACTTTGTCATTTCTCTAGTAATTAAAATTTCTCTATCATTAAAATATTTTTGGATATGAGCTGTGATCTTTTTTATTTTTTTTGGTGAAATAAAAAAAATTATTGAGCAGTTTAATTTATAAATTTTTTCAAAAAGTTGATTGATTTGTAATTTTTTTTCAGGCAGAAAACCGCAGAAAAAGAAATTGTTAGAAAAACCACTAGCTGAAATAGCCGCTATGGCTGCGGATGGTCCAGGTACTGGGAATATATCGATTTTATTTTTAGTGCATTCACTAATCAAAATTCCACCTGGATCGGATATTGTAGGCGTTCCTGCATCAGAAATGATTGATATTATTTTATTATCTTTTAACAAATTTAATATACTTTTAATATTCTTTTTCTCATTGAATTTATGATTTGATAATAATTTTGTTTTAATATTAAACCTAGACAATAATTTACTAGAAACTCTTGTGTCCTCTGACAAAATAAGGTCTGATTTGTTTAAAATGTACAATGCTCTAAAAGTAATATCGCCTAAATTACCTATGGGTGTTGAAACACAATATAGCCCAGGTTTTAAACTATCATTTATTTTAATATTATACATTTAAAGACAATGAGAAAATTATATATCATAATTTTAAAAGTTTTTCTTATAATCGTTTTCACAAATCTTAAAGCAATCGCAAATGAGAAAATTAAAATAGGTTTAATTGTGCCTTTATCAGGGGAATATTCATTTATTGGTAATTCAATTATCAAATCCACAAGAATGGCGTTAAATAAAATTAATGATGATAGAATAACAATTATACCTAAAGATACTAAAGCAAATCCAGTAGATGCACTAAGAGTTTCAAACGATCTATACAATAATGGTGTAAAAATAATTATTGGACCAGTGTTCAATGAAAGTAATAAATATTTAGACGAATTAAATGAGGTAACATTCTTATCTTTTACAAACAAAATTAGAAATAATCCAAAAAATGTAATTTCTAGTGGAGTAAATGCAATATCACAAATAAATACAATTAAAAAATATTTAAGTGAAAATGATTTAAAAAATACAATATTTTTGGTTCCTGAGACAGAATATAAAAGAGAAATTGAGGAAGCTATAGAAAAATCTAATTTAATATTAAAAGAAAAATTTGTTTATAGTAAAGATCCAACATTACTAACAAAGCAAATAGAAGACTTAACAAGGTATCAACAAAGAAAACAAAACCTAGAAAATGAAATTAAAAGAATTGAAAATTCAAATACTTTAAATAAAAAAAATAAAATAAATGAATTGAAAAAAAAGGACACATTAGGATTTATTAATTTTGACTCTGTAATAATTGCAGATTTTAGTGAAAGTCTAAAAAGTGTAGCTACTTCATTATTATATACTGATGTATCAGCAAAAAGAGTTAAATATATTACTTTAAATCAATGGTTCGATGAAAGTCTTTTGAAAGATACATCATTACATCCGATGTATTTTCCATCAATTAATAAAAATAATTTTGAAATATATAAAAAAGAATACATTCAAAATTTCAAAAATACACCAAACCAAATTTCTTTTTTAAGTTATGATCTAATAGGATTGGTATATTACTTGTTAATAAATAATGATTTAAAGACTAATGAAAATTTATTTATTAAGAAAAACAAATTTAAAGGAAAGATAGGTATCTTTGAAATAAATAATAAAACAATCACTCATCAGTTAAACTTTTATGAAATACAAAATAAAAATTTTATAGAAATTTTTTAATTTTTTTAAAAGCTTTTGCTCGGTGATCATTTTTAAATTTTAACTTTTGACTCATTTGACCAAATGTTAACCTTTTATTCGCAGGAATAAAAATTGGATCGTAACCAAAGCCTTTATTTCCAATTTTCTTTTTTGAGATTACACCATTGATAACCCCTAAAGATTGGATTGGTTTTTTTTTTAATCCATAAATAGTCAATGCACAAATAAATCTCGCTTTAACTTTTTTTGACTGCCAGTTTTTATCTACCTTTGATAGCTTTTGATATACTTTGGATATTGCCAAATTAAAATCACTTTTTTTTCCACCCCATCTTGCTGAATAAATACCTGGTTGATTATTTAGCAATTCAATTTCAAGCCCAGAGTCATCCGCTATACAAATTTTTTTAGTTCTATTTGAAAAATATTTTGCTTTAATTAAAGAATTTCTGAGGAAAGTAGTTCCATTTTCTCTTGGACTTTTGAGTCCATAGTCCTTTGGAGAGGTAATGATGTAGTATTTGGGTAGTAAATCTTTTATTTCTTTTATTTTTCCTTCATTATTTGACCCTACTACTATTTCTTTATTTTTTTTTTTTAACATCTAGAATTTCATGAATTTCTTACCATATAGATAATGATGGAAAAAGAAGAATTACAAAATAATAAAGATCAAAATTTAAAAGATGAAAATTCAGAGCTAAGTTCAGATAAACAGGCGCCAGAAGAAGCTGAAAAAAAAGATGAAGAGAAACAACTTACGCCTGAAGACGAAATTGCAAATCTTAAAGATAAAGTTGCTAGAACATTTGCTGAAATGGAAAATCAGAGAAGAAGATTTGAAAAAGAGAAAGACGAAGCTTTTGAATATGGTGGATTTTCATTTGCAAGAGAAACACTTAATCTTCTAGATAATTTAGAGAGATCAAGACAAACACTGGAAAGTGATGAAACTATAAAAGATAAAGATACGCTAAAAAAATTGATAGATCATATTGATATTATTAATAAGGATATGATTTCAATTTTCAAAAAAAATAATATTGAGCCAATTAAAGCAATTAACGAAAAACTAGATCCAAATTTACATCAGGCTATGATGGAAGTTGAAGATGATACAAAAGATCAAGGGACAATAGTTCAAGAAATTCAAAAAGGTTTTATGATGAAGGATAGATTGCTAAGACCTTCGTTAGTAGCTGTATCTAAAAAAAAAGTTGAGGAAAAAGAGATAAACCAAAAAAACCAAGAAAATGAGGAAAAAGAGGCAAAAAATTAATTATTTATCATGGTTGTAGTTGTAAAATTAGCACTTATATGAGCATCAAACGGAATATATTATGAGCAAAGTTATAGGTATAGATTTAGGCACAACAAATTCTTGTGTAGCCGTCATGGAAGGAACACAAGCAAAGGTTTTAGAAAATGCCGAAGGAGCAAGAACAACACCTTCTGTTGTAGCATTTACAGATGAAGGTGAGAAATTAATAGGTCAACCAGCAAAAAGACAAGCTGTTACAAATCCTGAAAATACAATATTTGCAGTTAAAAGATTAATTGGAAGAAATTTTGATGATCCAACAGTTAAAAAAGATGTAGAGACTGCACCTTTTAAAATAGTTAATTCTGATAAAGGTGATGCATGGATTGAAGCAAAGGGCCAAAAATATTCGCCGTCGCAAATATCAGCTTTCACACTTCAAAAAATGAAAGAGACTGCAGAAAAATATTTAGGTTCTGAAGTGAAACAAGCAGTTATTACCGTTCCAGCATATTTTAATGATGCTCAGAGACAAGCGACTAAAGATGCGGGTAAAATAGCTGGCCTTGAAGTTTTAAGAATTATAAATGAGCCTACAGCAGCATCTCTGGCTTATGGTTTAGATAAAAAAGCAAATAAGAAAATAGCTGTCTATGATTTAGGTGGAGGAACTTTTGATGTTTCAATTCTTGAATTAGGAGATGGTGTATTTGAAGTTAAGTCAACTAATGGGGATACTTTTTTAGGTGGAGAAGATTTTGACAATGCAATAGTTGATTATCTTTTATCAGAATTCAAAAAAGAAAATGGTATTGATTTAAAATCTGACAAATTAGCATTGCAGAGACTTAAAGAAGCTGCTGAAAAAGCTAAAATAGAATTATCATCTGCAACTCAAACTGAAATAAATTTGCCATTTATTACTGCAGATAAAACTGGTCCAAAACATATTAACTTAAAAATGACAAGAGCAAAGCTTGAGGCTTTAGTTGAAGATCTAATTTCAAGAACTATTCCACCATGTAAAACCGCTTTAAAAGATGCTGGTTTATCCGCAAGCGAGGTGGATGAAATAGTTCTAGTTGGTGGTATGACTAGGATGCCTAAAGTTATAGAAGAAGTAAAAAATTTTTTTGGGAAAGATCCTAACAAATCTGTAAATCCTGATGAGGTTGTTGCTATGGGTGCTGCTATTCAGGCAGGAGTGTTACAAGGTGATGTGAAAGATGTTCTGCTGCTAGATGTAACTCCTTTATCTTTAGGAATAGAGACTTTAGGTGGTGTATCTACAAAATTAATTGATAAAAATACAACAATACCAACCAAAAAAAGTCAAGTATTTTCAACTGCAGAAGATAATCAACCAGCCGTATCAATTAGAGTTCTTCAGGGTGAAAGAGAGATGGCTTCAGATAATAAAGTATTAGGAAACTTTGAATTAGTTGGAATAGCTCCTGCGCCAAGAGGAGTTCCGCAAATTGAAGTGACATTTGATATTGATGCAAATGGTATTGTAAATGTCTCAGCCAAAGACAAAGGAACTGGCAAAGAACAAAAAATTCAAATTCAAGCATCTGGGGGGCTAAGTGATGAAGAAATTAATCAAATGGTAAAAGATGCAGAGTCTAATAAAGAGGAAGATAAAAAGAAAAGAGAAGCTGTTGATGCAAGAAATCAAGCAGATACACTAATTCATTCTACTGAAAAAAATTTAAAAGAACACGGAAGTAAAGTTTCTGATGCAGATAAAAAGGCAATTGAAGATGCGTCAGCAAATCTAAGAAATGCTCTAAAAGGAACTGATGTTGAAGAAATTAAGAAAAAAACACAAGATTTAGTTCAGGCATCTATGAAATTAGGTGAAGCAATCTATAAATCACAACAAAGTGCAAAACCTGAAGATGCTCCAAAAGACGCAAAGAAAGAAGATAAGAAAGACGATAATGTTGTTGATGCAGATTTTGAAGAAGTAAAAGAAGAGAATAAAGAAAAAAGCGCCTAACAAAACAACTGTTTGTCTATAACATGTTATGGCAAAAAGAGATTATTACGAAGTTTTAGGTGTAAATAAAAGTGCTTCTACAGACCAAATAAAATCGGCCTACAGAAAACTCGCAGTTAAATATCATCCAGATAAAAATAAAGGTGACAAAGGTGCTGAGGAAAAATTTAAAGAAGCATCTGAAGCCTATCATGTGCTTTCAAATTCAGAGAGGAAACAAAATTATGATAATTTTGGTCATGCAGCTTTTGAAAATGGAGGTGGAGGAAGAGGCGGATTTGGAAATTTCGATTTTTCAAATCACTTTTCTGATATTTTTGAAGACTTTTTTGGAGAAGGTTTTGGTGGCAGTCGTAGGCCAGGAAGATCTAACAACAGAGGATCAGACTTAAGATATGATTTATCTATATCTTTGGAGGAAGCATTTTCTGGAAAGAAACAAGATATTAAATTCTCTACATCTGAAAAATGTGACACCTGTAGCGGATCAGGTTCAAAACCTGGACACCAGGCTGGAGCGTGTTCGATGTGCGGTGGCCATGGGCAAGTGAGATCAAGCCAAGGTTTTTTTACCGTCCAACAAACCTGTCCACAATGTGCTGGTGCTGGTGAAGAAATTACTCATCCTTGCTCAAGTTGTAATGGACAGGGTAAAAAACAGGCATCTAAAAGATTATCAGTTACAATTCCAAAAGGTGTAGATGATGGAACCAGAATAAGACTATCAGGCAAAGGTGAGGCTGGATCTAGAGGTGGTAGTAGCGGTGATTTATACTTATTTATCAATGTTCATTCTCATGACTTATTTAAAAGATCAGATGAAAATTTATTTTTTGAATGTCCAGTATCTATCGCGGATGCTGCTCTTGGCACTTCAATTGAAATTCCAACTATTGACGGTGGTAAAGCTAAAATAAAAATCCCAGCAGGAACACAAAGTGGAAAACAGTTTAGATTAAGAGGAAAAGGTATGCCTCACATGAGAGGTAATGATTTTGGAGACCTTTATGTACAATTAAATACTGAGGTTCCAATATCCTTAAACAAGGAGCAAAAAGATTTGCTCGAAAAATTTAGACAGATTGAAAACGAAAAATCTAACCCAAGTATTAAGAAATTCTTTCAAAAAGCCAAAAGTTTTTGGAAAAACTAATTAATAGTGCTAATCTAGACACTTATAATGGGTAAAATTAATATAGCCATAACTGGATGTATGGGAAGAATGGGCCATCAGCTCATAAAATCTGCAACCAAAGATAAATCTATTAAAATAGTTGCTCTAACAGAAAATATATTAATAAGGAAAAAGATTTGCGGAATTAAACCTGAATTAAATACTGAAAAAGCTCTTGGTAAAGCTAATGTTATTATAGATTTCACAATACCAAAATGCACATTTGAAGTTTTAGAGATAGCTACAAAATTAAAAAAGAAAGTAGTTATTGGCACAACAGGTTTTACAAAAAAAGAGGAAGATTTAATAAAAAGGTTTTCAAAAAAAATTCCGATTTTAAAAGCAGGGAATATGAGCCTTGGGATTAATTTACTCATGTACTTGACTGAGATCGCATCAGCGTCACTTGGCAATGATTATCTCAGTAAAGTTTTTGAAGTACATCACAAACATAAAAAAGATCATCCATCAGGTACAGCTCTAATGCTTGGAAAAGGAATTGCTATAGGAAAAAATAAAGACTTTTACAAAATAATTGGAAAAAAATATTTAAACAAAACAAAATTTCCTTATGGAAAAAAAATAAATTTCAATTCACTAAGAAAAGGTGAAATTATAGGAGAACACGAGGTTACTTTTTCAAGCGGAAAAGAAATTATAAAGCTAAACCACGAAGCTTTCGATAGAGCTTTATATTCAGATGGAGCAATAACTGCTGCCAAATGGTTAATTAATAAAAAACCAGGTCTCTATTCGATGAGGAATCTTCTAAATTTTAAATAATGAATGAAGTTCAGAGAGCTAAAATAGTTTTAAAAATACTCAATAAAACTTATCCTTCAACCCCAATACCATTAAAGCATAGAAATATATTTACACTTTTGATATCAGTTTTGCTTTCAGCTCAATGTACGGACGTAAATGTTAATAATGTTACGAAATATATTTACCCAAAATATAACAAACCTGAGCATTTTGTTAAACTTGGAAGGAAGAAAATAGAAAAATTAATAAAAAGTATTGGAATTTTTAGAATTAAAGCAAAGAGTGTTTATAATTTGTCAAAGACTTTAGTCGAAAAATATAATGGTAGAGTTCCCAAAAGTTTCGAAGAACTAGAGGAGTTACCTGGTGTCGGGCACAAAACTGCAAGTGTGGTCATGTCTCAAGGTTTTGGATATCCTGCATTTCCAATAGACACTCACATACATAGACTTGCTCAAAGGTGGGGTTTAACTACTGGGAAAAATGTTATTCAAACTGAAAAAGATTTAAAACGATTATTTCCAAAGAAATATTGGAACAAGCTACATCTTCAAATAATTTATTATGGTAGAGAGTATTGCAAGGCAAGAGAGTGTTATGGTATTTCTTGTAAAATTTGTACATCTTGCTATCCTAAAAGAAATAAACCAATTGTTACTAAAAAAGCATAAATGGATTTAATAAATCTTTTTCCACTTACAATAATCAAAGATAAAATTCTTATTAGAGATGAAGAAAAAATCAATATGATAAATGAAATTAGAGATATGAAGAAAAACTCTAAAAATATTAATTATCAAACAAAAACAAATGCGTGGACAGGAGATACACAAGGTTATGAGTTTATTCACAAAAATAAAAATTTTAAAAAACTGTTTGATGAAATAGCAAAAAGAGTATGGGTATATTTAAATTATATAGAAATAGATAAAGAGCTTATTGATTTATATATACAGAGGTCTTGGGCAACAATATCGGAAGGCAACGAAAGAATAAAAAAACATAGACATTTTCAATCACATATTTCATTTGCATATTATTTAAAAAAAAATAAAGAAGACTCGAACTTTGTGGTTTTTGATGAAAGTTATAAAAATGAAGTAATGCCGGGAATATTTAGATCTGATACGGCTTTAAAAAAAGGTATAGTAAAAAAAATGAATCAGTTCAATGTAACTCAAGCTGTAGTGAATATTCAAGAAAATGACATTGTGATTTTCCCTTCAAAAACAATACACTCTACTCAACCGTCTTTTAATAATAATGAAAGAATTTCTATTTCAGCTGATATTGCTTGTGTTGCTAAAGACTCAAAACTTTTAGAAATGGGAATGCCACCACTTAATGAATGGACAAAAATTTAGATGCAAGTTTTAGGAATAGGTAATGCAATTGTGGATGTAATTTGTAAAGTTGACGAAAAATTTATTACCCAAAATAATTTAACAAAAGGTACAATGAAATTAATATTTGATGAAAAAGAATTTGAGAATTTAATTTCAACTCTTAAAATTGAAAAAACGATATCTGGTGGATCTGTAGCTAATTCAATTGTTGGACTATCTCAGTTAGGGATTAATGTTGGTTTTATTGGAAAAGTTAATGATGATGATTTAGGCATTAAGTATGAGGAGGGGTTAAAATCTGAAAATGTTAGTTATATGTATAATAAAAAAAAAGAAAATTTACCAACAGGTACCTGCTTAATATTAGTAACTCCAGACTCAGAAAGAACTATGTGTACTTTTCTAGGAACAGCAGGAAAAATAAATGAAAATGATATTAAAAAAGAAGATTTAAAAAAAAGCGAACTTATATTTCTTGAGGGATACCTTTGGGACGAAGGGGAACCAAAAAAAGCTTTTGAGAAGGCGATTAATAATTCAAATAAGGTTGCAATGTCATTATCAGATCAATTCTGTGTTGATAGACACAAAAGTCATTTTTTAGAATTAGTGAAAAATAAACTAGACATAATTTTTGCTAATGAACAAGAAATTCTATCTCTAATAAATTCAAAAAATTTTAATGAAGCTGTCGAATTTGGAAAAGAACTTAATAAACTCTTAGTCATAACTCGGGGTGAAAAGGGTGCGGTATCAATTTATGGAAGCAATATAGATGAGAATAAAGTATTAGATAATCTTAAAATTCAAGATCTCACCGGTGCTGGAGATTTGTTTGCAGCAGGCTTCTTATATGGCCATATAAAAGGACTAAGTAATTTAGAATGCCTTAATAAAGGACGAGAAATGTCTTCAAAAATTATTCAACAGATAGGGGCTAGACTTTAATATTTTTCCTTTTGTAACTACCTTTACCTTTTTTTGGTTTTACTACTCTTGGCTTATATTTTCTTGAGTATAAATTTTTAGCATAGATATTCTTTTTAGGCATTAATTTTATAACCTTTTTTCAAACTTAAAATAAAAGAATTATCTTTGAATATTTTTTCCATTTTTTTTCTTAATCTGTAAACGTGAGTTTCGACTGTATGAGTTTCTAGCTTAGATTTATGCCCCCAGACCTCAGACTGCAAATCGCTGATAGTAACTGC
>CABYJU010000013.1 GCA_902519325.1 uncultured Pelagibacteraceae bacterium | reverse complement strand
TATCATTTATAACAACATGATCATACTCTTTCCATTTAATTAAATCTTTTTTAAATTCTTTCATTCTTTTTTTAACAGTTTTCATATTTTTTTTTTCTCTTTTTATTAATCTTTGCAATAATTCTTCTTTTGAAGGTGGCAAGATATATATTGTTGTTAATTTATAATTAAGTTTTTTATTTCTTATTTGTCTAGTTCCTTGCCAATCAATATCAAATAGAACATTCTTCCCTTTTCTAAGTTCTTGAATAACTAACTTTTTTGAAGAACCATAATAATTATCAAAAACCTTGGCATGTTCTAAAAATTCATTTTTTTTAATAAGTTTCTTAAAATTATTTTTTGATATAAAATAATAATGTTTTCCATTTTTTTCATTTGGTCTTGGATTTCTAGTAGTATGAGATATTGAAACTGAAAAATTTTTGTTTGCTGATATTTTTTTTACTAAAGTAGTTTTTCCTGCTCCCGATGGGGATGATAGAATAAACATTCCACCTTTTTTAAAGCCGGACATTTAATTTAAAAATTAATTTGCTTTATTTTCAATAAATTTGACAGCATCACCCACAGTGAGAATTTTTTCAGCATCACTATCTGAAATTTCTGACCCAAATTCTTCTTCGAAGGCCATAACTAATTCTACTGTATCTAAACTATCGGCTCCTAAATCATCAATGAAACTCGATTCCTCTGTAACTTTAGCTTCATCAATACCTAAGTGATCTGCAACAATTTTTTTTACTTTGCTTGAAATATCTTCTGACATATTTTCCTTATTAGTTAAATTGTTAATAAATATTTATATTATTTTGTCAACTAAAATACATGCCTCCATTAACATGTATGGTTTCACCTGTTATATAATCAGACAAATTAGAACTCAAAAAAAGAACAGCATTAGCAACATCATCGGGCATACCAAATCGCTCAAGTGAAATTTTCTCATATAATGTATCTTTGAAATTTTCATTTATTTTATCAGTCATTTCAGACTTTATAAATCCTGGAGAAATACAATTAATTTTAATATTTTTTTTTCCATATTCTAATGCTAGACTTTTTGACATTCCAATTAAACCAGCTTTAGATGCTGCATAGTTTGCTTGTCCTATATTACCAGTATGTCCAACGACTGACGTAATATTTATGATTTTTCCATTTTTATTTTTAAGCATTTTTTTTATGGTGTGCTTGGTAAGCAAGAATGTTGAAGTTAAATTAATATTCAGAACTTTATCCCATTCTTCATCTTTCATTCTTATAGTTAGATTATCTGATGTAATTCCTGCGTTATTAATTAAAATATCAATTTTATTTTTAAAAACTTGATTACACTCATCAACAAATTTCTCGATTAAAGAATGGTCAGAAATATTGAACTTTTTGGTTATAATATTTTTATATTTTTCTTTTAAAATATTTAATTTTTCTTGTTTTGTACCAACTGCTATTACATTTGCGTTTGCCTTTAATAATTTTTCTAAAATTGATCCTCCTATACCACCTGTGGCACCTGTTAACAAAACATTCAAATTTTTAAGATCAATCATTTATTAAGTTTTTAACATCATCTATTGAATTTATATGATTTATTTTTACATTTCTATCAATTCTTTTCGTCAATCCTGATAAAACTTTTCCTGGACCTATTTCTATGAATTGATTAACACCAGAACCGATCATGTTTATAATACTTTCTCTCCATCTTACTGGTTTCTCAATTTGTTCTATAAGAAGTTTTTTAATCTCACCAGAGTTTAGAACTGGTTTCGCTGATACATTTGAAACTATTTTAACAACTGGATCTTTAAAATCTGTATCTGCAATTTTCTTTCTCATTTTTTCAGTAGCTGTATTCATTAATGGACAATGAAAAGGTGCACTAACTGAGAGTTTAACATATTTAATATTATTACTCTTAAGCAAGGAACCAAATTTATCTAGATCTTTGTTTATACCACTTACAACAATTTGCCCTTCTGAATTGTCATTAGCTATGTAACAATTAAAATTTTTTAAATTCTCTTCTAACATATTTTTAATTTGCTCAACATTTGCTCCTAAAATTGCCAACATTCCTCCTTGACCGCTTGGTAAAGCGTTTTGCATAGCCTCGCCCCTATCCTTTAAAAGTCTAATAGTTTGTTCAAAATTTATTGATTTGGCACAACATAAAGCTGAATATTCTCCTAAAGAATGTCCAGCAAAATATTTGGCTTTATGTACTTTAAAACTTGTTTCCTTTTCAATCAGTTTAAATATTGAATAACTTGTTAAAAAAATTGCGGGTTGTGTATTTTCAGTTTTATCTAATTCTGATTTAGGTCCATCTAAGATAATTTTAGAAATTTTTTTTTTTAATATATCATCAGCATTTTGAAAATAGTCTCTCACATAATCATAGTTGTCATATAATTCAGAAGCCATACCAACTATTTGGGAACCTTGACCAGGAAACATTAAAGAAAACATAAAAAAGTAAATAAATTAAGTGTTTTTTATTATTGTAATTGAAAATTTATAATAGTATATCCTCATTTTTTCTAGAAAATTATATGAACTTTTACGAGCATACATTAATAGCAAGACAAGACACTTCACCTAGTCAGATTAAACAGATTGAAGAAAAATATTCTAAATTGATTGAAAATAATGAGGGTAAAATTTTAAAATTTGAAAGCTGGGGAATCATGCAGTTATCTTATTTAATCAAAAAGAATAAAAAGGGAAACTACCTTCATTTTAAAATAAAAGGGAAAGGTAGCACTATAAAAGAATTAGAAAAAAATGAAAGATTAGACAAAAATCTTTTAAGATATATGACAGTTAAAGTGAAAAAATTAGATCTTGAGACTGATTATTTCAAAAAAAATTATGAAGATTTAAAGAAATAGATACTTATGAAAAAAAAAAATATAAAAAGAAAGAATAATCAAAATAATTTTTCGAAACTAAGTGTATTTCAAAATCAAAAGTATAAATTTAAGAAGAAATGTCCATTGTCAGGCAAAGGTGCCCCTGTGATAGATTATAAAAATGTAAAATTATTAAAAAAATATACCTCTGAAAATGGAAAAATATTACCTTCAAGAATAACTTCGGTAAGCCAAAAAAAACAAAGAGATTTGTCATTATCTATTAAAAGAGCAAGGAACTTAGCACTGATATAAATATGAAAATAATATTATTAGAGAACGTTAGAAAAGTTGGTTCAATAGGAGAAATAATAGATGTAAAAAGAGGTTTTGCCAGAAATTATCTAATCTCAAAAAAAAAAGCTCTATTTGCATCAAAAGAAAATATAAAAGAAGTTGAAAAAATTAAAATAGAACTAAACAAAAAAGACCAAAATAAAAAAAATGAAGCCTCAATTATATCTGAAAAGATTAAGAATAAAGAATACACAATTAAAAAATTAAGCACAGAAAATAAGGAACTATATGGTTCAGTAAAACCTTCAGAAATTTCTAAAATAATTAAAGAAATTGATAATATAGAGATTAACCCTTCTTTAATACAACCAAAAAAAGAAATCAAATCTCTTGGCACATTTGATGTAATATTAAATCTTCACTCAGAGATACAATCTCAGATTAAAATTAAAGTCATTTCACAAGAAGAAAATTAAAATTTATACATTTTTTTCCCCAGGCATTAAATAACTTTGTTATTATATAAGAAAAAAAATAATATTCACCATGTCTCAATCTTTAAATTTGATTAAAAGTAAATCAGAAGAATTACCAAATAACATAGAGGCAGAACAATCGGTAATAGGATCTATTCTTTTAACAAATGAGATATTTGATGATGTTAGCATTATTATATCAAATAAAAATTTTTATGATCCAATTCATAAAAAAATATTTCAAGCAATAGAAAAACTAATATACGGTGGACTTTTAGCAAATCCAATTACTTTAAAAAATTATTTTGAAAAAGAGAAAGATGAACTAAATATTCCAGAATATCTAGTTAAAATAACTAAATTTTCAACTTCATCAAGACAAGCTTTGGAATATTCAAAACTAATTTTTGATTTATATGTAAAAAGAGAATTAATAAAAATTTCAGGAGAAGTCATAGATCAAGCAAATCTAAATGATCTAGGGGTAGATGGACAAAAAATAATTGAAAGTTATGAAAAATCTTTGTTCGATCTCGCTGAAAAAGGATCATTTAGCTCATCATTAATAAAATTTGATGAAGCTATGAGACAAACAATTGAAATGGCATCTAATGCTTATAAAAATGAAGAGGGTATAGTTGGTGTACCAACTGGATTGAGAGATTTGGATGACAGATTAGGTGGTTTACATAAATCAGATCTTGTAATTATCGCAGGAAGACCCTCTATGGGTAAGACAGCTTTAGCTACTAATATTGCATTTAATGCAGCAAAAAAAATTCAGGAAAGTGGAGAAAAAAGTTCAATTGCATTTTTTTCACTTGAAATGTCATCTGAACAATTATCTACAAGGATTTTAGCAGAACAATCGCGAATTAAATCTAATGATATAAGAAGAGGCAAAATATCAGAGGATCAATTTGACAAATTTATTGAAACTTCAAAAGATATATCTGAGCTACCTCTATACATTGATGAGACTCCAGCCATTACAATTGCATCTTTGAGCAATAGAGCAAGAAGAATTAAACGATTGTATGGTCTTGATATGGTAGTGATAGATTATATTCAATTAATGAGAGCATCGAATGTAAACAATGGTAGAGTTCAAGAGATATCAGAAATAACGCAAGGTTTAAAAGCTCTAGCAAAAGAATTGGCTGTTCCTGTGTTAGCATTATCTCAACTTTCGAGAGCTGTAGAACAAAGAGACGACAAAAAACCACAATTATCAGACCTGAGAGAATCGGGTTCAATTGAGCAAGATGCCGATGTAGTAATTTTTGTATATAGAGAAGCATATTATTTGCAAGGAAAAGAGCCTAGACCCGCAACTGTAGAGCATGCTGAATGGCAAGCGAAAATGAATGAAGTGTCTCATTTAGCAGAGTTAATTATTCAAAAACAAAGGCATGGACCAACTGGCAACGTAATGCTTGAATTTGAAGCCATGTTTACCAAATTTAAAGATATTCAAAATAATTAAATTAAATTATAAAAGCTAATATTTGATGTTAGCCAAATTTTATCAAAATATTGTTTTAAAAAAACCAATCTCAATTTTAGTTTTATTACTAATTTGCTTGTGTTTTTTTGGATATTTTTCAAAAAACTTTAGACTTGATGCATCATCTGAAACTTTATTAATAGAAGGTGATCCTGATTTAAAATATTTAAATGAGATAAACGAAAGATATGGTGCAAAAGAATTTTTAGTTCTTACTTACACACCAAAAGGGAGAATGATAGAAGAAAATTCTATTGAGAATCTTGTAAAATTAAAAAAAGAAATTCAAAAACTTAATTGGGTGCATAGTGTAATCACACTATTAGATATTCCTTTGCTAAACAGCTCTGATGAACCACTTATAGAGAGACTACAAAAGTACTCTACACTTAGCTCAGATGGTATTGATAAAGAAAGAGGATTTAATGAAATATTGAATAGCCCAGTTTTCAGGAATTTTGTAATCAGTGAGGATGGTAAAACATCTGGCATAATAGTTTATTTAAAGTCAAAAGATAAAATAACAGACTTTAAAAGTAAAAAAGACGAAGAGATATATAAAGATCAATTAAAGAAACAAAATCATCAAAATATTTTAGAAATAAGACAAGTAATAAAAAATTTTAGTTCAACAAGCAAAATTCATTTAGGTGGAATACCTATGATTGCTGATGACATGATGACTTTTATAAAAAACGATATTATTGTTTTTGGACTAGGAGTATTTTTGTTTATCGTCGCGACTCTTTGGTATGTATTTAGAAGATTGATATGGATAATTGTACCTATAAGCAGTTGTTTTTTTTCAGTTGTAATAATGACAGGACTCCTTGGGCTCTTAGGATGGAAAGTTACCGTTATATCATCGAATTTTATAGCTTTAATGTTGATATTAACAATGGCCATGAACATTCATATCAGTACAAGATATCTTCAACTTTCAAAACAATTTCCGAAGTTAAATAAATTTAAAATTATTTCTTTAACAACGAGTAAAATGTTTTGGCCTATTTTGTATACAGCTTTAACAACTATATTTGCTTTCTTATCTCTGGTGTTCAGCGAAATAAAACCAATAATAGATTTTGGGTTTATGATGACTTTTGGTCTAATAATTTCATTTTTTATTACTTTTAGTCTATTACCGACGTTAATTAATTTAATTAATTTTAACAAAGTTTCTTTAAAAGAGGAAAGAGGTACCACTATAACTAATTTTTTTAGTAGCATTTCAGTTTCAAACCAAAATACTATATTTGGAACAACCTTAATAATTATATTTCTGAGTATATTAGGAATTTCAAAGCTTGAAGTTGAAAATAGTTTTATAAATTATTTTGATAAAAATACTGAAATTTATAAAGGAATGAAGCTTATAGATGAAAAATTAGGTGGCACAACACCACTTGAAGTTATTTTAAAATTTCCAAAACAAGACGATTTTGAACAAAAATCTGAGGATGAAGAAGATGATTGGGGTGATGAAGATGAGAATGATGAAAAATATTGGTTTACTAAAGACAAAATTGATAAGATAAAAAAGGTTCATAACTATTTAGACTCTTTGGAGCCAATTGGAAAAGTACTATCTTTTTCTTCAATTATTGATGTTGCCACTCAATTAAATAATAATAAAGAACTTGGCTCTTTGGAAATGGGCGTTTTATATACTAAGATTCCAGATAACATAAAAAAAGAAATTGTTGATCCATATATATCTATAAAAGACTCTGAGGCTAGAATTAGCTTAAGAATAAAAGACTCATTAGATAATCTGAGGAGAAATGATTTACTTCTTAAAATAAATTCAGATCTTGAAAATAAATTAAATCTAAAGAAGGATGAGTATAAATTGGGTGGAGTATTAATTTTGTTTAATAATCTTTTACAAAGTTTATTTAAATCTCAAATTTTAACACTTGGATTTGTTATGCTTGGAATTTTTACAATGTTTATAATTCTTTTTAAAAATTTAAAATTAGCTTTGATAGGTGTTGTTCCAAATTTTATAGCAGCTTTTTTTATATTAGGATTGATAGGATTGTTGGGAATTCCACTTGATATGATGACAATAACAATAGCTGCCATAACTATAGGTATAGCTGTAGATAATAGTATTCATTATATTTACAGATTTAAAGAGGAGTATGCAAAGTTAAAAAATTATAACAGGACATTAAAACTCTGTCATTCAACAGTTGGCAAAGCTATTTTAAATACATCAATTACAATAGTTTTTGGATTTTCAATTTTAGTGATGTCTAATTTTATACCTACGATTTATTTTGGTGTTTTCACAGGTATTGCTATGTTGCTTGCAATGATTTCTGTTTTAACACTTTTGCCCTCTTTAATGCTTAAAATAAAACCATTCAATTAATGATAAAGGCTATTCAGGATTTTTTAATACAAGTAACATTATTTGATTATATTTTTTTTGTATTAACAATTTATTTTTTAATTCAAGGATCTAGAAAAGGTTTTGTTTTAAGTTTATTATCAGCTGCTAAATGGGTATTGGCTTATATTTTAACAATTTATTTATTTCCAAAAGTAAAACCATATTTTGATGGTATATTAGATAGTGAATACGTTCTTGATATAATTTTAGGAGTAACATTATTTATTATAATAATATTCATTATTCTCTTAGCAAACAAAGCAATTAGTAAAGTAATTACTTACACAGGATTAGGTTCAGTCGATAAAGTTTTTGGTTTTTTCTTCGGAATCGCTAAGAGCTATGTTTTAATTGTTTGTTTGTTTACGGTTCTAGATGTTGTCTACGATAGCAAAAAATGGCCATTAAATTTAAAAGATTCGTTTACATTTCCTTGGGTTGAAAAAGGTAGTATCTACCTTATAAAGGTATTTCCAAATCAAAAACAATATGAAGACGCTAAAGAAAAAGTTCAAGATGTATGATCCTAAATTGAAAGAGGAATGTGCTGTCTTTGGAATTAGTAATACTCCAGAAGCATCTACCTTAACAGCTTTAGGACTTCATGCATTACAGCATAGAGGTCAAGAAGGTTGTGGAATTGTATCATTTGATGGTGAAAAATATCACTCTGAAAAAAGATTTGGTCTGGTTGGTGACAACTTTAATGATGAGAAAGTTTTAAAAAATCTTCCAGGGAATTACGCTATAGGTCACAATAGATATTCTACAACTGGCGGAACTGCTTTGAGAAATGTACAGCCATTCTTTGCTGATACTAATTCAGGTGGAATTGGAGTTGCACATAATGGAAATTTAACGAATGCCATAACACTTAGAAATAAAATGGTTGAGGAAGGCTCAATCTTTTACACAACATCAGATACCGAAACCATAGTAAAACTTATAGCAAAATCAAAAAGACCAAAGACAATTGATAAAGTTATTGATGCTCTGTTTCAAATTCAAGGAGGATATGCATTAGTTATGATGACACAAAATACACTTATTGGAGTAAGAGATCCTTATGGAATTAGACCTTTGGTAATAGGAAAATTGAAAAACTCTTATGTTTTTGCATCTGAAACCTGTGCTTTTGATATTATTGGTGCAAAATTTGTTAGAGAAGTTGAAAATGGTGAAATTGTTTATGTAGAAGATGATGAATTAAAAAGTATTAAGCCATTCCCTCAAAAAAAAGTGAGGCCATGTGTGTTCGAATACATTTATTTTTCAAGACCAGATAGTATTTTAAACGGTAAAACAGCATATGAATATCGTAAAAAATTTGGAGCTGAGTTGGCTAAAGAAGATAATTTAGATGCTGACCTAGTTGTACCTGTGCCAGATTCTGGAAATGCCGCTGCATTAGGTTATGCAGAAGAAAAAAAAATAAATTTTGATTTAGGTTTAATAAGAAACCATTATGTCGGTCGAACTTTTATCGAGCCATCACAACAAATTAGAAGTTTGGGTGTTAAGTTAAAATTAAATGCAAATGTTTCAGTTATAAAAAACAAAAAAATCATTTTGGTTGATGACTCTTTAGTTAGAGGGACAACTTCATCAAAGATTGTAAAAATGTTATACGATAATGGTGCTAAAGAGATACATGTTAGAATAGCTAGTCCAGAAATAAAATATCCAGATTTTTATGGTGTTGATACGCCTACTAAAAAAGAACTATTAGCAGCAAACAAATCAGTAGATGAAATAAAAGAATTTATAAAAGCACAATCACTTAAATTTTTAACTTTAGATGGCTTATATCGAGGAATGGGTTTTGATAAAAGAAATGAAGCGTATCCTCAATTAACTGATCATCATTTTACTGGTGATTATCCAGTAAAAATAATTGACGAACTTGGGGAAGATAAAGTTACACAATTATCTTTATTAAGCACAGGATCAAGTAATTAATGAAAAAAGTAAATTTTACTGAAATGAAAAATGGCTCAAAAGAAGATTATGAATTATTAGAAAAGTATGAAAAAAATTTTGAACGCAAAACTGCGGATAGATTACTTAAATATCTTGCAAGTCAAACTACAACTCTTGAGGGTTATCAAATAACTAGATTAGAACATTCATTACAGGCAGCAACAAGAGCATACAAGAATGGTGAAAGTGAAGAGATGGTTGTGGCAACTTTACTTCATGACATAGGAGATGACTTGGCGCCCATGAATCATTCTCAATATGCAGCTTCAATTATAAGACCATATGTTTCAGAAAAAACATATTGGATAATACTACATCACGGGCTTTTTCAAACTTATTACAGTGCTCATCATTTAGGAGGTGATAGAAACGCTAGGGATAAATTCAAGGACCACAAATATTATCAAGATACAGTTGATTTTTGTGAAAAATATGACCAGTCTTCTTTTGATCCTAGCTACAAATCTATGTCTTTAGAAGAGTTTGAACCAATGGTGAAAAAGATATTTGATAGAAAACCTTTTTATCATCACTAATTTTTAGAAGAAAACATGACTAATAAACTCAAGGAAGAGAAAAGTCCGTATTTAAAACAACATAAAGATAATCCAGTTAACTGGTTTGCTTGGAATAAAGAAAGTTTAGAACAAGCAAAAAAAGAAAAAAAACCAATATTTCTTAGTGTTGGATATGCGAGTTGTCATTGGTGTCATGTGATGGCTCATGAAAGTTTTGAAGATGATGAAACAGCTAAAATAATGAATGAAAAATTTATAAACATTAAAGTTGATAGAGAAGAAAGACCTGATTTAGATTATGTTTTTCAAAGAAGTTTATCTATTTTAACAGGAACACAAGGAGGTTGGCCTTTATCGATGTTTCTTGATGAAAATGGAGTTCCTTTTACTGGTGGAACTTATTTCCCACCAAAAGAAATGCATGGAAGACCAGATTTTCAAAAAGTTCTAAATAATGTTTCTGACGTATATAATAAGAATAGAGAAAAAATTCTCGATCAAGCACCCCAAATGCAAGAAATATTTGGTAAAATTAATCAAAGATCAGCAGTATTAAATCAACCATTAGAGCCATTTTTAGAAAAAATTATACAACACCTTGATAAAGATAATGGAAGTTTTAAAGGAGCGCCTAAGTTTCCTCAGTTTTATTTATTTGATGCAATGTTTTATTTTTATTTAAAAACGGGAAAAGAGGAATATTTTAAACCAGTTGAAACTTTACTTTATAATATTTCTTCAAAAGGAATGTATGATCATTTAGCTGGTGGTATAGCAAGATATACAGTTGATGAAAATTGGATTGTCCCCCACTTCGAAAAAATGCTTTATGATAATATTCAATATATTGGGTTGTTGAATAAGTTCTTTCAAAAAACTAATAATCTTTATTATAAGAAAAAGTTAGAGCAAACTATAGATTTTATTAATTCAGAATTTAAAAATGATTTTGATCTTTATGGGTCTGCATATGATGCCGATAGCGATGGTGTTGAAGGAAAATATTATGTATGGAATTATGCAGAACTAAAAAATACTTTGGGTCCTAAATTTAATTTATTTGCAAAAAAATATAATTTAACTGAAGAGGGAAATTTTGAAGGTAATAATATTTTAATAGAAAATCATAATAAACTTTCCGATGATGAGATTAAAGAAATCTCAAACACAGAAAAAACATTATTAGATCAACGAAATAAACGTACTAAACCATTATTTGATGATAAATCTCAAACTGATCAAAATTGTTTTTTATTAGAATCTCTTCTTCTTTCATCGCTAGTAACTGATAATGAAGAACTAAAACAAAATACTCTTGATAATATAAAGATATTGGAAAATTATTTGTCAGACAAAATTTTCCATTGTTATCAAGACACAGAAATTGACGCTTTTTTGGAAGATTACGTATACTATGCTAGTCTTTTGATAACTATTTATGAGTTAGATGGTGACGTTAAATACATCGAAAAAGCAAAAGATATTTTAATAAAAACTTGGGAATACTTCTTTGATAAAAAATCAGGCTTAATGCAGAAAAATAAAATATTAGACAATGATCTATTTGTACAACCAGTAGATCTAAATGATAATAATATACCAAATGGAAATAGTGTATATTTAAACTTATGTAATAAAATATATATTATGACTAGCGATAAAATATGGTTTGAAAAAATTGATATTTTAAAAAAAAGTTTCCACCAAGTTTTAAACTCAAACTTTGCACAAATGTTTAGTTTTGTAAAATCATTGGATATTTGTAATGAAAGTATATCTTTTACAATTCATGGAAAGCAAAATTTAGATCCTAATATAAAAAAGTATTTGCAAAAAAAATTTTTTACTAGAGCTACATTTAAATATCTAGATAATGAAGTAAAAGAGGCAAAAATTGTTATATGTAAAAATCAAACTTGCTCTAACAAATTAAGTAATATAAAGGAAATTGAAGATTATCTAAAAAGAAACAATATAAGCTAATGATAGAAACAAAGGAACAAATAATAGAACATTTTAAGTCAGGCTCAAAGGATAAATCTAATTTGAAGATTGGAGTTGAGCATGAAAAATTTATTTTTGATAAAAAAACAAGTACGAGAATTGATTATTCCAAAATCAAGAAAATGTTTGAAAATTTATATGAGTTTGGCTGGAAACCTATTTTTGAGGAAAAAAATCCAATAGCGTTAACTAAGAATGGTAAAAGTATTACTTTAGAGCCTGGTAATCAAATAGAGCTATCTGGAGCAAAATTAAATAATATTCATGAAGCTTGTGCTGAATCTCATGAATATTTATTTGAGTTAAATCAGGTAATTGAAAAATTAGATTTTAAAATAGTAAGCGCAGGATATGATCCTATATCTAAACTTGAGGATATACCTAATAATCCAAAAAAAAGGTATGAGGTTATGACTAAAGATATGCCTGTTGGAGGAAAACTAAGTTTGGATATGATGTATAAAACTGCAGGTACGCAATTAAATTTAGATTATACTTCAGAAGAAGATTTTATAAAAAAATTTAAGTTGGCAAATAATTTAGTTCCAATATCTATCGGACTTTTTGCAAATTCCTCTATAGTTGAAAAAAGTAATAGTGGATACTTATCTTACAGATCTAAAGTTTGGCAAGAAACATCTAGAGGTGGATTGCCTGAGTTTTTTTTAAAAGATGTAAATTTTGAAAAATATGCAGATTATATTATGAATTATCCAATCTTATTTTTACAAAGTGAAGGTGATTATATATCTGGAAAAAAATATTTATTTAAAAACTTTATGAATGGAGAAATTAAAGAAATTGGAAATAAAATTCCTAGTACTAATGATCTTGATACACATTTAGGAACAATATTTACAGAGAACAGATTAAA
>CABYJU010000012.1 GCA_902519325.1 uncultured Pelagibacteraceae bacterium | reverse complement strand
TCTTTAATATCATCTTTATTTAGCAATCTCACTTTTATTTTCAAACCATCTATTGCATCTTCTTTAGGTTTTTCTGTTACTAAACCTTGAGATTTAAAGTCTTCAGATGTTTCTAGTCTTCCAAGTATAATTTCCTTAGTTATTTCACGTTTATTTCTCCACACTTTTAGTTTTACTTTTTTTCCAACTTCTGTTTCAGCCACTATTCTCGGAAGTTCACTCATTTCATTAATTTTCTTACCATCAAACTCTAATATTATGTCTCCAGCTTTAATTCCTCCTTTATCTGATGGACTATTTTCAGCTACACTAGCAACAAGCGCTCCCCTAGGTTCATCTAATTTTTCAACATCTGCAATATCTTTTGTGACTGTTTGAATTCTAACACCTAACCATCCTCTTTTAGTTTCACCAAATTCAATTAATTGATTAATTACTTTTTGTGCACTATTAGAAGGTATTGCAAAACCAATTCCAATTGAACCTGATTGACCTAATATTGCTGTATTAATTCCAACTACATCTCCATCCATATTAAACAATGGGCCACCTGAATTACCTTGGTTAATTGATGCATCAGTTTGAATGTAGTCTTCATATCTAGAAAGACCGATACTTCTGTTTCTTGCAGAAATTATTCCTGCAGTAACCGTTCCACCTAAGCCAAATGGATTCCCAATTGCAATAACCCAATCACCTATTCTTGCGGTATCAGAGTCTCCAAACTTAACTGGTGTGAATTTTTGATCTGACTCTATTTGAAGAACTGCCAAATCCATACCAGGATCAGCTCCAATTACTTTTGCCTTTATATTTTTTTCACCATTAACTCTAACAAAAACATCTTCTGCGCCTTGGATTACATGATTGTTTGTAATAACAATTCCTTTTTCATCAATTATAAACCCTGATCCAAGCGCACTTGTCTGTCTCTTTTGAGGAGTTCCATAATCTTTGAACATATCTTCAAAAGGTGAGCCTGGAGGAAATTCAAATGGAAATGGATTAGACCTTGTGGTTATAGTTGTTGTAGTCGAGATATTTACTACTGATGGCATTAATTTTTCAGCTAGATCTGCGAAAGACGCAGGCATGTTTGCTGCGTTAGAAGTATTTTGAATATTAATTGAAAATAATATTAGTAATAAAATCTTAGTGAATCTCATTTTTTTAAGTACCAAATAATAAAAAAACCAATCACTGCAAATATTAATCCACCAGTTCTTAGTTGATTGTCAGTGGCTTCTTTTAATTTCATTATCATATTTTTCATTTTTGATGGAAATATGGCGTAAAGAATACCTTCAATAAAAAGGAATAGACCAAATGCGATGATCAATTCTCTCATGAAATTTACTCTACTTTTTGATCAATATTTCCGAAAAATTTAAAAAATTCACTGTCTGGTGAAAGTATCATTGAAGTCTCACCACCGATTAAAGCTTTTTGGTATGCTTGCATAGCTCTATAAAATGCAAAAAATTCAGGATCTTGTCCGAAGGCATCAGCAAAAATCTTGTTTTTCAAACCATCACCTTCACCCTTCATAATCTCAGATTTTTTTTGTGCATCTGCAAGTATAACGGTTACTTCTTTGTCAGCAGTTGAGGTAATTGTTACTGCCATCTCTGCACCTTTTGCTCTAAATTCTTTTGCCTCTCTTTCCCTTTCAGTTTGCATTCTTCTAAAAATTGCATCACTGTTTGCTTGAGGAAGATCTGCTCTTTTAATTCTTACATCAACAATACTAATACCAAAATTTTCTGCTTCATTATTTACACCTTCTTGAATTAACGACATTTGTTTTGTTCTATCTTCTGATAAAAGTGTTTGTAGTTCTTGCTGACCAAGCACGTTTCTTATTCTAGAGTTTATAATTGTAGCTAATCTTGATCTTGCAACTCTTTCATTTCCAACAGATATATAAAATTTAAGAGGATCAATTATTTGAAATCTTGCAAAGGCATCGACAATAAGTCTTTTTTGATCTGATGCAATTACTTCTTCCGGTGGTGTATCGAGATTTAAAATTCTTTTATCCAAAAATACAACGTTTTGTATGAATGGAATTTTAAAATTAATTCCAGGTTTAGATATAATTCTTTTAGGATCTCCAAACTGAAGAACAATAGCTTGGTTAACCTCTTTAACAATAAAAACAGAAAAGTATATTGTTGCTGCAATAAGGATTATTATTGGTATTAAAAATTTTCCAGCTTTCATTTTAATTAGTTCCTGTCTTTAATTCTTGCAAAGGTAAGTATGGCACCACACCTTCACCTGAATTTTTATCTATTATAATTTTATTAATATCAGCCAATACTTCTTCCATTGTCTCTAGATACATTCTTTCTTGAGTTACTTTTTTGGCTTTTGCATACTCATTGTATATTGATAAAAATCTACTTGCTTCTCCTTCTGCCTTAGCAACAACTTCTTTTTTATAAGCTTCTGCTGCTTGGAGAATTTTTGCTGCTTCTCCTCGTGCTCTTGGAATTACATCATTAGCATATGCTTCTGCTTCATTCTTAGACCTTTCCATATCTGCTCTTGCAGCTTGGACATCTCTAAATGCATCAATTACCTGGTCTGGTGGATCGGCTTTTTGAGTTTGAACTTGTGTGATTTGAATTCCACTTGTGTATTCATCTAAAATTTCTTGAATTATTTCTTGAGTGTCAGCTTCTATAAGAGATCTACCTTCGGTCAGAATTGGTTGAATATCAGATCGTGCAATAACCTCTCTCATCGCTGTTTCTGCTGCAGCTTTAACTGTGCCTTCTGGGTCTTGAATTTTAAATAAAAAATTACCCGCATCTTTAATTACCCAAAATACTGAAAAGTCTATGTTAACTATGTTTTCATCACCTGTTAACATTAAACTTTCTTCTGGAACATCTGCAACTCCGCCTGAGGAAAATCCACTATCTCTTTCTGACCTAAATCCTATATCCATTCTATTAACTTTTGTAACTTTAGGAGTTAAGACATTTTCAATAGGAAAAGGAAGATGGTAATTTAATCCTGGCTGTGTAGTTTTAACAAATTTTCCAAATCTCAATACAACACCTTGTTCATCAGGTAAAACTCTGTAAAGACCACTTAAAGTCCAAATAACTAAAAGAATTATAAGACCAATTATTATTGGTTTAGCACCACCTTTGCCGCCACCTAAAAATCTGTTTATAATTGATTGAAGCTTGCTTATGACTTCATCAATATTTGGGGGAGTTGGACCTCTTCTAAATCCACCATTTCCACTACCACCTCCTCCTGGAGGTGTTCCCCATGGGCTTTGATTTTTAAAATCACTCATAATACGACATCTATATAGTGTCTTTATTAGTAAAAACAAGGTAATGGTAAATTATGGACAATAAAAAAGTAGGTTTAAGTGACACAACAAAGGCAAAAACTGAGCCAAAAAGCTTTAGAAGGAACCCGATTATTGGAACAAAGTTTACAATTGCAATCTCAAGTGCAAAAGGAGGGGTTGGAAAATCAACTTTTGCTACAAATCTTGCGTTAGCTCTAAAACGGGTTGGGTGTAAAGTGGGTATTTTAGATGCAGATGTTTATGGTCCTTCATTGCCAAAATTGTTTGCTATAAATGAAAAACCTGAGACTAATGGACAAAAATTAAAGCCAATAATAAAATACAATATCCAATGTATGTCTATTGGTTTTTTAACTGATGAACAGACTCCAATGATTTGGAGAGGCCCAATGGTCATAAGCGCAATTAAAACTTTTACCGAAAAAGTAGAATGGAAAGATCTTGACTTTTTAATTGTAGATATGCCGCCAGGAACAGGAGATACTCAACTTACATTTGCTCAGGGAATTAAGGTAGACACTGCGATTATACTATCTACCTCTCAAGAAATAGCTCTTGCAGATGTTAAAAGAGGTATAAGAATGTTTGATAAACTAGGAGTAAGCATTTTGGGCCTGGTTGAAAATATGAGTTATTTTATTGGTGATGATAAAAAAAAATATAATATTTTTGGAGAGGGTGGAGTAAAAAGAATATCGTTGGAATTTAAAAAAGAATTCTTATGTGAAATACCAATCAATAGTGATGTGGGAAAAGCCGGAGACAGAGGTATGCCAATAGTTGAGGAAAAACCAGAGCATGAAATTTCAAAAATTTTTATAGAAATAGCTGACAGATTAAAAAAAAAATATTTAAATTAAATTGGAAAATTTAACATTAGTAATACCAGCAAAATATGAATCAGACTCTCTTCCTAGAGTAATAGAAGAACTGCAAAAATATAAATGTAAAATTTTAGTTGTTTTAGAAAAATCGGACACAGAAACTATAAACTCTATAAAAAAATTTGATATTGCGAAAATTTATCAGTCTAAAAAAGGATATGGAAATGCAATAAGAGAAGGTATACAGAATGTGAAGACAGAGTACATATGCACATATTATGCAGACGGCTCTTGTGATCCAAAATTTTTGAAGGATAAATTAGATCTTTGCAAAAAAGATTATGATTTTATTTTTTCATCTAGATATTTAAAAAGTGCAGGATCAGATGATGACACTTTAATTACTAAAATTGGGAATTTTTTCTTCACAATTATTGGAAATATATTTTTTAAATTAAGCATATCAGATATTTTATTCACATATGTTGCTGGAAAAACTGAATCATTTAAAAAATTAGATTTAAGTTCTGATGATTTTTGCTTATGTGTAGAAATTCCAATAAAGGCAAAAAAGCTAAATATGAAATTTAGAGATTACCCTAGTTACGAAAGAAAAAGAATTGCAGGATTCAAAAAAGTTAATGAATTTAAAGACGGTTTTAAAATCTTATCATTTATGTTTTTTGAGTTTTTTAAAAAACAATAATAAAGGCTTACACTTTTTTAAGATTTGTCATAATTATTACAAATTTTTTCAAGTGTATTGTCATCAAATTTTTTATGCCAATATTTCATATAATCTACATTCTCATAAGTATCAGATTTAACATTAAAGTTTATTTCATCACAAACTTTCTTAATACCAACATCTCGATCGAGAATATTTGTTAAGTTATTATCATATATAAAATATTTTAAGCTGTTCGAAGTTGAAATTATTAAAGCGATAATTGAAATAGTTAATCCTTTCTTTAAATTTAAACCTTTCACAGCCTCTGCAATTATAACTATGTATAAAAATAAATAATAAATTTGATATACTGGCACATACCTATAATTTACTATTAAGGAATTAATAATAAAAATCAATAATAGACCAAAAATTAATTTGTTCTTTTTAAAATTAAGACATGCAACAATTAAAACTAAAATTAGTTCCAAAAAATTAAATTTATAACTTGAAAATAATTTACCTAAAATCTTAGATATATAATTTAAATTAATTCCTTGGTTTGCAAAAGTTCCAGTAAATTCAATCATATAATGAATAGGATTAGTTAATCTTAATAAAATAATTTCATTAAAATTAATTATTTTTAATTGATCAAAAATTAATATTAAAATTATTCCAATTATAAATCCGTTAAAAAAACATGACAGTAATAAAATATTTTCTTTAACTTTTTTTACAAAAAAACTGGTCACAAAAAATAGAAAAAAAAGTGATGAAAAAAAAATTAGATCAATAAAATTATTTAAGGAAAACCTGGGAAAATCTTGGATATGGAGTTGAAAATAGGAGTAACCCAATATTCCAATAAACAAAGAGAAATAAAAATAATAATTTATAAAATTACTATTTGATAAAATAATTTTTTTGCTAGAGGTAATTTTAAAAATTAAGAAAAAAATGTATAATAACAAAAACAAAATCTGTATTTTTGCTAACATAGAGAATAGAAAAAAAAAACCTGATATTAAACAATTGGAGATAATATTTTTATTTGTTGATAAAATAAAATTTACTGAGATTGAGAAAATTAATAGACTAAGAACCTCTGATCTAATTAAAAAAAATGAGGAAAGATAACCTATAGATAATATGTAAATTATTATTAATAGATTTTGTATATTTTTATCAATATTAAGTTTTTTTAAAATTTTACTTAAAGAAAATAAAAGACATAAATTTATAATTAAATTAACAAATCTAGAAATATAAAAATAAATTTGTAATAAATCTTCTAAGTTAGATGCATCCAAAATCTGATCTATGTCAGTAGGTACATTCAAAAAAATACTAATTATATTGTAAAAAAAGCTATGAATTAAAAAAGTTGTAAATGCAGGATGATCTCTATACTCTTGATCTATTCCCGAAGATAATAAAAGAGAATTATATATGATCGTAAGATCTTGGTCTAAAACTCCAGACCAATGCTGACTTACTAGTTGGCTGGTATGAAAATAGAATATTAAAGATAAAAGTAAAAAAATTATTACTTTGCTAATATTAAATTGCGACATTAGTGAGTGAATTAGATAACTTTATCATTCAAATTAAAAGAAATCATCAATTCATTCCACTCTCTTTTTGATAATCCACTATCTTCTATTGTTATTTTTTCCCCTTTTATTATTCTGTTAAGAACTAATTTGCCCTTTGATGATACCTCAACCCCTCCAACTCTGTAATCCATAAAAGCTTCAAAAGTTATAGGCACCCATTTTTTTAACGTATCTAACATTGCGTCTGCATAAGCTCTTATTTCATATTGTGCATGATGGTCAGCTCTTAATCTCAAAAAATTCATTAAATTCAACAAATCAGTTTTCCAATACCACTGAGTATAGGTGTTTAAGGTTAAGTTCATTCTTGCTAATTCTCTTGCTAAACCTGTTCCTTCCTCATTTATTACTGATCCATCATATTTTTCATTTAGCATAGTTTCATAATTATTATATGTTTGTTCTGCATCATTTTTCAATAATTCCAAAACTTTTTTTGCCTGTTCACCTTTTAAAATATCTCCTCTTCCTTGTCGGTTATTTTGTGATTGAGCAGCAAGGTGTTCGGACTTAGGCAAATAAAATTCTTTATCTAAAATAGAATACCTTGCAGAATACTCGTTAACATTGGCAGTACGATGCCTAATCCATTGTCTGGCAATAAATATTGGTAACTTCACGTGATATTTTATTTCACACATTTCAAATGGAGTGCTATGCCAATGTCTCATTAAATACTTTATCAAACCAGAGTCAGTTGAAACTTTTTTTGTTCCTTTTCCATAAGATACTCTAGCAGCTTGCACTATAGAGGTATCATCGCCCATATAATCGACCACTCTGATGAATCCATGGTCCAAGATTGGAATTGCTTCAAAAAGGATTTTTTCTAATTCTGGTGCAACAACTCTTTTTGTTGAATTTTGTTGTGCTTGCTGATCTTTAATTTCTTTTAATTGTTCTTCTGTTAATTTCATTTATGATTAATTGTAATATATAAAAATAAATAATTTGCAATTTAACTTAATAAAATAATGTGTAAATTTAATGATTACAACTTCAACTAGTAAAATATGAAAAGCATTTCTATTATTTTTCCAGTACATAACGAATTTGATAATTTAGAAAAGTTGTTGTCAGATTGGGCAACTAAATTAAATTCAAATAAAATTGAATATGAATTTGTAATAGTGGAGGATGGTAGTACTGACGGAACAAAAGAATTAATTCAGAAATTGGAGAGTCTGTATAATATTGTGAATTTATGCAAAAATGAAAAAAGAGGATACTCAAAAGCAGTAATTGATGGAATTTATGCATCAACAAAAAAATATTTACTTTGCACCGACAGTGACAACCAAATTAAAGTAGACTCTCTTATTGAAAGCATTAATAATTTGCCAGATTATAATGAATTTATTATAGGTTACAGGAATCCAAGAAAAGACCCTCTAAACAGACTTATATACAGCTGGTTATTTAAAATATTTCACAAGTTATTATTTAGAACCAATCTCAAAGACCCAAGCTGCCCATTTGTTATCGGATTATCCTCAACTTTTAAATCTCTTGATAAGGTTCAATTGGGATATATGAGAGAAGGATTTTGGTGGGGTTTTGTAGCATTATGCAGCAAAAAAAAGATCAAATTTATTGAAAAACCAATAAAACATTTTTCAAGGGACAAAGGAGAAGCGGGATACAAATTAGAAAATTTACTTGGTATCATTTTTAGAAATATAAAAGGACTGTTGAGGATCAAGTTTAGTTGATCAATTTTTTCTAAATGTATTGTTTAAATGATTTTCAAAATCTCCAAAAAATATTTGATATGCCATTTTTAAATTTTCAAACAAGCCTCCCATATGATAATTTGTATTGTTGCAACAATGAGGAACCATCATAAATATCAAGTAATATAACAAACATATAAACAATATAAATTTAAAAAATAAGTAATAAACATTTTTAGTTTTTTCAAAGAAATTGAAATTAAAATTTTTCTTAAATTTAAATTGCATAAAAAATAGTAATGTTGTGAAAGCAATTAAATTTATCCATCTCCCCCAATCTCTTCCTATAAAAAACATTAAACAGATTGGCAAGATTGTCAAAAAAATGAAGTAGTAATTTTTTACATTAATAATATTTTTTTTTATATAAAAGTTGAAAAACAAAAATATTGGTAAAATCGAAAAACAAATAATTGTGAAGTAAGTTTTAATAGCATTTAAACTTTGAAACATATTTTTAGTCTCTGCAACTATGGTGATTTTTAAAGGGACAGAAAGAAAAGATATAGGCGACCAAAGTATATTTTCATCATATTTAACAACATCATCATAGATTAATTTCAAATGATCAATTTCAACTGGATTCAAAATAAAATAAAATAAAGGTATCAGAGTTAAAAGATAAGCCGATAGATATAAGTTTTCTTTTCTAAAATAATCTTTAATTTTGAAAATATTAAACTTAGAGTTATAAATGTTAAGTGATAAAAAAAAGTGAAAAGGTATCAAAAAAAACTGTATACCATGATTTAATGTCAAAGTTGTAATCAAAGGAATATTAAAAAATAATAAAAATTTATTGTAATAATTTAAAGAGATTTTATTATTATGAAACTTACTACAAACTGTAGTATGTATGAGCATAGATGTAATAACAAATAATTCTTTTCTTAAATATCCTCCAGTATCATATAAAGGAAATAAAATTATAGCAGGGTTAAAAATGAAAAAGAAATAAACTAACCTGTCATCAGAGATTTTTTTTAATAGATTAATGTATAAGATTATATTTAGAATAGTAATAAACAAAAATATTGAGGAGTGAATGTGAAAAATTTTAAAATTTGTAAATTTATGAATATTAATAATTATTTCCCCTAAAAGTCCTCTTCTAATAAAACCTTGTGAATAATTTACAAAAGCATCAGAATATGCCCATATATTTAGGACATATTCATAAGAATAATAAAATAAAGGTGAGAAAAAAATTAATATTATTGTAAACGCAAAAACAGAGATATTTCTATTAAACAATTTTATCATTAGAGTTAAAGAATATTTAATTATATCACTTTTATATCAATAATTTATTGAATATATATTGTTAGGTTTTATATTATGAATGTTGGTATTCCAACTATGACGATAAACGAATTTCGTAATAACCATTACGGACGTGGGGGCAGTACCCACCACCTCCACCATTTTCAATTTATGGGGGTGAATTAGGATCGACGGATGACTAAAAGTTATTCTTTCGTTCGGTATTGTTCCACCGTGAAGGGCTAATTTATAAATGCTAACGAAAGTTACGCACTTGCAGCTTAATTAATTTATTAATTAGGTTACGGGGCTTGGGGCACCTGGCAACAGAACGCCCCCTTTTTTAATGATTGTTATTTTTACAATTGATTCTAAATATTTTTTAGAGGAGGAAAGAAAATTTATTTGCCCAGATTATAATTTTATCAAAAGATATTTAGTATAGACAAATAAAGATTACTTTTTTTTTTATTTAAATAATACTGCTTAGTGAAAATTCATAACCATATGTTAATTATGAAAATTGTAAAAATAAATGAAACGCAAACGTATTAGATCAAAACAATTATTACTTGATGGAGGAAAAGTAAACAAATAGTGTAAACTTATATAAATTTAAATTTGAACAATTTATGATCAACAAATATTATGAAATTGCAAAAAATTCTTTGTTCAAAATTAACAGAAGTTTGACTGGGGAAGGGGTTAGAAAAACTCTTAAAATTATAAAAAAAGAGTTCCCAGAACTCAGAATAAAAAAAATAAAATCACTCAAAAAAAATTGGAAAAAAAATACAACTCACTTACAAAAAATTTTTCTGACAGAAAAAAATATAAATTTAAAAATATAGATGAATCTGGAGTTTTCAATCATGTTCCACATAATCCTCTTACAATTAAAAGTGAATTGGCAAGATTAGGTTTGGGGGTTGAGGGTATATATTTTTACCACTATCATGCATTGCCGCCTGTATTTGAAAATTTTGATAAGAAATATTATAGAAAATTATCTTGGAAAATTGAAAATCCTCTAGACTGGAGGGGTATTTTTTTAGCTTCTGCTTTTGTGGTCGATTGTAAAAAAATTTAAAAATTAATTGAACTTACGTCATTAGTTTATTTACCATTTTTTTAGGATTATGAAGGGAGGTCAGCAAACCAACCGATATAAAATCTTCCGGCTGACTTGATTTTGAGTTGTATTTGAGACGTCCTGTACGTATTTTGTTTCCACACCTTGACCTAGAATCCTGGACAATTTAGGCTATATGAAAATACTAGGTTTTAGTCATTCACAAAACCTGGTTGAAGGTACCTGGCAACAGAATGTCCCTTAATAATTATTTGTTTTTGGTGCGGTCAGAGAGACTCGAACTCTCATGGGCTAGGCCCACACGGCCCTCAACCGTGCCTGTCTACCAGTTTCAGCATGACCGCATGTTGTGCGGCAGATTAAATGAATGACAATTCTATTTCAAGTTGATAAGTTTTTTTTATGGAATTTACTAGTGAAATAAAAAAAGCTACTAGATCAATTTATAATAAAGTATCAAAAAAAATTCCTGAGATAGAATGGGCTTCACATGCACCATATATTTATAAAATTAATAAATTAAAGAAAGAGAAGAACGCAGTAATTCTTGCTCACAATTATCAAACACCAGAAATTTATCACGGCATCTCGGATTTTTCTGCAGATTCCTTAGCGTTAGCAGTAGAAGCAGCAAAAACAAAAGCAGATATAATAGTAATGTGCGGAGTTCATTTTATGGCTGAAACTGCAAAATTAATGAGTCCTGAAAAAAAAGTTTTATTACCAGATATGAAAGCAGGCTGTTCACTCTCTTCGTCTATAACGGGCGATGATGTTAGAAATCTAAAAAAACAATATCCTGGGGTTCCAGTGGTCTCATATGTAAATACTTCTGCTGATGTTAAAGCTGAAACTGACGTTTGCTGCACATCTGCAAATGCAGTAAAAATTGTAGAGTCATTAAAAGTAAAAAAAGTAATATTTTTACCTGATGATTTTTTGGCTAAATATGTAGCATCACAAACTGATATAGAAATTATTTCTTGGAAGGGAACTTGTGAAGTGCATGAAAAATTCAATGATCAAGAAATTAATGATATTAGAAAAGCTAACCCAGGCATAAGAATAATAGCACATCCTGAATGTCCTCCTGATGTGATACAAGCATCTGATTTTGCAGGATCTACTAGTGGAATGATAAAATATGTAAGAGATAATCAACCAGAAAAAGTTATGATGGTCACAGAATGCTCGATGAGCGACAATGTCCAAATTGATAATCCAAATGTTGAATTTATTAGACCGTGTAATCTTTGTCCTCATATGAAAAGAATTACTTTGCCTAAAATATTAGATTGTTTAGAAAATGAATCTAACGAATTAATAATGGACAATGAGACAATTCGAAAAGCAAGAAAATCTGTAGAGAGAATGGCAGAAATAGGCAGATAAAATCTGTGTCTAAAATTCAATTAAGTAAAAGTTTTATAAAATCTTCATGTAAGTTAGCTTTGAATGAGGACTTATATCCATCAGGCGATATTACTTCAGAATTAATTAATAAAAATATTAAAAAGAAAGTTAAAATGATATGCAACCAAAATGGAATTTTAGGTGGGATAGAATTTGCTAAAGAAACATTTAAATTAGTTGATAATAAAATAAATTTTAAAAATAAAAAAAAAGATGGATCTCAAATTAAAAAAGGCGAGGTAGTTGCGACTATAGATGGTAACCTAAAAAATATTTTAACAGGCGAGAGAGTAGCATTAAATTTTGTTTCTCATATTTCTGGAATAGCTACTAAAACAAATATGTTTGTAAAAAAAGTTGGAAAAAAAACCAAAATATGCTGCACAAGAAAAACGATTCCAAATCTTAGAGTAATCCAAAAATATGCTGTTAAATTAGGTGGTGGAACAAACCACAGATTTAACTTAAGCGATGAATACTTAATAAAAGATAATCATATAAGTTCTGAAAAAGATTTTGAAAATTTAATTCAAAGGGCCATCAAAAAGAAGGGAAGAAAAAAAATAACAGTAGAGGTTGATAATTTGTCTCAGTTAAAGAGAATATTGGGTCTGAAATTTGATAGAATTCTATTAGATAATATGAGCTCAAAAAATATAAAAAAAGCAGTCAAAATGTCTAGAAAATTTTATGAGACTGAAGCATCAGGAGGAATTAACTTAAAGAATGTTAGAAAGTTTTCCTCTACTGGTGTAAATAGAATTTCTGTAGGATCTTTAACACACTCTTTGAATGCATTAGACTTAAAATTAGAAATCTAGAATTAAATCTTATTTTTTTAATTGGGCTTGAGCAGCAGCAAGTCTTGCGACAGGTACTCTATAAGGTGAACAGGATACATAATCTAAACCAGCGCGTGCACAAAAGTCGATACTTTTAGGATCGCCTCCGTGCTCACCACATATACCAAGTTTAATTTTTTTGTTTATTTTTCTACCTTTTTTTGTTGCCATTTCTATCAAATCCCCAACTCCATCATCTATAGAAACAAATGGATCAACCTCAAAAATTTTATTATCAATATAATCATTTAAAAACTTACCACTATCATCTCTGCTAATTCCAAAAGTTGTTTGTGTTAAATCATTTGTACCAAAACTAAAGAATTCTGCATGTCTAGATATATCATCTGCTTTGATTGCTGCTCTCGGGAGCTCAATCATTGTACCCACTAAAAAATTTACTTTTGTTTTTGTTTTGTTTTCAACTTCTTTAGCAACTCTAATTACTAAATCTTTCATTATTTTTATTTCTGCTTCAGTTGATACCAAAGGTATCATTATCTCTGGAATGATAGATTTTATGTTTAGTTTTTTACATTCAACTAATGCATGAAAAATCGCAGTACACTGCATCTCATATATTTCTGGGAATGATATTCCTAATCTACAACCTCTATGACCAAGCATTGGATTTTGTTCGTGCAGTTCTGTTATTCTACCCTCTAATTCAGAACTTTTGATGTTTAAAGCATTTGCTACATCGCTAATTTCTTTTTGATTTTTTGGTAAAAATTCATGAAGTGGTGGATCTAATAATCTAACTGTAACTGGGAGACCGTTCATAATTTTAAAGATATCAATAAAATCTTTTTTTTGAAAAGGAAGCAGTTTCTTTAAAGCATTAGCTCTATCTTCTTTAGTTTTTGATAATATCATTTCTCTTACAGATAATATTCTCTCTTCATCAAAAAACATGTGTTCTGTTCTACAAAGACCTATTCCTTCAGCTCCAAATTCTCTAGCAGTTTTACTATCTAGAGGTGTTTCAGAATTAGTTCTAATTTTTAGTTTTCTAAATTTATCAGCCCAGCTCATAAGTTTAGAAAAATCTCCTGAAATTTCAGGTTTAACAGTTTTAACCTCTCCTTTTATAATTCTACCAGTTGATCCATCAATAGTAATTAAATCTCCTTCTTTAATTTCATTATTTTTTGTTTTAAAAATTTTTTTTTGGTAATCTATTTCTATTTCGCTTGAGCCAGATACACAAGGTCTACCCATTCCTCTTGCAACCACTGCAGCATGACTGGTCATTCCTCCTCTCGCCGTAAGAATTCCTTTAGCTGCATGCATTCCATGAATATCCTCGGGTGATGTTTCTACTCTTACTAAGATTGTATTTTGCATCATTCCATTTAATCTTTCAGCTTCATCAGAAGTGAATACTACTTTTCCACTAGCTGCTCCTGGCGAAGCTGGAAGGCCTTTGGCTATTACTTCTAGATTTGCTGTCTCATCTAATGTTGGATGAAGCAAAGTATCTAATGAATTTGGCTGTACTCTGAGCACAGCCTCTTTTTTTGTTATAAGTTTTTCTCTTTCCATATCAACAGCAATTTTTACTGATGATTTTGCAGTTCTTTTTCCTGATCTTGTTTGCAGCATCCACAACTTATTATTTTCGACTGTGAACTCTACATCTTGCATATCTTTATAATGTTTCTCTAGTTTAATAAGAATATCTTTTAGATTTTTGTAAACTTTAGGCATAGACTCTTCCATTGAAAGTAGTGTTTCTTTTGCATCTTTTCTAGCTTTCTTGGTTATATGTTGGGGTGTCCTTGTTCCCGCAACAACATCTTCTCCTTGAGCATTTATTAAATATTCGCCATAGATTTCATTCATTCCATTAGATGGATTACGTGTAAATACAACACCAGTCGCACAATCATCGCCCATATTACCAAAAACCATGGACTGTATATTTACTGCAGTTCCCCATTCTGATGGGATATGATTTAATTTTCTATAAACCTTTGCTCTGTTACTCTCCCATGACAAAAAGACTGCACTAATTGCACCTAGTAATTGTTCATTAATATTTTGAGGGAAATCTTTTTGGGTTTTTTCTTTTACAATATTTTTAAAGTCTTTAATCAGTCCATCCCAGTCATCATCGTCCAAATCAGTGTCTAACAATACGCCTTTTGTAAGTTTATAATTTTCAATTAGTTCTTCAAAATTATAACTTTCAACACCCATAACGACATTTGCATACATTTGTATAAATCTTCTATAACTATCTTTTGCAAATCTCATATTTGATGTTTTGTTTGCTAAAGCAATCACTGTTTTATCATTTAGTCCAAGATTTAAAATTGTATCCATCATTCCTGGCATGGAAACTCTTGCACCAGATCTTACAGATAACAACAAAGGATTTTTCAAATCTCCAAATTTTTTACCAGAATCTTTTTCAACTTTTTTTAACTCTCTATTTATTTCATTTATGATTTTAGGCTTTAATTTTTTTTTATTTTTATAAAATAAATCACAAACTTCTGTAGAAATTGTAAATCCTGGTGGAACAGGTAATCCCATCCTTCCCATTTCTGATAAATTTGCACCTTTACCTCCCAAAATATTTTTTGGGTTTTTGATTTTTTTTGTATCTTTGGATTTAAAATTAAATATTAAATTACGCATTTATGCTTCTATTTTAGAAAAGTTAAAATAATTATCGAAGCTTTTACACAACATTTTTAAAAGTTCTAGTCTGTTTTTCTTAATTATTTCTTCTTGATCATTAACTATTACATTATCAAAAAACTCATTAACCTCATTTTTGGCACTTGAAAGAGTTTTAAGACTTTCATCATAATCCTCGTCTCTACCTATACTTGAAAAATACTTTCTTATAGTATGTATTTTTTTATAAAGATT
>CABYJU010000011.1 GCA_902519325.1 uncultured Pelagibacteraceae bacterium | reverse complement strand
TCCGATCTAATATCTTTTTCTTTCAAATAATTTTTTAATCTATCTAAAATGAAGTCTCCTAATTCATCATTTAATAATTTTGAGTCAAAAGAGTAATTTTGTTCTTTGTACAAATTTATTGAATAATTTATTAGATCTCTTAATTTTATTTTTTTTTGATTTTCAATTATTAACCTTAATAAACTAATAGTCATTCTTCTTAATGCATAAGGATCTTTTGAACTAGTTGGTTTAAGATTAATTCCAAAAAATCCAACTAAAGAATCGATTTTATCACTTAATGATAATGCTATACTGTACGGTTTTTTTGGTACTTTACTATCAATACCAGTTGGCAAGTAATGCTCTGACACAGCTAAGCTTATTTCTTCATCAAAACCTTGTTCTCTCGCAAAGTATCCGCCCATAACACCTTGCAATTCAGGAAACTCTGCAACTAAATCTGACATTAAATCTACTTTGCAAATTGAAGAGGCAATTTCTATCTTTTCTTTACTTATTAAAAGTTCATCCGATATTATTCCGCTAAGTTTTCTTACTCTTTGTATTTTATCAAAATAACTTCCCAATCCTTTAAAATAATTAATTTGCTTCAATTTAGATACCTGTTTAACTAAATTTTGAGACTTATTCCTATTCCAAAAAAATTCTGCATCTGCTAATCTTGCTTCTACAACATTTTGATTTCCTAATTTAACTAATCCTTTCTTGTCCTTGCAATCTGCCACAACTATAAAATTATTTGTTATTTTTTTTTTATTATCAAATGTTGGAAAATATTTTTGGTGATTTTGCATTGTAATAATAAGTATTTCTTGGGGAATTTCTAAAAATTTCTTGTTAAACTCACATACTAAAATTTTTGGTTTTTCAACAATGTTAGTAATTTCATCTATAAGTTTTTCATTAAAGTTTATATGAATTTTTTTTTGATTAGTTACTTTATTTATTTCTTTAGTTATAAATTCTTTTCTTTTATTTTGATCAATTATTACTCCTTTTTGTTTAAAAAATTTTATATAAGATTTAAAATCATTAAAACTTTTTACTTCATCTTCTAGATCTTTATCTATAAAAGTTTTATTTGAACTCTTTAAATGGTTTAATCTAAATTCAATTATTTTTTTATCTAATAAGCATAATATTGATTTTAATGGTCTTCCCCAATATAAATCATGGTTTCCCCATTTCATTGATTTTTTCCAGGAAATTTTTAAAAGCAAACTTGCAATATTATCTTTTAATAAATCGTATGTTTTAATTTTTTGCGATGGTTTGTTGTAAAAGTAGAATATACCTTTGTCAGTACTTTTTTTGATAACTTTTTCTTTACCAATTTTATTGGATTTTAAAAATCCTTCTAATGCCTTTTCTGGAGCATTTATATTAGGACCTCTAATTTCCTCAGCTTTTTTTGTTACATCTTTAGATATCTTATTGATATAAACAATGAGTCTATTCGGGATTGAATAAATATTTATTTTACCTTTAATTATAATTTCATTGTCATCAAAAAATTTTTTAAAAATTTGTATTAAGTCATTTCTAGCATTAATTTGTAATCTGGAAGGTATTTCTTCACTAAATAATTCAAGAAAAAATTCAGACATTTTAATTTTGTGTTTCTACCCAAATTTTTCCGATTTCTCTTGTCAGATCTCTGATCCTTGCAATATATTCTGCTCTTTGAGCAACACTTATAACTCCTCTAGCGTCTAAAATATTAAACACATGACTTGACTTTAAACATTGATCATACGCTGGAAGAGAAATTTTCTTTTCAATTAAAGATTTTGCTTCTCCTTCAAGCATATCAAAAATTTTAAATAAGTTATCAGTATTTGCATACTCAAAGTTATAGGCTGAAAATTCTTTTTCAGCTTGATGAAAAACATCTTTATACAAAACTCCCTCATCATTCCAAATTAAATCAAAAACATTTTTTTTATTTTGAATGAACATACATAATCTCTCCAATCCATAAGTAATTTCAACAGATATTGGGTTGCATTCCATCCCTGCCATTTGTTGAAAATAAGTAAATTGAGTAACTTCCATACCATCACACCATACTTCCCATCCAAGACCAGCGGCACCTAATGTCGGACTTTCCCAATCATCCTCCACAAATCTAATATCGTGCTCTTCATTTTTAATACCAATTGATGAAAGGCTATTAAGGTACATTTTTTTAATATCTTTTGGTGAAGGTTTTATTAATACCTGAAATTGATAATAATGTTGTAGACGATTAGGATTTTCTCCATATCTTCCATCTGTTGGTCTTCTTGATGGCTGAACATAAGCTGTTTTCCAAGGCTTAGGACCTAATGATCTTAGAGTTGTTGCGGGGTGAAATGTTCCTGCTCCAACTTCTAAATCATATGGTTGTAAAATAACGCAACCTTTTTTTGACCAGTACTTTTGTAGATTTAATATTGTATCCTGAAAAGAAATAAATGATTTTAACTTTTTTGTTTTTTTTTTAGAAACCATATTTTTGCCAAATAGATCTTTCTTCAAGAACGCTAATCAATTTATCTGCATGGTCTTCTGAAGACGAAAGTTTTTTAGCAAGCCATCCTTTAGACTTTTCAAATTTTTTAATTTCGACATCTTCACCAAATTTTTCTCTTAGTATTTGTTCGGCATTCCCTAATCCATCTATCAAACCAAGTTTTAAGGATGTTTTGCCAGACCAAAATTCTCCAGAAAAAAGCTCAACATCAGTTTTGTTTAATTTTGTTGATCTACTTTCCTCTACAACATTAATAAATTCTTGGTGAAGTTCCAGTTGAATATTTTTTAATCTTTGAATGTCCTCTTCTTTCTCGTCTAAAAAAGGATCTAGAGTACTTTTATTTTTTCCGGCTGTATAAACTCTTCTTTGAACCCCAATTTTTTGAATTAAATCTTTAAAACCAAAAGAAGAATAAATCACCCCTATTGATCCGATTATGGAACTTGCATTAGCATAAATCTCATCACCTGCACATGCAATTAGATAGCCTCCAGATGCAGCAACATCTTCCGCAAAAACTATTACTTTTTTTTTATTTTTCTTAGACTGTTCTCTAATAAATTTATATATTAGATGTGATTGAACAGGTGAACCACCTGGTGAATTAATTGAAATTGCGACTGCTTCTGCTTTTTTTACTGAAAAAGCTTTTTTTATCATTTCTTCTTGAGAGGAATATTCTATTCCTTGTTTAAACTTTCCAACATTTCCAATGACGCCGGTAAGTCTTAAATGACTAACAATTTTTTTTTTTTTAAAAAATGAAAACATACAAATGATTATAAAAATTTTACTTAATTATAAAGCTACTTATAGTTGAAGAAATAGGTGCGTCAATTGATAAGTATATAAATAAACTTAATGTAATATTTTGAATTTATGGGTTCAGTAGTTCAATTAAAAAAGCAAATAACTAATGCATATACAGATTTGTTAAATTCTGTAGACGAAAAACTAAGTTTGGTTGAAGACAAAATTTCTTACAAATTAGACAGTAAAGTTGAGCTTGTAAGAGAGATGACAGCTTATCACATGACTAGTGGAGGTAAAAGATTAAGAGCATTGCTTACTTTGGAGTGTGCTAAATTGTGTGGATACACAAAAGGTAGTAGAGATGTGAACCTAGCTGCATGTGTTGAACTTATACACGCAGCAACTCTTATGCATGATGATGTAATTGACAGCGCAGATTTAAGAAGAGGCAAAAAAACTACAAATAAAATTTGGGGGAATCAGTCATCAATTCTTGTTGGGGACTATTTATTAAGTAGATGTTTTGAAATGATGGTAGAGGACGGAAGTATTGAAGTATTAAAACTTCTATCATCTACATCATCAACAATTGCTCAAGGAGAAGTTTTGCAGTTACAACATAAGGGTGACACTGAAATGTTGGAAGAAACATATTTAAAAATAATTTCATCGAAAACTGCAGCTTTATTTTCAGCATCTTCAAAAGTCGGTTCGATAATTTCTGATAAAGACAATAAATTTAAAGATGCGCTCGAATTCTATGGAAAGAACCTTGGATTAACATTTCAAATTGCAGATGACACACTTGACTATAACTCAGAACTAAAAATGTTTGGAAAAGAGATAGGAAAAGATTTCTTTGAGGGCAAGGTAACTCTCCCGATTATTCTATTAAATCAAAAATTATCTTCAGATGAAAAATTAACTTTAAAAAAAATATTTGAACAAAATATCAGATCTAAAGAACAATTTGACTATGTTCTTAAGTTGGTAAAAAAATATAATATAATTAATGAGTGTTACAAAAAAGCGGAACACTATATAAGTTTAGCATCAAATTCATTAAGTATATTTCAAGATTGTGAAGAAAAAACTATACTTAAAAATTTAACTTCTTTTAGTATTAATAGAAAATTTTAAGGTGATAAGAGAATTTTTTTCCAAGCATTATTTTCTTTAGTATATTTTAATCTTTCATGAATTCTATTTTCGCCATCTAACCAAAATTCAATTTCATGGTGTTTTAACCTCCATCCTGACCAATGATCAGGTCTTGGAACATTATTTTCATCTTTATAAAGATCTTTAAATTTTTTTATAGATTGGTTTAGCTCTTCTCTATCTTTTAAAATTGAACTCTGATTTGATGCCCATGCACCAATTCTACTTCCGTAACTTCTGGATTTATAATAATTATCAGCTTCTTCATCAGAAACTTTTTCAGCAATTCCAACTATTCGAATTTGTCTTAGTAAACTTTTCCAATGAAAGCACATCGAAATATTTGGATTCTTCTTTATAGAGTTTCCCTTATTACTATTAAAGTTAGTGTAAAAAACAAATCCATCCTCTCCATAATCTTTGAGCAATACCATTCTTACATTCGGATAACCTTTTTCGTTAATAGTGCCTAGAGCTAATGCATTTGGATCATTTATTTCTGTTTTCTTTGCCTCGTTGTACCATTCGGTGAATAATAGTATTGGATTATCGAGATCTAGAAAGCATTTATCTAACCCTAGAGAATTTTTTTCGTTCATAATTTAACCAAAATAATTTATATAATAATATAATGTCTTTTAATACATTTGGAAAATTTTTTCGATTTACTACATGGGGTGAATCTCATGGTCCAGCCATAGGATGTGTTGTTGATGGTTGCCCTCCGAATATTAAGCTTAATATCAGAGACATTCAGTTAGAATTAAATAAAAGAAAGCCTGGTCAGTCTAAATTCACAACCCAAAGAAAAGAGGATGATAAAGTGGAAATTTTATCAGGAACTTTTGAGGGCAAAACAACTGGTACACCTATCTCAATGATTATCTTCAATAAAGATATGCGTTCTAGGGATTATAAAAATATTAAAGATAAATTTAGACCTGGTCATGCTGATTATACATACTTTAAAAAGTATGGAATTAGAGATTATAGAGGTGGAGGCAGACAGTCAGCGAGAGAGACCGCTTCAAGAGTGGCAGCAGGGGCAATAGCAAAACAAGTTTTGCAAAATATTATTGGGAAAAAGTACAGTGTAATTGGAGCCGTAACACAATTAGGAATACTGGGATGTGATACAGAAAAATGGAATGACGGTTTCATCACAAAAAACCCTTTATTTTGTCCTGACAAAACAGTTTTAAAATTATGGGAAAAATATTTACTTGGGATAAGAAAAGCTGGCTCATCATGTGGGGCTATTATTGAAGTAAGGGCAAGAGGTGTTCCTGTCGGATTAGGAGCTCCAATTTATTCAAAATTAGATATGGATTTAGCATCAGCAATGATGAGTATTAACGCAGTAAAAGGGGTAAATATAGGATCAGGAATGAACTCTGCTCAACTTTCTGGTGAGCAAAATTCTGATGAAATGTCCCAAACAGGAAAGAAAACAAAATTTAAATCGAATAATGCTGGAGGAATTCTTGGTGGTATTTCTAGTGGTCAAGAAATAATAGTTTCTTTTGCAGTAAAACCAACTTCATCAATTCTTTCTCAAAGAAAAACAATTAATAAATTTGGAAAAAATACTTCAATTTCAGTCACAGGGAGACATGATCCATGTGTAGGTATTAGAGCAGTACCTATTGGCGAAGCAATGATGCATTGTGTAATTCTTGATCACTACTTAATGAATAAAGCTCAATGTGGCAATTAATTAGTTTTTTTAATTAAAACTTTAGAATTTAGAGTTTCTAAAACCTTCGCTTCAATAGATTTAGCATCTAGACCAGCTTCTTTATACATTTCTTCTGGTTTATCTTGGTCTAAAAATTTATCAGGCAAAATCATTGATCTAAATTTTATATTATTATCTAATAAATTCTTTTCATTTAAGAAATGATTTACATGAGCTCCAAAACCTCCTATAGAGCCTTCTTCCAACGTGATTAGCACTTCATGATTTGTTGCAACTTGCCACATAAGATTTTCATCAAGAGGTTTTGCAAATCTAGCATCTATAATTGTTGGATTAATTCCCATTTTTTTTAAACCTTCTTCAGCCAATAGACATTCTTTTAATCTGTTGCCAAAACTTACTAGGGCAACTTTCTTACCTTCTCTTATAACTCTACCTTTTCCAATATCTATTTTTTTGTTGATATCAGGTAATTCTAAACCTGCTCCATTTCCTCTTGGATATCTAAATGCACATGGTTGATTATTAATATCTACTGACGTATTGACCATTCTTACCAATTCTGCTTCGTCACTTGCTGCCATAACAATAAAATTAGGTAAAGTTGATAAATATGTAATATCAAAAGAACCTGCATGAGTGGCTCCATCGGCGCCAACTAAACCGGCTCTATCAATTGCAAATCTTACTGGTAAACTTTGAATCGCAACGTCATGAACTACCTGATCATAAGCTCTTTGTAAAAATGTTGAATAAATTGCTGCATAAGGCTTATAACCCTCTGTTGCTAAACCTGCAGCAAAAGTAACAGCATGTTGTTCAGCAATTCCAACATCAAAAGTTCTGTCAGGGAATACTTTACTAAATGCGTCCATTCCTGTCCCAGATGGCATAGCAGCAGTTATACCTACAATTTTACTATCTTTCTTTGCATGCTCTATTAATGTATTTGCAAATACCTTTGTAAAAGCAGGAGTCTTAGTTGTTGATTTTTGTTGAACTCCAGTTTGAACATCAAATTTTGTAACTCCATGATACTTATCATCAGATTTTTCAGCAAAACTATATCCTTTCCCTTTTTGAGTTTTTATATGAATTAGTATTGGACCATTATGATTGCTTTCTTTTGCATTTTTTAAAATTGGCAATAGTACATCTAAATCATGACCATCAATTGGACCAACATAATAAAAACCTAATGAATTAAATAATGTACCGCCTGTAACAGCCGATCTCAAAAAATCTTCAGCCTTTCCAGCCTTTTTGCTAAATCTTTTTGAAAATGATGAAATTATCATTTTAACTGTTTCTCTGAAACTAAAATAAATCTTACCTGAAAAAATTTTAGCAAGATAAGATTTCATTGCACCAACTGGTTTTGCAATTGACATATCATTGTCATTCAAAATTACGATCATTTTTGTTTTTGAGTCTCCAGCATTATTCATAGCTTCATATGCCATTCCTGCGCTCATGGCACCGTCACCAATAACTGCTATAACCTGATCTGATTTATTTGATAATTTATTTGCTGTTGCAATACCAAGTCCAGCAGAAATAGAAGTGGAACTATGAGCTGCACCAAAAGGGTCAAATTCACTTTCCGATCGCTTTGTAAAACCAGATAATCCACTTCCTTGTCGTAAAGTTCTTATTTTATCTTTTCTTCCTGTTAAAATTTTATGAGGGTATGATTGATGACCAACATCCCATATCAATTTGTCCTTTGGTGTGTCAAAAACATGATGAAGTGCTACTGTTAATTCTACAACACCTAAGCCTGCACCTAGATGACCACCTGTTTTTGAAACAGCATCAATCATTTCGCTTCTTACTTCTTCTGATAGAACTTTTAATTCTTCATTATTGAGTTTTTTTATATCTGAAGGAAAATTAATATTATTTAAATATTTGTAATTTTGCATTTATTTATTTCTACTTAATATAAATTCAATTGTCTCTTTTAAATCACTAGCATTATTTCCATAGCTTACTAAACTATTAAATATTTCTTTTTTTAGTTTTGAAGCATATTTAATAGCATTTTTATATCCTAGTAAACTTATTAATGTTGCTTTTCCCCTTTTTGAATCTTTATTTGTTTTTTTTCCTGCAGTTTTTGATGTACTGCTATAATCAATTAAATCATCTGCGATTTGAAAAAGTAAACCAATTTTTTCACCAATAATTGAGAATTTTTTTATTTGATCTTTTTTATTTGTCAAAATAACTGGAGACAAACAGCTGAATGAAAATAATTTTCCAGTCTTTTTAATCTCCATATCTATAATTTTTTGTTTAGAAACTTCTTTTCTTTCATAATTTAAATCCAAAAATTGACCTCCAGCTATTCCTTGGTGACCTGATGATTGAGATATTAGATTTATTAGGGATATTTTTTTATTGTTATTTATATTGAACTTTGGATCAGATAAAATTTCAAAAGCTAATGTCAAAAGGGAGTTTCCAGCTAAAACAGCTGTTGATTCTCCAAATTTTTTATGTGTAGTTAGTTTACCTCTTCTAATATCATCATCATCCATACACGGTAAATCGTCATGTATTAGTGAATAAGCGTGTATACATTCAACAGCTGAACTTAAATATAAAAGATATTTTTTTTCTACATTAAAAATTTTTCCAACATCAAAAATAAGTTTAGATCTTATTTTTTTTCCTCCAGGAAATAAACCATACTTAATAGGTATAATTAGATCTGTTTTTTTTTGTTTTGCTAAGTAATTTTTTAAAAATTTATTTACTTCATTAACAGTTTTAACTAATTTTTTTTTCATTTTTTTTTGAGTTTAATTCATCTATTTTTAGCTTGGTACTTTCAGATATATTTTTTGAGTCCTTTTGAAATTTTTTTTCTATTATATTGTTTAACTTTATTAAATATTGATAATCTTCAATTGATTCTTCCAAATTTTTTTTATTTTCTAATTTTTGAATTAAACGATCTGCTATATCTGTGAGTTCACTCAAAGATTTTAATTCAATATCATCTGGCAAAATTTTTTCATTCATATAATAGTTTGTAATATTATATGAAAATTAATGTTTCAAATATTAAAAAAGCAGTAAAATATTTAAATAATAACGAATGTGTTGGAATACCTACAGAAACTGTCTATGGATTAGCTGCTAATGCCTATTCTGATAAAGGCACTAAAAAAATATTTAAATTAAAAGGAAGGCCTTCTGATAACCCCTTGATAGTTCATTATTATAATATTAAAGATTTGGAAAAAGATTGTGAGACAAACACTTTATTTTATAAACTTTATAATTCATTATGCCCTGGACCAATTACCTTTATATTAAAACTAAAAAATGAAAGCAAAATTTCAAAAAACGTTACTAATAACAAAAAAACTTTAGGTGTAAGATTTCCAAGTCACCGAACCGCTAGAATATTATTAAAATCTTTAAAATATCCTTTAGCAGCACCAAGCGCAAATATTTCTGAAGGGATAAGTCCGGTGACAAGAGATGATGTATATGATGAATTTGGAGAAAAAATTAAATTTATTCTAGAAGGTGGAAGATCAAAAGTTGGTGTTGAATCTACAATAATAAGTTTAGTAAAAAAACCCCAAATTTTAAGATTGGGCGGTTTAGATATTTCTATATTAAAAAAAAAATTGAAAATAAATTTAAAAACTAAATTGCATGGTAAAAACAATATAAATTCTCCAGGAAGAGGGAGGGTTCATTATTCACCAGGTATACCCATTAGATTAAACGCAATTAAAATAAAAAAAGATGAGGCTTTTATCCTAATCAAGAAGAAAAAAGAAAATAATAAGAATTATTTTTATTTAAGTAAGACAAATAATCTAATGGAGAGTGGTAAAAATTTGTATAAAACATTAAGAAAAATTAAGAAGCTAGGTTACAGAAAAATAGCTGTGCAAAAAATACCAAACCGAAACTTTGGATTGGTGATTAACGATAGACTTCTTAGAGCATCAAAAAAATGAAAAATTTAGTCGAAGTAAAAAATATTAAAAAAAATTATGGAAAGAATGAGGCTGTAAAAGGTATAAGCTTTAACATAAAAGAAGACGAAATTTTAGGTCTATTAGGTCCAAATGGCTCAGGCAAAACAACCACTATTGGTATGTTATTAGGACTTTTAAAACCAACTAGTGGAGAAATTTTGATAAATGGTCAAAAATTGGAGGGAAATAGAATTGAAATCTTGGAACAAATAAACTTTATATCTCCATATATTGAATTACCAAAAAAACTTACGGTTAAACAAAATCTAACCGTTTATGGAAAATTATATAAAATAAATAATATTAATGAGAGGATTGAATTTTTATCGGAAAAATTAAGATTGGGAGAATTGCTTAATAGCATTACAGGTGAATTATCATCTGGACAAAAAAATAGAGTTAGTTTGGCAAAAGCATTAATCAACGAACCAAAAGTATTACTACTAGATGAGCCAACTGCATCATTAGATCCAGAAGTAGGTGATTTTGTTAGATCTTTTTTAGAAGATTATAAAAAAGAAAAAAAAATATCTATACTTCTTGCTTCACATAATATGAATGAAGTCACTAGGCTTTGTAAATCTATTCTTATGATGAAAGACGGAATTATTATAGATAAAGGAAATCCTAAAGAATTAATAAATAAACACGGCAGAAAAAACCTTGAGGAAGTTTTTTTAAAATTATCAAGGAGTAAAAATGAGCTTAACTAGAATGTATGGTCTTTTTTTAAGACATTTTTATTTAATTACCAGATCTTTCCCAAGGGTTTTGGATCTTGTTTATTGGCCGACTATTCAAATTACTTTGTGGGGATTTATCTCAAATTTTTTTGCTACACATACAACATATTATAATAATGCAGTTGGAGTTATATTAACTTGCGCGATCCTTTATGATTTTCTTTTTAGAACTAGTATTGGATTTAATATGCTATTTCTTGAAGAAATTTGGAGCAGAAACTTTACAAATTTATTTATTGCGCCAATGAAAATTGGTGAAATATTAACTTCACTTGTTGCTACAGCTTTAATAAGAGCTCTTATAGGTTTAATACCAGCAGTGCTTTTAACCTCTCCATTGTTTGGTATTTCTATTTTAGATTTAGGAATATTTTTATTCTTTTTATTTTTGAGCCTTTATTTATTTGGAATAACACTTGGCATCCTTGTGTCAGCTGGTCTCTTGAGATACGGACCCTCTTTTGAAAATATAGCATGGTCCACAATGTTTCTATTAGCTCCATTTGGATGTATATATTATCCAATAGAAATATTGCCAGAATTGTTTCAAAAAATAGCTTACTTATTACCATTGGTATACATTTTCGAAGAAGCAAGAAATATTTTGATTAATCAAACTGTAGACATTCAAAATATCTACAATGCATTCATTTGGAATGGGGTTTACTTTGTATTATCAATTGCATTATTCTATTATTCTTTCAATGTCGCAAAAAAAAAAGGAACGCTTATTAATATGGGGGAATAGTGGTGCGCCCGCAAGGAGTCGAACCCTGAACCTCCAGAGCCGAAATCTGGCGCTCTATCCAGTTGAGCTACGAACGCATAATAATTTAATATAATAATTTATGAAAAATTTCATCAATTTTATTATTAAAGAAGATGATAATAACAAGAGAGTAGACACGATATTAGCAAATCATGATAAGAGGTTAAGCAGAACTAGAGTAAAAAATTTAATTCTAGATAGTAAATTAAAAATTAACGAGAAAATTATAAAAGACCCATCAGTTAAAACAAAATTAAATGACAAAATTGATCTTGAAATTGTTGAACCTAAGAAACAAAGCTTAAAACCTTATAATTTTAAATTAAACATAATTTATGAAGATGAAGACTTAATTGTAATTGACAAACCTTCTGGAATTTCAATGCATCCTGGTGCTGGTAATTACGATAATACAATAGTTAACGCATTAATGAATTATGATAGTAAAAATTTATCTGATATTGGAGATGAACTTAGACCTGGTATAGTTCATAGAATTGATAAAGATACATCAGGATTAATTGTAGTTGCAAAAAATAATTTAACCCATGAAAAATTATCGCTTCAGTTTTCTGAACACACTATAACAAGAGTTTATCAAACTTTAATATGGGGGAAATTACGACCTCAAAAAGGAACTATTGAAACGTTCATAACTAGAAGTTCTAAAAACAGACAGATGATGGAGGTCTCATCTAGTAAAGGTAAAAAGGCAATTACACATTATGAAACATTAGAAGTTTTCGAGAATGATAAAGTTCCAACTTTTAGTTTTATACAATGTAAATTAGAAACTGGGAGAACTCATCAAATAAGAGTTCATATGTCATACAAAGGTAACAATATTCTTGGAGATAAAAAATATAAAAAGAAATTTAAGAAATTTAAAAACATTGATGAAGATCTTGATAATAAAATTTTAAATCTAGATAGACAATTTTTGCATGCAAAACAGTTAGGTTTTGACCATCCAAGGATAGGAGAAAGATTAGAATTTTCATCAAATATCCCAATCGAATTAAATGATATCTTAAAAAAACTAAGAAAATTGAGTAAATAAAACGATTGTAAAAAAAAATTTCTCTATTACATAAATACTTCCGATGAGTAATAATTCATACAATTTGCCAACTCTTTCAAATGAAGGTGGCTTAGCAGCTTATCTAGCTCAGATAAAAAAGTTTCCTATGCTAGATGCTGAAGAAGAATATATGCTTGCTAAAAATTGGCAAACAACTGGAAATGTTAAATCAGCTGAAAAACTTGTTACAAGTCATTTAAGATTAGTTGCTAAAATAGCGATGGGTTACAAAGGCTATGGTTTGCCTCTTAATGAAATGATTTCAGAAGGTAACGTAGGTTTAATGCAAGCTGTTAAAAAATTTGAACCAGAAAAAGGTTTTAGACTTGCAACTTATGCAATGTGGTGGATTAAAGCTTCTATTCAAGAATATATTCTAAGATCATGGAGCTTAGTAAAAATTGGAACTACAACAGCTCAGAAAAAACTTTTTTTCAATTTAAAGAAACTAAAAAATCAAATTGCACCTAGAACAGAGGGTGACTTACGTGATGAACACGTAAAAGATATAGCAAAAAGATTAGATGTTAGTGAACAAGAGGTAGTATCTATGAATAGAAGGCTATCAGGTAAAGAGCAGTCATTAAATGCACCAATTGGGGAGGACGGTGATGAGTGGCAAGATTGGGTTGTGGATAATGATATGGATCAAGAACTTAAATTTGCACAAAATGAAGAAATGGAACAACGAAAAGATCTTCTTCAGGATTCTATTAAAATTTTAAATGAAAGAGAAAAAGAAATTCTTTACTCTAGAAGATTGACAGATAATCCAATAACTTTAGAGGACTTAAGTAAGAAATTCAAAATAAGCAGAGAAAGAATAAGACAAATTGAAAATAAAGCTTTTGAAAAACTTCAAAAACATATGCTGAACTCTGCTAAATCGAAAAATTTATTACCAGCTAATTAAACTTATTAAAATTCTTTTCTAATATTTGCAGTTAAACTGGTATTAAATGCTTCGTTATCATTTCTATAATGATCGACCATGAAACTTATATTTAAACCGTCTTCCAACGTAGCCCCTATTCCAAGGGTTAGCTTTGCATGTGATGTATTTTGATCAGATATTGCATTAGCATAAATAGTTGAAGAATCATTTACATAATAAGCTTCTGATAGTGAATTTATTGTTTTATTTTTACCAATTTCAAACTGTATTAAAGGTGTAATAAATCCTTGATCTATTTCTAATATATTTGAAAAATTAAATCCAAAAGATAATGACGAACTTTTTATATTTTGATCATTGTAATTAATTGAATCACCATCACCACTTTCTATGTAATCGTCTAATATCGTATAACCCAAATCTATCCTAGAATAATAATTTAAGTTTTTACTTTCTTTTTGTTCTAATGGTTCGTACAAGTAAGTGAAGCTTCCAAATAATTGTTTTCCATCTCTTAGGCCTTTATTATTTCCTCCAGATACTTTTCTATTGATATTAATTTCTGTTTCTCCAAATCCAATGGCAGCCTCGAAATATCGATTTTCAAAAAATTGGTTACTTCCATAGATTAATAAAGATTTTGCTGTTGCATCCATATGTGCATCATTACTTCCAATTTGAGTTTCTTGCTCAGATTGATTTAATGCTAAACCTATAGTTTTTAGATCTGTAATTTTTTTATCAAATCCTACAGTAAAACCCTTGGTGCTAAGATCCTGACCCAAATCTTTACCTTTGTTGTTTATTCTTCCAAAAGAAAGGTTGCCTTCACTCCAAAAAGCAAATTTTCTCTTCTTTTTTTCATATTTTATTAAGTTAGTTGTTAAAGCATCAACTATTTTGTTTGCGTATGAGTTATTAAAATTTAAAGCTATTTTATTTCTTGAAGTGTTGCTATTCTGAATTGGTCTAATAAAATTTAAGCGGCTATTTACTCTATTTAATGACTGAGTCATTGATTGAATTGATGCTGTTGTTTGATTTTTTACTAAAGTTTTTACAGTATCGTTAAAAATTTGAGCTTTTGCGGTAGTAAAATTTAAAGTTGTTGTGTTTGAAATACCAGCATAAGAGTTTCCAACTGCATCATCAAATGCGGTTGAATCTATTTTTACATGATAAGATGTGTCATTTTCTAAGTCAGATGATGGATTCATAGTAATTTCAGTTGTTCCACTTCCAGATAATAAAGATCCTGTTACATCAATCTCTATCGCTTCGCCTGTTGATGTATTGATTATATCAATATTTCCACTTTCAGCATCTACAGCTTCATTAAATGTAAGAACTATATTTGATGATACACTAACATTAGATGCATCATCAGATGGCGAAGCAGATGTTAAAGTAGGATTATTATTGTCAACTGTCTTAAAATTTAAAGTTGTTTTACTTGCAATACCGTCAAATCCATTAAATGCAGAACTATCTATTAAAACATAGTACTCGGTATCTTCATCTAAATTTGATGAAGGAGTTATTATTACTGAAGCATTTCCAGACATATCCAAAATTAAGAACATTGAATTTGATGCAAATGATTCTACTGTACTATCGTCAGAAGTTTTTTTTAGAATTACATTTCCGTTATTTGTAGTTACTCTGCCTGCCCATACAAGTGTAATAGAAGTATTTACAGCAATCTGTGTTGCATTATCTGAAGGAGTAGTTGATGATAAATCAACAGCGTATACATGCTTAGGATTGATTAAAATAACAAAAAAAATAATAAATATGTGAATATATTTATTGATCATATTAGTAGTATATGATGGATTTTATAGTTAATTAAATTAATTCTAATATTAATTAAATGGATCTATTAAAAGAATGGTATCTTTCCTTTCTGGACTTGTTGAAATACTGGATATTTTTGTCTCAATGAACTCTTCAATAGCTTTTACATAAATCTTTGCATTATTAGGTAAATCATCAAATTCTTTGATACCTTGGGTTTTAGATTTCCAGCCTTTGAATGTTTTATATACTGGTTTGACATTTAATTGATCTTCAACTGCAGCAGGGAAATAATCTATTTCTTTGCCATTTAGTTCGTAAGCTACGCAAAGATTTATTTCATCAAGCTCATCTAATACATCTAATTTTGTTAATGCTATACCATTAATGCCTGAAATCTTTATAGTTTGTCTCACTAGAACTCCATCAAACCAGCCACATCTTCTTTTCCTACTAGTTACAGTTCCAAATTCATGTCCCTTTTCACCTAAATGATTACCTATATCATCTGTTAATTCTGTTGGGAAAGGTCCTTCACCTACCCTTGTTGTGTATGCTTTTGTAATTCCTAATACATAATCTATTGAGTTTGGACCACATCCAGATCCTGTTGCTGCTGAGGCTGCTACTGTATTTGATGAAGTTACATATGGATATGTTCCGTGGTCTACATCAAGTAATATTCCTTGAGCTCCTTCAAATAATATTTTTTTATTTTCTGATTTAAATTGATCTATCTTTCTCCAAACAGGAGCTGAATATTTTAAAATATTTGGAGCTATTTTTAATAAGTCCTCAACCAGTTTATCTTTTTCATATATTGATTTACCTAATCCTTTTCGGATGGCGTTATGGTGTTCGAGAACTATTGATAATCGATTTTCAAGATTTTGTTTTGACGCAAGATCCATTACTCGTATAGATCTTCTCCCTACTTTATCTTCGTATGCTGGACCAATACCTCTTCTAGTAGTTCCAATTTTCGATTTACCTGCAGAGTCTTCTCTTATTTCATCCATCTCTCTATGAAATGGTAAAATTAATGTAGCAGTCTCTGATAATATGAGATTATTTTCACTAATTTCCACACCTTTAGATTTAGCTTCTTCAATTTCATCTAAAAGCGCCCAAGGATCTACAACAACTCCATTTCCTACAACTGAAATTTTATTTTTTCTTACAATTCCTGATGGCAATAATCTTAATTTATAGGTAACACCATCTATGACCAAGGTATGACCAGCATTATGTCCTCCTTGGAATCTTACGACAACGTCTGCTTCACTGGATAACCAGTCAACTATTTTCCCTTTTCCTTCATCTCCCCACTGAGATCCAACAACGACTACATTATTCATCTAAATTTCTTTTCTATTATAAAACTATTTAAATGGTTAATTGGTCCATTTCCCTCTCCAAAGTTCGGTCTTGTCCTAATGGCATTGTTTACATATCTAATACCTAACTCACAAGATTTCTTTAGAGTTTTTCCACATCCATAATACGTTGCAATTGCACTTGATAATGTACATCCAGTTCCATGAGTATTTTTTGTTTTAATTTTTTTATTGGTAAATATTGTGGTCTCTTTTTTATTTACAAAAATATCTTTCAAGATTTTTGAACTTAAATGACCACCTTTAATTAAAACATTCTTAGCACCTAAATCTAATAATATTTTAGCAGCATATTTCATATCCAGCACAGAATTAATTTTGATTTTAGTTAGTATTTCAGCCTCAGGAATATTTGGTGTTATTAAATCAACTTTTTTCATTAGTTTTTTTTTTAAAACTAAGATAGCTTTATTATCAATAAGCTTGGTTCCACCTTTGGCTACCATAACAGGATCTAATATTATTTTTTTTAATTTTGATTTTTTTATTGATTTTAAAACTGAGTTTATAACTTGAGTAGAATGCAGCATTCCAATCTTTACTGAGTCTGGCTTAATATCTTTTGACGTAAATTCGATTTGATTAGAAATTTCCTTAATAGGTATTGGTGTTATAGACTTAACACCCGTAGTATTCTGAGCAGTAACAGCGGTAATTGCTGTCATAGCAAAAGAACCAAGAGAAGTAACTGATTTAATGTCTGCTTGGATACCTGCTCCTCCAGAAGAATCTGATCCAGCGATTATTAATATTTTAGATTTGATTTTCAATTTACTGAATAGATTTTTTAATTATATTAACGCACAATTTATTTAAACTTGAATTTTCTGACTCACTCATAATTCTTATTTTTTGTTCAGTACCAGATTTTCTAACTAATATTCTACCTTTATTTTTAATTATTTTATTTGCTTTGTTAATTGCTTTTTTACATTTTGGAGTATTAATGATTGACTTATCTTTAACTTCTATATTTTCCAATATTTGAGGAGTTGGTTTAAATTTGTTAAAAAGTTCACTTGCTTTCTTTCTTTTTCTTAAGGAAAAAAGAATT
>CABYJU010000010.1 GCA_902519325.1 uncultured Pelagibacteraceae bacterium | reverse complement strand
AGTTGCTATTGTCTGATTATTTGTCTTTAGAAACAAAGAAATTACATGCTGCAGCTCAAATTGCACAAGAAGGGGCTAGTGACATAATAAATTCTTATCTTGATACTTTTAATTATCCAAATGAAGAATCGAAAAAATTAACAAAAGTTGCTTTATTAAATTATTGTGGTGCAGCAATTTTAATGCCCTACAAATTGTTTCATTATGAATGTAAAAAACTTAAATATGATTTAGAGTTATTGCAAAATACTTTTGCAACTTCGTTCGAACAAGTCACACATAGAGTAACATGTTTGAATGATCCAAAATTACCTGGGGTTCCATTTCATTTTTTGAGAGTTGATGTAGCTGGTAATATTTCAAAAAGATTTTCATTGTCAGGTATAGAAATACCACGTTATGGTGGTGCTTGTCCTCGATGGAATGTATATTCGGCTTTTTCTAGACCTGGTGTTATACAGGCTGCAGTAAGTAAAATGACTAATGGTGAAAAGTATGTATGTATAGCAAGAACTGTTGAAAAAGGTATAGGAAGATATGGACAAAAAAAAAGTATGTTATCTATTGGACTCGGATGTGAAGCCAAATATGCAAGAGATTTTGTTTATACAGAAAACTTAGATTTGAATGATAAAAAATCAGAGATACCTGTAGGGGTTTCATGTAGAACTTGTGATAGACTGGATTGTTCTCAAAGAGCTTTTCCACCATTGCATAAAAAATTTGATGTAGACATTAATTCTAGAGGAGTATCTGTATATGTCAGTGATTAAAAAATATGTAAGTTTTATAATTATATTTTTATTTGTAAGTACAAATAATGTGTATTCAGAAAATCTAAATATATTGTTTAAAGAATTGCTTAATGCAAAAAATTTACAACAAGCAGAAAAGCTAGAGGATCAAATTTGGAATAAATGGACAAGACACCCAAACAATGATTATCTGACGAACAAATTAGAAAACGGAACTTATTCCATGTACCATCAGCAGTATAGAATGGCATTAAAACTATTTACAGATGTGATTAATGAGGACCCAAAATGGGCGGAGGGTTGGAATAAGAGAGCAACATTACTATTTATATTGGGGGATTATGAGAAATCGTTAGATGATATTGAAAAAGTTTTAGATCTAGAGCCAAGACATTTTGGAGCATTATCAGGACGAGCGCAAATATACTTAAGCTTAAAGGAATATGAAAAAGCAGTTGATGACTTGAGAAAAGCAAAATCTATTTATCCATTAATCAAAAGTGGAGAAAATATAAAGTTAATAGAAAAAATTATCAAAGACCAACAAATTTAATTGTTCTTTGATCTTTTTTTTGCAATCAGCTGGGTTAATGAATCTACCATTAAATCTGAGGCTTTAAAAATTTCACTTGGTTTAAATTCATGTGAAATATTTTTTTCTTCATTTGTTTTATCTTCAATGACTATACCTTCATTTGGAGAATTATTTTTAATATAAATTAGTATTAACCACTCATCATCAATTGTCTCATCCCATTTTATAAATATCTCTCCGGTTTCGAATCTTCTGTCTATGCATCTTAAGATAGACATATGTTTAGTTATATATCTTTTGTTAAGTTGAAAAACTAAACTATTCGCACTTCTGTAGAAGCTTTCAAGTGCAAACTCAATTTTTTGCCTAGCTAAAGTATACTCCCTTTCTCTTTGAAGTAATTTTGCTCTATCGTCTCCTTCTTGTGTTTCTACGCCTAACGCTTCAACTCGTTCTCTTATTTTCTGATCTCTTATTTGTTGATATTTTAATTTTAATTTTTCGATACGCTCTTGTAATCCTGAATAATCCTCTCTCTTTTCTCTTAAAGCTAATTTTTCTAGTTGTTCTAATTCTTTTACCTCTCTTATTCTAAACTTTTCTATTTGTTTTTCTAATTTTAATTCTTGCAAAAATTTCTTTTGTCTCTCCGCCTGCTCTTTTCTTAGTATGGCCTGCTCTTTTCTTAAAAATAATTTTATATCTTTTGCTCTTTCTCTTTCTAATTTTTGTTCTTGTTTTAGCTGAATTTCTTTTTCTTTTAGGAAGGCAGCTTCATCTGCTTTCTTCTGTTTTTCAATTTCAATTTTTTCTTTTTCTGCTTGCTCAATTTTCTCTAGTTTAATTTGTCTTTTTTCCTCAGCTCTTATCTCTTTAAAACGAATTAATCTTAATTCTATAGTTTGAAAAAATTTTTGTATTATTTTATCAATCACCAGTAAATTAAAACTAAATTTGAAAGAAAACTTATTTTTTAAATCTTCCTCAAGTCTGACCGTTCTTGAAATAATACCCTTTTCAGAACTTGTCTTTAACTTAACTTTTTTTATTTTTTTTTTCTGATTTGATCTTCTTGTTATTGTTTTCTTTAATTTAGATCTTTTTTTTTTTAATTTTGATTTGATTTTTTTTTTTGATTTTTTAGCTTTTATTTTTAGACTTTTTTTTTTCTTTTTTTTCATTTAAGAAATACAGCTTTATCAGCTAATTTTTAATAAATATAGTCTCTAGTATTAGGAACAGATCTTATATCTTTAGTTAGCTGAAGTTGAAATACAACTTGATCTCCCCATTTAAAAGCCATTTCACAACTTGTAAGATAAAATTCCCACATCCTTAAAAATTTTTCATCAAACATTTCTAAAACTTCTTCTTTTTTTGATAAAAATCTTTCTTTCCAGTTTCTTAAAGTGTGGGCATAGTGCATCCTTAAAATCTCTATATCTGTAGCTATCAGTCCAGAATCCTCTATTGGCCTCGCTATTTCGCTCAAACTAGGGGTATATCCGCCGGGAAATATATATTTTGTTATCCAAGGCTGTGGGTCTCTAGGTGGAAGATTTGATCCAATTGTATGTATCAAAGCTACTCCATCCTTTTTTAACATTTGAGATACTCTATTAAAATAGGTTTGATAGAATTTTTTGCCAACATGTTCAAACATTCCAACACTGACTATCCTATCAAATTTTTCATTCAATTGTCTGTAATCTATTAATTTAAATTCAACTTGATTATCTAAATTTAATTCTTTAGCTTTTTCTTGACTATATTTTAATTGATTTTCTGAAAGTGTAATTCCAGTAACCGAAGCTTTTGTTTTTTTTGCAATGTCAATTGCAAGTGTTCCCCAACCAGATCCAATATCTAAAACTTTTTGGTTAGGCTGTATGTGAAGTTTTTTTATTATGTGATCAATTTTATTTTCTTGAGCAGTTTCCAAAGTATCATTCTCATTTTTGAAGTACGCACATGAATATTGTCTTTTTTTATCAAGAAACAAATCATATAATTTTTCTGAAATATCATAATGGTGTGCAACATTTTTTTTAGATTTAACAATTTTATTAAAACTTGTTAAATATTTTAAAGTTCCCTTTATTTTATTTAATGTCTTTCCATAAATATTAATATCTGCTCTTCCAATATTTTTAAAAGCTATATCAAGAAATTCCGTCAGGGTTCCATTTTTTAATCTTAATGAGCCATTGGTATATGCTTCACCAAAATATAAATCAGGATGAAACAGTAATTTTTGGTGCAAGCTTTTATCTAGTAATTGCAACTCTATTGGAGTTTCTTTCAAAGGTTTCCCTATTACATACCTATTAGAATTATAATCTATTAAGATAAAGCCATCTTCTTTGAATAAATCATTTAAAAAATTTATAAGTTTCATTATGCTGCTTTTAAGTGCTTAAAGTCAAAATCAAGCTTTTGAAGTTCATCAAAAAATATTTTTTTTTCGTTTTCATTTAATAACTTCAATGGTGGAATTAAATTCTGGTAGTCCTGATCAATTTGCGCCATAAAAGTATGTAATCCAGAGATTAAATTAAATTTATCGAAAATGCTTCTTACTAAACACAACTTTTCGTTTGAAGATTGATCTGATCCATTTTGAAATTTATCGTAAACATCTCTTGCCAAAATTGAAGTAACATTTGTTGTTGCTGTAATTATTCCAGAGCAACCTAATTCGAGTCCTTTCAATAATTTTGATTCTGAACCTGGCATTACTGAAAAATTATCTATTTTCAAATTTTCATACAAATTATAAGAACTGTCTTTAACTCCAATTATTTGACTTGGAAATTTTTTTACTAGCTCTTCAACACAATCAATACTAAATTTATATCCTGAGAGTTTTTCGAAATTATATAAAATTATTTTGCATTCATTAATTTCATCTATTATTCTTGAGTAAAAATTAATGACATCGTGATCGCTATACTTATAATAGGCAGGGGGCATAATTAAAAATTTATTAAACCCATTTGATTTGGCTATTTTTATCAAATTAATATTGTCAACTAGCGAATTAAGACCAGTTCCAATTATAAATTTATCCCTATAATTACTTTTTGGTAACAAATTGATTAATTGAATTTTTTCCGAAAGAGATATGAGTTGTGATTGTCCAGTACTTCCAAAAAAAACTACTCCATGGCAACCTTTGTCGATTAGGTTTTCTGCATATTTAATCGTTTTTTCACTATTTAACGCCAAATTTTTATCTAATACTGACAGTGTAGCTGCATATATTCCATTAATCATAACTTAATTATATGACTATAATTATAGAATAGATTTTAGAAAAAAATAATAAAAAAATATATTCTAAATACGTATGAAAGTTTGTGTTTATCTTAGCTATATAGGTCTTGGAGCAAATTTGTTACATCTAAGTTATGTGCATCAATTATCTGAAAAGTTTGGGCCTATAACAATTTTTACATTATGTAAAAATTTATCTGATGCATTGAAGGATGATCCTAAAATTAAAGAAGTCATAATAATAGATAAAAAATATAATAAATTTAAAAATATATTTAGTTTTTCATCAGAATTAAAAAAATACAATTTTGATAAAATATTTATTTATTATCCAAGTCCTAGAATATTCATCGCGTGTAAGTTAGCTGGAATAAAAGATATTTATCACTATCCTTTATTTAAAAAGAAAAATCTTCATTTAATCAACGCAGCACAAAAGTTTACTGCAAATGTATTAAACATAGAGAAATGTCAAACATACACAAAATTTCACATAAATGAAAATAAACTCAAAAGTGTCTCAACTTATTTTGATAAATCAAAATTTAATATTGTAATAGGAGCTGGATCTTCAGGTCCAACAACAAAATGGGGCACTGATAATTACTCAAATCTAATCAATGAGTTAAATAAACTAAATAAATTTAATTTTTTTATTTTGTGTGGTCCTAATGAAAAATTAATTGCTCAAGAAATAATGGATAAGGTTGAAGGAGATAATATTATAGATCTTAGTAACAAAAATATCTCAGAAGTAATACCTTTTATAGCTTCTGCAGATATGTATGTAGGGAATGATTCATTTGGTTCACATATTTCATCACAATCTGGCAAACCAAGCCTTGTAATTTTACTGGACTCTCCAAAAGCATATACAGATTATACTCCTAATCATATTAGAATTATTCCTGAAGGTTATGATATTAATAATGTTACACATGGAAGTGAAATTGATCCAAATTTGATTAAGGTCGAACAAGTGTACAAATCAATACTAAGTTATACTTAAACAACCGATTTTAAGACTGTGTCTTTGGCTTGGTTCACTAAAGTAGCAATATTATTTAATTCTGGACTTCTATCTGGATGAATTTTTTTCATAATTTTTTTATAAGAATTCATCACTTCACCTTTTGTATATTTTTTTTTGGGGTCTAAATTTAAAATTCTATATGCTTCATCTAAACTCATATTCTGAGATGACATATTTTGATTAAATTGATTAAAATTAAATCTGCCAGAATTTTTTAAAACTCTAAAAAGTCCCCATAATCTAAATAGCTGAAATAAAGAAATACCTGCTTTCGTTTTAATTAAAGGCAAAATAGCCAACATAAATGGTAAGGAAAATATATATCTTCCTGCATATGCCATTATTACCGCTAACAATATTGAAGAAATTATAATAAATGTTCTTACAAATTTTGATATTTTTTTTGTTGAGGTTTTGGCAAACCAATTGAGTAAAATATAAAGAATTATAAAGATTATTAATATTGCAAAAAAAATATTCATAAATTAATTAAATTTATATGAAAATACCACAGCTTAAAAAAAAACCAGAATTAAAATCTTGTCACAACGTAACTTGGGAAGACGATTATAGTTGGATACATCAGGAAAATATACTTGAAGTATTGAAAGATAGTTCAAAATTATTGCCAGAGGTGAGAAAATATCTTGAAGATGAAAATGATTATTTTAGTCATCAAATGTCAGATACAAAAGAAATTCAAAAAGTTTTATTCGATGAGATTAAGGGAAGAATTAAACTTGATGATGAGTCTCTTCCGTTTAAAGATGTAAGATTTAGTTACTGGACAAAAACAACAACAAAAGGAAATTATTCTATAAAGTTAAGAAAAAAAATTGATTCTGATGAAATAGAAGAAATTTGGAATGGTGATTTAGAAAAAGAAAAGCTTAAAACAGAATATTTTGGGCTTGGAGACTTAGAAGTTAGCTATAATGATAAATTACTAGCTTATTCATTAGATTTAAAAGGATCTGAATATTACACCATACATATAAGAGATATTAAAAGTCGAGAGCAAGTTGGTGAAAAAATTGAAAATACAAGTGGTGGAATAACATTTAGCTTAGATGACAAATATATTTTTTACTCTAAACTTGATGACAATCACAGACCAAGAGAAATTTACAGGCATGAAATTGGAGCTCCAACTAGTAAAGATATTCTTGTATTTAAAGAAGAAAGTGAAGCATTTACTGTAGGAATAAGTCTTAGCTCTGATGAAAAGTATTTTTTTATTACATCATCTGATCATAATACGTCCGAACAGTATTATTTTAAAGCAGATGAAATAATTCCAAAACCAAAATTAATTGATAAAAGAAAAAGAGGGATAATATATTCGGTCAATTCATGGAATGGTAATTTCTATAAACATACAAATGAAAATGCAGAAGATTTTAAGATCGAAAAGACAAATGATTTAGAAAAAAAGGAGTGGGAAACATTTATACCTGCACGAGAAGAGGTTTTAATTGGAGGATTAATTTTTTTAAATGATTGGATTATAAGATCTGAAACTTCTAATGCATTATCAAAATTAATATTAAGAAATCCAAAAAATGATGAAGAAGAAGAAATATTTTTTTCAGATGAAAAAGTTATTGTTCCTGGTGTGTCGTTAACCCAAAGAGATAGAAATACTGATACCGTTTATTTATCATATTCATCACCAAAAACTCCTGGAAGGACTTACCTATACAATCTTAAAACAAAGGAGAAAAAATTAGTTAAAGAACAAGAGATTCCTAGTGGCCATAATTCTGATGACTACATAGTTGAAAGATTAGAGTGTACCTCTCATGACGGAAGAATGGTTCCTATAACTATAACAAGACATAAAAAAACTAAATTAGATGGATCTGCAAAATTATTATTATATGGGTATGGATCTTACGGTAGTTCTATGTCACCAAGTTTTTCTTCAACAAGAATAAGTTTAATAGAGCGAGATATTATATGGGTAACTTCTCATATTAGAGGCGGTATGGAAAAAGGAATGAAATGGTGGAAAGAAGGAAAGTTATTAAACAAGAAAAATACTTTTGAAGATTACATTGCTTCTGCAAAATTTTTAATTGAAAAAAAGTTTACGTCTAAAGGTAATATTATTGGAATGGGTGGATCTGCTGGAGGTCTTTTAATGGGAGCCGTTGTTAACCAAGCGCCTGAATTATTTTTGGGTATTGTTATGGCTGTTCCTTTTGTTGACTCGTTGACCACGAACTTAGACCATTCGTTACCATTAACAGTCGGCGAATTTGATGAATTTGGAAATGCTAAAGATAAAAAAGAACACTTTGATTACATATTTTCATACGCTCCTTATAACAATATTAAAAAGATGGATTACCCAAACATTTTGATAACAACAAGTCTAAGTGATAACAGGGTATTATTTGATGAGCCAGCAAAATTTACTGCAAAATTAAGGGATTACAAAACAGATAACAATTTACTTTTATTAAAAACAGAAATGAATGCAGGTCATGGAGGAAAATCTGGAAGAGATGGGGCAATTGAGGAGATTGCAGTTGACTACGCATTCGCTTTGAAAATAGCTGGAAAATTAAACACTTGATCTTGAAATATCAAAATTAATAACCATATAAACATTGTTAGTCGCCTAATGGGGCTAGCAATAAATAAACTTGCTTAATTAAAGGAGGATAATATGACAAGTAAGGATCTATCAATTTTCAACTCACTTCGACCTTTCTCAATTGGTTTTGACGATATGTTTGACCAATTCGAAAGTATGTTGGGCAATGGTGGTTTAAGTATGCAATCAAACTACCCGCCTTACAACATAAGAAGAACTGGCAAAGATAACTACTCAATAGAGGTTGCTTTAGCTGGTTTTAGCAGAAAAGATGTTGAGGTAGAGTTTGAAGATAATCTATTAACTGTAAGAACTAAACAAGTTGACAGAAGTGAAAACAAAAACCAAGATGGAGAGATAATCCACAAAGGTATATCGCAAAGACAATTTGCGAGATCATTTACAATTGCAGATGATGTAAAAGTGAATGGTGCAGAGTTAAAAGATGGTCTTTTAACAATCGCATGTGAAAGGATTATCCCAGAACATAAAAAAAAGAAACTTATTGAAATTAAATAAGTACCTTGCTTGTGGGGCTAGTCCCCACAAGACTAAATACATCCACTAGAGCTAAACCCGATAATAACTCCTGATGCATTCACCTCAAATTTTCTTTCACAAGGAATTCCATATTTTTTTGTTTTGTAGATAAGCATTTCATTTCCAAGTTCATTGACAAAATCTTCTGACGGTGAGCCTAATTCTAATCTCATCTCATTAACTTCTTTCCCAACGAATTGACCAAATTTTTCATTCTCTTTTTCAGCTACTTCATCAGATTTCTTTTTAATTGTTTGGCATCCAGTTAAAAAAATTATTGTTAATGTGATAAACAGAGCAATAAATTTTTTTGATAAAGTATTATTTTTTAAAGCAATAATCATTAATACATACCTAAAGTTGAATTATGTTAACAATTTGTTCAAAACTTTCATTAAATTGTTTGAATTTAATACAAATTTGAAAAGATAGGAAATTTTAAAGATTATTGAGTTATTGATTTATTATATTAAAGAAATGCTATGGCAACAGACTTAAGAATATCAAATATATCAAAAATATATCCAGGATGTGTAGCTAATGATAATGTATCTCTTCAATTTAAAAGTGGAAAAATATACGCACTTTTGGGAGAGAACGGAGCTGGTAAATCCACATTGGTAAAAATTTTGTCTGGTGTGATAAGCCCAGATAATGGTGAGGTTTTTTTAAATGAAAAAAATTTAAAATTAAGTTCTCCACTCGATGCTAAGAAAAATAAAATTGGAATGGTTTTTCAGCATTTCAATTTATTTGAAACTTTATCAGTATTTGAAAACTTAAGTATAGATGCAACTGAAGATAATAAAAGTTTAAGGGTAAGGATAAATGAAATATTAAAAAAATATAACTTTAATATTGAACTTGACGTTCCTGTATTAAATTTATCAGCGGGGCAAAAGCAAAAAGTTGAGATTATAAGATGTCTTTTAAGAAGCCCTAAAGTTTTAATCATGGACGAGCCTACATCTGTTTTAACTGAGCAGGAAACAGAGGAATTATTTATATCTTTAAAAAAATTCTGTGGTGAAGGAATATTAATTATTTACATTACTCATAAGTTAAAAGAAGTTTTGTCTTTATGCGATGAGGTTGCTGTAATGCGAAAAGGTAAGGTTGTATCGGTTAGCCATACACAAAATGAAAGAGTTGAAACTCTCGCAAATAAGATGGTTGGTCAAAAACTAGCGAAAATTAAGAAAAAAATTAATATTTCCAAAAATAAAGATGAGATATTTAAAGTAAAACATTTAAATTTTTATAGCGATGATCCTTTTGAAACAAATTTAGTTAATCTAAATTTTTCTGTAAAGAAAGGAGAATGTTTAGGTATAGCGGGTATTTCTGGCAATGGTCAAAACGAACTCTTTCAAATTTTGAGTGGGGAAATAATTACACCAGATACATCAATCATTTTTCGAAATAAGGAAATTGCTAAATTAAATCCAAAGCAAAGACGAGAGTATTTAATGGCTTTTTCTCCTGAAGATAGAATATCTCAAGCGGCTGTACCTGAATTAAAAATATATGAAAATGTAGCTTTAAATAATTTTAAGTCATCAAATTTTTTTGAAAAAGGTTTGGTAAATGAAAAAAAAATTAAAGAGCATTCAAAGAAAATATTATCTGACTTCTCAGTAAATACAGACAATGTTGAATTAAAAAGTCAATTTCTATCGGGTGGAAATTTACAAAAACTTATTTTAGGGAGAGAGTTAATTACAGCTCCAGAATTATTAATTTGTTACAATCCAACATGGGGGCTTGATGTAGGTGCAATCAATTATATTCATGAAACACTTATAAAAATTAACGATCAAGAAAAATCAACGATTTTAATTTCTACAGATACGGAGGAGTTATTAAAACTCAGTGATAGAATTGCAGTTATTTACAAAGGCAAGCTTTCAAAAATAATGCCTTCAGAGGAAGTCACCCCAGAAAAATTAGGAGTTCTAATGGGAGGAGGTTCCATTGATTAAAATTGAAAAAAGAAATGATGTACCAATGGCATTATATTTTTTTACTCCTTTTATTGCAATCATACTTACAATTTTAGGTGGTGGTATAATTTTTTATATTTTAGGTTTTAATCCAATAGAATCACTTAAGTTTTACTTTATAACTCCAATTTCAAATTTATATGGATTCAGTGAATTGCTACTCAAAGCAACCCCTCTTTGCTTAATTGCTATTGGTTTATCATTTTGTTTTAAAAGTAATAATTGGAATATTGGTGCAGAGGGACAATTAACTTTTGGTGCGATTGTAGGAGGAGGAGTTGCTCTTTTATTTTATAATCAAGAAGGTTTTTATATACTGCCTTTAGTTATAATTGCTGGGGCAATCGGGGGAATGTTCTTTGCACTTATCCCAGCAATCCTTAAAACATATTTTAATACAAACGAGATTTTAGTTAGTCTTATGTTGGTTTACGTTTCAAAGCTACTCTTAGATTACTTAGTAGTTGGGCCATGGAGTAATCCTGAAGGTTTTAATTTTCCTGAAACAAGACAATTTAGTGACTCATCTAGAATGCCATTATTATTTGAAGGTTTGAGAATTCATGCTGGTATTTTTTTAGCTCTTGCAGCAGTTATGCTGAGTTGGTTTATTCTTTATAAAACCTATTTAGGCTTTCAGATTAAAGTGTCTGGTCTAAGTTTAAAAACTGCTAAGTATGCTGGGTTTAAAGGAAAAACCATGATTTTGGTTGTTTTTATGATTAGTGGTGCTTGTGCGGGATTAGCTGGAGTTGGTGAAATTGCTGGGCCTATTGGACAACTGCATAGAATGATATCCCCCGATTATGGTTTTACAGCAATTATTGTTGCCTTTTTAGGTCGTCTTAATCCTTTTGGCATAATTTTTGCATCTTTGGTTGTTGCATTGACATACCTCGGTGCTGAAACGGCTCAAATTTTTTTACAAATACCAAAATATACAGGCCAAGTCTTTCAGGGTATGATCTTATTTTTTTTACTCGCATCTGATTATTTGCTTTTTTTCAAAGTTAAAATTTTAAATTTAAAAAAAAATGAGCTTAGACATTAGTTTTATAGGAATTCTGATAGGATCAATAATGGCTTCATCAGTGCCATTAATACTTGCTGCTTCAGGTGAATTGATTACTGAAAGATCGGGCGTTTTAAATTTAGGTGTTGAAGGAATGATGATAATCGGAGCAATATCTGGTTTTGCTTTAATGGTGATAACAGATAACCTTTTTATAGCAATATTAGGCTCTATGTTATCAGGAGTTATAATTTCACTAATCTTTGGATTTTTAACACAATCTCTTCTTACAAACCATGTTGCAACGGGTTTGGCATTAACTATTTTTGGCATAGGTTTATCTGCAATGTTAGGAAAAAATTTTGTTGGTATCCCTGGAAAAGAATTTCCAATTTTATTTTTAAGTTTAAGAGAAAGTATTCCGTTTTTTGGTCCAATACTATTTGGACACTCTATAGTTTTATATTTTGCTTTTGCTTTACCATTTTTAACTAATTATTTTTTGAAAAAAACTAAATTAGGTTTAGTTGTTAGAGCTGTTGGTGATTCGCCTGTTTCGGCATCTAATCAAGGTATAAATGTTATTCTAGTTAGATACTGTTGTATTCTTTATGGAGGAGCTATGTGTGGCTTAGCAGGTGCATATCTATCTTTAATATACACTCCACAGTGGATTGAAAATATGACAGCTGGAAGAGGATGGATAGCTTTGGCTTTGGTTGTATTTGCAACCTGGAGTCCTATAAAAGTTTTAATTGGTGCTTTAATTTTTGGCGGGATTACAATTCTACAATTACATATGCAAGCAATAGGGTTTAGAATACCAGTTCAATTTTTAAGTGCATTACCTTATCTGATGACAATAATAGTTTTAGTTGTAATCTCTCGTGACAGTAGAAAAATAAAACTTAATACCCCAACTTCCTTAGGAAGAATATTCTATAAGGAAAAGTAATGTTAGCTATTCGAAAATAATTATTTTTTTTTTTTGAATTTTGATTAACTTAAAGCTTCACAAAAAAAATTTAGAGGGGAAATTCAAAATGTATAAAAACTTTTTTAGATATTTAATTTCTGCAATTTTTCTACTTGGGTTTAGTGTAAACTCAAATGCGGATTTTAAAGTTGGTTTTGTCTATGTTGGCCCAACTGGTGACCATGGATGGACATTTCAACATCACGAAGGTAGAAACGCTGTAGAGGCAGCTGGAATAAAAACAACATTTGTTGAAAGTGTTCCAGAAGGTGCTGATGCAGAAAGAGTGATAAGACAACTGGCTCAATCTGGCCACGACTTAATTTTTACAACTAGTTTTGGATATATGGATCCAACTAACAAAGTTGCAAAAGATTTTCCAAACGTAAAATTTGAACATGCAACAGGTTATAAAAGAGAGCACTCAAATGTTTCTACTTATTCTGCAAGATTTTACGAAGGAAGAACTCTTTTAGGCCATATTGCTGGAAAAATGACTAAAACCAACACGATTGGCTATATTGCATCTTTTCCAATTCCTGAAGTAATAAGAGGAATTAATGCAATGACTCTTGCTGCACAAAAGGTCAATCCAAATATTAAAACTAAAATTGTATGGGTGTTTACTTGGTACGATCCAGGTAAAGAAGCTGAAGCAGCGCAAGCTTTAATTGATCAAGGTGCAGATGTAATTATGCAACATACTGATAGTACAGCACCAGTTCAAACAGCGGAGAAAGCAGGTGTATGGTCATTTGGTCAAGCAAGTGACATGCAGAGATTTGCTCCTAAATCAATTTTGACTTCAATTATAGATGATTGGGCACCATATTATGTTGAAAGAGCAATTGCCGCAAGAGATGGTACATGGAATCAACAAGATACATGGCATGGACTAAAGGAAGGTATGGTAGCTATGGGACCATATAATTCTGCAATGGGTGCTGACTTAGTTAAAGAAGTAGAGCAGCTTCAAAAAGATCTAGCATCAGGAAAAGTTCATTCGTTCACAGGTCCTATATATGACCAAAAAGGTAATATATTAGTTGCCGAAGGAAAAGTTGCTGATGATGGAATGTTAGCTGGAATGAGTGTTTATGTAAAAGGTGTTGAAGGAGATATTCCAAAATAATTTTTAAAAAAAAATTAAAAAGGCCAACTTATATAGTTGGCCTTTTTTTTATGAATGTTTTTTCTTTAAACCATTAATATCTATTTCATCATAATATTCTGAAGGTTGAACTATCCAAGGATCTCCATCTAATAAAATTGGACAAAAATCTGGAGTAAAAGAAGAAGATTTTTTTTTCCAAAGACAAGCTGTTTTTATTTCTTGAATATGGTTTTTCACTGGAGCATAATTTTTTAACCATTTAATACTTTCATTTAATGTAAGTCCAGTATCGGATAAATCATCAACTAATAAAACATTTTTAAAGTCTTCATTTTTAGCTATTGAGCTTATGTCTCTTGCAAAAATAAGTTCACCCTGTTTATTTTCTACAGTTTCTCCAGAATAACTTTGAATAACAACATAAGCAGTGGGCAATTTAAATATTCTTGATAGCATATCAATTATAGGTGCTGCACCCCTCATTATTCCCACTAAAACAGATGGTTTATAATTTTTTTCGATTGTAAGAGCCAACTTTTCAACTGCTAATTTATAATCTTCATAATTGATTATTAATTTTTCTGCCATAAAATTTGGTAACATAAAAAAAAAAAATTAAAAAGGAGAATTATGAAAGGTTACTGGATTGCAACTTACAGTGAAATTAAAGACCCTGAAAGAATGAAAAAATATGCAGATAAAGCAAAGGAAGCTGTACTAAAACATTCTGGAAAAATTTTAGCTCGGAGTGCTAATAACATTGCACTTGAAGGTAGAGAAATGGTTAGAATAGCACTTGCAGAGTTCCCAGACGTGGAAACTGCAAAAAAATGCTACGATTCTGAAGAATATGTTGAGGCAAGAACATATCTTAAAGATAATGTAATAAGAGAACATATGATATTTGAAGGAATGGAATAACTTGGAAAAGGGGCAAATATGAAGGCATATTGGGTGAGTTTGTATACAGAGATTTCAGATCAAGATAACCTAAAAAAATATGGTGAAAATGCAATACCAGTTATAAAAAAATTTGGTGGTACTCCTGTAGTTAGAGGAGGCAAACTAAAATATTATAGTGGTGACAAAATATTAAGAACCGTCATTTGGGAATTTCCTAGTTATGACAAGGCCATATCTTGTCATGACTCAGAAGATTATTTAAAAGCTTGGTCTTATGCGGAACGAACTACAAAAAGACATATGTTTATAGTGGAAGGTGCTAATACTGAATAGTATCGTCATCAATTGAACGCCACAAATACCAAGTGGCAACAGAGCAGTATGGAGAAAATCTTTTTTGAAGCTTTTTTACAAAAATTTCAGGTGGAAAATATTTTTTTTTATAGTTGTTTGATATTGCTCTTAATAACCCAATATCCTGAACTGGCCAGATATTAGACCTATTATAAGTAAACAACAAAATCATCTCCGCTGACCATCTTCCAATTTGTCTTAAAGTTGATAGGTATATAATTGCTTCTTCATCACTCATTTTAGAAATTAATCTTGGATTAAAACTTTTATCTTTAAATTTTTGAGACATTTCCAAGATACCCCTTATTTTTTGACGACTAAGACCGCATTTTTTAAGTTGTGATGTTTTAAGCTTTGAAACAATATTTGGATTAATTTTTTTTTTACATGCCAATTCAAATTTTTTGAAGACAGAGTCTGCAGCAGCAACACTTATTTGTTGTCCTATTATACTTTTGCACAAAGAATAAAAGACATCTTTTCTAGTAGTTAAATTATTATCTTTATATTTTTTAATCAATGATCTCATAATACTATCTTTTTTTGAAAGATATGTTCTAGCTTTTTTCCAATATGCCGGTGCCTTACTCATTTCTACTTACCGTTACTTGTTTATTTAAATATATTTCTCTTCGAAATATAATGATTGATGATATTATTACCAGTGAAGCACCCATCAATGTTTTAATTGTGGGAATTTCATCCCAAATAAAATATCCAAAAGATATTGCAAATATTAATCCTAAATATTTAAGAGGTGTAACCAGAGAAACCTCAGATAATTTATATGATTGACTTAATAATAAATTAGCTGTTCCTCCCAACAAGCCAATTGTACATAATAGTAAGAAATCATTGAAAGTTGGCATGATCCACCCAAATGGTATTGATAAAACTCCAACAATTGTTATTGCAAAAGAAAAAAAGAATGAGATCAACCAGACTGGTTCTGTGGATGAAAGTTTTCTAATTGTAATTGCAACGTAAGACATTCCAATACAAAAGATTATTGGAAATAAATAATAAATATTTAAGCTAGAAAATCCTGGTTGGGTAATTACTAAAACACCAATAAAACCAACAAATACTGCGGCCCATCTATATACTCCTACTTTCTCACTTAGTAAAAATATTGATAGCAAAGTTGTAAATATAGGTGCAGCAAATGAAATACTTGTCACTGTTGCAAGTGGTAGGTTTCTTAGTGCCAAAAATATTGCAGCTAAAGCTATCAGTCCTGAACAACATCTAATTAAATGTAATCCTGGTCTATTTGTTTTGTAAAAATCTCTAAATCTTGTCTTAGGAACTAAAAAAATTATTGGCAAAATACCAAATAGACCTCTAAAGAACATTACCTGTCCAATTGGATAATCTGATGACCACTTGACTATTACATCCATAAATGAAAAGGCACATATTGATAAGAACATGTAAAAAAAGCCTAATTGATTTTTGGAAAGCATGATAATAACTTTAGATTAATTAAAATTTTTAGCAATGGAAATAGCAACTTTAGCACTTGGATGTTTTTGGGGACCCGAAATAAAATTTAGTAAGTTAGATGGAGTAATAAATACAGAGGTTGGATATTGTGGAGGTAATACTGAGAAGACATCTTATAAAGAAGTATGTTATGGTGACACCAATCACGCAGAAGTAGTTAAAGTTGAATTTGACAATTCTAAAATTTCTTATGAGGAAATAATAAGAAACTTTTTTGACTTTCATGATCCAACTACTTTAAACCGGCAAGGTCCAGATATAGGTACTCAGTATAGAAGTGAAATATTTGTTCATGATGAAAATCAAAATAAAATCGCTAACAAAGTATTGAAAGAAATTAATGAAAAATTTAAGGGTAAAATCGTTACCAAAATATCAAAATCAAAAAATTATAACAAAGCTGAAGATTATCATCAGAAATATTTGGAAAAAAGTTTCTAATGTCACTTATATCAACTGAGTGGCTAGAAAAAAATCTCTCAAATGTAAAAATAATTGATGGCTCTTGGCATATGCCTGCAACAAAAAGAAGTGGTAAAGAAGAATTTAATAAAGAGCATATACCAAATGCAATTTTTTTTGATATTGATGAAAATTGCAATAAATCAACCGACTTACCACATATGTTAACGGACATTAGTTCGTGGGAAAGTATACTATCATCTATGGGCATATCTAACGAAGATGAAATTGTGATTTATGATAATTCTGATGTTTTAAGTGCTTGTAGAGTATGGTTTAATTTAATTTACTTTGGTCATGATAAAAAGAAAGTACATGTTTTAGATGGAGGTTTTAATAAATGGAAAAAAGAAAAAAGAATAACTTCTGCTAATAATATAATTATTCAAACAACTAGCTATAAAGCAAAAGAAAATAATGGAATGGTTAAGAGCAAAGATCAGGTTGACCAAAATATAATTAAAAAAAAATTTGATTTAGTTGATGCGAGAAGCAAAGATCGTTTTAATGGCACAACTCCAGACCCAAGAAAAAATGTAAGAAGTGGTTCAATACCTAATTCAATTTGCTTACCGTTTAAAACCCTTATCAATGACGATTTTACTTTTAAAAGTAAATCTGAAATTTCTTCTTATTTCAAAGATTTATCTTTAAATGACCCAGTAAATATAGTGTTTTCGTGCGGTTCTGGGATCACAGCATGTGTTTTGGCACTTGCATATTCTCAAGTAAATAATAAGTATCTTCCAGTCATTTATGATGGTTCGTGGGCTGAATATGGTAAAATATAAAATATGAAAAGATCAACAAAAATTACAAGCATAATAATAATTTTCTTTTTAATTATAGCTACAGTGATTGTTGGTAGAACAATGATTGGAAATCATTTTAAGAAGAAATTTAGTAAAAGACCACCTCCAGGAATAATTGTTACTGCAGCTGAAAATAGAGTTTTTGAAAATTTAATAAGCACATACGGAACAGCAAGACCTTTTAAAACACAATCTTATAAAATTGAGAAGTATGAAATACTTAAACCTATCAACTTTAATCAAAAAGTAAAAAAAGGTGATGTAATTGCAGAACTTAAAAATAGAAAAATTACTGCTCAGTTTGATGGAACAATTGGAAAAAGAGAATTTTCAGAAGACATCGAAGTTTCAAAATCTTCAATCTTAGTTAATCTCGAAAATACCAGTATTATCTATTGTGATGTAGATATACCTGAAATGTTTGTACCATTTATTAAGGTAGGTTTACCTGTTGATATAAAATTTTCTGGATACAAAGATAAAACATATAAAGGTCAAGTTGACTCGTTAGCTAGTCGAATTAGTGAGGATACTAGATCATTACCAACAAGGATAAAAATGGACAATACATTTGGTGAAATTTTGCCTGGCTCATTTTTAGAAATTTCAATAAAATATGATACAAGAGAAAGCTTAAGTATCCCAGATACCAGCACAATAGTGGAAGGTGATAATATATTTATCTATAAAGTTGACGAAAAAAATAAAGTATTAAAAACAAATATTGATACCGGCGATAGATACCTGGGTTTTGTTGAAGTTTTAAATGGTCTAAAAGTTGGTGACAAAGTTGTTGCTGAGGGTACAAAAAAAGTCAGACCAAATTTAATAATAAGACCTATAAAAAAGGGTGCTAAAGTAGCTAATCAAAACAAATCTGGTTGGGGTGGAAAAAAGAAAAAAGATACTAAAGAAAAAAAGAATGGTATGTTTGCGTGGTTACAAAAATTAAATATATTTAAAAAGTCTGACTCTGAAAAACAAGAAAATAAAAAATAATTAATACATGTATATAACTGAAGTTAGTATTAAAAGACCTGTCGTTGCATGGGTAATGTCAATGATACTAATTATTTTTGGAATTTTTGTGTTTTGGGAATTACCTGTTAGAGAATTACCAGATGGCATTCAGCCTCCTGTGGTACAGGTCCAAACCGATTATAAATCTGCTTCAGCTGAAATTGTTGATGAAGAGATAACACAAAAAATAGAAGATGTTATAGGAGGAGCGGAAGGAATTAAGAACATTGATTCTAGTTCGCTTAATGGAAGAAGTAGAATAAATATTTATTTTAACACAGATATAGATTTAGATGATGCAGCAAATGACATAAGAGAAAGAGTATCAAGAGTTGCGGACAATTTGCCAGATCAAGCAAACCCACCTCAAATTTTGAAACAAGCAGCTGGTTTTACAACTACAATGTGGGTTGCGCTATCTTCACCAACTTGGAATGATTTAGATTTGGGTGATTATGCAGAAAGATATCTTATAGATGCATTTTCGAGTGTACCAAATGTTGGTAGAATTTTAGTCGGTGGATTAAGAGAGCTAAGTGTTAGAGTTTGGGTAGATCCAATCAAATTAGCAGCTAACAATCTTACTATTCAAGAAGTCGAGAGAGCATTAAGAAATGAAAATATTAATATTCCTGCTGGAACTTTAGAAGCTAGTAACAAAGATTTAACTCTTAATATTGATAAATCTTACTCTAACATTGAAACAATCAAGCAGCTTCCTCTTAAGAAAAATAAAGATAAAGTCACAACTCTTTCTGACATTGCAAATGTTGAGTTTGGGCCAGTTTCTGAGAAAACTTTATTTAAGGCTCAAAGAAAAAATGCAACTAATTTAAAAACAGTTGGGATTGGAATATATGCAAAGAGTGGGGCATCAACAGTAGAGCTTTCAAAACAAATAAAACAAAAAATTAATATTTTAAATAATTCTCTTCCAGATGGACTAAAGCTGGAAATAGCATTTAATAGAGCAACTTATGTAGGGACTGCAATACAAGAAGTTTATAAAAGTTTAATCATTGCTTTTATTTTAGTTGTAGTAATAATTTACTTGTTCTTAGGAAACCTAAAAGCTGTAATAGTACCAGCCGTTGCATTGCCAGTCAGTTTAATAGGATCCTTTTTAGGTTTATATATTTTTGATCTTTCAATTAACATTTTTGTACTCTTAAGCTTTATTTTAGCGATAGGAATAATTACAGATGATTCTGTGATTATGACCGATGCAATTTATACAAGAATTGAAAAAGGAGAAACGCCACTTGTAGCTGCTTATAAAGGCTCAAGACAGATAACATTTGCGATAATAGCTACAACTTTAATCTTAGTTGCAGTTTTTTTACCTTTAATTTTTATTGAGGGTATAGCTGGTACCCTGTTTAAGGAAACTGCAATAGCCCTATCTTTCTCAATTGTTGTTTCTTCATTTGTGGCCCTAACCCTTTCACCAATGTTAGGAAGTAAGTTTTTAAATAAAAAAGAAAAAAATAATTTTTTCGTAAAAAAATTTAATAATGGATTTAAATCTTTCACAGAGTTTTATACTGATACCTTAAGATATTGGATTAATAAGCAGAAAACAATCTCGATATTTATAATTTTATTAATTGCAGCATCTGTTTATTTATTTAATTTCACAAAAAAAGAATTGATACCATTAGAAGATAGAGGAGCTTATTTAATTATAGGTTCCACAGACGAAGGAAGTTCATTCGAGTATACTCAGGAAAAAGCACAAATAATTGAGGGAAGAATATTAAAATTGTTACAAGCAGAGGATAGTCCTTACCAAAGATTAATTATGAGGGTCCCAGGATTTGGTAAATCTGCAACCTCTTATAACTCCTTTATTATAATTGCGCTATTAGATGAATGGAAAAATAGAGAAAAGAGCACACAAGTTGTTTTAAGAGAAGCTATTGGTCAAGTTGTTAGCGTACCTGAGACTTTTGCGTTTCCTATATCACCTCAATCTATAAGAGTTTCTAGCTATAATAAACCAGTTCAAATGGTGATTTATGGGACAAGTTATGAAGAGTTAGAACAAATTCAAAGCCAAGTTTTAAGAGAGCTAAGAAGAAATAGAAATATGTTTAGAATTGAAAGTGATTACACAAAAAATAAACCTGAAGTAAAATTAATTACTAACAAAAATAGAGCAAATGATTTAGGAGTTTCAATAGAAAATATAGGCAGAACACTAGAAACATTATATGGTGGAAAGAGGGTTACAACATATAATAAAGAAGGAAGAGAATACCCCATTATTCTTCAGCAGTATTTAGCAGATAGAAGAGATAAAGATGGCTTATCGAAGATATTTGTAAGATCTGAAACTACAGGAAAATTAGTGTCTGTTGCAAGTTTGGTAGAATTTGAAGAGAAAGGAACTGCTGAGTCATTACCTAGATATAATAGACAACGAGCAGTAACTATATCGGCAGCTTTATCTGAAGAATACACATTATCTGAAGCTATAAAATATTTAGAAGACGTAATGTTGAGAGTTGCTCCTCAAAATCAAATAACTTGGAAAGGTAAGTCCGAAGAACTAAAGGAGACTAGTAACGAAATATTTCTTATTTTCGCTTTAGCATTAATAACTGCATATTTAGTAATGGCTGCTACTTTTAATTCGTTTGTCCATCCTTTTATTATTATATTGACTGTGCCTCTTGCAGTTTTTGGAGGTCTTGTATTCATTTTATTTCTAAATAGTTCGATAAATATATTTTCACAAATCGCTTTGATTATATTAATCGGTATATCCACTAAAAATAGTATTCTTATCGTCGACTATACTAATCAAATTCGAACAACAGGTGCAAAAATTGAGGAAGCATTGATGGAAGCTTGTAAATTAAGAATAAGACCAATCATAATGACTTCATTAAGCACCATGATTGCAATGTTGCCTCTCATAGTAGGTAACATAGGTCCAGGCGCAGGTGAGGCGTCTAGATTAGCAGTTGGATCAACAATTTTTGGTGGAATGATTATTTCAACATTCTTTACATTATATGTGACGCCCACTATGTATTTAACACTAGCAAAAAATACAAAGAGAATAGATGCGGTAGATCTGGAGCTAGAAAAGCAATTGATTAAAAAATAATATATTTTCTAGTAGTCAAAGATTTACTACATTTATTAAGCTGCTTCTTGAATTTATTTGAATAACCCTCTACTTTTTTTGCCAATACTATAACTTTCTGATTGTTTTTATAATTTTTATAATTTCCCCAGCCTTCATGATAAGCAATATATTGTCTGAAAGCATCTTTTTTTGAAACCTTTAAAATTTTTTCTGTTTTATTTGTATACCATCCAATAAAATCAACACTATCTTTAAATCTAGTTCTTAAAGCATATTTATTTCCAGTCTCATCTTTATATTGTTTCCAAGTACCTTTAATGGCTTGTGAGTATCCAAATGAACTAGAGGGTCTTTTATAAGGTATAACTTTAAATAATTTTTGACGGGCAGGCTTAGCAAGCCAGTTAAAATCAGATTCCATTTTTATTATTGCTAATTGTAAGTTGATTGGTGTCCCCCACTTTTTTTCAGTTTTTTTTGCGTGTTTATACCAAAGATATCTTTCAGAAAATATTGAACAGCCATCTGATGTATTTTGAGGTATCGATGAACAAGCAGTTGAAAATAATAGACCAAAAACTAAAAAATACTTTCTAAAAAGAATCACAGTTTAATATAAATTATCTATTATTTTTTCTCCATATCCATGGATAATCAAATTCCATACTCCATAAACCTAACTTATTGTTTTTTGCATAAATTTGGTCTTTAGAATATTTTTTTTTAGAATATTTTGGGTAGTCGAAGGCTAATCCATTTCTTACCATGTAAGCTGAAACACTCTCATTATTGATAAAACACTCGCCTAAATACCTACCAAAATAGTCTTTTTGGGGCTCGATTAAACATTTTAATTTTTTATTTATAATTTTTTCTGTAAGAGAATTTTTCGAAATTTTTCCACATTTAATTTTTTTTTTATTTTTTAAACAAAACTGTTGCTTTCCTTTAAATTTAGTTTCTGGCGCATCTATTCCTGAAAAACGAATTTTTTTATTATCTAATAAGATTGTATCACCATCAATTATTTTAACGTTATCTGAAATTAGGATTGTTTCTGACAGTAAGTAATTTGTTGCTACAAATGTAAATAAAAATAGAAAACTAACTAACTTCAGTAGTTGCTTTTTCATTACATTCTTGCATTTTTTTTCTAATTTGATCTTCGGATATATTTTTGTCTTTTAAATCTTCATAAAGCTTTCTATAAACATCTTCATCACCTGCCTCAGCAAAATCTGCTTTAATTACATCTTGAACATATTGATTTTTTTTTTCCTCATCGTATCCCAAAATTTGTGAGGCCCACTCTCCTAAATATTTATTTTTTCTTGCATTAATTTTAAATTGTTTTTCCTCATCATGAGCAAATTTTTTTTCAAAACCTTTTTTTCTTTCGTCGAATGAACTCATTGCAATCTACCTTTATAAATTATTTTAAAAACTAAAAATGATATAAATACACCTATTATATTACCAAACAAATCACCTAATTCAAATCCTCTTTCTGGAATAATTAAGTGTAAGATTTCTAAAACAATAGAAATACAAATAAGATAAATAAATATATTTTTTAATTTATGTTTAAAAGCAATTAATCCTAGAATTGATATAATAAAAAAAACATAAACGTGATTTGAAGATACTAAAAAATCTCTTGTTAATTGTGGTTGAATTTTACAATCACTATAAATAAAACATCCAAAAATACTACCAGGATATAAGTAAAAAATAAATAAAACTATGTTAGACAGATAAAAAAACTGCTTTAAGTAATTCATAGTTAATCTATATTAAATTTTCACAAATGAGTCACTTAATACTTGTTAGACATGGTCAAAGCGAATGGAATTTAGAAAATAAATTTACAGGATGGGTCAACGTTGAGCTTGCGCCACAAGGTAAATTAGAAGCCTGTAAAGCTGGCGAGTTTATAAAAAAATTAAATTTAGAAATAAAACATTTTTATACTTCATATCAAGTAAGATCGATTGATACCTTAAAACTAATTTTAAATACGATCAGAGTAAAACCAAATAATATAATCAAGGCCTGGCAATTAAATGAAAGGCACTACGGGTCACTTACAGGATTAAATAAAGATGAAATGAAAAAAAAATTAGGAGAAGAAGAAGTTCACAAATTCAGAAGATCTTGGGATAATCCGCCAAAACCATTGAATACAAATAGTCCATATCATCCAAAAAATATAAGTGTTTATAATGATATACCTCGTAACTTAATTCCAGATACAGAGTCCCTAAAAGATACTTATGATAGAGTTGTGCCCTATTTTATTGAAAACATAGAAAAAAAATTACACGATAACATAATTATATCTGCTCATGGTAATTCTATTAGATCGCTTTTAAAATATTTATTTAAAATTGATGACAATGAAATTTCCAAACTTGAAATACCAACTGGAAATCCTCTACTTTTGAAATTTGAAAAAAAGAATATAAAAGAAGCTAAATACCTAGATCAGAGTAGATCTAGGGATTTAATTAAATTCTAACCTTTTTGAAGAAGTTTTTCGTAAATATCTTTATCTGTTAAATGAAGAAACTCAATACCACTCTCGAAACCATACAAATTTTCTTTTTTAATGTAATTATCCCAAATCTCATTCATTGAAAATATTTTTTTTGATAAATTTTTAAATATTTTTTTATTTATAATTTGACACCCTGTATAAATATAATTTTTATCATCGTTCTTTTTTAAATTATTGCCATCCATAGAAAAATCGCCTTTAAATCTTTTATCAAAACTTAAATCTTTTTTTACAACCATTAAAATATTTTCTAAGTTATTTTTAAAATATATATTTTCCATCTTCTTAATTTCATTTGCATATTCAGCGTTCCAAATTGTATCAGGATTAAAAACTATAAAATCTGTTTCAACTGAATTATTTACTACATTTAAAAGACCGCCCCCTGTATCTAATATTTCTTTACCATCTTCTATAATTTGAATTTCTAAACCAAAATTATTTGAAAAAATGAAATCTTTTATTTTATCACTTAAATAGAAAGTATTAATTTTTAAAGATTTTATTTCTAATACTTTTATCAAGTTTATAGTATTTTCTAATAAGTTAACCTCATTAATTTTTAAGAGTGGTTTTGGTATTTTCTCAGTTAATGGCATTAATCTTTTTCCAAATCCTGCACATAAAATTATTGCTGTTTTAATTCTCATATTTTTTTTATTCTTGGGTTTTTTTGTAGAAAATTTTTTAAATCATGAAAATTTGTATTACTTTTGATACGATTATCGATTAATTTCCACGCGTAAGGTATTAATTTTAGATATTTTCTTTTTTTATCTCTTTTTGCAAGTCTTGTGAATATACCAATTATTTTTAGATTTCTTAAAACAGATAAAATTTCAAAATCATTAATAAATTGAGACTCATTTTTATACTTAAATTTACTAAGAAATACTTTTAAAATATTTGATTTAAAACTATTTGAAGTTTTAATTCTTACATCATCTATAAGTGAGGCCAAATCATATGCTGGATTACCCAAAACAGCATCTTGACTATCTATTAAAGCGATTTTATTTTTATAAAACATCATGTTTGAGACGTGAAAATCTCTATGTACGAACACTTTGTGTTTGATTTTTAATTTCAAATACAAATTATCTATTATTTTTTTGAGATTTTTTTTTAAATATCCTTTTTGTGTAATTAATTTATTTGCTGGTAAGTACCAGTCCAAAAAAAGGTATGACTCTTTAAGTATTTTAGCTTTTGAATAATTTGATAAATTAAATTTTTTTTTAAGAAAATTTTGAGTTTTAAAATTTTTAATTTTTTGAA
>CABYJU010000009.1 GCA_902519325.1 uncultured Pelagibacteraceae bacterium | reverse complement strand
AAAACAGATAAAAGGGTTGAAAAAATACTTATTGAGGAACTATCTAAATCAAAAAAAAATTATTCATTCATAACTGAAGAAACTGGGAAAATAATAAATAAAAATAATAATGTTTTTTGGATCATAGATCCAATTGATGGAACAACAAATTTTTTGCATGGGATTCCTCATTTTGCAATTTCTGTAGCCTTGCAAAAAGATGGAGATATAATTATCGGATTAATTTATGATCCGATTAAAAATGAAATATTTTATGCTGAGAGAAATAATGGATCTTATTTAAATAATAGAAGAGGAAGAGTTTCTAATAAAACTGATATAGAGGAATGCCTATTTGCTTCAAACAACGAAGGTGTAAAATCAATTTATCCAAAACTAAATTTGAGAAATACAGGATGTGCTGCTCTAGATTTAGCCTATGTAGGTTGTGGAAGATTGGACGGATATTTTCATAATTTAATAAATTTATGGGATATAGCAGCAGGAAAAATTATTATCGAAGAGGCTGGTGGCAAGGTCAATAATATCAATAACTTTGAATTAAATAAAATTGATATAAGAGCTGGAAATCCAAATATTTATGAGAAAATGCTAGAAAAAATAAATAACTTTTAATTGTTTTATTAATTCATTTTGTTATAAGGCTGGCCATGAAAAAAAATATTCATCCAAACTATCATACTATAAAAGTAGAAATGACTGACGGATCACAGTTTGAAACTAAATCTACTTGGGGCACTGAAAATGAAGTATTAAAATTAGAGATTGATCCTAAATCACATTCAGCATGGACAGGTGGTAAACAAAAAATCTTAGATAAAGGAAGAATAAGCAAGTTCAATAAAAAATTTCAAAATTTCAGGTCAGACAATAAAGAGTAATGAGTAAAGCTCCACTAATGCCAATGGCAACAGCAGTATGGCTTGTTGAAAACACTTCACTAACTTTTAGACAAATTGCTGAATTTTGTAAACTACATGAAGTAGAAATTCAGGGAATTGCAGATGGTGAAGTTGCAAAAGGAATTGTAGGTTACAATCCTATTATTTCAGGTCAGTTAACTAATGAGGAGATACATCTTTCTTCAAAAGATCAAAATAGACCTTTAAATATAATAGACAAGGAAATTGAAATTAAAAATTCAGAAAATAAAATTAAAAAATATGTTCCTTTATCTAAACGTCAGGATAAGCCAGACTCTGCATTATGGTTATTAAAAAATCATGCGATCTTAAAAGACTCTCAAATTGCAAAGTTAGTTGGAGTAACTAAAAATTCTGTTACAGCAATTAGAAATAAAAGTTATTGGAATTATAACAATTTAAACGCTAAAGATCCCGTTGCAATGGGATTATTTTCACAAAAAGATTTAATTAGCGCTATTGAAAAAGCAGAAAGAAAAGTATTAAAAGAAAAAAAAGATAAAGAAAAATCAAACTTAACAAATAAAAGTTAAAATTTGAAAGATATAGACAAATATAAATTAAAATGTTAACTAGACGCAATTTTTGGAGGTTGTTATTAAAATAGAAGTAAAAGACAATAATGTTGAGCAAGCACTGAGGGTTTTAAAGAGAAAACTTCAAAGAGATGGCTTTTTTAAAATAATTAAACTAAAAAATAATTATGAGAAACCATCTGAAAAAAAGAAAAGAATTCTTCAAGAAAATATTAAGAGAGTAAAAAAACTTAATAAACTTAAAAACAGAATTTAATTATCGCGGGGTGGAGCAGCCTGGTAGCTCGCAAGGCTCATAACCTTGAGGTCGGCGGTTCAAATCCGTCCCCCGCAACCAATTACAGTTTAAATTTTGACTTATTTGTATCTGACAAAAAACCTTTCACTGTATCTTTAGTGAGTTGATTGAAAGAGGTTCCAAATTTTTCAATTTTATCAATTATTGCTGGAGGCACCGTGATTATATGGCATCCAATTTGTTTTGATTGAATATAATTATAAGGTTCTCTTGTGCTTGCCCAAAGAATTTCTACATTTTTAAATTTTTTTGCAATTGTTAGACTGTTTTTAAATTGTGGCACAGGATCTATACCTTTATCAGCCATTCTGCCTGCAAAAATTGAAATTATTACATTTGTTTTTTTATTTATATTTTTTAAAATTTTTTTAGTTTGTTCAGAGCTATAAACAGCTGTAATATTTAATTTAATGTTATTATTATTTAGAGTTCTAATAACTTTTCCCATGAACTTGCCTTTGGAATTTGTGATTGGAACTTTGACATAAACATTTTTACTCCATTTACTAATTTTTTTTCCCTGGTAAATCATGCCTTTAACATCGTCAGCAAAAACTTCTAAAGATAGAGGTTTTTTTGTAATTTTAAGAATATCTTTTGAGTATTTACAATAATCTTTTGCTCCAGCTTTTCTCATAAGACTAGGATTGGTCGTGAAGCCTTTAATTATAGATTTTTTGTTATATTTTTTTATTAAATTAATATCAGCAATATCGCAGAAAATTTTTGTCAAATTATAAACTCTTAACTATTTCCTCAGTCATTTTTTTTGCATCTGCAAATAACATTAAGGTATTGTCTCTGTAAAAAAGATCATTGTCGATTCCTGCATAACCAGGAGATAAACTTCTTTTTACAAACAAAACAGATTTACTTTTCTCAACATCTAATACTGGCATCCCGTATATTGGACTTTGAGGATCTGATTTAGCAACAGGATTGGTAACATCATTTGCACCAATAACATATGCTACATCACAATTAGCAAAGTCATTATTAATTTCTTCCAACTCAAATACCTCATCATAAGGAACGTTGGCTTCGGCAAGTAAAACATTCATATGGCCAGGCATTCTACCAGCAACTGGGTGTATTGCATAAGAAACTTTTACACCATTTTTTTTTAAAGCATCCACCATTTCTCTGAGTGCATGTTGTGCTTGAGCCACAGCCATTCCATAACCTGGAACTATTATCACAGACGAAGCATTTTTCATTAAAAAAGCAGCATCATCTGCGTTGCCACTTTTAACAGGTTTCTGTTCTTTGCTTTGTGCTTTTGATGTCTGATCAGTTGCCCCCCAACCTCCAAGAATAACATTGAAGAAAGATCTATTCATTCCTTTGCACATAATGTATGAAAGAATAGCACCAGATGATCCGACTAAAGCTCCTGTAATTATTAGAGCAGTATTTTCTAATGTAAATCCAATACCAGCTGCTGCCCATCCTGAGTATGAGTTCAGCATTGATATAACCACAGGCATGTCTGCTCCTCCAATTGGAATTATTAATAGAATACCAACTAAAAAAGATATTATTACTATTGACCAGAAAATATTTGATGATTGAGTTACGCAAAGATAATAAATTAAAAATAGAATTGATAACCCTAATAATAAATTGATTAAGTGCTGGCCTGTAAAGGTTATAGGCGCACCAGACATAATTCCACGAAGTTTTAAAAATGCTATTATAGAACCAGAAAATGTTATTGCACCAATTGCAGCTCCCAATGACATTTCAATTAAGCTTGCAAGATGAATATTGCCAACCATTCCTAAACCAAAAGCGTCGGGTTTTAAAAAAGCTGAAATTGCAACAAAAACAGCAGCAAGACCCACAAGACTATGAAAACCTGCAACCAATTCTGGCATTGCAGTCATCGGTATCCTAAATGCTATGAATGCACCAATAGATCCTCCAACTAATAGAAAAACCAGTACATATATAAAACCTATTCCAAAATTTCCAATGGACAAAAAAGTTACAATAATTGCAATTATCATTCCTGCAATTCCAAAGTAGTTTCCTTGTCTAGAAGTTTCTGGGGATGAAAGGCCTCTTAAGGCTAAAATAAATAGTATTCCAGATATAAGATAAAAAGATGCTGATAGATTTGCAGACATGATTATTTTTTCTTCTTTTTATACATTTGCAACATTCTTTGAGTAACTAGAAAACCACCAAAAATATTTACTGCTGCCAAAATTATTGCAAGAAAACCAAATATATTTGATGTTTCAAATATACTTCCAAAAGAACCTGCTAACGCTGCAATAATAGCTCCAACAATTATTACTGATGAAATAGCATTAGTTACTGACATTAACGGAGTATGTAATGAAGGGGTAACACTCCAAACAACATAATAACCAACAAATATTGATAAAATAAAAATACTCAGTCTAAATATAAAAGGGTCTATTTCCATTATTTTACCATAGTTTTTTCTAATATTTCATCTTCTAAATTTATGTCAAATTTCTTATTTGTATTATCAAATAAATTATTAATAAAATTAAAAATATTTTTTGAATAAAGATTTGATGCAGATACAGGTAATTTATTTAGTATGTTTGCTTCACCCATTATTGTTACACCATTATTACTTATAATTTCATCAACTTTGGTTAACTCGGTATTCCCACCTTGAGAAGCTGCCAAGTCATAAATAATTGAACCATTTGGCATAACTTCTATCATTTCTTTTTTTAGAATTATTGGGGCTTTTTTACCTGGAATTAATGCAGTACAGACCACTATATCTATTTTTTTCAAAGTTTCTTTTAACAATTCTAGTTGTTTTTTTTTAAAATCCTCAGAAGCTTCTTTGGCATATCCACCTTCGGTCTCTAAATTTTCAGCTCCCTCAACTATCAAAAATTTTCCTCCCAAACTTTCAACTTGCTCTTTGGAAGCTAGTCTAACATCGGTTGCAAAAACAATTGCTCCCATTCTTTTTGCTGTTGCAATCGCTTGCAAACCTGCAACACCCGCACCAACAATCAATACTTTTGCTGCAGAAATAGTACCTGCCGCAGTCATCATCATTGGTATTGCTTTTTGAAAATATGAAAAAGAGTCAACAACTGCTTTATATCCTGCTAAATTAGCCTGAGATGACAATATATCCATTGATTGAGCTCTGGTAATTCTAGGCAAAAGTTCCAAAGAAAAAACAATTAATATTTCTTGAAATTAAATTTTTGAGTTTTTTTTCATTTGTATAAGGATTTAATACACCGATTAAAATTTGATTATTTTTTAATTTATTTAAGTTTTCATCATTAAGTATTGTCAGTTGAATAATTGCATTTGAATTTGAAAGAACCTCATCCTCACTTTTAATAATTGCACCCTCAGTTTTATATTCCTCGTCTTCAATACCCAAATGTTTTGCGTAATCTTTACTAAGATGCACTTCTAGACCTAAAGATTTATATTTTTTTATTATATCTGGTGTAATAGCAACTCTTTTTTCTAATTTTAAATTTTCTGATATAGAGCCGATTATCATATTACGTTAAAGAAGAAATAGTGCCATTAGAACTAGTACTGCCACTACAGCAATTGAACCCCAAAGTACAAATTTCGTAAAGTTATTCCAGGTATTTTTGTGACTTTCATTGTCCATAAATTATTTTTGTCTAGCCTTAAATTTTGGATTTTTTTTATTTATTATATAAACTCTTCCTCTTCTTCTTACTAATTTCGAGTTGAGATCTCTTTTTTTGAGCGATTTTAATGAGCTTGCAATTTTCATAATTAATTCTGTAACTTAATAAACGATGTGATGTAATCTTTCAAACTTATTTTTCCATATTTTTTAATTACTTTATTGTTAAATGAAACATTAGTTAATGCTGATGCATATCTTTCACCAATTCTTGAGGGTAAATAAGTAATTTTTGAATTAAACATTTTAGCCACACTATTTATAGAATAAGATTTTTTGTGACTTATGCTGTAATGTTTGCACTTATTTGATCTCCAAGCGTCATAACATACTTTAATAGTATCTGATATATGAGTAAATCGTCTTGTTTGAGTACCAGGTTTTACGACAGTAAGTGGTTTTCCACTTTTAAATTGGCTTTGAAAAATTCCAATCACTGTTGCCATATCGCCAGACTCAATCTGTCGATTTCCATAAACATTATAAAAGTAAATGATTTCATATTTAAAATTAAACCAATTTTTAAAATTTTCTAAAAGCTCCAAATTTTTAGACTTTGTAAATGCATAAGGAGATAAATTTTTATCTTTTCCTGAATTGCCTAAGCTGGCAGATGTTGCAGAATAAATTAATTTAATATTATTATCTAAACAGAATTTAAATATTTCTTTACTACCCAAAGTATTAGAATTATAGCATTCGTTAAATTTTCTAAAACTTTGGTAAATTCTTGCAAATTCGCCAAAATGAAAAACTGTTTTAATATTTTTTTTATATTTTTTTAATATAGATTTTATGTTTATGGTATTCCCCTTTATATATTTTACATTAAGAGATTTTATATGATTTTTTTTTGAACCACTTGAATAATTATCAATACTAATTATTTTATAATTAGTTTTGTATAAAAGGTGCTCAATCAAATTGGATCCGACAAACCCAGCACCACCAGTGACCACTATTATTTTTTTCATTGAAATTTAGCCTGGCGACGTCCTACTCTCCCAAGTCTTAAGACTAAGTACCATCGGCGCAGAAAGGCTTGACTTCCGAGTTCGGAATGGGATCGGGTATTACACTTTCGCCATAACCACCAGGCTCAAAGTCTATATATAAGTAATTTTTAATTGTCAATTTTATAATTAAAAATCTTGTTATTTTTATTCAAAACCGTTTGCTGTAAAAAGTCTGATAAAGTTATTGAAAGGCCTTTTTTAATTGAAGTTTTGGCAGTCCATCCATATTTACTTGCTAATGAAGTATCTAATTTTTTTCTCATAGTTCCATTCAAATTTTTATTTATAAATTTTATCTTTAAATTTACCTTTAAAAATTTCATTACATATTTTGCATAATCATAAATAGTTTTTTCATCATCAGTCCCAATATTTATCATAGTCTCTTTAGTATTTTTATTTAAAAAATAAATTACTGCATCAGCAATATCATAACTATATATTAGCTCTCTTTTGGGCTTCCCATTACCCCACACAGTAATAAAATTTTCATTTTTTCTCATGGCAAAAACAATTTTTCTTATTAAAGCTGGAAGAAAATGTGAGTCTTTTTCATCATAATTATCATTAGGTCCATAAGCATTACAAGGAAGGAGACATTTGTAGTTAGTTTTAAACTGATCATTATAACTCTCACAAAGCTTTATACCTGCAATTTTTGCTATAGCATAAGCATCATTTGTTTTTTCAAGATAATTTGATAATAGGTATTTTTCTTTTATTGGTTGTTTGCAGTTTTTTGGATATATGCAGCTCGATCCTAAAAAAACTAAATCTCTAATTCCATTTATAAATGATCCATTAATTAAATTATTTTGAATCTGTAAATTATCATATATAAAATTTGCTTTATATATATTATTGGCATAAATACCGCCCACCTTTGCTGCTGCAATAATCACAGCATCTGGTTTTTTATACTTTAAAAATTTTTCAACTTTGCTCTGATTTCTGAGATCTAAAGATTTTCTTTCTGCTGTAATAATATTTTTATAATTTCTTTTTTTTAGAAGATCATAAATTGCCGAACCTACCATGCCTCTATGTCCAGCTAAAAAAATTCTGGATGATTTATTAATCATTTTTCCAAAAGTTTTAATTCATAATTAATCATATCATCTATAAGACTATTTAAATCATGTTTAGGCTTCCAATTTAACCTTTTTTTAGCTTTTCTATAATTTCCAACTAATTTATCAACTTCAGAAGGTCTGAAATATTTTTTCTTAATTTCAATTATCGGTTTATTTTTAATAAAAGCTTTTTCATTTAGGCCCTTTCCTTTCCATGAAAGAGACATTTTTAATTTTCTTGCTGTCATATTTAAAAATTGCTTAATTGTAAATTGTTTACCAGTACAAATAACAAAATCATCAGCATTTTTTTGCTGAAGAATTTTCCATATAGCCATAACATAGTCCTCAGCATGACCCCAGTCTCTTTTAGAATAAAGATTACCTAGAAAAAGTTTTTTTTGTTTGCCAAATTTAATTCTACACAGTCCTTGAACAATTTTCTTTGTTACAAAAGTCTCTCCTCTTAAAGGGCTCTCGTGATTAAATAAAATCCCATTTGAAGCAAAAATCTTATATGACTCTCTATAATTTTTAGTTATCCAGTGCGAATATACTTTTGCTACTCCGTATGGGCTTCTTGGATAAAAAGGAGTATTTTCAGTTTGAGGAACTTCCATTACTTTTCCAAACATTTCGGAACTACCAGCTTGATAAAACTTAATTTTTTTATTAATTCTTAGAATGGAGTCTAGAATTCTTAATGTTCCCAATGCATCAGTATTCGTTGTATATTCTGGAATTTCAAATGAGACAGCCACATGTGATTGTGCTGCTAAATTATAAATTTCATTAGGATTTACTTTTTTAATTATTGAGAATACAGAATTAGAATCTGTAATATCTCCATAATGGAGTATTAGCTTCTTTTTTTTAACAAAGGGATCTTGATAAATGTTGTCAATTCTTGAAGTATTAAACGAAGAAGATCTTCTCTTTACTCCGTGCACTTCGTAATTTTTTTTTAAAAGTAATCTTGATAAATACGAACCATCCTGACCTGTTATGCCAAAAATTAAAGCTTTTTTTGTCATCGAAATATTATTATCAAATAAATATACTAATAGAAGAAAAAGTATAGTGATTAAAGTAATATAATTAAGTATTTACACAATAAAAATAATTTTAATAAATTTTAGAAAATCTATTATTTTTTGATCCTTTTTTAATTTGATCATATATCCAATAATAAGTTTTTTTTAAACCATCTTCTAAACTTGTTGTAGTATCCCAATTAATCGTTTTTCTTGCTAGATCATTGTTACTTGACCTACCCCTAACCCCTTTAGGTTTATCTAGCAAATAATTTCTTTTTAATTTTATTTCAGCTATATTTTCTAAAATATCAACCATTTGATTAATTGAAACTTGTTCTTCACTACCAATATTCATAGGTTCAGAAAAATTGCTAAAAAAAAAGTTTTTTTGTTCCAATTACGCAATCATCAACAAACATAAAACTTCTTGTTTGCTCTCCATCACCCCATATATCAATTATATTATTAGAATTTAATTTTGAATTTACAACTTTTCGACACAATGCAGCTGGTGCTTTTTCTCTACCACCGTCATAGGTACCAAGAGGGCCATATACATTATGATATCTTGCAATTCTAACTTGAAGACCATGGTCTTCTTGAAAATGTCTACACATCCGTTCACTAAATAATTTTTCCCACCCGTATCCATCTTCGGGTTGTGCAGGATAAGCATCTTCTTCTTTTAAACCGTTTATAAATGCGTTCTGTTGTTTCGATCCATTATACACACATGCACTTGAAGAAAAAAAGTATCTTTCAATTGAATTTATAACTGATGCCCTAAGCAAATTAGTATTTATTAACACAGATAACATACAATCAGATTTATTATTTTCAATAAATCCCATTCCACCCATGTTGCATGCTAAATTAAAAACATAATCGACCTTTTTGGAAATTTTCAAACTATTTTGATAATCTCTCAAATCTAAAGAATAATTTTCACAATCTTTAAAATACTGAAACCAATTTTCAAAAGGTTTGTTATCTACGCATATAACTTCATGTCCATCTGCTAGAAAATCTTTAACGAGGTATCCTGCTATAAATCCTCCAGCTCCAGATATTAAAATCTTTTTTTTCATATCAATTATTATTTTCTAATTCCATATTTTAGAATACAGTAAATTGCTCTAAAAGCATCTTTTATTCCTATTTTCTTACCTTCTAAATAAGATCTTCCAGCATATGAGATTGGAACTTCATAAAAAATGCACTTTTGTTTTGCTAATTTTATTGTAATTTCTGGTTCTACACCAAATGAATTTTCCTCTATATCTATTGATTTAATCACTTCTTTTTTAAATGCTTTATATCCAGTTTCCATATCTGTCATATTCATATTTGTTATCAAATTACAAAAAAGGGTTAATAATTTGTTTGCAACTGAATGCCAAAATAAATGTATTCTTGTATATTTATTTGATCCCAAAAACCTTGAGCCATAAACAACTTGTGCATTAGTTTTTATAAATGGCTCAATAAGTAATTTATAGTCATTTGGATCATATTCTAAATCTGCATCTTGAATAATCACGATTTCATTAAGTTCTTCATTAAAAGCTGTTTTCAAAGCTTTGCCCTTACCACTGTTTTTTTCATGAAATATTATCTTTATATTTTTTTCATTTATTTTCTCTAATAAATTTCTTGTTCCATCACTAGAAAAATCATCTACTATAATTATATTGTCGCCTTCTACTAAATTTTCTTTCACTTTTTCAATTATTTTTAAAATAGTATGTTTTTCATTAAAACAAGGTATTACTATCGATTTATTCATATGATATTTAATTATGAACTATAAATAAAACATTTATCAAGATAAATGCAAATTTTAAAAAAAATTACTAATTCGCAATTTCTTATTGGAACATTATTTTACTCATTTCCAAGCTTTATCTCTATTATAATATCATTAATTTCAGTTCCTATATTTTTAAAGTATTCGAGTATTAGTTTATACTCAAATTATCTTATTAGCCATTTTGTTCTAACATTGGCAATCTTAACAAATTTAAATTTTGGCAAAATTGCAACTATTAATATTGCAAAATACAAGAGTAATAAAAAGAATATTTTGTTTACATCGATATTATTTACTTTGATAATTTCATCAATACTTACTCTCTTTTTATTTTTTTTTTTTAAGATTTTAATTGAAACCTATAAATTTGAAAATATTAGAGAAATATCAAATTTAAAAATTTTATTTGGTCTATTAATTACTAACTTTTATTTAACATTTGAAGGAATTTTTAAAGGTAACTTTAATTATAAATTGCTTAGTTTGTTAAATTTATTTTTTTATAGCTTCTCTTTATCACTTCCCTCAATAATAGTATTATTAAAAATTGATTTTGACATTTTTTATTTTTCTTTAATAATTAAATTTTCAATTGTTTTTTTAATGTTTATTTTAAGCATTAAAAAATTTGGATTAGAAAATTCTAAAATTTCAAAAGATTTTGTGAATGATTGTGTAAAAAATTTAAAATGGATGTCATTAAATACTACCCTTCACCAAATATATAATTATTTTGATAAATATTTAATTAAAATATTTTTAGAAAACATTGCATTTATTTATTATAGTATATCCCAACAAATTACATCAAAGCTGGGTGACCCATTGGTATCGTATAACAATGTTTTTATTGCAAAAACAAATAAGTATAAAAAAGATGAAATAGAAAATTTAAGCTACTCGTCAATCTTTTATTGCCTATATACTTACTTAATATTTATTATTTTGTACTTTTTTTTAGATTTTTTTTTAAAAATTTGGTTAGATGAAAATTATTCTATTTTTTATTTTAATTTAATAAAAATATTTTTCTTAATAGTAACATTTGGATCATTTTCGAAATTACTAGTTGATTATTATGATTTAATAAGAAATTCTAAAATGATAAGTTTTTTTGAATTAATAGTTTTTATACCTTTTTTGATTGGAATAATTTTTTCTGTGTATCACAAAAATATTTATTATTTTGTTTATTCAGTTTTTTTAAAGGAGTTTATTTCGCTCTTATTAAGATATTTCTATATAAGGAAATTATTCTTATTTAAAACTTTTGTAGAAGTGCAAACAATATTAATAATTGTAAATTCAGTTTTGTGGTTTTTTGAAATCAATATTAATTTCATATTGATTGTACAAACTTTTCACTTGATAATATTTGCTCCATTTAAAAAAATAAGAAGATTTTTAAATATATGAAATTATCGATTATTATCCCTACTAAAGACAGACCTCGCTTCATATCAAAAATATTAAAAATTTTGAAAAACAACAAATTTTTTTTTAATGAAATAATTATTGTAGATTCTTCAACCAATCAAAATAAAGAGATTTTAAAAACAAACTTATCAAATTTTAATCTTAATCTAAGATTATTTCATTCTCATTCATCAATTTCAAAACAGAGAAATATTGGTATTAGAAAAGTAAAAAAAAAGAATAAATTCTATATGTTACTTGATGACGATATTACATTTAATAAAAATTCATTTAAAGAAATGCACAACTTTTTAATAAATAACTTAGATTACAATGGTTATATGTTTAATTTAATATCAAAAAGTGAAAAGAGTTTTATTGATAGAATAAAAAAATCAAAGTTTTCAAATTTAATTGGTTTGTATGATAAAAAAGCTGGGAAAGTATTATCTTCAGGATGGCATACAAAAATTGAAAATGTAGATAAAAATATTGAAACAGAATGGTTACCTTCGTGTGCTACAATTTACAGAAATAAAAGAAAAGTATTATTTGACGAATTTTTTTCGGATTATAGTTATTTAGAAGATTTAGAATATAGCTTCAGACAAAACAAATATGGAAAATTAATAGTTGTAAAAAATGCAAAATGTTTTCACAGAAATTTTATTCAAAGAAAGAGTTATTTTTTTGGAAAAAAAGAAGTTATAAATAGATATTATTTTGTTAAGAAACATAAACTTAGTTTAATTAGGTTATTTATAGGAATTATTATTAAAATAATCATGAACTTATCCTTTTTACAATTGTATAAAGTTTTTGGTAACTTAATTGGATTATTTACAGTTCTTAAAAGTTACTTCCTTTTAACAAAATTATAAATTAATCTAGAAGTCGAATTAATATTTTTATAATCAGAAATTAAAACTTTCGTTTTAAAATTAGTTTTTTCACTTATTGAATTTTTGTCACATAACACATTTGTATTGTTATTTATGCAATCCAACATAAAGAGAGAATAAAAATTGTCACTGCTATTTATTCCAATCTTTGATCTTTTAATTATATCTTCACATCTTTTGTGACTGACTAATCCAAAGTTTATAACATTGAGATTTTTAATTTTGTCACCCACACAAGCAATTTTTATTTTTTTTTTAGTTAATTTTTTTACTAATTCTATAATAAATTTATTATTTTTATTAGAATGAGTTCTGTAATAAATTATTACGTCAATGGATTTTTTAATTTTTCTTTTATTTTTAGACTCAACATACTTTAAAATATAATTAAATTGTAGATTCTTTATGCTGCCTTTAAAAAGGCCTTTTAAATTATTTGTTGAAAATATAATTTTTTTAAATCTCAACATTAGTATTGGTTTTGATATTTTATAAAGAAACTTTATTAATATCTCTTTGAACTTTTTTTCAAAATTTATAGCACCTGTTATGGGTCCAATATTTGTATTTGGGGCTAATATTATAAATATTAAAAAATTCCATAACGGAAGATAATTAAGATAAAGGAAATTAATTCCCTTTAATAAATAATACCATGAATAAATACATCCTACGAATGGAAATACGTATTTATAGTAAAGACTTTCATAATTAATTCTTCTTTTTTTAATTTTCTTTATTATTTTTCCATTTATTATTTTGTAATTACAATCTGGAGAGATTACATTTATATAATTAGAAAAATTTTTTGACAAATTTTTAATAAAAAGTCTTGCCAATCTTCCTTCACCCGTATTTTCTCTAAAATCACATGACCAAACTTGCATAGTCTATAAGTTTTTATATTCTCCAAATATAAATCTTTTTATAAAAATACCTAATGATTGGCTTAATCTTATTGATCTTCTTAAGGTGTCGTTTTGCAATCTCCATAAACTCTCAAAATATATTTCTAAAAACTTAGGTGGTAACTTTGTATCTTTCGAGTTGTAATTTATGGCACCTCCTAAGCAAATAATTTTATAATCCCTCAAATTAATTGAAATTTTGGCCGCTATCTCCTCTTGCTTTGGAGTTGGCAAACCTAAAATGATTAAGCTTTTTGATCTAATTTTTAAAATTTCTTTTTTAATTTTTTTATAAATACTTTCAGAAGTGCCATAAGGAGCCTCTATGAAGTTGAAACTTTTATTTTTAAATTTTTTTTTTAAATATTTTATATTATTTAAGTTTTTGCTTGATATTAAATAAACATTTTCAAAATATTTACTGTTTTTTATATTTGATAAAATTTTTCTTCCAGGAATTTTGGATTTATTTAGTGTAAATTTAGAAAAAATACCATCGGGCCAAAGATAAAGGCTATCACGATCGAATTCTATTTTATTATGAACAAATGACAAAAAAGCCATATTGAAACCAGATAGAACAAATTTTTTTTTTGAAATCAACTTATTAATGTCATTAATAAAGGGGTATCTTCTATTAAAAAAATTATTTGTGTAATTATTTACAATTACTTTTTTATTGAGAATAATCAATTGATTAATTTTTCTTATAATTTTAATAATGGCAATAATAAAATTGAAATCATAATAATTTTTTAATATTTTTAAGTCCTCTTTAAATTTTAAAAAAAAATACTTATTACTTAATCCACCAGATCTCATGATAGTAATATAATTGTTAAAAAAATATATTTTTTTTGATTTATTAAATACCCTTAAAATGTAATCATAGTCTGAAGATATTGTATATTTTTGAGAGTATCTATAATTTTTAAGTTTTTTTGAAATAAATATGGAAGTATGAGGTGGCATCCATCCATACTTTAATCTAGACTTTTTGAAAGAACTACTTTGCCATGATCTTAATATTTTTTTAAGGTCATATTTATTTGAAATTAAGATATTTCCATAACCAACATTGAAATTATGTTTTTTATATTTTTTTGCTATGTGTTGGAGTGTATTAGAATTATAAAAAATATCATCTGAGTGCAAAAAACCTATCAAATCTCCGGATGAATGTTTTATACCTATGTTTATTGAACCATAAATATTGTTTGATTTATTATCAATAATAATTTTTTTTATAAATTTTTTTGATTTTAGCACATCAAAAGTTAGATCATCTGATTTTGTATATACTACAATTAACTCTTTGTTATGGTAAGATTGCAATTCAAATGATTTTAAGGAGTCATTTATATAAGGTAATCCATTTTTTACTATTGTTACAATGCTAATCTTAGGCTCTTTTTTCATGACAAATTACATACGAACTTATAACAAATAATATTTGATCGATTCCAAAAATAGCGTAGGAACTTTCAAATATACTTCTTAAAAATAAAACAAACATCAAATAAATTGAAAATATTAGTGTCTTGTTAATATTTATATTCTTATTTAAGTATTTTTTTTTTTTAAAAATGTGAAATATTATATATATCCATATAAAAAAAAATATTAAAAAACCAATTAATCCAGCACTTGAAAAAAAATATAATGCTGCGTTTGATGCACTTTGATTTATTAAAAATCTATCTGATTGAGTACCATTACCAATGAAAAAATTATCTCTAGTTTTATTAATTAAGTTATTCCAATCTCTTAGTCTAAAAGAGCTAAATGATTTTGGATCAATTTTTCTAACAACCTTATATCTTGAATAGTTACTATGATAATGGCTTGAATTAAGGTGCTGATCAGCAATTATTATAATTTTATCTTGATAATATGAATTTTTTTTAATTTCATTTTTGTTTAAATTTACTGAAACTAGTTTTTTTATTTGTTTTATATTGCTCTCCTTTAATTGGGAAATAGAGAAGGAAAATACTAAAGGAATTATTATTAAATAAACAATATTAAATTTTAAATTTTGTAATTGTAAATTTTCAAACCTAAAAAGTTTTGATAAAGATGTAATGCAAATAAACAATAAATAAATACCTACAATAAGTCTAGATTGGGTCATGATAATTCCAGGTACAATAAAAATAGATAAAAACAATCTTTGTTTTAATGTATTAAAACTAAAATATATTAAAGAAAAAATTAAAACTATAAGTGCCATTCTACCAATCCCAGAAGTTCGTGGTGCAATGATTGACGGGATCAGGAGTGGTTTATCATAGTGGCCATAAAAAATTTTATTTTCAAATATTAATCTGAAAATTTTTTCTAGATAAAACCATCCATAAATTATAAAGATAATCAGTATAAAGAAAAAAAAAATTTTATATATTTCCTTTGTTTCTTTATAGAAAACTAAATTTAAAACCAATAAAAGATTTATTGATGAAATATTATAAATCAAATTGAGATTATTATTTTCAGATAGTAATAAAGAAATAATTTGAATTATGTTATAAAATAAAAACAAGTAGAAAAATAGATTTACCTTTTTGATTTTTTCAAAATTTTTTAAGTTCAAATAAAAAAGTAAAAAAAATATAAAAAATTGAATATATAATCTTGCAGAATATAAATATTTTATAAAGTCAAATTCATCAACTAAAATATAATGATCAATATTTATATTTACTCCAGCTAAAATAAAAAACCAGATAATGAATAATTTAAAATTTTCAAATTTTATTAAATTTAAAATATTAACTAGACTTTTCATTTAAAAAATATTTTGATGAATAGTTTCTAAAATTTAAATATACAAAATAAACAAAATACCCTGAAAATATAAGATTAAGTCTATCTAAAGCTGTTGATAGTTGCCATTCAAGAATTTTGTTATCTTGAAGATGAAATATCATAAAATTTATCAAGAAAAGATATATAAACAGTAAAACACTATTTTTATATATTTTATTAGTTTTAATTTTTGATTCCGGTAAAATTAAAAAAATAATAACAAACATCCATATTGGATACTTAAAAAAGCTTAGAATAAAGTGATAAATTATTAATATAAAATCCATTTTAAAAGAAGAGAAATTAAATATTTCATTTAAAACTTTTTCGTATGAGAATCCTCCTAATTCAGAAAAGGGTAGTAATTTACTAATCATAAAAAATTTAAAAAACAAAATTAAAATATATATAGAAACAAAATAAAGATTTTCTAAACATAAAAACTTTTGTTTTTTCAAAAGAATCATTATCACAATAGGAAGGGAGTATATTAATCCCTCATCTTTGAACCAGACTGCACTATTAATTATTAACAAACTTACAATGCTAAGTCGTTTTTGATTTTTTTCATTATAATAAAAATAAATAAATATATTAAATAAACTAAAAATAAGATATTCTTGGTATCCTTTGAATAGATTAATATCGAAACTAATTATTAATAAAATAAAAAATAAAGCAAATTTTTTTAAGTCACTATCGCTGTTTTTATAAATTATTAAAAATAATGACGAAATATAAAAAAAGATATAAATAAATCTTCCTAAGTACTCGTAATCTAAAATTGATATATACCATCCAATTGACCAAATGAACGCTCCCAAGTGTGGGTAACTAGGTCGTGGTGTTTCTATCAAATCAAAAAAACTAAAACCCAAAAAAAAGTTGTAAACTTTAGGATACCAATTACCAAGGCCATCCCATGCTAAACTGGGATCAGAGGAAATTTTCATGAATAAAACAAAATTAATTATAATGAATGATATATATAAATAATTTTTAATATTTTTTAGAAAACTGGCCAAATTTAACAAACAAATAAAAAATATAAAATAAGAAAAAAACTTAACACCATTATTTATAAACGAAAAAAATAAAGCAATATTAAAAAAGATAATTATATTGATGTTAATATTTTTAAAAATATCTTGATTTTCATCATATAAAAAAAATACCCGTTTAGTATTAAACAATAGAAATATTATAAAAGAAGATAAAATTATATTTAAGATTTCAATCATTTAACACAATATAACAATTATATTCTTGTTCTAGAATTTTCCCTTTTGTGGGAATTCGTTTTGAATTTATATAAATTATATACTTATAAATACTTGGATCCCTTATTTGACGGATCATCCATCCAGAATAGGGATAATCATGATTATTTATAATTTTAGAATTTTTTACTAAATCATATTTTTTTTTGTTTTTCTCTATAAATCCATAACCTTGCTTCCCACAATACCCATAAGCTTTGGTCATTCTTTCAGAAAACGTATGTTTCAAGATTGTATAACTATTTAAAAAGAAATCTGAAAATATAAGTACCAGTAAAATAAGTATAAATTTGAAAAAATTACTATTTTTATTTTTATTAAAAAAATAAATCATTATAAATGTTTTACATTATTAAATGGAAATATTTTATAACACAGTTTTTGTTTGTTTTTTTTATTTTATTTTGGGAAAATGCTTTATAAATTTAAAAAATAGTTTCTCAAATACTTGTATAATTATTCTAATTGGTGCTATTTTTTTAAGTATATTTGCACTATGTTTTCACTTTTTTGGCAAATTAAATCTATTTAATAACTCTGTAATATTTCTCATCATTTTTGTTTTGTATATAAAAAAGAATACATTGAGTAGTATTTTTAATAAAAATTTAGTTTTAAATTTGTTGATAATATCTCTCTTCTCAACAATTTTAATTTACCTAGCAAATTCAAATAGGCCTGATGCGGGGCTATATCATTATCCTTTTATCAAATTATTAAACGACGATAAGATTATTTTTGGTTTAACAAATATAAATTCTAGGTTCGGGACTATTTCTATTATTCAATATCTGCAAGCTATTACTAATAATTACATTGTTGGCACAAACGGAATGTTACTTCCATTAAGTATTCTTCCAATGACAATTTATCTTTATTTTTTTAATGAAATCAGGACTGAAATAAAAAATGAGTCAAAAAATAAGTTTTATCTTTTATATATTTTTTTTACTTTAATATTTTTTTCTTTTAAGATGAATCGTTATGGTGAATATGGTAATGATTATATCCCGCATTTTTTTTTATTTTTTTTAATAAGTTTATTTTTTAAATTTAAAAATAAAATAAAACTCTCGAATATTTATTTTTTTTCATCATTTATTTTTTTGAACAAAATTACTTTTTTACCTGTCCTTTTACTACCATTATTTAATATGATAATTTATAAAAAATTTGAAAATATAATTAATTTAAAGAATTTTTTAATTTCTAGTTTTGTTTTAGTTTGGGTATTAAAAGGGGTTATTAACTCAGGATGTTTATTTTGGCCAATTGAAAAAACATGTATTAAAAATTTATCTTGGTACAATAACGACAAAACTTCAGTGCAACATGTTTCAGTATTAAGCGAAGTAAACCAAGCATGGGCTAAATCGTGGCCTGATCAAAAAATTATAAAAAAATCAATGAAAGATTATATTTCTAGTTATTACTGGATAAAAACGTGGAAATCCAAACATGGAAAAAAAATATTGAGTATATTGTCTATATATTCTCTTATAATTTTATTAATTATATTTATTTTAAAATATAATTCAAAGGAAACTATCAAAGACAAATTAGATAAAAAAGATAAAATAAAAATAAATATTTTTTTACTATTTTTTATATTATGTTCTGCTCTTTGGTTTATAAAATTTCCTGTATTTAGATTTGGATTATCTTACATTTTAAATATTTTGATATTTATATTTATTCTTTTCTGTTCAAATATTGAATTAAAAGTTAAAAACATAAAGCTAATTAAGTATGTATCTCTTATATGCTTAGCAATATTTATTGGTAAAAATATGATTAAATTTAAGAATCATGACATTAAATATATTAATTATCCTTGGCCAAAATATTATGGTTTTAATATGGAAAACAAAACAGATAAGCTAGAAAGTATAGAAATCAGTAATCGAATATCTCACTATAAAGCAGAGGGTCTTTGTATGTATTCTAAATCTCCATGTACAAATGAAAATATTAGCAGACGTTTATTGATGAAAAAAAAATTTAATTATAAGTTTTACTATTTTTGAAATGCAATTTTTGACCAATATTAGTTATGAGCCGTTTTTAATTATAGTATTTACCGTTTTTATTAGTTTATTTTATAAAAAAATATGTAATTTTTTTAATCTTTATGATGAACCAAAAAATATTAGAAAATTGCATAAAATACCAATCCCTTTAATAAATGGTTTTTTACTTTTAATATCAACGAACATTTACTTAATATTTGATATATACTTTTTAAAAGAAAATTATTTAAGGTTTAATTTACTTTTAATAATTTTAATAAATTTTTTTTATTTACTAGGATATTTTGATGACTTAAGGGATTTAAGTCCAAAATTAAAATCTTCAATCATAATTGCTATATTACTTATTATTATTCCTTTTGATCAAAACTTAATTTTGAAGAGTCTAATTTTTGAAAGTTTAATAGAAAAAGAAATTTTATTAAATCAATCATCACTGTTTTTAACTGTATTTTTTATATATATTTTCTTCAATTTTTTAAATTTTATTGATGGACTAAATGGTATTGCGATTTCTATATCAAGCTATTTTATTTTAATTTTAGGTTTCGAAAGAGGTTATTTTTATAATATTGAAGTTTTAATTGTCCTATGTCTAATACTATGTTTATTTTTTAATTTGAGAGATAAATCTTTTTTAGGTAACTCAGGAATTTCATTATTAGGTATATTAATATCTACACTTTACATAAAAGAATATAATATTAATCAAACAATATTATGCGATGAGATATTTATTATATTTTTTATACCAGGTATAGACATGACAAGGTTAGTTTTTTCAAGAATTTATAATGGAAATTCAATCTCGAATGCAGATTTGAATCATTTGCACCACCATCTGTTAAAAATATGTGATAAAAAATATGTTTTTTTAGTTTACTTAACTATTTCAATTTTTCCGTATATTTTGAGCAAATTTATCGTTAATTATTTTTTAGTTATAATAGTAAGTTTACTTATATATTTTTTACTAATTTATTTTTTAAAAAGATTTAACAAAAATATCTAGTTTCATGTTATTTAATATAACTGCTAAAGCTATCCAATAAAAAACTCCATTAAATGTTGAAAAAAAAGATCCCGTGGTTTGAATAGGGAAAAAAAATATTATTAATAAGCTAATATTAACCAATATATTAACATCATATCTTTTTAAAAGTATCTTAATATTGCTGAGGAGTAGATAAATAATTATAAAACAAAAAGGAACAAACATTAAAATTCCTCCTTCTGATAGAATTTCATAGTATATGTTATGTGGGTGTGTATTACATCTGCGATCAGCGTATTTTGAATCAATATTTTCGTACTTGGATAGGCTGCAATTTTTTCTAAATGTTTTGACTCCACTACCAAATATTTTATTGTCTTTAAAAAATTTCATAAGCAGTTAAGAAGTGTGCTCCATATCTGCTATCCCAGAAAGTATTTAAATTATGTAACATTTTGTTGTTATTAGAATATCTAAGATGTAATTCTTTTGAAAATCCTAATTGTAAAATTGTTTGATTAATATATTTTTTAAAAGAAGACTCATCAAATTTTATAAAAATTGTTATTACTATGATTAAAGATAAAAATAAAAATAATTTATACTTAATTTGAGCTTTAAAAAAAATAATAAAAAAAGTTGTAGCAAGCAAACTTATAAAAAATGCAGATCTTTCTTGAGTTAAAAATATAGTGGTTATAATTAATAGCAAATAAAGCACATAAAAATTATAATTTTTTGTATAGGTTGATAAAAAAGGTATTCCAAGAAGAAAAAGCTTTGATAAATATGCACCTACAACATACTCATCCCCAAAAGGTCCTGACAATCTTCTTCCATGTGCAGTGCTATACTCATTTCCGAATATATCAAAACCTATTCCATATTGTATTAATACATCGATAGTAACTAATAAAAGCAAATAGAATAAAATTTTAAAAAAAGTTTTCCTATAGCTAGAGTTTCTTAAAAACGTTAAAAATGCTAAAAAAAAAATTAAAAATTTAAGTACACCCAGACTTGCTTTACTACTCAAATATAAACTAGAAGACAGAGAAATGTTAATAAAAAAAATTATAGATGCAAAGGAAAAAAAATATAATATATTCCTATTAAGTTGAATTTTTCCTTTTATCAATAAATAAATAAATATTATATCTATTAATATTACGTTTATGTTTAATGCAAAATTACCGATAATAATTGTAAAAGGAACAAAGATGATTAACCACTTATAAGCTAAGTCTAAGTTAATTTTATTTGAATATAAGTTTAATGTTTTCAATTTAAGACCTAGATTATTAGAATTTACTGATAATCTCAAATTAGCTATAATAATTTATAATATTCGTCAATTATATATTAAACTTTTAAATCGTTTGTTATTTGTAATATAGCAAAAAAAATAAAAAAAATTTAGTAGTATATTAGTTAGAAATTAATTACTTATAAACTTAAGTTTATGAAAATTATTATTGGTGTAAATTCAAATCATGCAGATTCTTCAGCATGCATAATTGTAGGTGGAAAGCTAGTAGCTGCGTTAGAAGAAGAAAGAATAAATAGGATCAAACATTTTTCAGGTTTTCCAGTTGAGTCAATTAAAAATTGTATCAAAATAGCGGGAGTTAAGGATCACGAAATTACTGATATAGCTTTTAATACTAAGCCTTATAGTAATCTTATACCTAAAAGTGTTTTTTTTTTAAAAAATATTTTTTCAAAAAAAAAAACCTCTATAAAACGAATAAAAAAAAAAATTAAATTTAGATATAAAAATAAAAGAAAATTTTAAATTTAATAAAAATTTAAAATTTCACTTTGTAGAACATCATATTGCACACTTAGCTTCAGCATTTTACCCGTCTAATTTCAAAGATGCTATTGGATTATCATTAGATGGATCAGGGGATTTTGTGTCAATGGCCACATCTAAGTGTAAAAATAATAAAATAATATTAGACAAAAAAATTTATTTTCCAGACTCTCTAGGAATTTTCTATCATGCAATGACACAATTTTTAGGTTTCAAAAATTATGGGGACGAATATAAAGTTATGGGTATGGCTGCATATGGTAGGCCAATTTATTTTGAAAAAATAAAAAATGAGTTATTTAAATTCGATAAAAATGGTAATTTTAAGCTAAACTTATTCTATTTTAATCATTCTAAACCAAATTTTAAATATATTGCAGATGAAGAAATGATTATAGATAATATATATAACGAAAATTTAGTGACAAAATTTTTAAAAGAGAGAGAGCAATCCAAAAATATTGATGAATTTAGACAGAACTTTGCAGCATCAGTACAAAAGGTATATGAATTTATTTTTGAATTCATAATTAAAGATATTTTGAAAGATGAATTTTCAAAAAATTTAATTTTTGCTGGTGGTTGTGGTTTAAATTCTTCTGCAAACAGAATTATAACAAATAGCAAAAAATACTTTAATAATGTTTACATTCCTTTTGCCCCTGGAGATAATGGTGGAGCTTTAGGAGCAGCATTTTCAGTTCTTGCGAAATATAATATAAAACTAAAGAATGCCAAATCTCCATACTTAGGTTTTGAATATAAAAACGAATATTTAGAAAATATTAAAAATAATCCAAACTTCAAAGATAAAATTAAATACAAATTTTTTGACACTAATGATGATTTATACAAGTCTGCATCAAAATTTATTTCTGAAGGGAAAATAATAGGTTGGTTTCAAAACAAAATGGAATTTGGTCCAAGAGCGCTTGGAAATAGATCTATATTAGCTGATCCTAGAAATCCAAATATGAAAAATATTATTAATTCAAAAATAAAGAGGAGAGAGTCTTTTAGGCCTTTTGCTCCGTCTATACTTGCTGAATTCCAAGATGAATGGTTTGAAAGTAAATTTTCAAGCCCTTATATGTCGACTATTGGTAATGTAAAAAAAAATAAAATAAATATTGTCCCAGCAATAACACATATTGATGGGACGGCAAGATTTCAAAGCGTAAAAGTAGATTTAAATGAGAGATTTTATAAGTTAATTAATGAGTTTTATAAGATAACAAATGTGCCGATTGTTTTGAATACCTCTTTTAATGAAAACGAGCCAATAGTAATGAGACCAGAAGAAGCAATAGATTGTTTAATAAGAACTGACATGGATGCAGTATATGTTAATAATTTTTTAATTACTAAGATAAATTGAATAGTGATTATTTATAATTTTTTCTTTTCTTCATTCTGATTTCTAAAAGAAAACTCAAATATTTTTTTTCAATATTTTTAAAATTATAGTTTCTTTTAAATTTTTTTATTAATTTTTTTCTATTATTTAATTGATTTATTTGATTTTTAGAAAGATTATAAATTTTTTTTGATAACTCATTCGATTGTGGTTTAGAAAAATGGATCAAATTTGAGATATTTCTGGGATATTCAATGTTTTTATTAACAATCGATTTTGTTCCAACACTTAGTGACTCCAAAACAGAAAGATTTAGAATTTCAGACTTTGACATTAATATATTACAATAACTCTGAGACATTATTTTTAATTTCAATTCATTTTTAAATATTGGTTTCTTAAATTTTATTCTTTTAGAAATATTATGTTTGTTAATAATAGAAATACATTTTTCTTTGTACTTTTTATCATCATTTATACCATATATATGTAGATTCCATGAAGGTGATAACTTAGCTTGAATGAATGATAAAATTATTAAATCTAAATTTTTGTGAGGGTTTATTCTTCCAAAGAATGAATAAACTTTATTAATTTTATTTGAATATTTATAGTTAGTATGAAATGGATTAAAAATTATTTTTACATTTGATCCATAAAAATATTTTAAAATTGATTTTTTTTCTTGATTTGTGACTGCAATAAATGAGACATTTTTAATTAAATATTTATATATAGATAATATTAATAATTTTATTAAAAATCTTAAATACGATTTTGTTTTTAATGCTTCTTCCAATAACATTCCATGAGGCTGTAAAATAACAGGTATGTTCAATTTTTTTGCATAAATAATAAACATTATATGAATGGGTTTCCATATTCCATGAATATGAATAATATCAGGTTTAAACTTTCTCAAAAAACTTTTTACTTTTAATAAATTTATTTTAGAAATTATTTTAGATTCCTTATTTAAATATGGATAGGATGCATATATTCTTGAGACTGTTACAACGCTACGATTTTTTTGTGATATTTCCTCAATAATGTGCAAAACTTTCATCAACAAACAACTTATTAATTAACAATTCTTTATTTCTTCTTTATTTAATGAGTATATATATCCATCAAATTTTTCTCTTTTTGTAAAAGGGTTTCTGCCAACTTTTTGATATACATTTTTTTTTTTTGCAAAAAGTTCTCCTCTGCAGTTTTTAAAAAAATCAATATCATTGTTTAAATTTTGAGACGTGTACATAATAAATTCTGGATTTTCGTTAACAATACTATCCAAATAGTACTTTTTGCCCTCTTCGGAGTAAGAATTTTTGAAATTTCTAAATTCATAAGATATTACTTTATTCTTATAAAATGCATGAGCCCTGTGAGTACTAATTAATACTGCATTATCTGGTAATATATCATTTGCCCATTTATACAATGTGTAGCCATCTGCATTTTTTGTTAAAACTTCTTCATAAATTTCATCGCTAAAATTAGCTTTGAATAGATTTAATGCAAAAAATGAAAGAATTATAAAAAAAAGTGCAGAGTACAAGATGATAATTCTTTCAAAAATGCCAGTTAGTTTTCTAAAATATATTTTGAAATTGAATATTGAAAAAAACAGTAACCACAAAAAAAGGTTCTATAAAAAACCTTCCAACTGGTTGAGCTAATATTAAACCAATGAAGATATAAGAAGTAGAGATTATTAAAATTTTTTTATTGAATTTAAAGTTAATAATAAAAAATAAATATAAGATAATAACTCCCAATGAATAAGTTATTTGAGAAAGTGATTGAGGTATAAACATCCAAATTGGGATAAGCCTCATGTTTCCTGTATTTGTTTTCAACGTAAGATTATATTCTTTGGATGAAAACAAATCTGTATGTGCGTTAAAAAAATTATAAAATATATTTGGATTAAAATATAAATATTCGTATATTTCTCTTGGTAAAATTACAAATGAGAAACATAAAATACATATTATAATTATTTTATTTATAGGGTAATTTTTTTTATATATCTCATATACCGTCAATAAAACTATTAAGCCAGATGATAAATAAAATGAGTATTTTATTTGAGTGGAAACAAATAATAAATAAATAATTATGAAAAAATATTTTGAATTAAGCTTATTATCATTTTTAGTTAAATAAAAACATGTCAGGATTAAAGCAATAAAGTTTATAGCGATTGGAAAAATTTGAGGTTTAGAAGTACTAATTAAAAATACAACTGCAGGAATTGTTAAAATACAAAGACAGATATATAAGATCTTTTCATTTTTAATATTTTTTTTTAATCTAAAATTTAAAATTATTAAAATGATAAAAAGTAAAGATGCAAATTGAAGAATTTGTGAAAAATTTAAAGCTCCGATTGCAAGTCCATAAATTAATAATATCTCGCATATGCCTGAAAGTTGACTAGTAAGCCAATAGTTAGGAAATTGATTATCTTCATATGAAACAATGTACTGTGGAATTGTAACATGATAATCTAAACTATCCGGATCTGTTATTGGTGATAGGGATAAAAGAAAATAAGAAAATAATATAAGATAGATAATCTTAATTTTTAAATTGTCTCTTTTGAGCAAATAAGAAAATTTTTTAAGATATGTTGGTTTGAAAAGTCCAAATAATATAATTGAATATGATACAGATTTTATTAAGAATAAATTTATAGGAAATATTAAAATATAAAAGAAAGTTATTAAAGAAAGAAAACTTAGTATTAAAAAAAAATTTATTATTGATATAAAAAAAAAGTTTTTATTATCAAGGAAATTTCCAACTGTTTTTGAAGATTTAAATGCTAAGTTATAAAATCCATTAATTAATAATAGAGAAAAAATACATGACAGAATTGGATCATAATTTAAAATCATTAATGGTTTTAACTTTTAGTTATCTATAAATATACGCTTATTGAACATAATTTTAATAAGTAAAAGATTAATAAATACAACTTACTACAATTATCTTATATCATTAATTATTTGCAAAAATGAATTTATTAAATAAAGACACTATAATAAATAATTGGTTAGTAATTTTATTTTCAATTATTGCTTTTTTTTACAGTTTTAATTCATTAATTTATATTACACCTCATCATGATCAAACTTTTCATATAAATTGGTACCAAAATCTTAAGTTTGCAGATCATTTTATAACTTTTGAAATTTTTTCAGATATCAAAAATATTATGTATGATGAGAAAGGATTTATTCATGAACTACTAAAACCAGGAAGTAATCCAGTCGATTATCATGCATATTTGTTTCAAATAAATTCTATTTTAACTGTTTACTTTTTTTCAATTATTTTCAATTTTCAACCTGTCGAGCTATATATTTTTGTTTCAATTTTATTTTGTTCATTATCATTAATAGTAAATTACCGAATTTTAATTGTTATATTAAAACAAACTAATATTTATAAAAGTACATTTTTAAATAATTTAATTTATCAATCAGTCTTTTGTTGTTTAAATATATCTTTTTATAAATTTTATTTTTCGCCTCTTGGTCATCATAATATTGGATATTTTTTTTTCTCATTAACATTGCTAATTTATTTAAATAATTTTTTTATAAATAATAAAAATTATGTTTACTATATAGGAGCTATTGTAAGTGTTGCTTCTTTTTTTCAAATAACTGTCGCTCTACTTTTATTACCTTTTTTTTCAATTGTTTTTTTATTTAGAAATTTAAAATTTAATTGGATTGATTTTTTTAAATATTTTTTAATATGCTTGTTAATCTTTTTTCCTTATCTTTATATTATTGTTAACGATTTTATTAACTCTTCTTCAAATTTTTTTACTAATCTTGTTGGAAATGGTGATATCGAAATTAGTTTTTTTATAGAAAAAATTTTATTTTGGTTCAAAAAATTATACACTTTAAGTTCCCCGGTTATTGTAATTGGTTTTATTCTATCAATACTTGCTTGTTATAAATTAAAAAAGTATAATTCACTTTATCTCATTATATTAATTCATTTCTTAATTAATCTTTTATTATCTATTTTTTTTATAAGTTATCTAAGAAATATGTATTATGTATTTAATATAATTATAATTTTAAGTATTTTTGGATTTATATATATTTTGAATTTAAAAAATTATTTGTACAAGCTTATACCAATCTTTTTAATCGTAATTAACTTATTTTATCATCTGCAAATAATATCAGATGTAAAAAAATTAAAAGAAATAGATAAAATTTTCTATCAGATATATTTTGAAAACACTGGTGAAATAAAGAAGCATATAGAGCAGGTAAAATCATTAAAAAGAAAAAATTTTGTTTTTTTTAGCGATTTATCAAAAAATTATTTTAAAGTTTATGATTATAAATTTGTTGAAAATAATTTTATAACTAAAAAGCCAATTCTTAACTTATCAAATCACATAGATAAAAAGAAGCAATACTCTATAAATTCACTTAAAAAATTTAAAAAAATTAATCAAGATTTTTTACTAATTTCAATAACACGTGACTTCTCTTATCCTTTATCAAAGATAAAAAAACTTAAAGATAACAATCTAATAAATGAAAACTGTAAGATCAAATTACCCCATATTATAGAAAAAAAAGTATTTAGAGACTCTGTTTCAGGCGAATATGACATGAGTTTATTTCTTACTAATGTAAATTGTTAATTAAAAATTAAGTTTTTTGAAAATTTTTTCTGGTATTAATTGAATAATAATTGATATCATATGCCATAACTTACTAGTATATATTATTTCTTTTTTAACCTTTATACCTTTATAAACTCTTTCTGCTACTACAGAAGGATCTGTTACCAGAAATGTATTAGCGTTTAATTCAAATTTTTCAGTGTTCATATATCCTGCAATAACATTAACAATATTAATATTTTCTTTGGATAATTTTTGTCTTAGGCCTGAAAGATAAGAAATTAAACCTGCTTTAGCACTACAATAAAAAAGTCTTAAAGCTCTACCTCTTATACCTGCTAGTGATGAAAATACACATACAAAACCATTATTTTCAATTTTAGGTATTAAATTATTAATCAATATTACTGGATTAATTAAATTTGTATTATAATTTTTTAAACATTCTTCATAATTTTTAAATTCTAGATTTGGATCTCCAGTTTCTCCTATTAAAAAAATTATACCCAAAATTGATTTATCCTCTATAGATTTTATAAATTCAATATTTTCTTCTAACTCAAGAAGGTCTTTTTGAAAAATTTTAATCTTTAATTTTGTCTCGTCATCAAAAACTTTTAAGAGATTGTGTAATTTAGATTTGTTTCTTGCAATTAATAAAAATTCATCTATTTCAGATTTATATTTTTTTATAAATTCGATTGAAAGCAGTGAAGTAGCTCCATAAATTATCAGTCTTTTCATGATGTAATTCCCGTTCTATCAGATAATAATGAACTTATTTTATTATTTTTATTTATTTTTTTAATTTCCTTTTTAAATTTAATAAAATTTTTATCAAATTTAAAATTTTTCTTAGAAAAAATACTGTCTTTTGCAGTATAGAAAATATAATTATATTTATGAGCATTATTCAAAAAAAAAGATTTTATATCAGAGTAATTTTTATTAATTGTAAAATCGGCTGAAAAGGCAAGACCGTCACCAGCAAAATTAATAAATTTTTTTTTATGCTTAAGTCTTTTTAGCACAATCAAATTTGAGTAAATTTTATTTCTTTTACAAAATTCAAAAAAACTTTTTAAAAAACTTATAGCTTTTTTTTTTGGAATAAGAATATGCACTTCTACAAATCCTTCATCTCCATATATTTTATTCCAGTCGTAATATTTATCTTGTATGTAAAAAAATTTTTCAAATTGAACTTTTTTAATAGGATTTAAATAATGCGATAGAAAAAACACAATATTCACAAACCTGAATAAGTAAAAATTATTAAAAATTTTAAAGACAAATTTATGCAAAAAATTAATATAATTTTTTTTAATCTTAAAATTTATATCTTCTTTTTTTTTTAAAATATGTTTGGCAAAGAAGTGTATACCCCTTATACTTTCAGGAGAGGAAAAACTATCGATCCAAGTAACCGAATAATCATATTTAGATTTTAATTTATCAAAGTCATATAAATTATTTAAATTCCTAAAATAAATATTTTTTTTGATAAGTTTTGTTGAATATATTTTTTTTAACCTAAATTTTACACTGAGTATTGTGCCAGTTAATCCTATTCCTCCAGTTGTTAGGTCAAATAATTTTTTATTATTTTTTTTGCTACAATTAATTAATTTACCAGAGTTATTTATTAATTTAATTGATATTATATAATCAGAGAAATAATTTTTAACCACATTTTTTCCATGAATATTGTTTGCAACCATACCACCCAATGTTACAAATTTTGTGCCCGAAGTTACTGGTAAGAAAAAGTTATTTTTCAAAATTATTGGAAGTAATTCAGACATTAGAATTCCACTTTCAACATCAATTATACCTTTTTTTTTGTCAAAACTAATAATTCTCTTGAAATTTCTTAATGATATTAAATTTTTTTTATTCAGACAAACATCTCCGTAAGAGCGACCATTTCCAAATGTAAGTAATTCCTTTTTTTGCTTAATTAATTTTATTAATGATTTTTTGTCTTTTGGGTATATTAAATTAGTCGTTACTTTTTTATAGTTTCCCCAAGATGCAATTTTATTCATTTTAATAAATTAAGTTTTTATGTTTGTTAACAAAAAAATAATTTCTATCTTTTTTTTTATTAACATTAGATTTAATAAATTTCTTTCTGTTAATATCAAATGCAAAAATTTTATAATCTAA
>CABYJU010000008.1 GCA_902519325.1 uncultured Pelagibacteraceae bacterium | reverse complement strand
AATAATTTAGGAAATCTTTTTAAAGATTTTGAAGACCTTGATAGTGCAATAAGTTTTTACAATAAAGCTATTAAAATTAAAAAAGATAATACTGATGCTTATAATAATAAAGCAGAAATTTTTCTTCTTCAGAAAAAATTTGGTGATGCAATTAATAATTTTAAGAAAGTTTTAGATTATAATAAAAATTTTGATTTTACATTTGGTAAATATGTTCATTCAAAAATGCATATCTGTGACTGGGAAAATTATGATGAAAATATTTTAAAATTAATTAATGAAATAAATAATGGAAATAGAGTGATTGAACCATTCGTATTATTATCTCTTACAGATAGTCTAAAATTACAATTAAAAAATGCGAATATATATAAAAACGTGAAGTTTTCTAAACAAAATAGTTATAGTAACCTTGTAAAAAAAAACCCGGCAAAAAAAATTAAAATTGGTTATTTTGGTGCTGAATTTTATAATCATCCTGTATTGCAATTAACAAAAGATATTTTTAAAAATCATAATAAGTTAAAATTTGAAATTTATGGATTTTATCATGGTCGTATTAAAGATAAGCTTCACTATGAAATACAAAAATTCTTTAAAAAGTTTTTTGACATAAGTAAAAAAACAGATGATGAAGTATTGGATATATGTCATAAGGTTGGTTTAGATATTGCTGTAAACTTAACTGGATATACCGCAGATTCTAGAAACGAAATTTATCAAAAAAGAATCGCTCCTGTACAAATAAGCTTTGTGGGTTACTCTGGGTCTATGGGAGTAGACTTTATTGACTATATTATAGCTGATAAATGTCTAATCCCAAAAGAAAAGTTTAAATATTATACTGAAAAAGTAATTTACATGCCTGATAGCTTCTTTCCTAATCAATCTAAAATAAAAATTTCTAGTAAAAATTTCACTAAAAAGAATTTAAATTTGCCTCAAAATAATTTTATTTTCGGAAGCTTTAATAATAGTTACAAAATTACACCAAAAATATTTAGAACTTGGATGAAAATATTAAATAGAACAAGTAACAGTGTTCTTTGGTTATTAAATAACAATGATAAGGCTACAGAGAATTTAATTAAAACTTCGGAAAGTTACAATGTAGATCCTAAAAGATTAATTTTTGCTGAAAAACTTCCTTATGATGAACACTTAAAAAGGTTTGATAAAATGGATCTTTTTCTTGATACTTTTCCATATAACGCACATACAACAGCTAGTGAAGCTATAAGAAGAGAGGTGCCAATAATAACTATGATGGGTGAGTCCTTTGCCTCTAGAGTATGCGGTAGCTTACTTAACAGCATAGGTATGAAAGATTTAATAACGATGGATTTAATCGCATACGAAAATCTTGCAGTTAAAATTGCAAATAATAAGAAAATTTATAATGAATTAAAGAAAAAAATAAAAAGCGCTAATTCAAAGAAACTTTTTAACTCTAAATACTATACTAAAAATTTAGAAGAATTATTTATTAAAATACTTAATTAAATTATGCGGGCTTGTTCATAGAGTTGAAAAACTCTGAATTATTTTTTGTATCTTTTAATTTTGAATTTATAAATTCTATTGCATCCATTGATCCCATTGGAGCTATTATTCTTCTTAATACATTCATTTTTTGAAGATCATTTCTATCAAATATTAATTCCTCTCTTCTCGTACCTGACTTTGTTATATCAATTGCTGGAAAAATTCTTTTCTCTGAAATCTTTCTATCTAAAATAGTTTCACTATTTCCAGTTCCCTTAAATTCCTCAAAAATTACCTCATCCATTCTGCTTCCAGTATCAATCAAAGCAGTTGCTATGATTGTTAAAGATCCACCCTCCTCAATATTTCGAGCTGCACCAAAAAATCTTTTTGGTCTTTGGAGGGCATTTGCGTCAACTCCTCCCGTCAAAACTTTTCCGGAACTTGGTACTACTGCGTTATATGCTCTTCCTAATCTTGTTATTGAGTCTAAAAGAATAACTACATCTTTTTTGTGCTCGGTTAATCTTTTTGCTTTTTCTATAACCATTTCTGCGACAGCTACGTGTCTTTGAGCTGGTTCATCAAAAGTAGAACTTATAACTTCTCCCTTAACAGTTCTTTGCATATCTGTAACTTCCTCTGGTCTTTCATCGATTAACAGAACCATTAGGTAACATTCAGGATGGTTGGCGGTAATAGAGTTGGCTATACTTTGTAAGATCATAGTTTTACCTGCTTTAGGAGGTGAAATTATCAACGATCTTTGGCCTTTACCTATTGGACTCACTAGATCAATTAATCTTGGTGTTAAATCAATTTTTTTTTCGACCTTATTAGTTTCCACCTCCATTACTAACTGTTTGTTTGGATACAATGGGGTTAGATTATCAAAAGCTATTTTATGTTTAAACTTATCTGTTTCTTCAAAATTTATCTTACTAACTTGAAGCAAAGCAAAATACCTTTCACCATCTTTTGGGGCTCTTATGGGTCCTTCGACAGTATCACCGGTTCTTAAACCAAATCTTCTAATTTGATTAGGGCTAACATAAATATCATCTGCTCCTGGTAAATAATTTGATTCAATTGCTCTTAAAAAACCAAAACCATCTTGAAGCAATTGTAAAACACCACCACCTGTAATTTCTTCACCTTTCTCGGCTAACTTTTTTAGAATTGCAAAATAAATCTCTTGTCTTCTTAGCGTGCTAGCATTTTCAATGCCTAAGTTTTCAGCCTCTGTGATAAGCTTCTCGGAACTTTTTTCTTTTAATTCTTGAATATTCATATTTATGGGGGGGTTTGTTAGATAAGACTAATATAGGTGTGAGTGAAGAATATTTCAACCCTATAAAGGCTTAAAAATTACAACAAAAACAATCAAAATTAGTAATACTGTTGGTATTTCGTTAATAAATCTATAAAATTTATGTGATCGATTATTTTGATCAACTTTAAACTGATTTAAAATATTTCCTAAATAAAAATGATAAACAGTTAGGAATAACACAAACACTATTTTTAATACCATCCACGTTTGTCCTAATTGTTGAAAACCTATGCTGTGGATCAAAAGCAAGCCAAATATCCATGACAAAATCATTGCTGGAGTCATAATATATAAATATAATTTTCTCTCCATTACCTTAAATACTTCTTTAATTTGGATCTCATCATTATTTTGTGCATGATAAACAAAGATTCTTGGAAGATATAATAAACCTGCCATCCATGAAATTACGGAAATCAAGTGTAAAGATTTAAAAAGAAGATAATAATTCATAAATTAAATATTTTTCTTAATTAAATTGTTGATTAAATTTATATGATCATCATTATCGTTTAAACATGGTATCATATCGAAATTTTCTCCACCATTATCCATGAAGCTCTCTTTTCCTTGAATTAAAATTTCTTCTAAAGTTTCCACACAGTCTGACGAGAAGCCAGGGCATATGGCAAGAACATTTTTTTTTCCTTCTTTAGGTAAGTTCTCTAATGTTTTGTCTGTATAGGGTTTGAGCCACTCTTGTGGTCCAAACCTTGATTGAAAAGTAGTTTTAATTTCGATTGAATTAAATTTTTCAGATATTAACCTGGTAGTTTTATGACAGTAACAATGGTACGGATCACCTCTATCAAAGTATTTCTTTGGTATTCCATGATACGAAGCCAGAATTAAATCAGGTTTCCAATTAATTTTTTTTAATTTGGTAGTTATAGAATTCACTAAAGCATCAATATATAATGGATCTGACTCATAATGAGGGATAACTTTCAACGAAGGTTGCCACCTCATGTTCATCAAAACCCTGTATACTTCATCACACACAGTAGCTGTAGTTGGTGCAGCATATTGAGGATATAAAGGCAAAATAATTAAATTTTCGCAGCCTTTCTCATGTAACTTTTTTATTTTACTTTTAATACTTGGATTCCCATATCTCATTGCAAAATCTATTATTAGGTTTTCATTTGATATAGAATTTGATACTTTTTCAGATTGTTTTTGTGTATAGTACAATAAAGGAGACATATTTACGTCCTTCATCCAAATCTCTTTGTAAGCTTTTGCTGTTTTAGATGGTCTTACATTTAAAATAATAATATTTAATATTAACTGCCATAAAATCGGATTAACTTCTATAACTCTTCTATCAGATAAGAACTCTTTTAAATATCTTCTAATGTCTAACCATTTCGTTGAGTCCGGAGTTCCTAAATTAATAATTAATACTCCAGTTTTACCAAATTTTACCTTGGGATGTTTTTCCATTATTTAAAATTCCTAACAATTTTTATCAATTCTTCAACCATTTCAATTTGTGTTTCTGGGAGTATGCCATGACCTAAGTTAAATACATAAGGATGGTCTCTAAAAATTTGTAAATACCTTGTCACTTCACTTTTCAGGTTCTCTTTATCTGTTAACAGAACTTTGGGGTCTAGTCCGCCTTGTATTGGGATATCGATTTTATCAATTAAAGTTTTTGGATTTATATTATAATCTATATTTACCATGCTTGGCTTGACAATTTTGCAAAATTTATCGTAGTCGGATATACCCCTAGGAAAACAAATCACCGGGACTCCAAGATTTTTAGTATAGTTAACTAAAGACAGTGTAGGATTATATAAGTATTTCTCAAGATCATTTTCAATTAAACCTGCCCAACTATCAAATATTTGTATTATTGTTGCACCCGCGGTAACTTGGTTTTTGATATGAAGTTTTATAAACTTATCGAGAGTATCAAGTAAATTATTTATTAGCCCAATATCTTCAAAGAAAGATGAGGAAAGACCGTTTTTTGGTGAAACCTTATTAATCATATAAACTAACAATGTCCAAGGTGCACCAACAAATCCAATTAAATCTCTGTCTTTTAGTTTATTATTTTTACTCAAATTTTTTAATAATTCATAAATAGGAGATAGATTGTTATAGAAAACACTATCTTCTAATGCCATTAATTCATTTAAATTTATATCACCTAAATTAGGCCCAAAATTTTTCTTAAACTCGACCTTTTGACCTAGACCATACGGTATCATAAGAATATCTGAAAAAATTATAGCAGCATCAAAACCGAATCTATCAATTGGTTGAAGTGTTATTTTTTCTGAAAGATTTGGGTTTAAACATAAATTTATAAAATTAGAATTTTTTTTTCTGATCTCTCTGAACTCAGGCAAATATCTTCCAGCCTGTCTCATCAACCATATAGGGTTTGTATTTATGTCTTTATTTAATATACAGTTTTTTATTGGTGTCATTTATAATAAGAATAATATATTTAGATTTATTATTAGTATGATTTGTTAATAACGTAAATTACTCAATTTCAACACTTTATTCATTTTTTTTACACCCGAGACAGTAAAAACTGCTTAATTTTAAGGTATATTTAATAAATATAAAATTGTTAATATGTTATCCACATTTATAAATTTGTTAATTAAGTTAGTACAAATTATAAATAATTTATGAGGTTATTATATAGAAGATATTTCTTATTTTAAAAAATAATTTATAGACAAGTTATACATGAAAAATACACACCAAGTTTATTTGATATCGGACTCCACTGGAGAAACTTTAGACAGAATATTTATGGCGCTTAAAGCACAATTCAATAATTTTAATTACGATTTGAATCAGTTTTCATTTACACGAACAGAAAATCAAATATCGACAATTTTAAACAGTGCCAAAAAACAGGATAGTCCAATAATTTTATACACCGTAGTCAATAGCAAATTAGCAAAGTTTCTTGCTGACGAAGCAAACAACAGAAAGATACCTTGTTTTGGAGTTTTGGGGGACCTAATATTGAATTTTTCAAAGATACTTAATGAAAAAGCCACACATCGACCTAGTGCTCAACATGTTTTAGATGAGGATTATTACAAAAGAATTGAAGCAATACAATTTACAATGAACCATGATGATGGAAACAATACTGATAATATTTTGGAGTCAGATATTATTTTAATTGGAGTAAGCAGAACAAGCAAAACTCCCACATCTATTTATCTAGCTAATAAAGGACTAAAAACATCAAACATTCCATTAGTAAATGATATGACAATTCCACATGATGTTATCAAATCCAAAGACATTTGCGTTATTGGCTTAACAACCGAACCAGAAAGATTGTTTGATATTAGAAGGAATAGACTTACCTCGCTTAAAGAAAACGAAGCTTCAGATTATACAAATTTAGAAAAAATCAGAGGTGAAGTTGAAAAATCAAAAAAAATATTTAAGCAAAACAAATGGCCTGTAATAGATGTTACAAGAAAATCTGTAGAGGAGGCAGCTGCATCAATTATAAAGATTTACGATATACAAAATAAAAATGTTTGAGATAATTTTAGCCTCAAAAAGCAGAGTAAGACAAGAAATTTTAAGTAAGAATTATATTAAATGTGATGTTCAACATTCAAATGTAGATGAAGAACCTGTAAAAGATAGCTTATTGAAAGAGGGAGCATCTCCCGAATTAATTTCGAAGAATTTAGCAGAACTAAAAGCAAATAAAGTAAGTAATAAATATAATGATAAGTTGGTACTCGGCGCTGATAGCGTCATAGATTTAAATAATGAGTTGATTTCTAAACCACAAGATAGAGATCATGCATTACAGATTTTAAAAAAACTTAATGGAAAGAAACATTTTTTAATTAGTTCAGTTTGTATTTCTAAAAATGGTTCGATGATATGGAATTATACTGATAAAGCATCTTTAATTATGAAAAATTTTTCAGACGATGAACTATTAAGTTATTTAAATAAAATTTCAGATGAAGCTTTATATGCTTATAATGTATATCAAATAGAGGCAGAAGGAAGAAATTTATTTGAAAGCATAAATGGAGATGAAGATACAATCATGGGTTTGCCGGTAAAAAAAATAAAAGAATATTTAATTAATTACAAATGAAAAAATTTTTAGTCATTGGAAATCCTATTGATCACTCATTATCACCAAAACTTCAAAATTTTTGGATAAAAAATAATAAACTAGATGCAATTTATGGAAAACTAGAAACTCATGAAAATGATTTATCCGAACTATGTAAAAATCTTAGAGAAGGAGAGTTAGACGGGTTAAATGTTACTGTACCTTTTAAAAAGGCTATTATACCTCATATTGATATTTTAAGTGGTCATGCTTTAAGAACAAAATCTGTAAATACTATTTCTTGTGAGAAAGGTATTTTGATTGGACACAACACTGATATTGATGGTTTCGAGCTTAGCATAAAAAAATTAAATTTCAATTTAGATGATAAAACTGCAATAATATTAGGATCCGGTGGTGTTGTACCATCAATAATTTATGCATTAAAAAAAATGAAAACCAAAAAAATCATTGTCAGTAACAGAACTAAAAAAAAAGCCGAGGAATTAAAAAATATTTTTAATGATATAGAAATTTTAGATTGGGGTAAGCTAACAGATTTTGATATTATTATAAATGCCACAAGTTTAGGACTTAAAGAAGACGATAAATTTGGAATAGATTTTTCTCAAGTTGGCGGAAATAAATTATACTATGATGTAATATATGAACCTTTTAAAACAGAATTTTCGTCGGAAGCAAAAAAACACAAAAATATGTATGAGAACGGATTGCAAATGTTTTTACATCAGGCACAAAAAGCATTTAAGATATGGCATAATATTGAACCCAATATTGACGATAATTTAATAAACTTCATGAAAAGTAAATCTTTGTGAGACTAAAAGATAAAATAGCAATTATAACTGGTTCAGCATCGGGCTTTGGAAAAGGTATTTCTGAGAAATTTACAAAAGAAGGAGCAAAAATTATAATGGTAGATATTAATAAAAGTCTATTAAAAAAAGTTTCTAAAGATTTTGATCAAGATCATTTTGTTGCAGATGTATCTAAGTCATCAAATTTTAGATCATTACTAAATTATGTTAATAAAAATTATAAAAGTTTGGATATAATAGTTAATAACGCTGGTGTCACACATAAGCCTAAGCCTATGGAAAAAGTTACAGATAAAGAATTTAATAATGTCTTTAATGTAAATGCTAAATCAGTTTTTTATTGTGGAAAATTTTTTGTACCAAAAATGAAAAAACTCAAAAAGGGTGTAATTCTAAATGTTGCTTCAACAGCTGGTTTATCTCCAAGACCAAAACTTAATTGGTATAATGCTAGTAAAGGCTGGATGATAACTGCCACCAAAACAATGGCAATTGAACTAGCACCACATAAAATTAGAGTGAATGCAATTGCACCAGTTGCGGGATTGACACCATTATTAAAAAGTTTCATGGGGGGAAATACGCCTAAGAAGAAGCAAGCATTTCTCTCTACAATTCCAATAGGAAGATTCTCTACTCCTCAAGATATGGGAAATGCAGCTTGTTTTTTATGCTCTGACGAGGCAGATATGATAACCGGAGCTGTTTTAGAAGTAGATGGTGGAAGGTGTATTTAGCTTATTATGATTAGAATTGGTGTAATTGGAGGCATAGGTTCAGGAAAATCTTTTGTTGCTAAACTTTTTAATTACCCAATATTTAATGCAGATAATGAAGTAAAACATTTATATAAAAACAGCAAAGAATGTTTTAAAAAGTTAAATAAAAAACTCCCAAAATATGTAAAAAAATTTCCTGTAAGAAAAAGAGATTTAATTTCAGCAATTCATGAGGATAAGAATAACTTATATAAAATATCGTCAATTGTTCAACCTCTGGTGAGAAAGAAAATGTATAGTTTTATAAAAAAAAATAAAAAACGTAGAATAATAATCCTAGATATTCCACTATTAATTGAAAATAAATTAAACAATAAAAAAGATGTACTAATTTTTGTAAAATCAAAGAGAAATAAAGTATTAAGTAGGCTTAAAAAAAGAGGAGCCTATAACAAGAAATTATTAAAATACCTTAGAGAAAATCAAATTATGTTGTCAAAAAAAAGAAAATTAGCAAATTATATCGTCGATAATAATTTCTCAAAGAATATAATGAAAAAAAATATTAATTTATTAAAAAATAAAATTTTAAATGAAAGAAGTAGTTCTTGATACAGAAACTACAGGTTTATCTGTAGAAGATGGGCATAGAATTGTAGAAATTGGTTGTTTAGAGTTGAATAACTTAATCCCAACAAAAAATATATTTCATTGTTATCTAAATCCTGAGAGAAAAGTTTCTGAATCAGCGTTAAAAATCCATGGGTACACTGATGAATTTTTATCAAATAAAAAAAAATTTGTAGATATAGCTGATGAATTTTTAGAATTTATTAAAGGAAAAAAAATAATAATCCACAATGCAGAGTTTGACATTAGTCACTTAAATAATGAACTTTCTATAATCAACAAAAATAACATTTTAATGGATAACGTTGTAGACACTTTAGAAATTGCTAGAAATAAATTTCCTGGTTCAGGAATAAGCTTAGATGCTCTTTGTAAAAGATTTAGAATTGATAACTCAAAAAGAGAAAAACATACTGCCTTAATCGATTGTGAATTATTATCGAAAGTTTATATTAATCTCATAGACCAAAAAGAACCAGTATTTCAATTCCAAAATGTAAAAGAAAATAAAAATATTTCTGAAATTTCATTTAAAAATTATTCAAAAATAGTTATTAAACCTAATAAAAAAGAAATATTAGAACATAAAAGTTTTATTAAAAGAGAATTAAAAAAAAACTTTTATTAGTTTAATCTTTGATTATATAATTTTTCAAAATCAACTTTTTTTTCTAATGTTAAGTTTGGAAACCCAGCATCATTAATAATGTTTAAAAATTTTTTTTCTAGACCAGGATAAATTTCATTTTGAACTTCAATAAGTATAATTTTTTCTAATTCCTCTTTATTAAGGTTTTTGTCAGTTATCTTAACTACTGTCGCATATGAAATTTCAAAATATGATTTCCTCTTATTTTCATTTGGATCTTTGTAGTGTAACTTTGTTATTACTTCTATTATATTATTCTTCATACCTTTTGTAGTTATGTTTATTCCTAATGAGTATTTTGTAATATATTCCTTACTAAAAATAAAAGTTTCAGCGTCGGGTATCTCAACAGAAAGATCCTTTATATAATTTAAAACAATTTCATATTTTTTTGTCATCATCTTCACCCAAATCCTCAAATTCTCCATCAATATAATTTTTTACTTTATCTTTTTTATATTTATTTTTTTTTATAAATCTTCCTAGTATTATTCTTCTGGTAAATGGAACTATCAACAATATGCCAATCAAATCTGTTGCAAACCCTGGAAAAATTAAAAGTAAAGCTGCAAATGCCAATGTTGCGCCAGAGATTAACTCATAAATTGGCATTTCATTCTTAATTAACTGACTTATTCCTGATTTAAGTGTATTAAAACCCTCATATCTTGCATAAGCAACTCCTGCTACAGCAGTAGTTAATATGAGTAAAACTGTGTTAAATGCTCCTATTTGAGAACCAATTTTAATGAATAAGTAAATTTCAATAAGAGGAATTCCAATAATTAAAATTAATGCTGTGTTCATTTGTCTATAATTTAATTAGCAGGTTGAAATTATCAACATAGTAAATAATATATCAGTATGAGTTATAGCTTTGAATACATCGATATTATACTTCTTGCAATGATTGCAGGATTTATTTTTCTAAGATTAAGAGGAATTTTAGGTAAAAAAACTGGATTTGAAGAAGATATAGACTCAAGTTTTGCTCACGAGGCACCACCATCCAAACCTGCTGTTGATTTAAATGCAAATACGTTCGATGAAAACGCTAAAAGAGAGTTTGTTAAAGGCGCAAAGATTGCTTATGAGACAATAATAACTAACTTTGCAAAAGGAAAGTTAAAAGACATAAAATCATTACTTGATAAAAACGTTTACCTTCAATTTGAAGAAGCAATTAAAGACAGAGAAGAGAAGAATTTTTCTTCAGAAACAACATTCATTGGAATTAACTCAGCTGAAGTCAAAGAACATCAACAAAATAAAAATATGTTAGAAGTTACAGTAGAATTTGTAAGTGAGATTATTTCATGTGTGAAAGATAAAGATAACAAAGTAATTTCAGGTGATCCTGAAAAAATTAAAAAAGTTTTAGATACTTGGAAATTTTCTAAAGATAGTCGATCTTCAAATCCTAATTGGCTCCTAATTGATACTCAAGCTTGACAAATAAGTTAACAGACAAAGATAAAAAAGATTGGCAAAATTTTTTAAATAGCCCCAATAAACTTGAGAGCAAGGATTTAGATCAACCAGTTGATAGGTGTATATCAGAGAGATCAATAGACCTTCATGGATATACTTTAGATGAAGCTAACAAAGAAATTTCAAAATTTATTGAGAATTGTTATCTAAACAAAATTAAAAAAATTAATGTGATTACTGGAAAAGGTATGAGATCTAAAAATTTAAATGATCCTTATAAATCTACAGATCTAAGTATTTTAAAACATTCAGTGCCTGAATATATTAAAAATAATCCTGAACTAATGAGTAAAATTATTAGAATTGATTTTGAGTCTGTTAAAAGTCCTTCAAGAGGAAACTTTGATATTTTTCTAAAAGTTATAAAATAAATTTTGATAGGTCAGTATCTTTTACTAGTTCGCCAATATTATCTTTGATGTATTTGGCATCAACTATTATTTTTTCTCCAGCTCTGTCTGTTGCTGTAAAGCTAATTTCGTCTAAGACTCTCTCAATGATCGTATGCAACCTTCTTGCACCTATATTTTCTACAGATGAATTTACTTCGCTTGCAATATGAGCAATTGTATTAATTCCATCTTCTGTAAATTCTAAATCAACATTTTCAGTCTTTAAAAGAGCTTTGTATTGTTTTATTAAACTATTATCAGGCTCTTTTAGTATCCTAATAAAATCATCACTGTTTAGTGCATCAAGCTCAACTCTTATAGGAAGCCTTCCTTGTAACTCAGGCAAAAGATCCGATGGTTTTGCTAATTGAAAAGCACCAGAAGCAATAAATAAAATGTGGTCAGTTTTAACAGGTCCATATTTTGTGCTAACAGTCGTTCCCTCTATTAATGGTAATAAATCTCTTTGAACTCCCTCTCTAGAAACATCACCTCCAACTCGGTCTGTTCTTGCAGAAATTTTATCTATCTCATCCAAGAAAACTATACCGTTATTTTCTGTTGAATCTTTTGCTGACTTAATAATTTTATCTTGTTCAATAAGCTTGTCTGACTCTTCGTTTATTAAAATTTCATGAGATTCTTTTACTGACATTTTCTTTTTCTTTGGTTTTTGACCCATAGATTTTCCGAGCATATCAGAGATATTTATCATTCCAACATTTGCACCTGGCATTCCAGGTATTTCAAATGATGGCATCTGATTAGATTCACTAACTGCTATTTCAATTTCATTATCATCTAAATCTCCATCTCTTAATCTTTTTCTAAAACTCTCTCTTGTTGCAACACTAGCTTTATTACCAACTAGCGCATCTAAAACCCTATCTTCAGCTAATCTTTGTGCTTGAGCGTGAACTTCCTTTCTTTTCTTTACTTTTTCCATTGCAATAGCAATTTCTAAAAGATCTCTGACAATTTGTTCTACGTCACGTCCAACATATCCAACTTCTGTAAATCTAGTTGCTTCAACTTTCACAAATGGTGCTTCCGCTAACTTTGAAAGTCGCCTAGATATTTCTGTTTTACCCACTCCTGTTGGTCCAATCATTAGGATATTTTTTGGAAGAACTTCATCTTTCATATTGTCTTCTAATGCTTGTCTTCTCCATCTATTTCTTAAAGCAATCGCGACAGCTCTTTTCGCTTTATTTTGCCCAACAACAAATCTGTCTAATTCTGAAACAATTTCTCTTGGTGATAATGAATTTGCAATTGTTGTTTTTTCTTTTGAGACTTTCCCTTTTGGAAATGTTGTTACATTTGAGTTTTCCATTATATTTTCTCCATACTCAAATTATCATTAGTAAATACACATATATCAGATGCAACTTTAATAGATTTTTTTGCAATTTCCTCAGCTGTCATATCAGTATCCATTAATACTTTTGCAGCTGCTAAAGCATAATTCCCACCTGAACCTATTCCAATAACATCACCTTCTGGTTCAAGAACATCACCTGTCCCAGAAATTATAAAACTTTTTTCTTTGTCACCTATAGCCATCAAGGCTTCTAATCTTCTCAAATATTTATCTGTACGCCAATCCTTTGCTAATTCCACAGCAGCTCTCGTCAGGTTCCCCGCATGCTTTTCAAGCTTTGACTCTAATCTTTCAAACAATGTTAAAGCATCTGCTGTTGATCCTGCAAATCCCGCGATCACATTTCTTTTCTCAATTTTACGAACTTTGTTGGCAGTTTTCTTAATTACAGTATTACCCATGCTAACTTGACCGTCACTGGCCACAACTACGTCATTATTTTTTCTTACAAGCACAATTGTTGTCATGTTCTATAAATGGATACGAATTTTAATAGTTCAAGTCCAGGTTCAGTATTATTGATATAATCAGAAATACCTATATACCTAATTTAAATTATGAAAAGAAAAGCAAAAATAGCTAGAAAAACAAAAGAAACCAACATTAGTGTTGACCTTAATATTGATGGCAAAGGTAAGTATAAAGTTGACACAGGAATAGGTTTCTTAGATCATATGCTTGAGCAATTATCTAAACACTCATCTATGGATTTAACTGTTAAAGCTAAAGGTGACACACACATTGATCTTCACCACACAACCGAAGACACTGGAATTGCTATCGGAGAATGTTTAAAGAAAGCTTCAAAAAAATTTGTAGGTATTAGAAGATATGCTCACATTCTGCTACCAATGGATGAAACATTAACACGAGTTGCAATAGATGTTTCAAATAGACCTTATTTAATTTGGAATGTAAAATTAAAAGTTGAGAAACTAGGTGAAATGGATACGGAATTGTTTAAAGAATGGTTCCAAGCCTTTTCACAAGCCGCAGGTATTACTTTGCATGTTGAAAATATTTACGGTGATAATAGTCATCACATCATAGAGTCTTGCTATAAAGGCCTAGCAAGGACTTTAAGAACTGCGCTAGAATTGGATCCCAGGAATAAAAGTACAATCCCCTCTACAAAAGGCTCTCTATAATATTAATGGACGTCACTATTGTTGACTATAAATCAGGTAATATTAGTTCTGTAATAAACTCCTTTAAGGAAGTTGCCAAAGATAAAGTCAATATTGAAGTAACCTCAGATTTAAATAAAATTAAATTAAGTGATAAGGTAGTTTTACCAGGGCAGGGCTCATTTAAGAGCTGTATAGATGGTTTAAATAGCATAAATGGTTTAATTGATACTTTAAGTGAGTTTGCGTTAAATAATAAAAAACCACTTCTTGGTATTTGTGTTGGCCTTCAAATGTTTGCAGATGTTGGTTATGAAGAAGTTGAAACCAAAGGTTTAGGATGGATTTCAGGCAAAGTTTCTAAAATTGATAATCAGGATGGAAAATATAAACTTCCTCATATTGGCTGGAACCAAATAAATTTTGTTAAAGATAGTAAAATTTTTAAAGGCATTGAAAATAACTCACATATGTATTTTGTTCATAGTTATGAGTTTATACCCAATGATAAGTCTGTCACTGCTGCCATAACTGATTATGCATCAAAAATAGTTTGTGCAGTGGAAAAAGACAATATATTTGGAACGCAGTTTCATCCTGAAAAAAGTGATAAGACTGGCCTAAAAATAATTAATAATTTTATAAACTTATAAAATGAAAAAATATATTTTAATTTTAAGTTTAATATTTATTTCAACAAAATCTTTTACAAAAGAGTTAGATCTAGGAATGCACAAAATAATTTTTCCTAATAAATTCAATGTAATTAATTGGAGTAATACAAGCTTTGGCTCTTCTTTTTGTCAAGAATTTTCAACTTGTTTTGGCTTAATTGACAATAAAGCTCTAGAAATTGTTAATCAGGTAGAAGCTGGAAAAAATTTTGAAGAAATAAAAGCTATAAAGCCAATAATAACTAAATATAATAAGATGATAGATTCGTTCAGTGATACCAAGGTTAAAAGTTTGTTTAAGACTACAAAAAATATTTTAAAAAAAAATAACTCTGGAACATTTTTTACATATTTTAGAACTGATGAAAATATAAATGATAATGATATATTATCTGAATACGGGATTAATATTGATGAAATAAGAGATATGTCTTCACAAGAACTACAAAAATTCTCTAACAAAATTAAAAATGAAATAACATCTGGCAAAGATTATTATATGTTTATGGATGGTTTATTCATAAATTTTGAAAAATTTACTGTATCGAAATATTCAAATAATAAGCCTTATCTTATAATAAATGGCGATATTACATATCTACTTACTTCGTCGAAGATTAAACTGGGTAATATTGCTTACTATATTTCAGAAATTAATGATAAATTATTTGTTATGGATGGTTATTGCGTGGTTAATTGTAAAACTTTCTTCTCAGATTTTGACCAAATAATAGATGATTCTTTTAAATCGAAAAGTAAATCTATTAAAATTGAGAGTTCGAATAAAGATACTGATTTTATAAATCAGATTCAAGATTTAAACGAACTTTACAAATCTGGTGTGTTATCAAAAGAGGAATTTCAAAAAGCTAAAAAGAAAATATTAAATTAAGTGTTAATGAATTTTAAAATATTAATTTACTTACTGATTGCAATAGTATTTACCTCTAATAGTTATGCTGTTAAGACTTATAAAAAAGGTAAAGGATCCTTAAATCTGTCAGAAAATACAGCACATGTTTTGGAATATTATTTCAGTGGAGGAACAAAAGGAAAGTGGGCTGAACCAGAAAAAGCAGATTGGAATCCTTATGTTATTGCTATATCAGAGGATGGACATTATTTTGGTATTATAAGACAACCAAAAAAATTTGCTTCTCAGAATGTAGATCAAAAAAACTATTCAGCATTAGCCATAGGAGATTGTAAAAAAATGGCAAAAAATGATGGTTACCCACAAGAATGTTTTTTGTTTGCCGTAAAAACAAAAATTGTTTGGGATAATGGAAGTGATAAAAAAAGAAGAAAGCTTAAAAAGTCCGAAATTAAAGCAGGTAAGACTTTTTCAATTTTAAAAGAACTAGATTTTTATAAAGGTGAAAGTCAAAATTTAAATACAAATAAAAGTAAAAATACATCTTCAAATAATAATTCTAATTCGTCAAATAGTGAACTAGTAGAACAAATTAAATCTTTAAAAAAGTTATATGATGATGGCGTTTTGTCAAAAGAAGAATTTGAAAAAGCTAAAAAGAAAATTTTAAATTAAGTGAAAATTTTTCCAGCAATAGATATTAAAGATAAAAAATGTGTAAGACTAATTAAAGGAGATTTTGAAAATAAAACAGAATATGAAATGTCACCTGTGGATCAGGCTGAAAGATATAAAGATAATGGATTTAAAAATTTACATATAGTTGATTTAGATGGTGCGCTAATCGGTGAGCCAATAAATATAGATATTATTCACGATATTGTTAGAAAATTTGATCTTAAAATAGAAATAGGAGGTGGTGTAAGAAATTTTGAAACAATTCAAAAATATATTGATGTGGGTGTAGAGAAAGTAATATTGGGAAGTGCTGCAATTAAAGATAGAACATTTTTAGAAGAAGCTTGTAATAAATTTCAAAACCAAATTGCATTAGGCTTAGATGTGAAGGATGGTCATCTTGCGATTTCAGGATGGACTGAAGAGTCTGATAAATTGGCAACTGAATATTTAAAAAAAGTAAACGAATATGGAGTTAGTAGGATCATTTATACAGATATAAATAGAGATGGAACTAAGCAGAGCCCAAATTTTGAAGAAACACAAAAAGTGGCAGATATTTCAAATTGTCCAGTAGTTATATCTGGCGGAGTCTCATCAATTGATGATATTAAAAAAGCTAAAAATTTAAATAATATTGAAGGTATTATAGTAGGAAAAGCTATATACGATGGTGACATAAAGTTAGATGAACTTGCAAAAGAAATAAATGCTTAAAAATAGAATTATTCCTTGTCTAGATGTTAAAAATGGCCGTGTTGTAAAAGGTATAAACTTTGTTGATCTTAAAGATGCGGGAGACCCTGTGGAACAAGCAAAAGTTTATAGCGATGGTGGTGCAGATGAAATTTGCTTTTTAGACATCACTGCTTCAAATGAAAATAGAGATACAATTTATGGAGTAGTAGAGAAAACTTCTAAAAAATGTTTCGTTCCATTAACGGTAGGGGGTGGTGTTAGAAGTATTGATGATATTAATAAATTGCTTAATTGTGGAGCTGATAAAGTATCAATCAATACGGCAGCTGTGCAAAATGCAAAAGTTGTTGAAGATAGTTCTAGAAAATTTGGATCACAGTGCATTGTTGTTGCTATTGATGCAAAGAGAAAAGATGATGGATGGGAAATCTTTACTCATGGGGGAAGAAATCCAACAGGCATAAATGCTTTAGAATTTGCATCTAAAATGGAGAAGTGTGGGGCAGGAGAGCTTCTTGTAACATCCATGGATAAAGATGGTACCCAATCAGGGTATGATATTGCATTAATGCAAAATATATCGTCTATGGTCAATATTCCAGTTATTGCATCTGGCGGAGTTGGAACTTTAGATCATTTAGTTGATGGAATAAAATCAGGTGCTAGTGCTGTTTTAGCTGCATCTATATTTCATTATGGAACTTATTCAGTAAATGAAGCTAAGCAATATTTGGCTTCAAAAGATATACCTGTTAGGATTTAGAATGTTAAAGATATTAGAAGATCTCATTACCCTTGCAAGAGAACGAAAAAGTAACCCTGTTGAAGGCTCATACACGAATAAGCTTCTTGAGGATAAATCTTTAGCAAAAGAAAAAGTTTTAGAAGAAATAAATGAGTTAATTGAAGCAGTAGAGCAAGACTCTAATAAAATTCATGAAGCTGCAGATGTTTTATATCACTTAATTATGTATCTAGAAAAAAGTGGTATAAAAATTGAAGAAGTAATGAAAGAACTGAAGAGTAGAAAAAAATAATTTGTTACAAGAACTTTAATTTAGACGTGGGAATCATAAGCCCAAGTTTAGCTTTTCTCCCCTTATAATTTCCCAGGTAACCAGGTTGAGAATATTGGAAAGAGTATCATTAGTATTCCATAAATTATTCCAACAATCGTAAATAGAGGAACTTCTTTAAAAGCTTTGGCTGGATTTTCTTTGATTACTCCTGCAGCTGTATAAATACCAACACATACGGGGGGCGTTATCATTCCTATCCCAGCAAAAGCTACAAAAACTACATAAAGATGAAGTAAGCTTTGATTGAACGATAGTGTAATTGCTGCAAAAATTGGGACTGTTAAATAAAATACTGGAACAATTTCGATGAAAGTTCCAAGTATCAAACATATTGCTCCGAGCATTATCCAGAACAGATTTACACTAACCCCTTTATCAGTGAAGAATGTAATAATTTTTTGAGGAGCTTGTGTGTAAGTTAAAACCACACTTAAGAAGGTTGCAGTTGCTATAATTGCAAAAATAACTGCTGTGATGATTGCAGTTTCTCTTAAACAATTCATCAAAGATGAAAAAGTTAGTTCACGGTAAATTAAAAATCCAATTAAAACTGCATAAACACCCGCAACTGCAGCAGATTCTGATGGAGTTAGTATACCCGCATAAATTCCACCTAAAATTATCACTGGAGTTATCAATGCTGGTAGCGCAGCAATGAAAGAACTTGCTCTTTCCTTAAAAGATGCCTTCTCATCTGTTCTAATATGCCTGCATTTAAACAAAACTAGAAGGACCATCAAAACAAGGAGAACTAAGCCTGGTATAACACCTGCGGCAAAGGTTTTTGATACAGGTACATTAGTTAGAGCACTAAATAGTATTGCTGCATTGGATGGAGGTATCAATGCCTCTAGTAAAGCAGCTGAAGCTGCTAGAACAACCACAAATGGTGTTGGATAACCTTGTTCAATCATCTTTGGCATCATGATTGTCCCAACAGCAGTGATTGCTGCAAGTATTGATCCACAAAAAGCTGCGAAGAATCCCATCGCAATAACCATCGCAACACCCAATCCACCTGGCCAATGACCAACAAGAGTTGTTGTAAATTTAACTAATCTTGATGCAGCGCCTCCTTTTAACATAGCCATTCCAGTAAAAATAAAAAGTGGAACAGCGATTAGAACATGTTTTGTTAATGCACCAAATGAAACTTGTATCAAAACTGACCAAGGTAAATTTAATCCAGCAATTGCTGCTAGTGAACTTCCTAAGCCAAAAACTAAAAAAATTGGAACTGAGATAATTAACGTTGTTATAGAAATAATAAAAGCTATTCCAAACATCTACTTTTTCCCGAAAAGTATTTTTAAATTATCTAAAATAAGTTCTAATGAAGTTAAGGCTAAAATTAAAAAACCTACTGGGAATGCTAAAAACATCCACCAGATGGGAATATTAATTTCTAATTCCATCATCTGCCCAAGATTGTAATACATTGTTGTAGCATCAACTCCTGCTTTAAAGAATACGCATGCAGAAATTAAAGCTATTAAATTTACAATTGTAGCAACAATATTATTTGATTTCTCAGATAAATAATGACTTAAAAAATCTACTTTAATATGTTGTCCTTGTTTTAGTAAAGGACCAAGTAATGGGAAAACTAGCCAGCTCACCATTACTGGTGGTAATTCAATAAACCACGCAAATCCTGTACCTGTGATAAATCTTGTTGTGGCACTTAAAGCTAAAGCCGCCACCATTAAAAAGACAATGAACATTGCGAGCGAAATTGCAGCTTTTGCTAGCAAATTATTAATAGCTCGCAATGCCCTCATAATCTTTTTTGAAAAAGTTTAACTTCTTCTAATTGCTCTTAGCATATGCTTGTGCTGCCTCTAAGGCGTCAGCATCAATCATTTTAGCCATTGCTGGCATTACTTCATCTTTCATAAGCTTATCAAACTTAGCTTTTTCAGCTCCTGAAAGCGTAGTAACAACCCCACCTCTTTCTTGGAATTTTTTAAGAGTGCTTTCTCCAGTATCCATAATTAAGTCAGTTGATCTTTTTCCTATTTCTTTACCAACATCCATTATGATTTTTTGTAGGTCTGGAGATAAACTATTAAACCAAGTTGAGTTTGCCATAATATATGCATCAGCATAATATTGATAAGGCTTTTGAGCGTATTTCAAAAATTCCCACCAGCTGTATGCTTCGATACTTCCTGGAGGACTGTTTATCGTATCAATCATTCCAGTTTGTAATGAAGTATAAACTTCACCAGTTGGCAAAGATACTCTGTTTGCACCTAAAGCATCCCACATTGGTTCTTCACTTTTTAATAGTCTTCTAGCCTTAAGACCTTTCATAGCATCGATACCAGTTAACTCTTTAGCACTTGAAAAAGTCATCACAGGTCCAACTGGGTTGTACATTACTAAAGTTGAATTAGTTTTTTTTGTTAATTCACTCCAAATTTCTTTTCCTTTAGGTGAATTTTGAAAAAACCCTCTTTGCTGTTCCCAAGAATTAAATAATCCAGGAAATGAAGCAACGTTAAAGTTTTTATTAATTGGCGGAAAACTTACTACACCAACAATTCCTCCAAGTTCAACTGCACCAGAAGTTACTGCTCCCATTACTTCTCTAATTCCAAACAATTGTTTAGATGGATAAACTTCTATTTTTAATTTCCCTTTTGCTCTTTTATTAACTTCATCAGCAAATATTTGCGCATGTTTTGCACTATGGTGCTTTGGACTCCAGTGAACTGATAAACGTCCAACTATTTCCGAAAAAGCAGCTGTTGAAGTAAGAACAAATGAAAAAATAAATGTTAAGCTTATAATAGCTTTGTAAATTGATTTAATTCTATTCATTTTTCCTCTCTTTTTTAAATATTATCTTATTAGTTGAATATATTTTAAACAATGTAAATTTTTAAAAAAATTAGTAAGTTTATTTATTGTATGAAGCAAAACGGTTTTACTTTAATTGAATTGCTCGTTGTAGTAGCAATTATAGGTATTTTAGCAGCTGTAGGTGTAGTTGCTTATAGTGGTTATACTACCAGTGCTAGACATAATATGTGTAAAGACAATCACAAAAAAATTGTTAAAACCATTGTCGAGAAAAAAACCTTTTGTGAATTCAATGATACAATTAAGCTAAGAACGTGGTACTCAGGTTTCAAAAAGGGTGCTGAATATGATTTTAATTGCTCAAATACTTTTTCATCTTTAGCTCAAAATGTTGGTATTCATATGACTAATATTCTTAAAAATGCATATACTCCAAACAATCATTGGGGATATGATTGGATGGGTAATAGTTCAACTCCTACAACAGAAGGTAGATCTTTTTACCACTCAATATCTTCTTCTCAGTTTAGAATTAGAACACTTTGTGATAATAATGTTATTGAGACAATTATAGATGAATAAATAATTTTAATTACTATAAGAAATAAATTATATAGATAGATACTCAAATAAATTATGAATTACGATAATAATAATATTTTTGCCAAAATAATAAGAGCAGAAATTCCTTGTAACAAAATATACGAAGATGATTTTGTTTTATCTTTTTATGATATTAATCCACAAAAAAAGATTCATGCTTTAGTAATACCCAAAGGAAAGTATATAGATTTGGATGATTTTAATACCAACGCCTCAAATGAGGAAATTATTGGTTTAATGAAAGGTATTACTACAGTTGCAAAAAAATTAGGCATTTCTTCTATTGATGGGAAAGGTTACAGAGCTCTCGCTAATATAAGTGATTATGGCGGTCAAGAAGTACCACATCTTCATTTCCATTTATTTGGTGGTGAAAAAGTTGGAAAAATGGTTTCGTGATCACTAAAGTAGATAGGAAATACTTAGAAATTAATTCAATTGATGAAATCAATTTATCAAAAAAACCCAAAAGTAATTGCAAAGTAGAAAAAAAAAATCCACCAGATTTTCAAATCAATAAATTTTTTTATAAGCAAATTGGTAAAAGTTATCGTTGGATTGATAGATTAGTTTGGAATGATACTAAATGGACGGATTATACAAACAATTCAAATTTAGAGACTTACATTCTTACAGAAAATGAAAATCTAATAGGCTTTTTTGAACTTTTATTTCACCCAGAGACAAGAAAATGTGAAGTTGCTTATTTCGGTATCCTTGAACAATTTATTGGAAAAAAATATGGTGGTTATCTTTTATCGGAGGCTTTGAAACTAGGATTTAGAAAAAATACTAAGAAAGTTTGGTTGCATACTTGTTCTTTAGATCACAAACATGCCTTAAAAAACTATCTAGGACGTGGGATGAAAATTTTTAAATCTGAAACTATTAATTTAGATATTAGTTAATATAATTTTGAACTCTAAATATTCTTTCATCAATCATTATATTTGTTTCTAGATTAAATAACTTGGTTTCAACTTTATTAAGATAAACGTCGGTTGTAGTCCAACCTTTAATTTCGTAACTAATTTTATCAAAAAAAATATTTAATAAATTATTGTTATGTACAATTTCAAAAGAGAATGTTTCATCATTCTCTTTAATTGTTTCAACTTGATCTAGTTTGTCTAATAGAAATTTTTTATTTAAGATTAAATTAAGAGGAGTATCTTTAAGTTCGTATCTTAAATAATTTGTAATTTTTTGACTATTTATCACGAGTGATTTTCCGTTAGAGACTAAAATTTTATTATAAATATCATCATACTTACATAAAATTTTTTTTGGATAGGAAATTATACAATCGCCTTTCTCAGTTTTTTTTCCAATTTTTTGTATAAATTTAAAAGATATATTATTTGTCTCTTTTAATTTATTTTTTATCTGCTCTGTTGATGATGCGAAAGCATTTGATGGATAAAAAAATATTAAAAAGAAAATTATATATCTCACTATTTTAAAACTTCTCTTTTACCAACATGATTTGCCTTACTAACTTCACCATTAGCTTCCATTTGATCAATAATTCTTGCAGCTCTATTGTATCCAATTTGTAATTTTCTTTGTAAAAAAGAAGTAGATGCCTTTCTTTCTGATTTAATTATTTCTAATGCTTCGCTATACAATTCGTCGGTATCAGAATTATCCTTATTTTTTTCACCAATTTCTTTTTCGTCAGCAAAATTCAAAATTTCATCAACATAATCTGGCTCTGCTTGATTTCTCAGGAAGTTGTTTACTTTATCAATCTCTATTTCAGATACATAAGGTGCATGTATTCTAGTAATTCTGTTTGCAGAAGACATATATAACATGTCCCCCTTACCCAAAAGTTGCTCAGCTCCTTGCTCACCTAAAATTGTTCTACTATCAATTTTAGAGGTTACTTGAAACGAAATACGAGTAGGAAAATTAGCTTTTATTGTTCCAGTTATTACGTCTACGCTCGGCCTTTGTGTGGCCATTATTATATGAATTCCTGCCGCTCTAGCCATTTGTGATAATTTTTGAATATAGTTTTCAATTTCTTTTCCAGCTACCAACATGAGATCTGACATTTCATCAACTATTACAACAATATAAGGCATCTTAACTTTATGCTTCTCGTTATATCCATCAATGTTCCTCACACCCACTTTTGTCATTAATCTATATCTACTTTCCATTTCTTTAACTACCCAACCCAAAACAGATGCTGCTTTTTTTGCTTCAGTAATAACAGGACATAATAAATGTGGTATCCCCTCATAGGTCGAAAGTTCAAGCATTTTTGGATCGATCAAAATAAATTTACAGACGTCTGGTGTATGTTTGTAAATGAGTGATAGGATAATTGTATTAATACATACTGATTTCCCTGAACCAGTAGTTCCTGCTATTAATAAATGAGGCATTGAACTTAAATCACTAGTTATTGGTTCCCCAGATATACTTTTACCAAGAGCAATAGGTAATTTAATTTCTCTTTTTTTAAAATTTTTATCTGAAATTATTTCTCTTAAAAAAACATTTTCTCTGGATATCTTTGGTAGTTCAATACCAACAGTATTACTCCCAGGTATTGTGGCTATTCTTGCAGACTCTGAACTTGTATTTCTAGCAATATCTTCAGCTAAATTTATTATTTTGGAAACTTTAACCCCAGCAGCAGGCTCAAATTCATTGAGAGAAACAACGGGCCCATGACTTATTTTTTTTATTTTTCCTTCAACACCAAAATCAAGAAGTATTTTTTCTAAACCTTCTGCATCTATTTTAATATCATCTTTTTTATTAGAACCTTTCTCTGGTTTTTTTAAAAAATCAATTAAAGGTAATTTAATTTTTACATCACTTAAAATTGATTTGTTATTAGAAAACAAATCTTCTTGAACAGGAGGTTCCTTGAATCTTTCAATTATAGTATTTTCTTTAAAAGTATTTTCTTGAGAAATTAAATTTTTTTTTTTTGATGAAAACAGTTTTTTTATCATAGTGAAAGAACTTAAAATATGAGAAATTTTGAAATTACTGCTTAGTAAAAAAAATAATAAAATAAAAAATATAAATAAATAGTAACTCACTGTTTGATTAATTTTCAAAAAATCCGCAATTACAGTTTCTGACATTAAATCACCAACAAAACCGTTGTTCCCATTTATTATTAACCAATAGGTTTCCTTATGAAAAATACTAAAGAAAAATGTTGCAATAATAGTGTAAAGAATTATGAAAAAAGTATTTTCTATAATAATAATAAATTTTTTGTTAATTGTTACTGATAGTCCAGTAAATAGAAGGGAAAAAGGAATTAAAATTGAAATCAAACCAATTGATTGAAAAAATATATCAGCGATGAAGCTTCCCCTAAATCCAAGCAAATTTTTTATTTCCTGATTATCTGGAAATATAAAATTTGGATCATCTGGAGAATAGCTAATTAAAGATATAAAAAGCAATATAGAGATAACTATTAGAAAAACACCAACTAATTCGGCCAATCTCCTTATAATAAAATTGCTTATTTTATTGATATAATTTTTAAATACCATGAATCAAAACTGCTTTTGTCACTTTGTATCATTTAATTTTTATTGTTAAAATTATTTTGTTATGAAAATTTGTCTTATAGGCCAAAATTTAACAAATTTAATTCTCGCAAGCGTTTTTGAGGAAAAAAAACTTAATGTTGATATATATTTAAATAAAAAGTTTCAAAACATAAAAACAAATAGGACAATAGCTTTATCAAGCGAAAATTTTGATTATTTAAAATTTATAGCAAAATCGAGTATTATATCTTGGAAAAGTAAAGAAATTAAAATTTTTACAGAAAATTCACAATCAAAAGAGATAATTAACTTTAATAAAAAAAATAAAGAGGTTTTTAATTTAGTATCCTATTCAAAATTAAATGAAATTTTTTTAAAAAAAATAAGAAAATCAAAATTTATAAAATTTCATTATTCAGATACTTCTAGTTCACTTATTCTAAATAAAATTAAAAAATATGATTTAGTTATTAATAGTGAAAACAAAAATTTTATTTCAAATAAATTTTTTACAAATAAAATAAAAAAAAATTACAGAAGTAGAGCGTATACATTTCTTATAAATCATCCTCGTAAAGATAATAATACTGCTATTCAAGTTTTTACAAAATTTGGACCTTTGGCATTTCTGCCATTATCTAATACCAAAACCTCAATAGTTTTTTCATATAGGGGAATGAAAATAGATGATAAGAAAATTCTCGATATATTTAAAAAATATAACTCTTTTTATACATTCACTAAAATTAATAAAATTGAAAATTTTAGTCTGAGTTTTGAAATGCTTAGAAATTATACTTATAATAATATCCTTGCTTTTGGCGATTTAATACATCGTATACACCCCCTTGCAGGGCAAGGATTTAACATGACAATTAGAGATATTAAAATAATGTCAAAAATAGTAAATGGTAGAATATCTTTAGGCCTTCCAATAGATATATCTGTTGCTCAAGATTTCCAGAGTTCAACTAAACATAATAATTATCTTTATGGAAAAGCAATCGATGGTATTTATGAATTTTTTAGATTAGATAGCAATATTAAAAATTCAATTTCAAAACCAGTTTTTAGTATTTTAAATAAAAATTCTATTTTTAAAAAGTATTCTAATATTTTATCGGATAAAGGATTAAACCTGTAAATTATTGGAGAGTAGTGTTTTCAAACTCGTCTTTAATATAATTATTTAAAATTTGTTCCATTTTTTCTTTTCTTACATTTATATCAAGACTTTCTAATAATATTTGTTTTTCTTCTAATGAAAAGGGTGATGCCATTGATAGATCATTAAGAGTTTGGCTAAGATCTTTTTTTTCTAAGTCTTTTAAGTTTACAATATACCCTTGTTTTTTGAAAAATGTTCTCATGTTCTTCATAATTAAGCTTAAGTCAGAAAAATTAACTTCATTACTTTTTTGCATTATATCTTTTGAAAAATGATCATATTGAACATTGCATTCACGGTACATTTTATCTGTATTTAATTCTGAGTTAATTTTGTATCTACAAATCCCATTTAAAATAATAAGTATTCGACCGTCTTCTGTTTCATTGAAACTTGTAATTTTTCCAACACATCCAATTTCATATAAATCAGGCTTTTTTAATGACCCTGTTTTCTTTGGCTGTATCATTCCAATTATCCTATGTTTTTTCATACTATCATTCACCATTTGTAGATATCGAGGCTCAAAGATGTTAAGTGGCACAGTTGTACCTGGAAACATAATGAAATTTGATAGAGGAAAAATTGGTATAGTTTTTGGTAATTCATCAAGTTTCATATTTTAATTATAATTATTCTTTCTAAAGTTACAACTAGACAGAAATGATTCGATAGTCGCATTTAATTATTTAATCACTTGCTAAATTCCAAAAAAGCTTTTAGTTTTGGTATGTAATAATAAGCGGGCATAGCTCAGTGGTAGAGCGTCTCGTTGCCAACGAGAAGGTCGTGGGTTCAAGTCCCATTGCCCGCTCCATTAAAGGAATTATATTATGAGTGATCTTGCAAGTAAAAAATGTATCCCGTGCGAAGGCAACATTCCACCATTTAACATAGAAGAAATTCATAAATATTTAAAACAAGTTGATGGATGGGAAGTTATAGAGGATAAAATCGACGGATTTCATCTAATAAAAAATTTTAAATTTGATGATTTTTTACAAAGTCAAGAATTTGTGAACAAAGTTGGAGAAATTGCTGAAACAGAGGGACATCACCCTGATCTGTGGTTTGGATGGGGCTATGCAAGAATAAAAATATTTACCCATGCAATTAAAGGTCTTGCTGAGAGTGATTTTATTTTAGCTGCTAAAATAGATAAGATAAATTGATTAATGATTAAAGTGTCTTGTTTTGGAAAAAACTAAAATAGTATTTGTTTGGTTAGCAAATTTAATAATTTCTTTATCATTTTTTGAACCCGACGGTTGAATGACTGCTGAAATTCCTGCTTGTACCAATTTTTCTATACCATCAACAAACGGGAAAAACGCATCAGATGCTGCTAAGATTTCCTCACTATCGCTTATTTTTTGAAACTCTTTCATTTTATCAATTGCTATTTTGCAACTATCTAACCTACTTGGTTGACCAGAACCTATGCCTATTGTCTTGTAATCTTTTGTAATGACTATCGCATTCGATTTTACACTTCTGCATATATTAAATGCAAAAATAAGTTTGTTTAAAGTTTTATTCGTAGGTTTTAATTTTGATACGATTTTAAAATCTTTCTTAGAAAAATGTTGAGTATCTGGATCTTGAACTAAAATAGAATTAAATTTATTCATAAAATTAAATTTAAAATTTTTTTCTACTTTACTAGAATCAATTAGCCTTAGATTTTTTTTCTTTTTTAAAAGTTTGACTGATTTTTTGTCAAATCCATTTGCAACTATTACCTCAAAAAATATTTTATTAATCTCTTTAGCTAAACTAATATTTAATTTAAAGTTACATGATACAATACCACCATAGGCACTAATTGGGTCACTTTCTAAAGCCTCTTTAAAAGATTTGATTTTGTTTGGATTAATGGAAACTCCACAGGGATTAGCATGCTTAATTATTACTACACCGTTATTTTTCGGCAAATTTTTAGAAATACTTAGAGCTGAATAAAGATCGTTATAGTTGTTGTAACTTAGTTGTTTTCCGCCGATTTGAATAATTTCCTGCTTGTTATTTTGTGAATATATTGCCGCTTTTTGGTGAGGGTTTTCTCCATATCTTGTCTTCTCAACTATTTTTCCAGAAAATATATTCTTGATTGGGAAAAGGTTTTTGGACTTCTGATTGAAATAATTAAAAATTTTTGATTCATAATATGCTGTTTCCATAAATGCTTCTTCAGCCAATTTTTCTCTAAATTTTAAATTCGTTGAACCTTTATTTTTATTTAATTCAATAGTTAAATCTTCATACTGTTCTTTGTTACTTAGGATAACTACATCATTATAATTTTTTGCAGCTGCTCTAACCATTGTTGGTCCTCCAATATCTATATTTTCAATTATATTTTTGTGACCAGAATTACTTAATAAAACTTTTTCAAATGGATAAAAATTTATAATAACTAGATCTATATTTTCATAATTGTTAATTTTCATTTCTTTTTGATGTTTTTTATTCTGCCTAACGTTCAAAATTCCAGAATGAATTTTTGGATGCAATGTTTTTACTCTTCCATCTAGCAGCTCTTTTGAATTTGTAAATTTAGATACTTCTAAGCATTTAAAACCCATACTTTTAATTTTTTTGTATGTGCCACCTGAGCTTATTATTTTGATTTTATATTTTTTTAGTAAATTTAATAATGGCTTTAAATTGGATTTATCTGACAATGAAATTAAAGCAGTCTTAATTTTTATTGTATTTTTTCGAATGCCCATTTAATTTCCTGAGTTATATCTTTTATTTTGCCTGATAAACATATATTTTGGTTTTCACTAGTTACATTTTTATTACCGAAATATATACCCGATTCAATATTTATAATCTCGCAGTTAGTTGAAAATTTCCATCCAGAATTTTCAATTTCAATCAGTATAGTTTTGTTATCTAGTGTTTTTGTTAATTTAACACCTGGTTCCATATGAAATCTGATATCATATTTTTTTGTTTCTAACTTATTTTTTGTAATTATTTTATCGGTTCCTGTTAATTTATTTTTTTCAACGAAATATTCTAAAGATCTTTCACATAAAATTCCAAATTTTTTTAAAAAGCCATTATGAGATGCTTTGATTAACCAATAGTTTTTTTCATTAACAATATTTTTATCACTAATTTTCAAACCGTTTTCTAATGTTTTATATTTTCCATTGTTTCTAAATGAACAACTTGAATGATTATCAATTACAAGTGCTGAATGAGCGGCAGTAGATTTTGAAATTAGATTTAATTTGTTTTTATAATCCTGAAAGTAACCAGAATTTGAAATAAGTTTTTTATCTTTGTAGAAGAATTCAAATGAAAGAGCTCCACTTTGATAGTTATGTGAAAAAGTTTTTTGGGGCGAATTTCCAACATCCATTGCAAGAATACAATTTTTGTTTTTTAAAATGGCATATCCTCCTACTTCATTATTTAAATTTTCAAACTTATATTTATAAAGCGAAAGATATTTATTAAATTCCTTTAAATCATTTTGATGATTCCCATTGAATAGTAAACTTTGTTCGATTTTAGAAAAAACAGAATAAGATTTTCCTAGATAGAAAATTATTTCATCAAGGTACTCAGGTATATCATTAAAAGACTCCTTTAATAATTCTCTAACAAGAACAAAATATTTTAAATAAAAATTTAATTGCCTGATACTTCTCGTTTTTGGAAAATACTCATCGTCAAAAGAATTAATAATAATTTTTCTTAGTAATTCTAATCCATAATTTAAAAATTTTTCATTTGCGTATGATAATCCTGTAATTATTATTGCTATACAGCCTAATAATTTATCATTAACAGATCGAGATTTGCTTATTTCATTTATTAAATGATTAATCTGTTTATTTATAGAAAAATGAAATTTATTTTTATATTTAGTATCACTTTCATCATAAGATAATTTAGAGTTTGCTATCCAAGATATTATTCTCTTTGATAAAATATCTGTTTGCCATGTTAATGAATTATAACTTTGATTTTTTTCAATCCATTTAATAATTATTGATTGTGTAATACTTGGGGAAGATTTTAAATCAATACTAAATAACCAATAAAAATTATTTAGTTTATTGAGGTTATTACTACTTAATAATTCACTTTCCCAAATATTATCTTTATCTAATTCTTCAATTTTAATTTTTTTTTTATCATATTTAACCAAGCAGCTTAAAATACTTAGACTTGGTCTATAGGAAATGTTGCTTATCTCAATTTTTGAAATTTTATTGTTATAAAACTTTGATTTTAAGTATAAATTTCTTATTTGATTTTTAGTGTAGTAAAAAAATTCATTTATTAAAATTAAAGAATTTTTTAAATACATCTTACATTGATTTTAGAGTTTCTATATTTTTTTTTATATCACCATTGTTTTCTTTGAATATTGTTGTTCCAGAAACTAATATATTTGCCCCTGCTGATATAACCTCTTTTGAATTAGAGAAATTTATTCCACCATCAACTTCAATATCAAATTTTAAGTTATTATCTTTTTTTATTTGATATAGTTTTTTAATTTTAGCAATAACTTCTGGTATAAATTTTTGACCACCAAAACCAGGATAAACACTCATAATTAAAACTAAATCTATTTCTTTTAATAATTTTTCAATTACACTTACTTCCGTATTTGGATTTAAAGATATGCCTACTTTTTTCTTTAATTGTTTAATAAGTTTAATCGATTCAATCAAATTGTCGGTTGCTTCAGGGTGAATTGTTATTATATCAGATCCTGCTTCAGCAAAATTTTTTATATATTTATGAACTGGTGAGATCATTAAATGTACATCAAAAGGTAATTTTGTATAATTTCTGAGTGTTTTTATCACTGGGGGACCAATTGTAATATTGGGAACAAAATGTCCATCCATTACATCTACATGAATTAAGTCAGCGCCACCATCTTCTAATCTTTTAATTTCCTCACCTAATTGGCTAAAATCTGCAGAAAGTATTGAAGGCGAAATTTGTATATTTTTCATTAATAAATAAAAACTAGTACTATCAATTTTTGAATATATTTGAATTATTATTTACCAAATATTTTATAAATTTCCGCAGCTATTTCACTTTCTAATGGAAACGATAACATTCCCATAACAGAATAACCCATTAAATAAGGCATTAAATAAAATCTAAACATATAAAAAAACCACGCTACATAAAGTGGAACTAATGGTCCTATAATGAAACTAGGAGTTATGAATTTAAAAATTTTAATAATTGGATTTGTGTATTTTACAAATACTTTCATAAAAAAGAATTCAGAATCTTCTTTTTGAAAAATATTCATTGCAGATCTTCCAATTAAAGTCCACATAATGATACCTAAAATGTAGTCTATAACTAAAATATATAAAGGCATTTATCTGAAAAAAATGGGGGCGGATACCGCCCCCAAAAAGTTTAATTTAGTGTTGCTTACCAAGTATTGTCTTACCTGATGGAACACGAACTTCGTCTACCATTTGCTGTGTAGCTTTATCTGGTTCTTCAGTCATTAAACTTACTACAACCATTACAACTAAACAGACCGACGCTCCAATTATACCGAAACGTAAATGGTCAATACCTAACCAAGGCGCATTACCCATAAACTTAGGATAAACATAAATTAGATAAGCTGTTCCTGATGCAAGACCTGCTATCATACCTGCGATTGCTCCTTGTCTTGTTGCTCTCTTCCACCATACACCAAGTATTAATGGGAAGAACAATCCTGACATTGCAAAGTCAAATGCCCAAGCAACTGCACCAAGGATACTAGTGATCCTCATCGATGCAATATATGCTCCAGCGGCACCAATAACTATTAGAAGTGCTCTAGCAACTAACAATCTTTTTCTTACATCCGCTTTTGGATCAATGATTTTGTAATAAATATCATGTGATAAAGCGTTAGCGATAGCAAGAATTAGACCATCAGCTGTTGACATCGCAGCAGCCATTCCTCCTGCAGCAACTAGTCCAGAGATTACGTATGGTAATCCAGCAACTTCAGGAGTTGCTAGTACAACCACGTCACCTCTCATAAACCATTCATTTAACTGAAGAATACCATCTCCGTTAAAGTCTGCTATGAAGGCTTGTTTTACATTAATCCAAGCATTTACCCACTCAATTTGCATAATTTCAGCAATTGGTTTTCCAATAATACCTGTTGGTAAGTTTGGATCTATTAGTGAGATTTTGGATAATGTTGCAAGCATTGGCGCTGAAGTATAAAGCAATGCAATAAAGAATAGTGACCATGCCACTGATTTTCTTGCAGCTTTAACACTTGGAGTAGTGAAGTATCTCATTAAAATGTGAGGTAAAGAAGCTGTTCCTACCATCATACATAGTGCTAATGAAATAAATTTCCATGCAGCCATTCCACCTTCTGGCACACCTGCGTGTGACACAGCGATAGATTTTAGACCACCTGGTACACCTGCAGCTTTAATATCTGCAGCAGCATTTTTAACTAATCCAAATTGCGATTCAAGTGCACCTAATCTAGCTACTTCCTCACCTAACATAAAGTGTGGAAAGAAACCAAATCCTGATTTGTTACTAATCCAAAATACTGGAATTAGATAAGCAATAATCAATACTATGTATTGAGCAACCTGTGTCCAAGTTACTGCTCTCATTCCGCCTAGCATTGAACAAAGTAAAATACTTACTAGTCCAACCCAAACTCCTAATTCAAATGGAATGCTTAGTGCTCTTGATGCGATTGTTCCTGTTGCGTTAATTTGAGCTGTTACATAAGTGAAAGACGCCAATGTTAAAACAACTACAGCACAGAATCTTGCAAAGTTTCCGCCGTATCTTGTTCCAATGAAATCTGGCACAGTATAACATCCAAATTTTCTTAAGTATGGTGCTAAAAGTGATGATACTAAAACGTATCCCCCAGTCCATCCGACTAAGAAAGCCATATAAGTATAACCACCAAAGTAAATACCACCAGCCATTGCAACGAATGATGCACCTGACATCCAGTCAGCTGCAGTTGCCATTCCGTTAAATACTGTTGGTACCTGTCTTCCAGCAACATAATAAGCATCAACCTGAACAGTTCTAGATAAATACCCAATCAAGGCATATATACAAACTGTAAAGGCGACAAACAAAATACCAATTGTTTTAGCGGTCATACCTGCTTGCTCCGCTATCGCCATCAATATGATGAATACAATGAAGCCCCCAGTATATGTTCCGTAAATTTTTGGTAGGTTGTCAATAAAATTGCCTTTAAACATTAATCATCCTCCTTTTCGGTAAAACCAAACTCTTCATCAATTTTTTCTTGTCTATTTGCAAACCAAAAAATTAGGACCACAAATGCAATGATGGAACCTTGCGCACACATGTAATACGCTAATGGATATCCCATAAAACTTGAAGTGTTTAGGTCAGAACCAAACATGAAGATCAGATAACCGAAAACAAACCAAATAATTAATGTAATTATCATTAATCCTTTGGTTTTTTCCCAGTGCTTTTCTTTGTTTGACATTATTTTAATCCTCCCTATAGGTTAAAGATATAATTCATACTCATTTAAAGTAATAATTAAAGGGTAAAAAATGGCATATATTTATAGTAAAAGTAGTAATATCGGTTCTAAATGGGCATTAAATACAAGTTAAAGCTCAAAGATTTGAAATTTGAGTATTTAAAGGAATATTTCATTCCATTCTTAAAATATTTCAAAAAAACAAAAAAAATCGAAAATTATTCTGATTTAAAAGAATTCATTCAAAAAAAATCTGCATGGGTAAGCCAAGTTACTCTATATGGATATCTTAAAACAAGAATGGGAGCGAAATATGTATTGATGTTTGAAGATGAGATATTTTTAGGATCTATTAATAAAGCTAAATGGAATATTTATTCAACTGCATTACAGGATTTAACTTTTTATACAATCTCTTTTTTAAAAAATATCAGAAATCAACATGATACTGAAAAAGCAAATGAAATTTATTTTGAAATTTTGGATAATGAATTTCAGAAAAACGAAATGCCAAAGGAAATTTATGAAAAAGCAAAAAAAAATTTTCTTGAAAGATATGAAAAGATTAATTGGAATGAATATCATGAGTCATTACCATTTAATACCAGCGCACTATCTTTATATGAATGGTCTCCAATCGCTGAAGAATTAAAATCTTTAGACAAAAAAATAGTTTTGAATTCTATGATCTTAAAATGGGATAATGTTAAGAAAGAATTTATTGAATTAATAAATTTTTAAGTATTTTTTCTATTTTCAACTAAACTTTTTACTACACTTGGATCAGCTAAAGTAGTTGTATCACCTAATTGATCATGTTCATTGGCTGCAATTTTTCTTAAAATTCTTCTCATAATCTTACCCGATCTAGTTTTTGGAAGCCCAGGTGAGAATTGTATTAAATCTGGTGTAGCTATTGGACCAATTTGTTTTCTAACCCAAAGCTTTAAATCTCTCTCTAAATCTAAAGTCGATTCTTCTCCCACATTTAAAGTTACATAACAATATAAGCCATTTCCTTTAATGTCATGAGGATATCCAACAACAGCGGCCTCAGCAACTTTTGGATGAGCTACAAAGGCACTTTCTATCTCTGCAGTTCCTAGATTATGTCCCGATACTATTATTACATCATCCACTCTTCCTGTTATCCAATAGTATCCATCTTTATCTCTTCTACATCCATCTCCTGTAAAATATTTTCCATCAAATTGAGAAAAATAAGTATCAATAAATCTTTGATGATCACCATAAACTGTCCGCATCTGACCTGGCCAAGATTGTGCAATACATAATCGACCTTCAGCTTCTCCTTTTAAAACTTTTCCATCTTTATTTACTATTACAGGTCTAATTCCGTAAAAAGGTTTTGTTGCCGAACCTGGCTTTAAATTTATAGCACCTGTTTGTGGACTAATTAATATCCCTCCCGTTTCCGTTTGCCACCAAGTGTCAACAATAGGGCAATTAGAATCTCCAACGGTTTTATAGTACCATTCCCATGCTTCTGGATTGATTGGTTCACCCACAGTTCCTAATAATTTCAACGATTTTCTTGATGTTTTTTTAACAGGCTTATCACCTTCTCTCATCAAAGCTCTAATTGCTGTTGGAGCAGTATAAAAAATATTTACCTTATACTTATCGATGATTTGCCACCATCTTGAGCTATCAGGATAAGTTGGAATTCCCTCAAACATTATAGTTGTTGCTCCATTAGATAATGGCCCATAAATGATATAACTATGTCCTGTTACCCATCCAATATCAGCTGTACACCAATAAATATCTTTAGGTTTGTAATTAAAAATATATTGATGTGTCATTGATGCATATACCATATATCCACCAGTTGTATGCATGACACCTTTCGGTTTACCTGTTGATCCTGATGTATATAGAATAAACAAAGGATCTTCTGCATTCATTTCCTCTGGTTCACATTTATTTGAAACTTTTTTTGTTAACTCGTGATACCAAACATCTCTTCTTTCGTCCCAATTTATTCTATTGCCTGTTCTTTTAACAACAACACATTTTTTTACATTTGGACAATTTACTAAAGCCTCATCGGCAATTGATTTTAGAGGTATTATTTTTCCACCTCTTATACCTTCATCTGCGGTAATAAGATAATCAGATTCACAGTCGTTTATTCTTCCAGAAATACTATCTGGAGAAAATCCTCCAAAGATTATTGAATGGACTGCTCCTATTCTTGCACATGCTAACATAGTATATGCAAGTTCAGGTATCATTGTTAGATAAATTGTAACTCTATCACCTTTTTTAACACCTAATTCTTTAAGACCATTTGCAGCTTTAGAAACTTCTTTGTGTAATTCTTTGTAGGATATTTTCTTTTGAACTTTTGGATCATCTCCTACCCATATAATTGCAGTTTTATCTTTATTTTTTTTTAAATGTCTATCAATACAATTTGCTGATGCATTTAGAGTACCATCATAAAACCATTTTATCTTAACATCTGACTTACTATATTTAACATCTTTAATTTTTGTGTATGGCTTTATCCAATTAATTCTTTTTCCTTCTTTTTTCCAGAAACCATCATTATCCTTTATTGAAGCTTTATATTTTTTCTCGTACTGAGATTTATTTACTAGAGCTTTACTAATCCAGTCTTTCTTTGTCTTATATATAAGTTCCTTTTCTTGATTTGGTGATAATGATTTTGCTTTAGTTTTTTTTTTTGAAATTATTTTTTTCTTTCTTTTTTTTACTTTTTTTTTTGGCATGAATTATAAATTTCTTAGATACTACTCATCTTCAAAATAATTTTCCAGCATTTAGTGTCGATTGGCATTACAGATAGTCTGCTTTGTTTTATTAGTGCAATATCTTTTAAATCTTTATTTTTTTTAATGTTTTCAAGAGAAACTGGTGTTTTTAGTTTACTTTTATACTTAACTTTTACTGCTACAAATCGCTTCTCCCTATCTGTTGGGTCGATAAATGCTGTTTTAATTACCTCAACAATTCCAACGATTTCTTTACCGATGTTTGAATGGTAAAAAAAACAAAGATCACCCTTCTTCATTTTTTTTAAATTATTTGCAGCTTGATAATTTCTTACTCCATCCCAATCTGCACCTTTTTTACCAAATTTTAACTGTTGATCTATTGACCAAACATTAGGTTCTGATTTTAATAACCAATATCTCATTACTTCTTATAGTTATTTTTAAACAATAATATAATAATATAAAAATATAAATGATTGGCTTTGAAACAATAGGAAATGCTACAATTACTTTATTTGATAAAGAGCCAATTATTACTACAGATCCTTGGATTTTAGGGAATCCATATTTTGGTAGTTGGGGTCATAAATATCAAATACCCAATATTCAATATAAGAATATATTAAAAGCTAAATATGTTTTCTTATCTCATGGTCACCCAGACCATATTGATCCAGACTCTCTTGAACTCTTTAAAGATAAGACTTTTATATTAGCAAGTCATTATGGAAAAAGAATTTACAATGAATTATCAAAAAATTTTAAATGTATTGAGTTAAAAAATAACGAATGGTTCTCTATATCAAATAATATTCGGATAAAGGTTTTTGCAGATTGGAACCAAGACTCAACAGCCATATTTGAAGTTTTAAAAGAAAATGTGATATTAAATTTAAATGATGGAAATGCGCTTGGCTGGTCAAAAGAAATAAAAAAAATCTTAAAAAATTACAAAAATAAATTTTTGTTAAAACTTGTTAACTGGGGTGATGCTGACATGATAAATTTTTATGATTCAAACGGAAAATTTATTGAACCTCAAGCATCTCAAAAGCCATCTTGTGGAATAACATATGCATATCACATGAAAAAATGGAATTGTAATTATGCTATTCCCTTTTCCTCTCTACATACTTATACAAGAAAAGATTCAGTAAAAATGAATAAATTTGTTACGCCTATTGAGGCTCATTCAGAAAAATTTAATAATAAGCATGGAAATTTGTTACCAGCATTTATAATTTGGGACTTTCAAAAAAATGATTTTCAATTAATTAATCCACCTAAAAATTTCAATGAACCAAAAGACCCAAAATTTTTTGGAGATAATTGGTCAGACGAATTAGATGAAGAGGATAAAAAACAAATTAATACATACTTTAGTAGATTTGATCACGTAAAGGAAAAATTTGGTTTTATAAATTTTAGAATTGGAAACAAAGATTTCAACTTAAAATTTTCTGATAAAAAAGAAGGGCTTAAGTTTGAAACACCAAGAAATTCATTAATGTATTCAATAAAAAACAATATATTTGATGATATTTTAATTGGAAATTTTGCTAAGGTTCAACTTATAAATGTAAATAGTTTGTATCCAGATTTTAATCCATTTGTAGCGAAGTATGGTGATAATGGAGGAGCAAGATCTAAATCTGAAATAGAAGATTATTTTGATTATTATAAATTGAATTCAGCAAATTACTGGAATGATTTTTTAAGATTTAAAACTGCAGAAATCATAAGAGGAAAATTAGAAAAGTACAAAACTTTCTATAAAATTTTAAAAAATTTACAAAAAAGATTATAGTTAATTACATATAAAATTAATTTTATATATAAATGCTTTCCTCAAATTTTTTAATTAAATGAATTTTACCTTTAATTACTTCATAGACCGATTTATTTTCAACATCTATTAACTCATTTTTAGAGTATCTTTCTGTCAATCTTTTTTTGGTATTTTCAATTTTAAACCTTTGTTTACCTGTTATTTTAAAAAAATTATCGTCTTCTCTATGAGACAAATTTGAAGGATGATTGATAACAGGTCTATCAAAAATCCACCAATGAATTCTGCAGTAACTTTTAGTCAACCATTCTACGTTTAAATCTTTTTTTACACCAGTTGTGTAATTGAATGTGTAGTCTAGTAATTGATCATCAGGTGCTTTAGGATAGCTTTTAATATTTTCTAACCATTCATTAAGCAGCCTGATTGATATTGATCTGTTTGAAAAATAAGCTACGCCACCACTTGAAAAAAGTTGTCCATCTTTTTTAGGGTCGTTTATAAGTTTTACTCCTAAACTATTGATATAAAATTTTTTACTGATTTTTCCTTTATTTGTATCAATATCCAATTTTATTGGTAAGTATCCATCATTTTCTGGATCATCAAACCAATTATAAATAGCAAAATCAATTTTTTTTTTATTTATATCAAAAATTAATTTAGGTTTTTCAGTGATTACCATGTCTACATCAAGGAATAAAATTGGTACATTATATTTTTCTATAACTTTTAAAATAAGTTTAGGCATACAATAATTGATATCATATGATCCTTTATTACTTTTAGAGTAATGTATTGTTGGTATCTCAAATACTTTGTAGTTTAATTTAAAGTTTTCAACTGATTCTACAAATCTCTGAGCTTTATTTTTATAACTTTGTGTAAAAAAACTAACTACGAGAAAATCATTATCGTCAAAATTATTTTCTCTAAAAATATTCACTAGAGTTTAACCCCTGCACCTTTTAGAAATTTTGCATTCTTATCCAAGGCTAATCTTGGACTTGCAGCTAAATCCAAACTATCAAAATTTTTTACTTTAAATTTTTCCAACCCAACCATTGCGATCATTGCGGCATTATCTCCACATAATTTAAGGTCAGGAAATATTGGGTGAAATTTTTTTTTTTTACTTATTTCAATTAATTTTTTCCTTATACCTTTATTGGCAGCAACACCCCCAGCTACAATAAACGAACTATGATTAATAGAATTAATTTTACAAAATTCATCAATTGCTATTTCTGATTTTGTATACAAAATTTCTTCTATAGTTTTTTGAAAACATGCAGCTAAGTCAAATCTCTCTTGATCACAACTTATACTTTTGGTTATCCTTAAGATTGCTGTCTTTAGTCCAGCAAACGACATATTGCACCCACCCTTGTTAATTATTGGTTTTGGAAGTTTAAATTTATTTGGATCTCCTTTTTCTGCAAATTTTTCTAGTTTTGGCCCACCAGGAAATTCTATTCCTAAAAGTTTTGCTGTTTTATCGTATGCTTCACCTAAAGCATCATCAATAGTTGTTCCTAATCTTTTATAATTTCCTAAACCATTAACACTTAAAAATTGACTGTGTCCCCCTGATATAAGTAAAAGGAGATAAGGGTATTCTATTTTTTCCTGAAGCTTAGGGCTCAGAGCATGACCTTCTAAATGATTTACTCCTATAAACGGGATTTCTAATGATGACGCTAAAGCTTTACCAAAATTTAATCCAACAGTAAGACAAACTACAAGGCCAGGCCCAGCTGTTGCGGCAACGGCAGAAATTTTATCTAAACTTATTTTGCTATCAGCTATAGCTTTTTCAGCAATCAAATTAATTTTTTCTGAATGAGATCTAGCTGCTAGTTCCGGAACTACTCCGCCAAACTCTTTATGAACATCAATTTGACTTGATATAATGTTTGATAAAATTCTAGGTATACCACTTTGATTGTCTTGAATTAATGATATAGCTGTTTCGTCACAACTGGTCTCAATTCCTAATATTATTGGATTTTCTGACATATATTTTTTTATTATTACACAATTAAACTATAAGAATGTAATAAAAATAAATTATATGAAAAAAACTTCATTAACAGTAGGTTCTCGAGGAAGCAAGTTAGCTTTAATTTATGCGGAGAAAGTAATACAAAAATTAAAGAAGTTCTACTCAAACGAAATAAAATTAAAAAAAATTCTCACTGTTGGAGATAAAAAACAAAATGAAAGATTATCAGATATAGGTGGCAAAGGATTGTTCTCCAGTCAAATTGAAAGAGAATTAATTAATAAAGAAATAGATATTGCTGTTCATGCCCTTAAAGATATGCCAACAGTTGAGACAGACAAATTATTAACAAATTATTATTTGGAAAGAAATTCACCAAATGAAGTTTTAATAAGTAAAAATAATATTAAATTTGTTGATTTAGAGCCAGGCTCAGTTATTGGTACTTCTTCATACAGAAGGGAATATCAACTTAAAAAAAAAAGAAAAAACTTAAAATATAAATTAATTAGAGGAAATGTTGACACTCGAATTCAAAAATTGGAAAAAGGAGATTACGATGCAATACTTCTCTCAAAAGCAGGACTAGAAGTATTAAACTTGGAACATAAAATTTCACAAGAATTTACTGTTGATGAACTTATACCTTGTGCTGGACAAGGTATTATAGCAATACAATGTAGAGCTGAAGATGACAAAATAAAAAAACTGCTTGAAAACATAAATGATAAAGACACGAGAACTATCGCAAATGCAGAGAGAGAAGTTTTAAAAGTTCTAGAAGGAGATTGCGATACAGCAGTTGGTGTATATGCAAAATTAATTGAGAAAAAAGTCGAAATAAGAACAGAACTTTTTTCTGTCGATGGAAATCAAAGATATTTTATTAAAGAAATTATAGAAAAAGATAAAATAAAAGTTTTAAGCAGATCTATTGGAGAAAAGCTAAAAATGCAATCAAAAGGTTCATATAAAAACTAGCATGCATATTTTACTAACTAGACCATTAGAAGATAGTAAAAAGTTGATATTAATGCTTCATTCAATGAATCATAAAGTTTCACATTTACCTTTATTACAAATAAAAAAGGTAGAAATACCAGAAATAGATTTTTCACAATTTAATGGAATAATATTTACTAGCGCAAATGCTCTAAAGAATTTAGATATTTCAAAAGTAAATAAAAATATATTTTGTTTTTGTGTTGGTCATGCAACAGAAAGAATAGCGAAAGAATCTGGTTTTCAAAATATTTTTTGTGCCGATGGAAATGTAAATAATCTTAAGGAATTAATTTTACAAAATTTTGATCCAAAAATTGGATCAATACTTTATGTGAGTGGTGAAATAGTATCATATGACCTACAAAAAGATCTAATTTCAGAACATTATGTTATTAAGAGAGTTATAAACTACACCGCAATACCAAACGAAAATTTGGATATTAATTTTTTAACTGACATAAAATCATCTCCCCCTGATATGGTTTTTATATATTCTGAAAATAGCGCAAGAGCTTTTCTTAATATCATAAAAAAATATAAATTAGATAATATATGGATGGATACAAATCTAATGTGCATAGGTGAAAAAGCATCATCAACGTTAAATGACATTAAATGGAAAAAAATTTTTCTTTTTAACCCTGGTGAAGAAGAGTTTTTACTATATAAAATTTAAAAATGGACGTTTTAAATAAACTAAATGAGTTATTTTTATCTGTATGGAAGCAGGGAATTCTTGGAGTAGATTTCTTTCAGATAATAGTAGGTCTTGGAATATTTATATTATTTTTAATATTTAGAGGTCTAATTAGCAAACTTGTAATAAAAAAATTAGAATTAATTTCAAAAAGAACAACAAATAAATTAGATGATACTTTTGTTAAATCCATGGAGGGTCCAGCTAGGTTTCTTCCAATTGTTCTGGGTGTTTTTTTTGCTAGTTATTATATGTCATTTGATAATGAGACTAGGGGTTTCATAGATAACGTTAATAGAACATTAATTACAATTTTATTATTTTGGATAATACATCAAATAATTGAACCAATATCATATGTATTAAGTGGATTAGATAAAGTTCTTACAAAAGAATTAATAGGTTGGATTATAAAGTCTCTTAAAATTTTAATTTTTATATTAGGCGCAGCAGCTGTTCTTGAACTATGGGGAATTAAAATTGGACCAATAATCGCAGGATTGGGTTTATTTGGAGTAGCGGTAGCATTAGGTGCTCAGGATTTATTTAAAAATTTAATCTCAGGAATCTTAGTTTTAGTTGAAAAAAGATTTAGAATTGGTGATTGGATAAAAGTTGATGGAATTATTGAGGGGGTTGTTGAAAATATAGGATTTAGATCAACAGTTATAAGAAAATTTGATAAGTCATTAGCAATTATCCCAAACTTCCAATTTGCTGAAAATGCAGTAATTAATAATACTAGAAAAACTAATTGGGCAATTAGCTGGATAATAACTCTTCAATATGACACTACAATTGAGCAATTAAAAACAATAAGAAACGAAATTGAAGATCATATTAAAAAAGGTGATGATTATGACCAATCAGTGGGTGTTGCTGTAAGAATTGATAAGTTTTCAGATAGCTCAATTGATATGTATGTTAGATGTTTTACAAAAACAAATAGTTGGACTAATTATTTACAAGTTAAAGAAAATTTGGCACTCGAAATAAAAAAAATTGTTGAAGGTAAGGGGGCCGCTTTTGCATTTCCAAGTCAGTCTATCTATGTTGAAAAAAAATGATTGCTATATTTTATTTAGCTCTTCAAATTTTAAAACTTTATTCATATGTTGTAATAGCAAATGTCGTTGTAAGCTGGTTAGTTGCTTTTAATGTATTAAATACCAGTAATCGGTTTGTATATTTAATATTAGATTTCACTTATAAAATGACAGAACCAATTTTAATTAGAATTAGAAGATTTTTACCTAACCTTGGAGCTTTTGATATTTCACCTATCGTACTTCTTTTGTTGATATGGTTCTTAGAAATGTGTATGAAGATTTACATTGCACCACTAATATTTTAATAAATGATTTTAATTGATGGAAAAAAAGCTGCTGCTGATTTAAGAGAAGAGCTTAAAAAAGAGGTATTATCCTTAAAAGATAAGCACAATAAAGTACCAGGTTTAACGGTTATATTGATAGGGGATTTAGCTCCTAGTCAAATTTATGTGAGAAACAAAGAGAAATCTGCCAATGAAGTAGGTCTTAAATCAGAGGTGATTAGATACCCTGATAGTGTTGAAGAAAGTGAAGTTTTAAAAAAAATTGATGAACTTAACAATGACGTCTCTGTTTCAGGAATTTTAGTTCAGCTACCACTCCCAAAACACATTGATAAACAAAAAGTTATAGAGGCGATTTTGCCAGACAAAGATGTAGATGGATTTCATCCCATGAATGTTGGCAATCTATCTTCAGGTTATGAAAGTTCTATTCCATGCACTCCTTTAGGTTGTTATTTATTAATAAAAAAAATTGAACCAAACCTTAATGGAAAAAAGGCCGTAATTGTTGGAAGATCAAATTTAAATGGTAAGCCAATGACTCAGTTGTTGTTGAAAGAAAATTGCACAGTTACAATTACTCATTCAAAAACAAATGATCTTAAGGGTGAATGTTTAAAAGGTGATATTATAGTTGCTGCTGTTGGAATCCCTGAGCTTATAAAGGGTGACTGGGTGAAAAAAGATGCAATTGTTATTGATGTTGGAATTAATAAAACTGAAAACGGCTTAGTTGGTGATGTCGCATTTGATGAAGTATCAAAAGTTGCAAAAGCTTTAACTCCAGTTCCAGGTGGAGTTGGACCGATGACTATTGCATGTTTACTTAAAAATACAATTGAGTGTTTTAAGAGAGCAAATAAATAAAATTTATTATTGATTTCTTATTAGTGGATAGACTTTAGGATTTAGGTATATAAGATTAGTTAGCATAATTAAAATCAAGGTCAGAATTCCTATAGAGGCACCAAGGAAAATTAAAACTTTAAAATCAAATTGCCAAACCAATTCAAAAATATTCTCCATAATAAATTTTGATCCAATCACTGCAAAAAATATTGCAATTAATATTACCGACATAAAAATAATTATAAATTCTATTAAAGAGGTAAATATAATTTCTTTTTTAGAAAAACCTAAAATTTTAAACACAAGATTTTGGTACTCTTTTACTTTTCCTTGGACCATTATAGCACTTGAGATAACAATCAATCCAATGACAATTGTAACACCAGAAATTAAGGTTACAGCTATGAAAACTTTATTTAAAACTGATGTTACTTTGTTTAAGTAATCAGCAATTTTTATCATAGATAAACTCGGTAATACTTCTAACATTTTGGTTTCATCAAAATTATCTGGATTTTTAAACTTAGCAGTTGCTAAATATTCATGAGGAATTTTTTTTGCAAATTGTGGATTAAATAACATGGCAAAATTAATACTTAGATCACGATAATCAACTTCTCTAAAATTGACTATTTCTCCATCAATTTCTCGACCATAAATATTTAAAGTAAAAATATCTCCTAACTCAATATTAAAATCTTTAGCTACTTTTGCATCAAGCGATATCTGAAGTTGGTTAGGTTTAGATAAATCCCACCATTCTCCCTTTAAAATTGGGTTATCTTTAGGTATATTTTCAACCCAAGAAGATCTTCTTTCACTTCCAATTACCCAATAACTATCATTATCTGGTTTAATATAGCTATTTGGATTCACACCATTAATTTTTACTATTCCGGAAGAAACCATAGGTACTATTTCAATGTTTGCATCAGGGTTCATTTTGTAAACACTTTGTTCAAATTTTTTCTTTTCACCTTTTTGAATTCCAACAAAAAAATAATCAGGAGCAATATCTGGAATAGATCTTGCAATTTCTCTTTTAAAATTTGTTCCAACTAAAGCTAAAGTTAATAATAAAGTTACACCTAAGCCTAAAGACATAATTGTGATAGGAGTGATACTTTTTGTTTGTGTTATATTTTTTATCGATACTTTTAAAGAGATATTTGAAATAAAATTAAACTTTTTCAGTAAATAAATTATAATTTTAGAAAGTAAAAAAAATACAATTAGACATACAAAAAAAGCCAGAAAATAACCCAAGCTATAAGAAGGCCTTTCAGATCCTAGTGTAAACAATAAAACTAAAAATGATAACAAGATAAAACTCAAAATAACCGACTTTTTTGAGTAATAAAATTGCAGGTTTTGGAATACATTTCTAAATAGGTTTGATGCTTTAACTTGATCAATTGAACTTATTGTTGGTATTGAAAAAATTATAAGAACTAACAAACCTACAATAAATATTTTTATAAAATTAATTAAAGAGAATTTTGGATAAACATTTAATCCCAACCCATCAGATAAATATTTATCTGCAATTGGTACAATTAAAAAACTTGAGCCATAAGAAATTACAGTAATAATAAATAATAATATTAATAATTGAAGATAATAAAGTGTTTTTATATTCCCTGAATAAAATCCTACAGCTTTTCTTACAGCTATAGACATATTGTTCTGGTTTATAAATGACAACAATGTATTAGCGATACCTATTCCAGCAATTAACACTGCACTAATTGAAACTAAAGAGAGAAATTGGGAAAAATTATTAATTATCCTTTTTAAGCCACTTGCTGAATTTTCTGGAAATCTAAGTTTTACTTTTTGGTCATCTTTAAAAATATCTTTGATCTTACTTTCTATTTTTTCTGGATCATCACTTGGTTTAAATTTTACTTTATATTCATAATTTAAAAAACTACCTATTCCATTTAGTTTTAGTATCTCCAAAGTTTGTTTTCCTGCTAATGCCCAATCTCCAAAAGCTACAAACCCACTGACATCAGGTACAGATTTTATAATTCCAACAACTATGAAACTTTGATCTTGTAACTTAACTTTGTCATTTATTTTTATCTTTAAAGTTTTTGATAAACTTTCATTAATCAAAATTGTCTTTGGTTCCTTTTGCATTCTTTCATAAGCATCCTCTGGCTCATAAACAACTTCACCGTAAAGTGGATATTTTTCATCAACTGTTTTAATTCTTGTAAATAATGATTTATTTTTTTCTCTGCCTATCGTAGAAAGCATTGTGCTGAACTCTATCATTTGTGAGACAGTTGAAAATTCCTTTACTTTATTGACTAAATTAAGATCCCCCTGATTACGGTTATAATCGATTTCGAGATCTCCACCCAAAAGAACTTTTGCATTATCATTAAGCTCTTTTTTTAAACTATCTTCGATTGTAAAGATGGCACTTAAAATAAAAAGACTGATAAACAGGGTTACAATAATGCTTGAAATTTTTTTATAATTTCTGCTTAAATCCTTTAAAGCATACTTGAATATTAAACTTAACTCCGAAGAATTATTTAATTTTTCCATCTTTGATTTTAATTTTTCGTTTTGCTTTGTCTGCTAATTTTGGATCATGTGTCACCATTATTAAAGAAGACCCTTCTTCTTTGACGTATTTAAATAAAATTTGAGAGATCATTATTGAGTTTTCGGTATCTAGATTACCAGTTGGTTCATCAGCTAAAATCAAATCTGGTTTCATTGCAATAGCTCTTGCAATCGCCACACGTTGTTGCTCTCCGCCAGATAATTGACTTGGAAGATTATTGAATCTATGTTTTAGACCAAATCGATCTAATAAAATTTTTGCTTCTCTCTCTGGATTTTTAAATTCATTAAGTTCAAGTGTTAAAGCTACATTTTCAACAGCTGTATAATTTGGAATTAAATAGAAAGATTGAAATATAATTCCTATATTTTGCTTTCTAATTTCAGATACTTCGTCTTCATTAAGATTTGTTATTTCCCTGTCTTGAAATATAATTTTCCCTGAGGTTGGACGTTCTAGTCCTCCAATAAGCATAATCAAGCTTGTTTTTCCTGACCCACTTTCTCCAACCACAGATACAGTTTCTTTTTTTTTTATAGTTAAATCAATATTTTTTAAAACATTGATATTGTCCTTCCCAGTTTGGTATTTGAGATTTATTTTTTTTAATTTAAGAAGTGTGTTCATGAATAAAAGTTTATTTATAAAAATATTGTTATTCTTTCTAGTGCACATAAATGCAAGTGCAATAGAAAAGGTTATATTATTCGGCGATAGTTTAATGGCGGGTTATGGTTTACCTAAAGAACAACACTTATCTTTGGTTTTAGAAAGTAATCTCGTTAGGAGTGGTTTAAATATTAAAGTAATAAATGGAAGTGTGTCAGGAAGTACTTCTTCTGGTGGATTGAATAGAGCAGAATGGAGTTTATCAGAACCCGGTATTGATCTAATCATCCTTGGTCTTGGGGCAAATGATATGCTTAGAGGAATTCAACCAGACGAAACTGAAAGAAATTTAGAAGAAATAATTAAAATTGCTAACAGTAAAAAAATAAAAATTATAATAGCTGGGATGGTTGCGCCAACATCTCATGGAACTAAATATAAAAAAAATTTTGATGCTATTTATCCTAAATTGTCAAAAAAATATAATTTACCTTTAATTCCATTTTTGCTAGAGGGTGTTGCTCTTGATCCAAATCTAAATCAACAAGATGGCATACATCCTAACAAAGCTGGAACAATAGTTATAAGTAATACAATTCAAGATATTATTTCAAAAAATTATTAATCGGATATGAAAAAAAAATATCATCATTTAGCAAATGGCACATTTCGTAATCCTGAAGGATCAAAGGTGATTGATATGAATTTCAATTGGTCGTTTAAGGTCTTTAACCAAGAAAAAAAAAAATTAGATATGACTTTTTCTGAGAGTAATATTATTAAAAAAGAAAAAGTTTTATTGGATTTAAATAATTTCCAAAAAGAAGATTATGTAGCGTGGATAGGTCATGCAACATTTTTATTAAAATTAGGGGAAATCACAATAATAACAGATCCAGTTTTTTCAAAAAATGCAGGACCTTTATTTTTTGGGCCAAAGAGATTTACAGAACCAGCATTAAAACTTAATGAGATACCAAGAACAGATATTTTTCTACTAACTCACAATCACTACGATCATCAAGACATGAAAACAATAATGAGATTTCCTTATAAAGATTCCAAAGTTTTGGTACCTTTAGGACTAAAAAAATATTTTAAAATTAATAGATTTAAAGATGTAAATGAAATGGATTGGTATGATCAAATAAGAATAAATAAGAATTTAAATATTACTTTTTTGCCATCAGTCCACTGGTCAAAAAGGAGTTTAACGGATACTAACAAAACTTTATGGGGTAGCTATTTGATTGAATACAAGGGAAAAAAAATATTATTTTTATGTGATACTGGTGTTGGAAAAATATATAAAGAATTGGGAGACAAGTATGGTCCAATTGATTTAACATTTATTAACATTGGCGCATATAATTTTTATCCTATGGCTTCAATTAAAGATTCTTCTGCTTACCACACTAACCCTGAAGAAGCCCTTGGACTTGCTAAAGATTTAAAAAGTAAAAAAGTAATTGGAATGCATTGGGGAACTTTTGTCTTATCACTTGAACCAATATTAGAGCCCCCTTTAAGGTTTAAGCAAAATGCAGAAAAATTTGGATTTAAAAAAGATGATGCAATTATTTTTAAAATTGGTGAATTTAAATTATTTAAAGATCTTTTTGATACTAACTAGAATTTTCCATCAACCACAACCCATCTTGATTTAAAAAATATAGTTTACCATTTATAGGATGAATTTGTATGTCTCTGATTCTTCCAATTTTATCTTTAAATATTATTTCCTCTTTTACGTTTGATAAATCATTAAACTCTAATTTTCTTAAAGTCTTGTCTTTAAGAGAAGTAATTAATGCATGACCATTCCATTCTTTAAATTCATTACCTTTATAAATTGTGATTGCACTTGTGGCTATAGATGGAACCCAATATTGAATGGCTTTTGTAAAGCCAGGTTTCCATTTTGGCCCTATTGGTATACCTGAATAATTTGTGCCACCCCATCCAAGAATTTTCCAACCATAATTTTCACCTTTCTTTGCTTCACCAAACCAATCGCCTCCTTTTGCACCATGATTGCTCATATAAATTTTTCCATCAAAAGGTGATAAAGCTAAACCTTGAGGATTTCTTACACCAATTTGATATATTTCAGGTAGCCAGTCTGATTTCCCCTCAAAACGAGGATTGTCTTTTGGAATGCCACCATCTAGATAAATCCTAATTATACTTCCTGGATGTTTATTTCCATCTTGAGCAATCATTCCCCCACCTCTTTCACCTGCAGAAGCAAATAAATAATTGTCTTTAATTACCAGTCTTGAACCAAAATGATAAGGCGAGTCAATTGGTGGATTGGCTTGAAAAATATTTTTAAAATTTAACTTATTTTTATTAAATTTTGCACGTGCAATTGAAGTACTAGTCTTCCAATTATTTCTATTTTCTGTGTATGAGATGTAAATGTAATCTTCATGATACAGAATATCCAATAATCCTCCCTGTCCATATTCTACAAAATTTAAGTTATGACCAATTTCATTTATCTTTTTTGTAGAAATATTAACAAGTTTTATTTTGCCACCTTTCTCGGTAATAATCATTTCATTATCATTAACGAACGACGAACCCCAAGGTGCTTCTAATTCAATAATTTTATTAAAATTAAAATGAAAATTTTTACTAAATGAATTAGTTGAGAATAATATTAAGGATAAAAGAAATAATAATTTCTTCACTCTATGAAAGTTTTGATCTACCACCATCGACAGCAATAATTTGTCCCGTAACCCAAGAACTGTCTTCAGTTATTAGAAATTTTGCAAGCGAAGCTGAGTCTTTACCTTCTCCAAGTCTTTTTAATGGATGGGCTTTTGCTATACCATCAGCTAAAACTTTATTTTTAAGCATTGGCTCTGCAATTTTTGAATTAGTTAAACTTGGAGCAATGCAATTTACTCTTATATTAGGAGCAAATTCTGCTGCTAAAGAAACAGTTAATCCTTCAACAGCTGCTTTAGTTGAAGCTATAATTGCATGATTTGTAAAACCCCTTTGAGCAGCAACAGTTGAAAACAAAACAATGGATCCTTTATTTTTTTTTAAACTTTCTTGATAACCTTTAATTAAATCTACTGCGGAATATAAATTTAGTTTCATACATTTTGTAAAATCTTGTTCTGAAACCATTCTCAAAGGTTTTAAATCAATTGAACCAACACAATAAGCTATACCTTTGATATCGTCTATTTCGGACTTAATCTTTTCAACAAAACCATTTTCTAAAACATCAGAGACTGTATATTTACAATTTAGTTTTTCAGACAAAGTTTTTGTTCTCTCTTCATCCCTACCAATTAAATGTACTTCTTTGCCGGCTGCGTATAATTGTTCGGCTAAATTAGAACCGATAGATCCTGTCGCACCTACTACTAAATATTTTTCTGACATAAATTTTTAAAGAGTTATATATAGTTAATGAAATTATTTTTTCTACTTGGAAATCAGCTTTTCTCAGAGAAATATCTAGAAAAATACAGAAAAGACCACTTTTTCTTTATGGCTGAAGATTATCAGCTTTGTACATACGAAAAGCATCATAAACAAAAGATATTATTGTTCTTATCTTGCATGCGATCTCACGCAGATAGACTAAAAAAAAATAAATTTAAATTAGAATATTCTTCGATCGAGGATAAATCGTTCAAGCTGGATTACACAGAAAAATTAAAAAAAATAATTAAAGCAAAAAAAATTAAAGAAATTTCAAGTTTCGAAATTGAGGATAAGTTTTTTGAAAATAAAATTACTAATTTTTTAAAAAAGGAAAAAATTAAATGGAATATTATTCAAACACCAATGTTTTTAAATTCTAGAGAAAAATTTAAAAACTATTTATCGAAATCAAAAAAACCTTTTATGGCAGTTTTTTACAAAGAGACTAGAAGAGATTTGGATATACTCATGAAAAAAGATGGTAATCCAGAAGGAGGTAAATGGAGTTTTGACGAAGAAAATCGAAATAAACTTCCAAAAAATATATCTATACCCAAATTTCCTAAAATTACTGAGACTGTTCATACGAAAAAACTAAAAATTTTAATTGATAAAAATTTTAAAAGTCACCCAGGTAATACGAAAGATTTTTGGTTTGCTACGGAATATGATGATGTAATTAAATTATTAAATTTTTTTATTAAAGAGAAATCAAATTTATTTGGGGATTATGAAGACGCAGTTGATCAGAAAGACAATATATTATTTCATAGTGCTTTAAGTCCTTACATCAATTTAGGTCTTATCACTCCAGAATTTATAATTAAAAAAGTTTTAGATTTTCACAACAAAAATAAAATAAGATTAAATTCCTTAGAGGGTTATATTCGTCAAGTAATTGGGTGGAGAGAATTTATGAGGGGAATATATCAAAGCTATTCAAAAGAAATGGAAACTAGAAATTTTTTTAAACAAAATAGAAAAATGAAAAATTCATGGTACGAAGGAACAACAGGATTACCACCTCTAGATTATGCTATTAAAAATGCAGTGAATTATGGTTGGTCACATCATATTGAAAGGTTAATGATCTTATCAAACATAATGAATTTATGTGAAGTGAAGCCAACGTATGTTTACAAATGGTTTATGGAAATGTTTGTGGATTCCTCTGATTGGGTAATGGTCCCGAATGTTTATGGAATGGGGCTTTTCAGTGATGGAGGAATCTTTGCAACAAAACCATATATTTGCGGCTCCGCTTATTTCATGAAAATGATGGATTTTAAAAAAGGAGAATGGTGCAATACCATGGATGGTCTTTATTGGAGATTCATAAATAGAAATAGAGCCTTCTTTTTAAAAAATCCTAGACTTTCTATGATGGTTAGAATTTACGATAAAATGAAACCTGATAGAAAAAAATTAATTTTAGCTGAGGCAGAAAAATTTATTAAACAAAATACTGCATAGTGAGAAAAGAAAATTTACCCACAAAAATTTGCCCTGTATGTAAGAGACCTTTTACTTGGAGAAAAAAATGGAAATTAAACTGGGATAAAGTTAAATATTGTTCTAAGAAATGTTCAAAAAATAACTAATTAACAACAAGAGCAGCTTTTCTTTTTCTCTGGTTTTTTTGCTTCAATCACTTCTTCTTTAGGGGCTGATTGTTCAAGAATTTTTGCTGCTTCAGCTTCTTTCTCTTTTAATATTTTATTTTCAATGTATGCGTAAAGAGAGTTGAAACCTAATTTTGAAGCTTTCTTTTCTTCGTAATTCCTTCTACCTTTAAGATTTTCAATAATTTTAAGAACTTGAGGGTTATTCATATTATTGTTATCTCATAATTTTGATAATTTACAATAGTTCTTTAAAAAAATTCTTTAATTATAGTTGGTATATACTTTTTGAAATTAAAAAAACCTTTATTGCAATATTTCCAAGAACTTCGGTCTAAATTACGATAAAGAAATTTTTTATTATTTATTCCTTGAGAAGTTAAAAAATCTAAGTTTTCTCCAACACAAGGATACAGAAAATAACTATTCTCAATTGTTTTAAGGTTACCAATATCAATAATTTCACACTCCAAAGATTTTTCATCCAACCTTCTTTTTTGATCCTGAATTAAATTAGTCTTAAATTTCACTGTTTTTTCACTAAGTTTAATATTCCTACTGTCGTTATTATTATTAACTAAATAAATTTTTTTAAATTTATGGTCTTTGAAATCAGTCAACTCAAAAGAAAGATTATTATCAAAAATAATTAAATTTTGCTCATCTAAACTTACTGGATTACTAAAATCTTTTAAGACAGCCTTGTATATTTTCTCGCTAACTTTAGGTGGTGCATTTTCATTTAAATTAATGTTATTAAATCTGTTATTAGTAAATTTTTTTATATTCCATTCACTTGCCAAATAATGCTTACCTTGTGTTTGTATCCCAGCAACCCATCTCCATCCCAATGTATTAGATGCTGCATCTCCATCATAGAGATACTTCATAAAAAATTCAGCTCCTAATTGCCAAGGTAAATTTAAAGTAAAAATCCAGATACTGGCAAACCACATTCTTGTATGATTATGAAGGTAATTAAATTCTTTTAATTCTTTAACCCATTCATTAAAACATTCTATATTTGTATTTCCATCAATGGCATTTAAATAATCTTTATTATCTTTGTATTTTTCTCTTATAATTTTTAGTTCTATTATGTAATCTGTCCATACATTAGGTCTTAATTCTAACCATCCTTTCCAATAAGTACGCCACAAAACCTCCTGAATAAATTTTTCATTTTTAGAAAATGAAAATTTCTTTAAGGCTTTATCTATAACTTCTAACTCATATAATATTCCATGAGATATATATGGAGAAATACAAGATATATTTGATCTTTTATTTGGACCAAAATCAAAATTTCTCAATCTTGAATATTCAGAAAGATTATTTTCAACAAAATTATCTAGTTTATTAGTGGCTTGCGCCCGACTTGGTTCAAAATTCATGATATTTTATTTTAATTTTTTCTTGTGAAAATTAATAAATCTTTCAACATTTGATCTATTAAAAGTTTTATTTTCCTCAAATGAAACTTTTTTCATAGAATAAGCTGAACTTTTAGTTATTCTTGAATCAATAATAACATTCCCTTTATATAACCTCAATTTAACTGATCCATTAACTTTACTTCTCTTAAGATCTACAATTCTTTGTAATTTAAATCTCTCTTTAGAAAACCAATATCCATTGTAAATCAGTTCCGCATATCTAGGCATAATTTTTTCTTTCTTATGCATTGTATCTTTATCAAGTGTAACAGACTCTATAGCCCTATGAGCGTGCATTAATAAAGTTCCGCCTGGTGTTTCGTATACACCTCTTGATTTTATACCGATAAATCTATTTTCTACTAGATCAACTCTTCCAACAGCATTTTTTCCAGCTATGTCGTTTAATTTTCCAAGCAATTTAGATGGAGATAATTTTTTCCCATTCACTGCAATCGGATCTCCACTTTTAAAGTCTATTTTTACAACTGAAGATTTATTAGGTGCTTTTTCTGGAGATACCGTTCTTTGAAATATAAAGTCAGGTGCAGAGTTTTTTGGATTTTCTAACAACTTTCCTTCTGTTGATGTATGAAAAATATTATCGTCAACTGAAAAAGGTGGCGCTCCTTTCTTGTCTTTAGGTATTTCAATTTTATTTTTTTTTGCATAATTAATTAGATCTGATCTAGATTTCAGCTTCCAAATTCTCCAAGGCGCAATAACTTTTATTTTAGGACCAAAATAATGATATCCTAACTCAAATCTTACTTGATCATTTCCTTTTCCTGTTGATCCATGAGACACAGCATAGGCATTAAATTTTTTAGCAATTCTAATTTGATCTTTGGCTATTAAAGGTCTAGCAATTGAGGTTCCAAGCAAATAGACACCTTCATATATTGCATGGCCCCTAATCATTGGATAAACATAATCTTTTACAAAAATATCTTTTAGATCTTGAATAATAATATTTTTTACGCCAAGTTTTTTTGCGTTTCTGAAAATTTTATTTCTATCTATTTTTTGACCAATGTCTGCAGTATAACAAATTACTTCTGCATCATAATTTTCCTGTAACCATTTTAATATGATTGATGTGTCCAAACCGCCAGAATAGGCAAGAACTATCTTTTTCTTTGATTTCATTATTTAACTGCAGCTTTTTTTAGCCGCGTTATATGCTTTAGTGAAGCCCATCAAAGAATAATGATCAATTGTTTGAGATCCAGATTTATTATATCCAGTAACCATTAATCTTGAGGCCTTTTTCATTCTGCTAACAACTTTTTTTTCAATTTTATTACTTGAAATCCATGCAAAATTATCTTGAGCTATATCAAATTTATATTTTGATTTACCAGAGCTAGCTGTAATTGAATTTTGACTGTTATATTCATAGCCTGAGGTTGTGCTTACTTCGTCCTTAATTTTTTCAGATGGTCTAAAAGTTACAAATAATCTTGCATCTCTATCATTTTTTTTAGGAGATTGAAGAACAGGTTTAGATTGAGCAAAACATACTTTACTATCCCCATTAGTAACAACAATTGCATCCCAGTCTTTAAATGTTCCTATTTTATTTAATTCTTCTGAATAAGAAGTTGATCCTAATAAGAGAATAAAAAAAACTATTTTAAAAATTATGGACATGGATTTGGATATTTTTTTTGAATTTCATTAATTTCATTAATTATTTCTTTATCAAGATTCACTTTTACACTTTCTATATTTGTTTTCAACTGCTCCATTGTTGTTGCACCAATAATAACGCTAGACATGAAATCCTGTATCTCACAAAATTTTATACACATTTGACTCATATCAATGTTGTATTTTTCACTAATATTAAAATATTCATCAACAGCTTCGTTAGTATTTGGTTTTCGATATCTTGTCCAAAAATCCCAATCTCTTTCCATCCGAGATCCTTTTGGAAATTGCTTATTTCTATATTTACCACTTAAAAAACCACTGGCTAAAGGAGAATAAGATAAACAGCCAATATTTTCTCTTATAGACACCTCAGCTAATCCAACTTCATATGACCTATTTAATAAACTATAGGGATTTTGTATGGACATCATTCTTGGCAAACTCTTTTCCTTTGAGATTTTGAGATAATTCATAACACCCCAAGGAGTCTCATTAGATAAACCTACATGTCTAATTTTACCTTGCTCAATATACTTTTGTAATTCAACCAACACGTCTTCGAATTTATTCCATTCATTTTCTTTATGCACATAACCAAGTCTTCCAAAATTGTTTACATTTCTTTCTGGCCAATGAAGCTGATATAAATCTATATAATCAGTTTTAAGTCTTTTAAGACTGTTATGAAGTGCAGTTTCGAGATTCTTCCCTACAAAACTATTTTCACCATTTCTAATATAATCTCTTGCAGGACCACAAACTTTAGTTGCAAGTATCACATCTTTTCTTTTTTTTGTTTTTTCAAACCAATTTCCAATAATCGTCTCTGTATGACCAAAAGTTTCAGCTTTAGGAGGTACCGCATAAAGTTCTGCTGTATCCCAAAAATTAACCCCATTTTCTAGTGAGAAATCCATTTGTTCGAAGGCCTCTTCTTGGCTATTTTGTTCGCCCCAAGTCATGGTGCCGAGACAAATTGTGCTAATATCTATATCAGTTGTTCCTAATTTTTTATAATTCATTAAATATTAAGTATTTGTTACCTATATTTTGACTGCTTGAAAAATTTTAAATTTATTACTATATATTTAATTATGGAATTCAACAGAGACAATATCTTAAATAGATCAACGACAGCAAAAAGAGCTGTTGTGATGGATGAAGGCCTTAGAGCCTACATGCTTAAAGTTTACAACTACATGGCAACTGGAGTTTTGCTAACGGGAATCATTGCATTGATATCTTTTAAAATGTCAGTAGTTACAGATGCAAGTGGATCAATAGTTGCTTTAACTGAGTTCGGAAATGCAATTTATCTATCAGGATTGAAATGGGTGGTTATGTTAGCTCCTCTCGGAATTGTTTTTTATATGAGTTTTGGAATAAATAAAATGAGTTCTTCAAAAGCTCAAACTACTTTTTGGATTTTTGCAGCCTTGATGGGTTTATCGCTATCATCAATTTTATTAGTTTACACAGGACTTAGTGTGACGAGAGTGTTTTTCATATCTTCAGCAACATTTGGAGCTATGAGTATATATGGTTACACAACTAAAAGAGACCTCACAAAATTTGGATCATTCTTGATGATGGGTTTGATCGGTATTATAATCGCATCTTTAGTAAATATTTTCTTAAAATCTTCAATGATGTACTTTGCTATTTCAATCATTGGAGTTCTTATATTTGTTGGATTAACTGCATACGATACACAAAAAATTAAGAATATGTATGCAGCATCAGATTCAGGCGAAGTAATTGGCAAGAAAGCTGTTATGGGAGCTTTAACATTATACTTAGATTTTATAAATTTATTTATAATGCTTTTAAGATTGTTCGGTCAAAGAAGATAATCAAAAACTATAGTTTTTTCCAATTTGTTTTTTTTAGAAGTATTTCTAAATCATAAGCATTATTTAAAATTTTACCATTTCTATCAGTTATTAAATATTTCAAATTCTTATTAGAAGGTTTAAAATTTTTACTAATGTTGTAGATAGCTTTTT
>CABYJU010000007.1 GCA_902519325.1 uncultured Pelagibacteraceae bacterium | reverse complement strand
ATCCATTAACAGCAAAAGTTATTGAAGAAATTGGATATGATGGAATTTATGTATCTGGAGGTGTTATGTCTAATGATTTGGGTTATCCAGATATAGGATTAACAACTCTTAATGATGTAAGCAACAGGTCAAAACAAATTGCACGTGTTACAAATCTTCCGACCATTGTTGATGTTGATACAGGTTTTAAATCTTGTAAAGAAACTGTTCAAACATTTGAAAATTTTGGTGTTTCAGCAATTCATTTAGAAGATCAGATAGAACAGAAAAGATGTGGTCATCTAGACAATAAAGAATTGATATCAAAAGAGGATATGACAAAAAAAATTAAAGAATGTGTAGAAGCGAGATCAGATAAACAATTTAAAATCATTGCACGTTCCGATGCTAAAAGTGTAGAGGGTATTGATAAAATGATTGATCGTTGCAAATCTTATATTGATGCTGGTGCAGAAATTATTTTTCCAGAAGCATTAAAAGATGAAACTGAATTTGAAAAAGTTAGAAAATCACTAGATTGTTATCTTTTAGCCAATATGACTGAGTTTGGTAAATCGAAGTTGCTAGACTTTAAAAAATTAGAGGAGCTTGGTTACAATATTGTAATTTATCCAGTTACTACACAAAGATTAGCGATGAAAAGTGTAGAGGATGGTCTACGTGCCATTTTTGCGGATGGACATCAAAATAATATTATAGATAAGATGCAAACTAGAAAAAGATTATATGATCTAGTTGAGTATGAAAAATACAACTCTTTAGACGAAAAGATATATAATTTTAGTACTGAGGGACATGAATAATGAGTGAAGAAGTAAAAAAAGGTTTATTAGGAATTGTTGTTGATGAAACAGAAGTTTCTAAAGTTATGCCTGAGATTAATTCATTAACTTATAGGGGTTATGCTGTTCAAGATCTGTGTGAATTTTGTAGATTTGAAGAAGCTGCATATCTTATTTTAAAGGGTGATTTACCAAACAGTATAGAGCTAAGACAATTTGAAAAAATTGAAAGAGGACATAGAGATTTATCAAAAAATCTTTACGAAATAATCAAACACATGCCAAAAAAATCTCATCCTATGGATGTTGCTCGAACAGCGGTTAGTGTAATGGGATTAGAGGATAAAGAAACTACAGATAATTCGCAAGAAGCAAATACAAGAAAAGCTTTAAGAATTTTAGCTAAAACTCCAACCGCATTAGCAGCTTTTTATAGAATACGGAAAGGTAAGAAGATTATTAAACCTAAAAAAGAATTAACTTTTGCAGAAAACTTCTTCTATATGTGTTTTGGAAAGGTTCCTCAAAAAGAAATTGTAAAAGCGTTTGATGTATCTTTAATTTTATACGCAGAACACAGTTTTAATGTTTCAACTTTTACTGCTAGAACAATAACAAGTAGTTTATCTGATATTCATGGCGCAATAACAGGTGCCATTGCAAGTTTAAAAGGACCTTTGCATGGAGGCGCTAATGAAGAGGTCATGCATATGATGAATAAAATCAAAAAACCTGAGAATGCTTTAAAATGGATCAATAATGCCTTAAAGAAAAAAGAGGTTGTGATGGGTTTTGGGCACAGAGTTTATAAAAGTGGTGACTCTAGAGTTCCAACCATGAAAGAGTATTTCAAAAAAGTTGCTAAAATTAAAAAAGATAAAAAGTTTTTAAAGATTTACGATATTGTTGAAAAAGTAATGATCAGTAAAAAAAATATTCATCCAAACGTAGATTACCCAACAGGACCAACATATCATTTAATGGGTTTTGATACTGATTTCTTTACACCAATATTTGTAATTTCAAGGATTACTGGTTGGTCAGCCCATATAATGGAACAACATTCGTCAAATAAATTAATTAGACCATTGGCTAAATACAAAGGAAGTAAATACAGAAAAGTAATGCTTCTAAATCAAAGGTAATATTATTTAATTTGCTTTTCTTTATATAAAGAGACACCTTTTTCAATTTTGTTTTTGTAAGACCTTTTAAAGCTCTCTAATTGCCAACCTGTAAGTCTGTTTTCTATTTCTTTTAGATTTTTATTTTTCCAATCATCAGTTGTTTCAGGGTCTTTCCAGATTTTCTTTTCTTCATCAGATCTACCACATCCATAGCATAGACCTGATACTGGATCAGTCTTACAAATACTTATACAGGGACTTACTATCACTCAATCCTAGGAGAAAGCGTCTATCCAGTTACCTTGTGTAGATGCTTTTGAATATTCAGTGGCTCTACCTTCAAAGAAGTTCATATGCTCTACAGCATTTAACATTGTGTCTAACCATGTTAATGGGTTCTTCTGAACATCATATATTGGCTCAAGACCTAACTGAGTTAATCTTCTATTACCAATGAACCTAATATAATCTTTAACTTCTTGAGCAGTTAAACCTTGCATTGGACCCATTTCAAAAGCCAGATCAATAAATGCATCTTCATGTTCAATTATAGTTCTGCAAGCTTCATAAAGTTCTTTTTTAAGTTTCGGAGTCCAAATCTCAGGGTTTTCTTTAATGAACTCTTTAAAAATTCTAATCATAGAATTACAATGAAGAGTTTCATCTCTTACTGACCAAGTAACTATCTGACCCATTCCTTTAAGTTTGTTGTGTCTTGGAAAGTTTAATAAAATTGCAAAACTTGCAAATAACTGAAGACCTTCTGTAAAGGCACTAAATACCGCAACAGTTTTTGCGATATCCTCTTTTGAGTTTACATTAAAGTTTTGCATGTAATCATATTTATCTTTCATCTCTTTGTATTTCATGAAAGCAGAATATTCAGACTCTGGCATTCCAATTGTATCTAATAGATGTGAATAAGCTGCTACATGAACTGTTTCCATAGACGCAAATGCAGTCATCATCATTAAAACCTCTGTAGGTTTAAAGACAGTTGTGTAATGTCTTAAATAACAGTTATTAACTTCAACATCTGCTTGAGTAAAAAATCTAAAGATCTGAGTTAATAAATTTTTTTCTGATTCTGAAAGATTTTTTTGCCAATCTCTGACGTCATCACCAAGTGGAACTTCCTCTGGTAACCAATGAATTCTCTGTTGAGTTAACCAAGCATCATAACACCATGGGTATCTGAATGGTTTATAAACTGGGTTCTCAACTAATAGACCCATTTTTTTCGGTTCTATAATTTTTTGTTTTGTATCTTTTAGGCTTTCTACTGACATGATAAACACTCCTCATATTCTGGTTGTTGATTTTCTTGTTTTTTTGATTTGTAAACGTTTGCAGTTACATCTGTAGAATTTGCATCGTTCACGTTTTCCGCTCTTTGTATTGATTTAGATCTGCAGTAATAAAGGCTCTTCAATCCTTTTTTCCAAGCTTGGAAATGAATTTGGTGTAAGTCCCTTTTATGAATATCTGCAGGTATAAATATATTTATTGATTGTGCTTGTGAAATATGAGGTGTTCTATCTGCACCTAATTCCACAATCCATTTCTGGTCTAATTCAAAAGCCGTTTTAAATACGTCTTTTTCTTGTTGGGTTAAAAAATCAAGATGAGAAACTGAGCCTTGATTAGTTGTTATACTTGACCATGTTTCATCATCATTTTTACCGTGTTTCTCTAATAATTTACTTAGATATTTATTTCTAACGTTAAATGATCCAGACAAAGTTTTATGTGTATAACTATTTGCTGCAATTGGCTCTACACCTGGAGATGTTCCACCACAAATAATTGAAATTGAAGCAGTAGGAGCTATTGCAGTTTTATTTGAAAATCTTTCATTAATACCATAATCAGCAGCATCTGGACATGCACCTCTTTCATCAGCCAAATCTTTTGAAGCTTGATCAACTTGTTTTTGGATGCTTTCAAATATTTTTTTATTCCAAACTTTACTCATCACTGATTCAAAAGGAATCATTTTTTGTTGGAAGAATGAATGAAGTCCCATAACTCCTAGACCAACACTTCTTTCTTTTAATGCTGAATAAACTGCATCACTAAATGACTCGGGTGCTTTTTCAGTAAAGTCAGTTAATACATTATCTAAAAATCTCATTACGTCTGGAACAAAGTTTTCATCGTCTTTCCATTCATCATAAGTTTCTAAATTTAAAGATGATAAACAACATACCGCTGTTCTATCTCTACCCTCTTTATCAATTCCTGTTGGTAAAGTTATTTCGCTACACAAGTTGGATGTCTTAACAGTCAAACCAGCAAGCTTATGATGTTGAGGTATCATTCTATTAACTGTATCAATGAAAACAATATAAGGTTCTCCAGTTTCAATTCTTGCAGTTAATAATCTAATCCATAAATTTCTTGCAGAAACGGTTGCTTGTACTGATTGATCTTTTGGACTTTTCAGTGCCCATTGTTCGTCCAACTCAACAGCTCTCATGAATGCATCTGAAACTAATACGCCATGGTGTAAATTTAATGATCTTCTGTTTGGATCACCACCTGTTGGTCTTCTCATTTCAATAAATTCTTCTATCTCTGGATGATCAATTGGAAGATAACAAGCTGCAGATCCTCTTCTTAAAGAGCCTTGACTGATCGCCATTGTCAAAGAGTCCATAACTTTGATGAAAGGAATAATGCCTGAAGTTTTTCCAACTCTTCCAATTTTTTCTCCAATGGATCTTAGGTTGCCCCAATAACTTCCAATACCTCCACCTTTAGCAGCCAACCAAACATTTTCACTCCATAGATCTAATATTCCAGTTAAGCTATCCCCCGCTTCATTTAAGAAACAAGAAATTGGTAAACCTCTTTTTGTTCCACCATTTGATAAAACTGGTGTTGCTGGCATAAACCATAAATTACTAATGTAGTTATAAAGTCTTTGCGCGTGTAAGTTGTCATCTGCATAATGACTCGCAACTCTTGCAAATAAATCTTGGAAAGACTCATTTTCTCCAAGGTATCTGTCGCTTAGTGTTGCTCTTCCAAAATCTGTTAAATTATTATCTCTAGATCTATCTATTTTAATAGTTATCCCTTTAGAATTTTGAAACAACTCAGTGTTGTTATTTAGTGAAAATAAGTCTGGTCTTTTGTCATTATTGCTGATTTTTTCTGCTGGTTTATAATCAGAGACAGCCTTCCTGATTGCCTGAGACAATATTTTGTTCATTAAACTCCCTTTTTATCTTTATACTAAAAAATCTAGTAAATAACTAGATATAGTGTGTAGATTTACCTGATATACTATATAAATTGTAAATCAATAGAACATTTATAGAACTTATTAAATATTTATCAATAAAAATTTTAAAAAAATGTACATATATCCACATGAATAATTCGAGAAAAATTGATCCCTACGGCTTTCGGGAATATGACGCACGATGGGTATACGAAAAAGACATAGATGACGATGGAATCGTTCAACTTGGCAAAGGTCTTGGAACTCAAATAATTAATCATACAAAGAAAAACAATCCAAGAATTATCGTTGGTCAAGATTACAGGTCTTACAGTGAACATATCAAAGAAAAATTAAAAGAGGGTTTAGTTTCAACTGGGTGCAAAATCGAGGATATAGGATTATCTTTATCCCCAATGGTTTACTTCGCGCAATTTAATTTAAATTCAGATGCAATAGCTATGGTTACAGCTAGTCATAATGAAAATGGTTGGACTGGTGTAAAAATGGGTATCAAAAAAGGACTTACTCATGCACCTGAAGAAATGAAAGAACTAAAAGATATTACTCTCAATCAAAAATTTATTAATGGTGAGGGAAATATAAAAAAAATTGATGATTTTCAGAATGTTTATAAAAATGATCTGATAAAAAAAAACCCGTTAAATAAAAAAATTAAAGCGGTAGTTGCTTGTGGCAATGGAACAGCAGGAATATTTGCGCCAGAAATTTTAAGAAGTATTGGATGCGAAGTAATTGAACTTGATTGTGAACTTGATTGGACTTTTCCAAAATACAACCCAAATCCTGAAGATTTAGAAATGTTACATGCAATTTCTTCAGCAGTTAAAGAAAATAAAGCTGATATTGGATTTGGTTTTGATGGAGACGGAGATAGAGTTGGTGTTATTGATGATAAAGGTAATGAAATCTTTTCAGATAAAATAGGACTATTAATTGCTAGAAATCTTTCAAAAGATCATCAAAATAGTAAATTTATTGTTGATGTAAAATCGACAGGACTTTATTCCAATGACAAAATATTAAATGAGAATAAATGTGAAACAATTTATTGGAAAACTGGTCATTCTCATATCAAAAGAAAGGTAAATACCGATAACGCTTTAGCAGGATTTGAAAAAAGTGGTCATTTCTTTTTTAATAAACCTTTGGGATATGGCTATGATGATGGAATTAATTCAGCAATACAGGTCTGTAAGTTACTCGATAAAAATAACAAAAAAATTAGTGAAATACTTGGTGAATTACCAACGACTTATCAAAGTCCAACTATGGCTCCTTATTGTAAAGACAGTGAAAAATATGAAGTAGTTGAGAATTTAGTTAAAGAAATGAAAAATATCAAAGAAAATAAAATTAAAGTAGATAATCAAGAAATTAGAGAGATATTGACTGTTAATGGGGTAAGATTTTCTTTTGATGATGGGTCTTGGGGATTAATTAGAGCATCTTCAAATAAACCCTCTTTAGTCGTAGTTACTGAAAGTCCAACCTCTGAAGATAGAAAAAAGAAGATTTTTGACTTTATTGATAATCTGCTTCAACAAACTGGTAAAGTTGGGGATTATGATCAAAAAATTTAAAATTCAACTATAAAGAGTTAAGAAAAAATTAGAGAATCGCTTAATATGTAATTGAGGTGGCGGAGGGAGACTGAAACCACCTCGTCTCCTAAGTAACTAAAAATCTATAAAGAAATAAAGTACCAATAACATAAAGAAAAACACCAAATAACCTTTGTGTTTTAACTCTATCTAGATCTTGAACTGTTTTTGCTCCAATCCTTGCCATGAATGTGGTTATTGGAACAAAAATTATAAATGCAGGTATATTAATAAATCCAATACTGAGTGGGATATCGGCTTTTAACATCAAGCCTGATGTAAAAAATCCAATTGATCCAAATAGAGCTATTATAAATCCAATGGCTGCAGAGCTTCCTATTGCTAAATTAATAGGATAACCAAAGTATCTTAGTATAGGAACATTCATCATAGCTCCTGTTATGCCCATAGGAGCAGATATTAATCCTGACAAAAATCCAAATATTATTCTTGGGAAAATATTAAATTTTTTCTTAATTATTTTTTTCTTTTCACTTTGTAACAACAAGTAAGCTCCAAAAAAATAAACAACAGCAGAAAAAAAGAATAACAATGTTTTAGTATTCATCAATGCTGCCATCAATGTTCCGGCGAAAACACCAACAATTACAAATGTCCCATAATTTTTAATTATATTAAAATCTACAGCATTATATTTTCTATGAGTTAATACTGAGGCTGTAGCTGTTAAAATTGTTATTGAGAAAGCTGTCCCTACAGATAAATGCATTAAATAATCTTTATCCACATTAAATGCTTCAAATACAAAAAATAAAAATGGAACTGAAATTAATCCTCCACCGATACCAAAAAAACCTGCAAAAAAACCAACCGGAACAGCGGCTGCCATCATTAAAAAAATAAAATAAATATTATTAATCTCTAAAAGAGTATTATTCAATTTGCCCTGCCGATATACTTTGTGGATTAAACTTTACTTTATCCATTATGTGATCAATTTTCTTAACATCGGCATCTCTAACACACATATTTTCACTTAAATATCTTTTCCAAAAACTTGAACCAGTTTGACCATGAAATAAACCAAGGGTATGTCTCATAATTTGATTTAATCTTGTTCCCTTTTTAATTTCTTCTTTTACATACTCAATTAGTTTCTCAACAACTTCTTGTCTTGTCAAAACTTCACTATTATTAAAAATTTTATTTTCAATATCTGCTAACATGTAAGGAGAATGATAAATAGATCTTCCAATCATAACACCATCTACATTATCTAAATGTTCTTTAATTTGATCAGTAGAAGTTATGCCACCATTTATTATTATTTCTAAATCTTGAAAATCTTTCTTTAATCTATTTACATATTCATATTTCAAAGGTGGAATATTTAAATTTTGTTTAGGAGTAAATTTTCCTAACATTGCCTTCCTAGCATGAATTATAAAAGTTTTAACACCTGTTTCTTTCAAAATATTTATAAAATTAAATAAATTTTCATATTGATCGACATTATCATATCCAATTCTAGTTTTGACTGTAACAGGAAGTGACGTTTTCGAAATCATGGAACTTAAGCAATCAGCTACAAGATTAGGTTCTTGAATTAAACAAGCTCCAAATCTATTTTTCTGAACTTTTTTACTTGGACAACCTAAATTTAAATTTATTTCATCATAACCAAATTCTTCACCTAAATATGCTGCATTTCCTAGTAGTTTTGGAGAAGAACCTCCAAGTTGCAGAGCAACAGGTTTTTCTCTCATATCAAATTCTAATAGTTTCTTTTTATCTCCTCTATCAATAGCTTCTGAGACAATCATTTCAGTATAGAGAAGAACGTTTTTACTAATTAGTCTTAAGAAAAATCTTTCATGTTTGTCTGTGCAGTCCATCATTGGAGCAACAGAAACGGTTCTATTTAATCTAGACATATTTTTTGAGTTTGCTTGATATATTAATTTTCTTTTCGTTTACATACTCTTGATGATTTTGCTCAATTTTCCCAAGTTCATATTTGTAATTAACCATGATTCCAAATGACCTTTTAAATCCTACATCAGAAACGTTAGCATTAACTACAATATCATCAATTTCAGCTCCATTTTTTAAATGAAACCTACAAACATCATTAATGGGAAAACCTAGATCATTTTTTTGTACAGCTAAGTAATTTAAAGCAAGTTTTGTAAGTAAATCTTTATTATCAATAAATTTTCTATCTCCAATTTTAAGATCTAATGATTTTAAAAACTCAACTTTTACAAAATTATCTTTTTGAACTATTTCACTGATTTTCTCAATTTCTGAAGATTTTACCCAATCTGCAAAACCTTGCATGGGAGATAAGGTGCCAAAATTTTTTACATCTGGCAACTCTTCTTGTAACTCATATACCACTCTCTTGATCAAGAAGTTACCAAGCGTAACTCTTGAAAGACCCTCTTGGCAGTTGCTAATTGAATAAAATGTAGCTGTATCATAATTTTCGTTTTTTCCATCATTTGGTCTTGTCAATTCTTGAATAGATTTTGCTAAACCTTTCGTTAGTGCAATCTCAACAAAAATTATTGGTTCATCTTCTAATGCTGGATGAAAATAGGCAAAAAATCTTCTATTTTCTCCTAATCTAATTTTCAATTCATTCATGTCTTTCATTGAATGAACTTTTTCATATTTTAGTAATTTTTCTAATATTGCAGCTTTTGTATCCCAAGTAATTTTTCTTAATTTTAAAAATCCAGGATTGAACCAGTTTTTAAATATATCAATCAAATCATAATCTAATTCTTTTAATTCAGGATTTTTAATTAAAAACATTTGTAAATCTTCTCTTAAAGAAACAATCTCTGCTGTTCCATTTGGTGCCATGTTTAATCTAACAAACAATTCTTTTCTAGTTCCCGATGTAATTCTTGATAAATTTAAAATTGACCTACTATTTTTATTTTCTGTATAATCTTTTATAGCATTATCAATATTGGCTGTATCAGGTTTATATTTTTCATTTACTTGAAGTAAGAATTTCAATTTATCTTCATGGGATAAGTTGTGGTATCTAAAAAGAATATCTCTTGCTAATGTAATTCCAAATGCTGCTCCTTTAGATGATAACAGGTCATCGCATAACTCAATCAGGTCTCTTTTTTTAGAGAATTTTTTTAATGATTTTTTCTCTAAAATTTTTTGACCAGCATCAGCAATCGTCTCGAATATTCTTTTTATATTTAACATGGTGTTTTTTATATATTAAAAACCTAAACTTTTACCCATTATTTTGTCAGGTAACCAAGTCACAATCTCAGGAAAAATACACAAAATAAGTATAGCTAGAGCCATAATTATCATAAATGGTATAGATCCCTTTAAAATTTCTGACAAACTAACATCTGGTGTTATGCCTTTGATTATATATAAGTTCAATCCAACGGGTGGAGTAATAAGACCGATTTCCATATTAATTGTAAATACAATTGCAAACCAGTACGGATCAAATCCCAGTTGAGTTATAACTGGCAATAATATTGCTGAAGTCATAACAATTACGGCAACTGGAGGTAAAAAGAAACCTGCAATCAACAGAAATATATTTATTAAAATAAATACTACCCATTTATTAGAGCTCATCTCTACCATACTTTGAGCTAAGGATTGAGTTACGTAAAGTTGTGATAATGTAAATGCAAAAAGATAAGAAGCTGCAATGATAAACATTATCATCACACTTTCTTTCATTGAAACTTTAACAATATTCCATATTTTTTTTGGTTGATAAATTTTGTAGACGACTGCAATCAAAACAAAAACTAAAAAAGCTCCAACCCCTGAAGCCTCTGATGGAGTAGCAACACCACCATATAAAACATATAAAACACCAGCAATGATTGCTAAGAAAGGAAGTATCCTTGGTAAAACCTCAATTTTTTCTTTAAAAGTTGGTGGTGTTCTATTCTTTAAAGCTTTAGCTGAGTCTTTATCTATAAAGTAACTGTGTATCAGTGCCCAGATAGCAAACATACCAGCAAGCATAAATCCAGGTATCAATCCGCTTAAAAATAATCTTCCGATTGATGTTCCAGTTGCAATTCCATAAACAATTAAAACAATACTTGGAGGTATTAAAACTCCTAATGTTCCTCCCGCTGCTATAGTACCTGTTGCAATTTGATCTGAGTATCCTCTTTTTCTCATTTCAGGAATTCCCATAGTGCCAATTGCAGCACAAGTTGCAGGACTTGATCCACTTAGTGCAGCAAAGATTGAACAAGCTCCTATATTAGAAATAACCAAACCTCCAGGTACCCTCCATAACCATCTGTCCAATCCTGTATATAAATCTTTTCCTGCTGGGGAATTAGCAACTGCCATCCCCATTAATATAAACATTGGTATTGAAAGTAAGACAAACGAATTTAATCCCGCATAGAAAGTTTCAGCAAAAACATCTAGCATTTGGAAACCTTCGAAAGCAACTAATAGAGCTATTGATACAAAGCTTAAACCAAAAGCAATTGGTATTCCGGAAAATAATACTATCAAAGTAAAAACAGCAACGATTATTGCAATTATTAATGGATCCATTAGTTATTATCCTTTTCGTCTGTAAGCTTAATAATCTCTGCTATATATTGTAAAATCATTAATGCAGCACCTATCATCATTGACGAATATGGTACCCACAAAGGAGGATCCCAAACAGTTCCTGTTGAGTAATTTTTAGTAAACGCTTCCTCAACCATTAAAAAACCAAAATAAAATAAAATTAAAAAGAATAATAAACTGACTAATGAGGTAAAAATTTTAAGTCTTAAAATATTTTTTTTTGATAAAAAATCGTAGATCCACTCCATGCTGACATGAGCTTTTTCACTTAAAACATAAGCACTACCTATAAATGTTGAAGCAACTAGAAGCATTGTAACTAGCTCAGTTTGCCATGTTATTGCTCTTTGAAAAAAGTATCTTTCAAATACTAATTCTACAATTACAAGAATTGATAACAGTAAAGCTAGAACTGCAAAAGCTCCACAAGCTCTTGCAATATAATCACAGAATTTTAAGTATTTTTCTTTCATAAAAAAAACCCCTACTTACAGAGAATAAATAGGGGTTCTTTATATATTATTTTATTTAACTGCTAAAGCCATTTCCATTAGCTTATCGCCACCTGGAACTTTTTCAGCAAAAGCTTTGTGAGATGATTTTATTGCAATATCAACCCATGCAGCATGATCATCAGCATCCATATACACTAATTTAACACCTGCAGCTTTGTATGCTTCCTCAAACTTTTTATCTAAGTTTTCTACTTGAGCTGTCATATATTTCTCAGCAACTTTACCTGCTTTCATTAAAGCCACTTGTTGGCTAGAATTTAGAGCATTGTAGCTTTTCTTAGACATTAAAATTGGCTCATACATAAACCATAAACCAAATTTTCCTGGAGGAGTTGCGCATTTTACTTGTTCATAAATTTTGTAACTTACAAAACTTCCTGAACTAGTATTTGCACCTGTTAATACACCAGTTTGTAATCCAGTATAAATTTCAGATGATGGCATACTTTGAATACCTGCACCAGCAGCTTCTAACATTTGGTTGAAAGCTTTTCCTGCAGCTCTCATCACTTGTCCTTTAGCATCACTTGGATTTTTGATACATTTAGTTTTTGATGCGAAACCACCACCTAACCATGCATCAGATAGTACTACAACACCAGCATCACTAATTATTTTTTTTATCTCAGTCATCATTGGACCTTTATTAAATCTCAATGCATGCTCATGATTTTTTACAGTTCCTGGCATTAATGTAGCATCAAACTCTGGATGGAATTTTGATGCATAAGCTAATGGGAAAGCAGAAATATCTAATTGACCTGTAGTCATAGGTTTCCACTGTTCTTTTGGCTTATAAAGTGACTTAGCTGGATAAATTCTAATTTCTAAATCAACGTTTGCTTTTTTTACTTCATCGGCAATAATTTGTACCATTTCATGACGAGGGTCAAAAGAGCCATCAGCTCTTGGTGTTCCTGGCCATTGGTGACTTGCTTTTAATGTAACTGCATATGCAGATCCTACTATTGAAAAAGCTATAATTATTGAAGACAAATATAATGTTATTTTTCTTAACATAGTTTTCCCCTTTTTATTTATAATGATGATATTAAATTGAACTTGAGCAGAAGAGTCAATATAAGGAAATGACATACTTATTATGGATGGTCCTTTAAAAAATTTATTAGTTGTTGATCTTACTAGGGTTTTAGTAGGTCCGTATTGTACAATGATTTTATCTGATCTCGGTGCACGTGTAATTAAAGTAGAAGCACCAGAAATTGGTGACGATTCAAGAAAGTTTGGACCTTTTGTAAAAGACTATTCAGCATATTTTATGTCGCTGAATAGAGGAAAAGAGAGTATTGCTCTTAATCTAAAAAATGAAGATGATAAAAAAATCTTTGATAAAATTTTAGCAAAAGCAGATATTTTAGTAGAAAATTTTAAACCAGGTACATTAGAAAAATGGGGATATGGTTGGAAAGATGTAAGCAAAAAATATCCAAAATTAATATATGCATCTGCATCTGGTTTTGGTCAAACCGGACCTTTAAAAGAATTACCAGCTTATGACATGGTCGTTCAAGGAATGGGTGGACTGATGAGTGTTACAGGTCATCCAAATAGTGAACCAACAAGAGTTGGAACATCAATTGGTGATATTACAGCAGGCCTTTTTACTGCAATTGGAATTAATGCAGCTTTGTATGATAGACAAAAAACAGGCAAGGGAATGTTTATAGATGTTTCAATGTTAGACTGCCAAATTGCGATTTTAGAAAATGCAATTGCAAGATATTTATCTAAAAATGAAATTCCTAAACCGATGGGATCTAGACATCCTTCAATCGCTCCGTTTGAGGCATTTAAAACAAAAGATAGTTATATAATTATTGCTGCAGGTAACGATAAATTATATGAAAAACTTTGTGAAGTATTAGGAATACCTGAAATGGTCAGTGATAAAAGATTTAATACCAATTCACTCAGATGTGAAAATATGAATGAACTAAAATCAATTTTTGAAGATAAACTTTCTTCAAAAAATACTTCTGAATGGGTAAGTGAAATGGAAAAATTAAAGATACCTTGTGGACCGATATTTAATATTAAAGAAGCGGTAGAAAATCCTCAAGTCGAAGCAAGAAACATGATTGTTAAAGCTTATCATAAAGTGGTTGGTGATTTTAGACTAGCAGGCAATCCTATAAAAATGTCTTCGTACGAAGATAAAAGTACTAGAGGGGACATCCCTGATCTTGATGAACACAGGGAACAAATATTAAAAGAGTTTTCTTAATTAAGAATTATTTTCTTCGTCGCTTACGTTATCTGAAACTTGTTCTTCTGCTTCAGAAACTTGATCTAGTGAAACATCATCACTTTCTTCAGCTTCGCTTGGAGCTTCAACGTTAACATCTGGTTGAGCTGATGGTGATAGTTCAGCAAGATCTTCTTTTGAAACTTGAATTTTTTCAGGAATTTTTCTAGCTCTTTTAGAAGGAAGGATTGGTACACCACTTTTAGAGATTTCACCTTTATATTGATTCTCAAAATCGTCACCAATATCCTCATCTTCTTCAGCAGTATCATCAATTTGTTCTACATGTTTTCTTAGTTTGTAAACTGCAGCTTCAGTTAAATCTGGAACTTTAATTGTTTCTTCAGCAATTTCTCTCAAAGCAATAACTGTGTGTTTGTCGTTATCTCTATCTAATGTAGGTTCAATTCCTGAATTCAGTTGAGTAGCTCTTTCTTTAGCAACCAAAACTAATTCATAAGGGCTATCTACTTTATCTATGCAGTCTTCAACAGTAACTCTTGCCATGGGCGATTAAATATACTCCAACATCAACAAAATCAAGTATTTTTATACTAAAATTGGATTTAATTTTTTTCTAACTAAAAAAAGAAGAACAAAAGAAATAAGTATATAAAGCGCAGATATTATAGCAATTTTCTCAACTGAAAATCCGATATCAATTAAAATTCCAAAAAGAGCAGTTCCGAAAGCAGTTGAAAAAACCATTAGAGCAGTAGTTAAAGCTTTAATAGATCCAATATGCTTTACACCATAAACTTCAGCCCAAGTAGAAGATCCCAAAACGTTCGCCAAACCATTTGATATTCCAATTAAACCTAGAAATATAAATGCAGTAAATTGTGCATCAAAATAAATAATTACAAAAGTCGATAGAAATAAAGGAATATTCATAAAAATTAAAAGTTTTCGACTTGTGAATTTATCAATTAAAAAACCAGATATTAAAAGTGTAATTACTGAAAATACTGAATAAGACATAAAAGACTGTGCAATTACAAATGGTCCCCAGTTTTTTGATTCAGAAATAAATGATTGGTAAACAAATACACCAGTTGCTATCCAAGGCATGGCTAGCATATTCATACTTACTATATAAAATTTATAATCTTTTATTACTTCAACTCTTTTCCATTGCTTAATATTTTCCTCTTTAAATTCTTCACCTTCAGTACTTTCCCTCGTATCAAGTTTAACAGTTCGAACTAAAAAGAATGATGCGGTCGGTAAAAATATTAAAATTAATAAAGCAATTACTGTCCAGATATTTTGCCAAGTTGTTAATGATAACAAAAATACCATTAAAACAGGTAAAATAAATTCAGCACTAGATAAACCAAACCAACAAATACTTAATGCCCTACCCCTTGATTTTGTGAAATATCTTGAAACTGTTGTTGTTGCAGTATGAGACATCATTCCTTGACCTGAAAACCTCATTAAAAAAATTGCAATGAATAAAAAAACTATTGATGAAATTTTTGAAAAGAAAAAACAAGAAAAAGATAAAAGTAATGTTACATAGATTGCAAATCGGAAAATATTTATATCATCAATTTTCTTTCCAACCCATATAAGTAGTAAACTACTGCACAATGTTGCAGATGCATATATTGAGCCAAATTGTCCATGAGTTATCGATAATGTCTCTCTTATACTTGTATTGAATATTCCAAGAAAAAAACTCTGTCCAAAGCTTGAAAAAAATGTAAATATGAATCCAAATACAATTACTTTTAAACTTAAATTTTTAAACATAAAAAAATATGACTTCTAAAGTTGCTTTCATAGGTCTTGGTGTAATGGGTTATCCAATGGCAGGATATATATCAAAAGCAGGACATAATGTAACTGTTTTTAACAGAACAAAATCAAAAGCAGAAAAATGGATTGGTGAATACAAAGGTAATATGGCTGATACACCATCTGAAGCTGCTAAAGATGCTGATTTTATTTTTACGTGTGTTGGAAATGATGATGACTTAAGACAAGTTTCATTAGGAGAACATGGATTATTTCATAATGCTAAAGAAGGATGCGTATATATAGATAATTCAACAGTGTCTGCCGAAATTTCTAGAGAGCTTTATAAAGCTGCAAATGATAAAGGATTTGGTTTTTTAGATGCTCCTATATCTGGAGGACAATCAGGTGCTGAAGGTGGAATATTAACTGTCATGGTTGGTGGAGATGAAAATGATTTTAAAAAAGCAGAGCCAATAATTGATTGTTACAGTAAAAAAGTAACTTTGATTGGACCGTCAGGAAGTGGACAATTAACTAAGATGGTTAATCAAATGTGTATAGGAGGTTTAGTTCAAGGTTTATCTGAAGCAGTAAATTTTGGAATTAATGCAGGTCTAGATATGGATAAAGTTATGGAAACTATATCAAAAGGTGCAGCTCAATCTTGGCAAATGGAAAATAGATATAAAACTATGGTTGCTGATAAATTTGATTATGGATTTGCTGTAGATTGGATGAGAAAAGATTTAAAAATTTGTATTGAAGAAGCAAAAAGAAATGGTTCACCTGTACCAGTAACTGAAATTGTTGATGGTTATTATGCAGAAGTTCAAAAAATGGGTGGAAACCGTTGGGATAGCTCTAGCTTAATAGCTAGATTAAAAAAGAAAAAGTAATTGTGTCTACCACTGTTCCCTACTACGAGGATTTTTCCGAAATAAAAAAGAAAATTTGGTTAATGCTAACTGATGCAGTAACTAATAGATCATCTCCTTTTAGAATACCTGTATTTTCATGTGGAAGTGAAGACAATATTGAAAGTAGAATTGTTGTTCTTAGAAAATCAGATGAACAGAATAATTTAGTTCAATTTCATAGTGACATTAGATCTGATAAAATTAAAATCTTAGAAAAAAATCCTAATTCATCTATGTTATTTTATGATAAAGATGAAAAAATACAGGTTAGATTAAAAGTTGAAGCAATTATCAATTATAATAACGATATAACAAAACAATCTTGGGAAAAAACTCAACATATAAGTCGTAAATGTTACTTGGTAGATAATGGACCAGGAACAGAGTCTGATATTCCAACATCTGGTTTAAAACCTGAATTAGATAATTTTGATTATACAAAAGAACAAAGCGAAGAAGGATATAAAAACTTTACTGTTATACAGTGTAAAATTAAATCTATAGAATGGTTGTATTTAGCTGCAAAAGGTCATCGAAGAGCTAGATTTGACATTGATAATAGTAAAGATACTTGGTTGGTACCATAATGAAAAAATATGAAGCTATGGTTTTGTCTTGTATGGATCCAAGGTTTCAGCCAAAAGTTTTTAATTATTTAAAAAAAAAGAAATTAACTGGAAAATATAGTTCATTTACTATTGCTGGATCAGCCATTGGTGTAACTTCTAAAAAATTTAAAAATTGGCAATCAACCTTTCTAGATAATTTATCAACTTCAATAAAGTTACATAATATAGGTAAATTAATAGTAATTAATCATGAAGATTGTGGAGCAGCTAAAATAGTAAATGGGGGGAAAAAATTTAATTCAGTTATAGAAAAGAAAATACATAACGATTCATTTAAAAAAATTAAACTAATTTTAAATAAAAGATTTCCTAAATTAAAATTATCTTTTAAAATATTGTCACTAAGAGATTAAATTCCTTAACTAAAAATATCTTGTATCTTCAAAGACTTGCTTGGAAGTATTTTTTTAAGATCTTTTCTTTTGTATTTACTTAACCTTTCATAAAATTCATCCAAAGTCATACCAAAAGTATTTTTAAAAGTAGTTTGCCAATTCCAGCCTGAAGGTTGTTTAGCCCTTTGTATCCAGAATTCTCTAAAAACTAATTCAAATGCTTTTTCTTCAGAAATATTATTTTTTTTTAATTCGTTAACTAATGCTAGTACTATGAATGCAGAGCCAGCATAATTGCTATCAAATCCATTTTTTTGTGGTGATGTCTTATGTTTTTCGTATAAATGAGGTTCTTTATTAACCTTTTTAATGCTCCATCTTTTACTCTCTTTAATGTCGCTCTTTAAAAGATCTTTTTTATAATATTGCCTTGAATAGATCTCTTCTAAAACTTTAGCACCTCCCTCGACCAACCATTTTGCACTGTTTTCAGACAGACACCTATCTCTATGAGAAAGTGCGATTTGATAAACATGAAAATACTCATGAACAATAACGGTGTAAGTACGAATTTTATTAATTGAACTTGTATAATCTTGTGGAAATATATCTAGTTGCATCCATGGTTCAGGTGAATTGCATCCTTCAATACCTGAGTATTTCATATTAGCACGCTTTTCTGGAAAAGGATTTTTTGTGCTTTGCCATGCATAGATATCCATATTATAGCCCTGTTTCATGTTTGTTAATTTCATATTATTCTTTACCCAATTGTTAGTATTCTCATTTATAGGCATAACTTCTTGAACAATATTCATTATATTTTTGAATTCAGTAACCCATTTCTTAGGTAAATTTTCATGCAGGTTATATTTGAATTTAAATTTTTCTACAGCAACTACTGAAGTAGAATAAAAAACTAAAACGATAAAAATTATAAATATTTTTTTCATAATCCTTTAATTATTATATTTGTTCCCTCAGCATTATCCAATCTTATTTGTTTTATTGGTTTATATTCTTCTGAATTATACCACTCTAGCGCTCTCTCATAACTTGGAAATTTTAAAACTATTATTCTTGGAAATTTAGTTTCACCATCAAATATTTGATATTCACCATTTCTAACTAAAAATTCTCCATCAAATTTTTTTACAATTGGATTAACTTTTTCAATGTACTCTTTATAATTTTCTGGATTAGTTACTCTTAATTGTGCAATTACATACCCTGCTGGCATATTAAAAAACTGTTTTTATGTATCTTTTCCAATTATCTTGGTAATGTTTTGCGTTCTCAGTAATTTTGCCTATTTCTTCGTCAGTAAGTTTTCTAACTACTCTTCCTGGGGCTCCAACTACTAATGAGTTATCTGGGATCTCTTTATTTTCAGTTATTAATGCTTTTGCACCAATGATGCAGTTTTTACCTATTTTTGCATTATTTAAAATGACAGCTCCAATACCTATTAAACTATTGTCTCCAATTGTACATCCATGAAGCATAACGATATGACCTATAGTTACGTCTTTACCAATTCTTAAAGGGCAACCTGGGTCAGTATGTAGAACACTCCCATCTTGAACATTTGAACCTTCTCCAACATGAATGTTTTCATTATCTCCTCTAATTACAGCATTAAACCAAACACTGGAGTTTTTTTCTAGTGTGACATCTCCAATAATAGTTGCATTTGGCGCTACCCAATTTTCGCCAGAGTTTTTTGGTTTTTTATCTTCCAAATTGTAAAACATAATTTATATATTATTACATTATGCCTATTAAAACACCAGTATGTGATTTTGGAAAAAAAGCAGAAAACTTTGAATTAAAATCTACAGAGAACAAATTAATATCTTTAAATGATATCAAAGGTGAAAATGGAACTTTGGTAATGTTTATTTGTAATCATTGTCCATATGTAAAAGCAATTATTAGAGATGTGGTGGAGGACTGTACTAAGCTTAGTGATTTAGGAATAAATTCAGTTGCAATATGCTCTAATGATCCAATTAATTATCCAGAAGACTCATTTGAAAAAATGATTGAATTTGCAATTAAACATAAATTTAATTTTCCTTATCTAATTGATGAAACCCAAGTCATTGCAAGAAAATATGATGCTGTGTGTACTCCAGATTTTTTTGGTTATGATAAAGATTTTGGTCTCCAATATAGAGGAAGAATTAGAGAATTAAGAGAACTAAAGCCTGTGAGATCTGGAGATAGTGATTTATTTATTGCTATGAAACAAGTTTCAAAAACAGGTAAAGGTCCTGAAGAACAATTCCCAAGTATGGGTTGTGGTATTAAGTGGTCATCTAATTAATGTATTTAATAATAACTAGAACTTTCCCACCCGACGTTGGTGGTATGCAAAATCTAATGTGGGGATTGTCAAAATCTTTATCAAAAATTGATATGGTTAAAGTTTTTGCCGATTATCACGAAGATCATAAAAAATTTGATGACAAAGTTTCATTTACAATTGAAAGAGTCAGTGGAGTTAAATTATTGAGAAAATATAGAAAATCTTTACTGATAAATGAATATTTAAATGAAAATAAAAATGTAAATTGTATTATTGCAGATCACTGGAAAAGTTTAGAACTTATAAAATCTTCAAAAAAAAAAATATGTTTAATTCATTCTAAAGAAATTAATCATCCCAAAGGATCTAGATTGAACAAAAAAGTTCTGGAGGTTTTAAATCATGTTGATCATGTTGTGGCGAACTCAAATTTCACAAAAAATTTAGCAGTTAGTCTCGGAGTTGAAGAAAAAAGATTAATAGTTATAAATCCAGGCGTAGATCCCGCTGAAGAAATTTCAAAAGATGACCTTAAACAAGCAGAAGAAATGTTAAAAGGAAAAAAACAAAGACTAATTACAGTATCAAGATTTGATAAAAGAAAAAATCATGAAAAAGTTATAATGGCTATTCGTAATTTGAAAGAGAAATATCCTGATATTACTTACACCTGTATAGGATATGGAGATGAAGAAGAAAATTTAAAAAAATTAGTGATAGAATTAAATCTTGATAAATATGTAAATTTTTTAAGTGATATCTCTAATGAATTGAAAAATGCATTAATTGCAAAATCAAATATTTTTATAATGCCATCAATAATTCACAAAACCTCAGTTGAAGGCTTTGGTATTTCTTTCATTGAGGCTGCACAATATGGGATTCCATCTATAGGTGGTAAAGATGGTGGTGCTTCTGATGCAATTATTCATAATAAAACGGGGTTAATTTGTGATGGTAACAGTCTAGATGAAATTTATTCAAGTATAGATAATTTATTTGAGGGAAATAAATATATTGAATTTGGAAAAGAGTGCAAAGCACACTCCAAAAATTTTCTTTGGGATAAGATAATTGAAAACTACAAAGGAATCTTATAAAATTAAAACATGTTAGATAAATTTAATGGAATAATTTATTTAAGTATTTTTATCGTCCATTTTATCGTTTATGCTGTTTATGCTTTTAGAACAGTGGTGGCAACAAAATCATTTTTAGATCAATATAATATAGATCATTCTGCAGCTGTGATGGTTAGATTTTTTGGAGCACCTTTTGTTGCATCAATTTTAGTGGCACTTTACATAATGTTAATCAAAGTAGATGGTTTGGCAGGAACATGGGGTTTCTTTACATTAATTTTTGCTCAAAACGTTTTATATTTTTTAATTGGAATATATACAATTTATATCAATAAACTTGGACATAACGAAAAAACAAATAGCGAAGGTGTCATTGCCTCAGGAATTTTAACAGTGCTAAGTGGGATACTTTGTTACGGCTTAGCTGATAAAATTTATATTTAACTTTTTTTTCTAAAAGTTGAAAAAATTTGCCAACCAACAATTGTTATTGTAATTAATAGTATTATTAGAGTTATCGGTCTATCCCATAAAAAGTTAGGCGAACCATCACTTATTAATAGTGATCTTCTCAATGTTTCCTCCATTAGTCCCCCGAGAACAAAAGCCAATATTAAAGGTGGCATGGGGAAATCATAGAGTCTTAAAAAAGTTGCAATCACTGCAATGCCTATCATTAAGAAAATATCAAAATTATTAAATGACATTAAATAAATTCCCGTCACCGAGAAAAATAAAATTAATGGAATTAAGTAATTTCTAGGTACCGCTAAAATTCTAGCGATATAGGGAATTAATGGCAAATTTAAAATTAAAAGTACAACCATACCAATATACATTGACATAATAACCGACCAAAAAATTTCAGGGTTTGTTTGATAAAGTCTTGGTCCTGGCTGAATACCAAAACCTAAAAGAGCCCCAAGCATTACAGCAGTTGTACCACTTCCAGGAATACCTAATGTTAGTAATGGAACAAATGAACCAGAGCAAGCAGCATTATTTGCAGTTTCTGGAGCTGATAAACCATGAACGCTACCTTTTCCAAATTTTTGTTTTTCTTCTTCGTTTACATAATTTCTCTCCATTCCATAAGCTAAGAAAGATGCAATTGTTGCACCTGCTCCAGGTAAAACACCAATTAAGAAACCAAGTATTGAGGATCTAGGTATTGTTTTGGCCATTTTGATGGTTTCTTCTTTATTTACTTTAATTGAACCTAGTTCTGTTAATGAGATTTGTTTTGCAGCTCTGTTCGGATCTTTCCCTCTAAAAATAATCGTTAAAGCTTCACTCATCGCAAATGTTGCCATGACAATTAACACAAAACTTATTCCATCAGTTAAATTCATATTATTAAATGTAAATCTTGTAATATCTGATAATGAATCTTGACCAACGGTTGCTAACATCAATCCTAAAACTACCATCATCATTGCTTTTAAAAACTGTCCTTTAGATGAAAATGCAGAAATTGCAGTTAAACCTAAAATCATTAGTGCAAAATAGTCAGGTGACCTAAAAGCTAAACTTACTTTTGACAAACTAGGTGCTGCAACTAATAAAAATATTGCAGAAATTGTTCCACCTGCAAATGAACTATAGGCTGCTATTGCTAAAGCTTTACCAGCTTTTCCTTGTTGTGCCATTGGATAACCATCAAATGCAGTAGCAACAGTTCCCGGTATTCCAGGTGCATTTAATAAAATAGAAGATGTAGATCCTCCAAATACTGCACCATAGTAAACTCCTGCCATTAAAATTAAACCTGTTGATGGATCAAAGCCGTAAGTAATTGGTATCATTAATGCAATTGCAGTCATTGGTCCAAGTCCAGGTAACATTCCAATTATTGTTCCTGCAAAACATCCAACCATCACCATTAAAATATTTGTTAGAGATAAAGCAGTTGATAATCCTATAAGTATTCCTTCGATCATCCCATAACTCCAATGTATTTTAAAAACGGATCACGAAGATAAATGTTCAATAAACCATGTAATAAATACATAAATGCAGCAACAAATGGAAAAGATAAAATAAACATCAGTCCCCATCTTCTTTCCCCTAAAAAATAATAAGATGCAAAAAGAAATAAAGAAGTTGATATAAAATATCCAATTTTTAAAATTACAGCTGCATATATTAGAGAGATAATTATTAGATAAATTAAACTTTTGTAATCTAAGTATTTATGATTTACCTCTGTAGTAACTTTTTCAGGTAAAATTATTTTTAAACTCGATAAAATTATTCCTGCCCAACCTAAATATATTGGGAAAGTCCTAGCATTGAATGGTGCGTTTTCATCGAATGCAAAAACTTGAATGTTGTATGCAGTGTATAGATAAAATACTGATAGAACTAAAAAAAGCAGTGAGATAAATTTTGTAGGACTTATTCTCACTGCTTTACATTATTTAATAATCTATAAAGATTATATTACTCCAAGTTTTTTCATCAGAGCTGTCATTTCAACTGTTTGTTTTTCCAAGAACGCATCAAATTTAGAACCTGGGTTATAAATATTTACCCATGCATTTCTTTTTCTAACAGCTTCCCACTCTGGTGTCTTTTGAACATCACCAAGCATTTTAGAGATTTTGTTATAGTCACTCATACTCATGCTTTTTGGTGCAAAGAAACCTCTCCAGTTAACAAACTGAACATCATATCCTTGCTCTTTTAATGTTGGAGCTTCTGGTGCATCACCTACTCTTTCAGGAGCTGTGATACCAATTATTCTCACTTGATCTCTAGCACCCATTACTTCACCTAAACCCGTTGAAAGTATTTGAGTTTCTCCAGATAAAAGTCCAGCAAGCGCTTTTCCACCAGCATCATATGGAACATAAATCACATCGTTTGGATTTGCTCCAGCTGCTTGGAAAGCTAACGCACCAATTAAGTGGTCCATGCTTCCTCTTACAGATCCTCCAGCCATTTTAATTGACTTCGGATCTTTTTGATATTGATCAACTGCATCTTTGAAATTTTTGATAGGTGAATTTTTTGCAACAACTATTGCACCGTAATCTCCAATTACACCTGCAATTGGTTTAACATCTTTATAAGATAAAGTGCCAGTACCTTTTACATAACCCTTGTGTCTTGTAATAGATCTTAACACCAATGGTGTTGACTGAACTAAAACTGTATCTTTCGGAGCGTTATTGATTAGGTAAGCCAAAGCCTTACCACCTCCACCACCTGACATGTTTTCAAATGATGCACTTTTCAAAAAACCAGCTTTTGTTAATGCTTCTCCAGTACCTCTAGCAGTTCCATCCCAACCACCACCAGCACCACCGCCAATTAAAAAATGTAATTTTTCAACTGCAAATGAACTTGTTGATGAAAATAGAAGGAAAGCAGAGAATAAAACTGAAATAAAAGTTTTAATTAGTTTCATTATTTCCTCTCTTATTATATTTATGAAAACATCATTAAACATAAGTTATAAATTTTAGTCAATGCTCAAATATAATTTTTCCAAAAATATAAAGGAATATATTTTAGCTTTAGTAGGTAGTTATAAAGCTCTATTTATAGGACTTGTTGGTGGATACTTAGGTACTTTAATTAATCTACCTTTGCCATGGTTATTAGGATCTTTAGGTTTAAATTTATGTTTCGCATTTACAAATTTTAAAATAGTTTTTCCAACTAAATTATTAAATCCTATATTTTTAATTGTTGGTATAATTCTTGGTGGAACTTTAAATGTAACATTATTATATAAAATTCATCTATGGATTTTTTCGTCATTAGCGATGTTAATCTGTACAATAGTCAGTACTATTCTTGCTGGTTATTATTTTTTTAAAGTTTGTAAATTTAGTAAATTCATTTCAGTTTTAGCAGCTCTTCCGGGCGCATTTGTTCCAATATCTGCAGCATTATTAGAATTTGGTAAATCAAAAAATGATAAGGGTGTTTTGATCCCTCAGGCTACTAGAGTGATATTTATAGTAAGTTTTGTTCCTATTTTTTTTATAAATAATTTAGGGTTTTCAGAAATGACAGGTTACAATTATGAAAATATATATAACGAAAGATATTTTTTAGAAATATTATTTCTGTTAATAATTTGTTTCATTTTTGCAAACATCTTAAAAAATTATAAAATTCCATCACCTACTTTAGTTGGTGCAATGGCTTTATCTGGAGCTTTTTATACTTTTGAAATAATTAATGCCAGATTTCCAGATGCATTTATAAATATTGCATTTATATTTCTAGGCACCGCTTTAGGTACCAGATTAAACGGATTAAAAATTAAAGAATTATTATTTTTTATATTTCATGGAATAATAGTTAGTTCAATTTTGGTAATTGTTGCAATGATAACTGCTTATTTGCTCACTTATATAGGATTTGAATTTATCCCGACTTTTTTAAGTTTTGCACCAGGAGGAATTCATGAAATGGTTGTTATTAGTGTTGCTTATAACATTGATCCAATATTTGTGAGCTACCATCATTTTTTAAGAATTTTCATAATAGTTTTATTTTTGCCTTTTTTATTATCAAAATTTAAAAAAACTAATTAATAGCTTCTTGCATTCTTTGAAATACTTTATCTGCTGAAAGTTTGGTTAAATCTGAAACTTGAATTGCTTTAAAATGTTCTCGCTCTATGCTAACTTTTTTAGCTGTAGTATGTGATCCAAATAAAACCAATCCTTTTACATTTAAATGTGCCGCCATATGTGCCGGGCCTGTATCATTAGATATAACAAAATAACTTTCTTTTATTAATGATGAAAGTTGAGAAATGTTGAGCGCTTTATCATTATCTAAAATAATATTAGCATCAATATCATTTGCCAATTTGATTTCATTAGGACCTGGAGCAATTAAAATTTGGATTTCATCTCTAAAAGTAGATTTAATTATTTTTATCAATTCATTGTAATACGGCCATCTTTTTATAGTTAAATGAGATGATGAAAAGGGGAATAAAATTAAATATTTGTTTAAATTATATTTTTTTTTGATTTCTGAAATATCCTCACAGCTCCAAGAAAAGTCTGGTTTAGTTACGTGATTGGTTTTAATTCCAGAAAAATTTAATTGATGTTCAAAGCGGTTTAGTACAGTATCTTTATCGAAATCAATCTTACTAGTTCTTTCAGGTAGTGTTGTTTCTGTTGATGACCAAATATCTGACGTTGCTTTTGGAAAGAGAATATTTTTATAAAAACTAGTTCTTTTAGAATTTTGAAGGTCGTAAACTTTAATAAATTTATATTTTTTTATCTTTCTCATTAATAAATATAAATAAATTAAGTTAAACCTAGAGAGTCGTTTATCTAAAATGACATCAGTTATATTTGGATTTTTTTTTAATAAATCATAATAAGGTTTGGTTGATAGTATATAAAGATTATCATTTGGATGATTATCAGATATATCTTGAATTGCACCACTTGCTTGCGCTATATCACCTAAAGATCCATGTTTTATAATAAGTATATTAGACATATTTTTAACAACTTAACATAATATCGATTTATATGAATAAAATTTTAGTAGAAGTATCAGTTGGAGAATTACTGGATAAAATTTCAATTTTAGAAATTAAATCTGAAAAAATTAAAGATCCTGAAAAACTAAATTTCATAAATGATGAATATAAAATTTTACAAGATCAATTAAATACAAATATTAAAAATTACAGTGAAATTGAAAGTTTATATAATTCACTTAAAGAAATTAATTCAAAGCTTTGGGTAATAGAAGACAATAAAAGATTATGTGAAAAAAATTCTGATTTTGGTGAAAAATTTATTAAATTATCAAGAGATGTTCATTTCCTAAATGATGAACGGGCAAAATTAAAATTAGAAATAAATAATAAAACTGGTTCTAAAATTAAAGAAATTAAAGAATACACAAAATATTAGTTTTATTCCCAGTCAAACCTTTGAAAAGAATCAAATATCTTGAAAATACCTTGTGACCATTGATTACAAACTTTTGAAAATTCAGGGTCATTCATATTTAAGCATTTAAGTGATGCTATTTTGATTTCATCTTTTTTTATCACTGCAAAATCTATTGGCGGACCAACAGTTAAATCACTTTTTAATGTCGAGTCCATTGATATCAGCGCACATCTCGATGCATCTCCGATTGAGACTTTTGGTGTGATTACTCTATCTAAAATAGGTTTTCCATATTTTACTTCACCTATAACTAAATATGGTTTGCTATCTGCTGGACGAATATAATTGCCTTGGGGGTAAACTAAATATAATTCTGGTGGTTGATCTTTTATTTGACCGCCTACAATAAAAGTTGAACCTAGTAAAACGCTATCAGTGTTAATTCCTTGAGGAGATGAATGTTCAATATTGAGAGAACCTATGTAGGAGGCAATTTGCTCAAAATCACTACAAGTATTTAAATTCATAATTCCTGTTTCGCTTTTTAAATCTTTTTTTAATGAATTATAAACTGCTTGAGAAGTTCCGAGATTTCCTGATGTAACAATTACTATTGTTCTATCTCCAACATCGTGTGTAAGCATTTTAGAATATATATTTACATTGTCCAATCCTGCATTTGTTCTGGAGTCTGATGCAAAAACTAGTCCTGTCTCTGTTTTAATGCCAATACAATAAGTCATATTAAATTTAACTATTTAAATTATATGTTATTACAATAAAACCCATTTATTTCATATCAGATATCGAATTTAATCATTTGCTTATTTAACTCTTATGTAAAAAAATTAAGTTAATATGTCTGATTTTTGGAAAAATTATGATTCTAAATCAACTTTTGATGGATATATCAGTAAAGAGAAGAAGTTGAGAAGTCATGCTAAGATCATTGCAGGTATACTTGAAAAATATGGAAAAAAAAAATTACAAGAAATAGAAAAAAATTGTCAAAGTACAATAAGTGCTAGAGGAATAAATTTTAGAGTTTATGCTGCAAACAATAGAGCTGAAGAGAAAAAATGGCCTTTAGACATCATTCCTAGAATTATACCAAAAAGTCAATGGTTAAAGGTTGCAAAAGGACTTGCACAAAGAGTTAAGGCACTAAATTTATTTATCGATGACGTCTACAATGCAAAAAAAATATTTAAAGACAAAGTAATACCTAAAGAACTAATTTTTAATTCTCCATTGTATTTAAAAGAGTGTGAAGGTTTCTCACCAAAACACAAAGCATGGTCAAATATATCTGGGATTGATCTTATTAAAAATATTGATGGGGATTTTTTAGTTCTTGAAGATAACTTAAGAGTTCCTTCTGGAGTTTCATATATGCTGGAAAATAGAATGGTTATGAGAGATATTTTTCCAGAACTATTTACAAGATATAAGGTTTCCTCAGTTCATCAATATGCAAATAAATTATACAATTGTATGACAGAGTGTATTCCAAAGAAGACTAATAACCCACACATGGTTTTATTAACACCTGGTATTTATAATTCTGCTTATTTTGAACACTCCTTTCTTGCTGAACAAATGGGAATAGCATTAGTGGAGGGTAAAGATTTATTTGTTGAAAACGATCATGTTTACATGAAAACTGTTAAAGGCCCTTTGAAGGTAGATTGTATTTATAGACGAATAGATGATAATTTTATGGATCCAAAAGTTTTTTTCAAAGGATCCTTATTAGGTGTGCCTGGTGTTTTCAAATGTTGGAGAAAAGGAAATGTTGGAATTATTAATGCTTTAGGAACAGGAGTTGCAGATGATAAAGCAGTTTATTCTTATGTTAATAAAATGATCATTTACTATTTAGGAGAACAACCAATTATTGATCAAGTTGAAACTCTTCTTTGTGGAGATAAAAAAAATAGAGAACACGTTATAGATAATATCTCCAAATATGTAGTTAAACCTTCAAATGCATCAGGTGGCTATGGAATTATGATTGGTCCTAAAGCTTCTAAAGCAGAAAAAGAAGAAATGATAAAAAATATAAAAAAAAATCCCAGAAATTACATTGCACAACCATTGGAAATCCTTTCTACTGTTCCTACGATTACACCTGATAACATCGAACCAAGACATTTAGATTTAAGACCTTTTATTTTAACAGGTAAATCAACTTATGTAACAACCGGTGGATTAACTAGAGTTGCTCTAAAAAAAGGTAGTACTATAGTTAACAGTTCTCAAGGTGGTGGATCTAAAGATACATTGATTGTGGATAGTAGAAATTAAATTAGGCTTGGTATTATTTTTCTTAAATCCATGGAAAGCTTAGGATTAATTTTTGAATATATCACTCCCTTACCTATTTTTTTTAATGCTAATATTTTTCCATCTGGTGAAATAATAGCCGTATGACCAAATGTTTCTCTTTTAGGTGTATTTTTTCCAGTTTGAGCTGGTGCAAATATATAACAAAAATTTTCAATCGCTCTTGCTCTTAAAAGTGTTAACCAATGTTTTTGTCCAGTAAACTTTGTGAAAGCTGATGGAACAGCAATAAAACTCAAATTTTTTTTTGATAAATTTCTGTAAAGTTCTGGAAATCGCAGATCAAAACATATTGTAAAACCTATTTTACCCCAAGGTAAATTGGCAGATACTAATTTATTTCCTGCTTTAAAAGTTTTGCTTTCTTTATGCTGTTCTTTATTTGGAATTTTAACATCAAACATGTTAATTTTGTCATAATATTTGACAATTTTTCCATTAGGTCCAACCAGTATCGATCTATTTCTGAGTTTATTTTTAACTTTAACACAAATTGAACCAAGTAAAATCCATTTCTTATATTTTTTTGAAACTTCTTTAATTTTCTTTAAAATTGGATCTTTATTCATTTCAAATGAAAATTTAAATAATGTTTCTCTACTGCTAGACATCAAAGAGGAGGTTTCGGGTGTAATGATTAAATCTGATTTATTTTTTATAGCTTGATTTACATATTTAAGAATATCTTTAAAATTATCTTTATAATTTTCTCCACTAGATAATTGTATGCATGCTATTTTCATGTTTGAAACCCATATTTTTTTTCTAAATATTTAATTACATTATGAATTATAAAAGTCATAAACAAGTAAATACCTCCTGCAACAATAAATACCTCTACCGGCTTAAATGTCGTTGAAATTATATATTTTGCAACACCTGTTAAATCCATTAGTGTGACTGTACTTGCTAGAGATGTTCCTTTAAGCATCAAAATAATTTCATTCCCGTAGGCTGGTAAAGACTGTTTAATTGCAATAGGAATTTGTATTTTTGTAAAAATTATTTTTGAAGGTATGCCCAGACTTTTTCCAGCTTCTAAATATCCCAGTTTTATAGTTTGAAAAGCTGATCTCAATATTTCTGAAGTATAAGCCCCTGTATTTAATGAAAATGCTATTATCGCACACCAGTATGGTTCTTTTAAAACTACCCATAAAAAGGTTGTTCTTAAATATTCAATTTGACCTAATCCAAAATATATTATGAAGATTTGAACCAATAAAGGTGTTCCTCTAAAAATATATGAATACCCGTAAGCAAATTTATTAATCAACTTATTATTATTCATTCTCAAGATTGCAAAACCTAATCCAATAAAAAGACCAAGAATTAGAGATACAGATAGTAGTTTAAGAGTAATCAAAGTTGCGTTTAACAACTTAGGAAAGCTACTAATCATTAATTCAATATCCATTAATAACCTTTGCTATATTTTGTTTCTAATCTATTTAATAATTGCATACTTAAAAATGTAAGCATTAAGTATAGAACTGCTGCAAATGAGTAAAAAAACAATGGATCTCTAGTTGAGCCAGCTGCAATATAGGATTGTCTCATAATTTCAACTAAACCTGTTACAGATATAAGAGAAGTATCTTTCAATGTAATTTGCCAAACATTGCTTAAGTTTGGAATTGCTAATCTTAGCATTTGAGGCAAAATAATTTTAAAGAAGTAAATATATTTATTAAAACCTAAAACTTTTGCAGCTTCGAACTGACCCTTATCGATTGATTGTAGGGCTCCTCTAAATACTTCAGTTGAGTATGCTCCCGATATTATCCCTATTGAAAATGAACCTGTTAAAAAAGCATTAATTTCAATATAATCATTATAACCAAATATTGAAGCAACAAACATAATTGCTCCACTTCCACCAAAGAAAAATAAATAAATTACAAGAAGCTCAGGTACACCTCTAATAACAGTGGTGTATGCATTTCCAATAGAATTAAGAAATTTATTATTAGATAATTTTAATGGAGTAAATAAAGCAGCAAATATAAAGCCAATTATCATTGCGGTTATTGAGACCGCAATTGTCATTAATGTTGCAAAGAATAACTCGTCTCCCCAACCTTTATCACCAAAATATAGAAGTTCCATAATATAGGTGGCTAATTATAGCCACCCATAAATAATTTATTACATAGAAGCGTCAAAACCAAAATGTTTTATAGCAAGTTTACTAATAATGCCATCATCTCTAGCTTTATCAATTGCTGCATTAAAATCGTTTAAAAGTTTAGAGTCACCTTTTCTAATACCTACGCCAACACCATTACCAAAATCTCCACCTGCAAATGTTGGTCCAGTTAACACAACTCCTTTACCAGATTTTTCTGCATAATCTGTAAAAGCAACAGCCGCAGCTAGTGCCGCATCTATTCTACCAGCAGATAAATCTAAGTTTACTTCATCTTGAGTTTTGTAAGTTCTAATTTTTACATTACCCATTAAACCAGACTCTAAGAAGTTCTGGTGAATTGTTGCTGTTTGTACACCAATAGTTTTACCTTTAAATGCTTTGGTCAAAACGTCTAGTGTTGCTTGTTCATCAGCACTTACGTCAGATAAATTTATAGCTGACATTGTTTTAAGGCCTTCGTTTTTCGATCCTTTCATAACAGCTAATGATGCAACTTCATCGGCATAACCTTGAGAAAAGTTTATTGTTTTCATTCTCTCACCAGTTATTGACATTCCAGCCATGATGGCATCAAATTTTCTTGAGACTAAAGCTGGTATCATTCCATCCCAGTCTTGCTCTACAATTATACAATCATGTTTCATAATTTTGCATAATTCATTTGCTAATTCGACTTCAAAGCCGATCAAATTTCCAGCTGAATCTTTAGAATTCCAAGGTGGATATGCGCCTTCGGTTCCTATTTTAATTTGATCTGCAATTGAAGAAATTGTTAGAAATGATGATATTAAAATACCAAGTCCTAATACTTTTAATTTTTTCATTTTTTCCTCCAAAAATTTTGAAGATTATTTCATAAAATTATTGTTTTAAAAAGAAAAATTAATGATTTATTGACGAGGAAAAATTCCAAGAACAATCGAAACTTGGTATATAAACTCTTGAAAGTTTTGTATTTCCAAAATTTTTGTTAAAAACATTTAACCAATTTTCAACTTGTTTTGGTTTTTTGTCTTGGCTTCCTACTTGAGCGGTAATTACACCTTTAGGTTTTAAAATTCTTTCTAAAGATGACATATTTTTTGCAGCCAAATCTATACAAAATTGATCATCATTTAGATCAACAAATATTTGATCATAAGTATTGTCTTTAACAGATTTAATACTTTCAAAAGCATCTCCCCAAACACATTTAACTGAATTCTTTTCGGTAGCTTTCTCACCAATTTTGCTAAGATGTTTATCACATACATCAACAACCTCAGGGTCTAATTCATACCAATCTATAAAGCCAAAGTTTTGTGAAATGCATTCTCTTGCAACACCACCGTCACCTCCACCAATAATTGCAGCTTTTTCTTTGTTTGAATTTAAATTAAGACCTGAATTTACAAAGGTTGAGCTATATAAGTGTTCATCACTTTCAGCTACTTGTATCTCATTATCAATAAATAAAGCTTTTCCAAATTGTTCTAAATCAAGTATTTCAATATATTGACCAACTTTAGATTTAAAATTTTCTAAAACTCTATTAACAACATATGATTTTTTTAAACCTGGAGAACTATAATTGTCATGATAAAGATCAATAGTATCTCTATTAAATTCTTTAATTATGATATTTGTATGTTCCATCTCGTCTTTTATTATATCGAGAGAAACTTTTGGTGATACTTTTCCACATGTAAAAAAATCAAAGCTTACAATTTCTTTTTCTGGGAAAGTATGAAAACTAATGTGACTTTCAGCGAGCAAAGCAACCAATGTAAATCCTTGTGGCTCGAATTTATATTTAGAAATTTTTAAAACTGTTACTTTTGCTGCTTTAGCAATTTTGTAAACTAACTTTTCATAAAATTCAGGAGTATATTCCTTTTTAGTTCCAACTATATCCAGCGTTATATGTTCCCCAACTTTTTCCATAAGAATCCAATATATATCTTTTTTAACTAACGAAATTTTTTACTTCTTTCAAACAAAAAACTATTATAATAATTTATCGAGGATAAAATTGAAAAACAATTGGTCAGAAAACGAAGCTAAAAAATATATTAAAAAATATAAGAAATTAGGCCATTCTGAAGATATGGCTTTAAGGGTTTATACAACCAGGCTTCTAGGAAGAAATCCAGAATTGGTGTTGCATGGTGGTGGCAATACTTCAGTAAAGACAAAAATCAAAGATATAGATGGTAAATATTATGATGTTCTTTGCGTAAAAGGCAGCGGATGGGATATGGCTGAAATTGAACCAGCGGGTTTGCCAGCTGTTAAATTAAATCCATTGATTGCTATGAAAAAAAAGAAAACGCTGTCTGATGATGACATGGTTGCTTTTCAAAAAAAAAATTTGATAGATACAAAATCACCCAATCCATCAGTTGAAACTTTTTTACATGCATTTTTACCATTTAAATTTGTTGATCACACTCATTCTGATGCAATTATGAAAATCACTAATAGACCAAATGGAGAAATGTTATCAAAAAAAATATTTGGTAAAAAAACTGCAATAGTGCCCTATGTAATGCCAGGATTTAAGTTAGCGCAAAAAATAAATGAAGTTTATTCTAAAAACCCAAATATAAACTGTTTAATTTTGTTAAACCACGGTATTTTTACATTTGCTGATAATGCAAAAGATGCGTACAGTTTAATGATTAAGTATATATCTGATGCTGAAAAAACTTTAACCAAACTAAAAAAGAAAAAAATAAAACAGATAAAGAAAACTAAATTTAATTTCTCAACTGCAGATATAGCTCCTATATTGAGAGGTCTTTTATCTGAAAAAAATGATAACAAATTTATCTTAAATTTTAAAAAAAATAGTAAGTTAGATTATTTTATTAATGGTAAAGATATAAATAGGTATTCAAATGAAGGAACAGCTACACCTGATCATGTTATAAGAGTTAAACCGTTTCCTTTGGTAATATCGCCAAAAGCAAACTGTACTTTGGATGAATTTAAAAATTTAGCTGAAAAAAAATTCAAAGAATACCGGCAAAAATATAAAAAATATTTTGAGGCTAATAAGAAAAAAACTAAAGAAAAAAAGGTAATGCTTGATACATCTCCTAGAGTAATTCTTATTCAGAATTTTGGTTTATTTACTGTGGGTGATACCTTAAAAGCTGCAAAAATTGCAGGTGATTTAACTCAAACTAATGCCAATGTAATTTCAAGTGTAGAAGAAACGTCCAGATATAAATTCTTATCAAAAAAAGACTTATTTGATGTCGAGTATTGGTCCTTGGAACAAGCAAAGTTAAATAAAGCAAAAAAAGAGTTGCAAGGCAACGTTGTAGTTATCACCGGTAGCACTGGCGAAATTGGTAAAGCGACTTATAAATTATTTAAAAAATACGGAGCAGAAGTTGTTTTGCTTGATATTGATAAAAGTAAGATAAATGATTTACAGACAAAAATAAGTGATCTTTGTATTCATTGTGATGTAACCAACAAACAAAGTGTAAAAAAAGCATTTAGTAAAATTTTAGAAATATATGGAGGTGTAGATATTTTAATATCTAATGCTGGTACTGCTATAGGTGGGTCAATTGCAGAAGTTAATGATGAAATACTTCGAAAAAGTTTTGAAGATAATTTTTTCTCACATCAAAATTGTGCTTCAGAGGCTGTAAAAATTATGAAAAAACAAAATATAAATGGGTGTTTGTTATTTAATATATCTAAGCAATCAGTTAATCCTGGTAAAAATTTTGGACCATATGGATTGCCTAAGTCTGCGCTTTTAAATTTGTGTAAACAATATGCTGTTGATTATGGACACCTTGGTATTAGATCAAATGGTGTAAACGCTGATAGAATTAGAAGTGGTTTATTAAATGATAAAATGATTAAGCAAAGAGCAAAGGCAAGAGAAGTAACCACGGATCAATATATGAGTGGAAATCTACTGTTAAGTGAAGTTAAAGCAGATGATGTGGCTAAAGCTTTTTATCATCTTGCGATATCAAAAAAATCAACTGGAGCAGTATTAACCGTAGACGGTGGAAATATTGCAGCTTCTTTAAGATAATTAATTAAATAACTTCTTTAATCCTTCAGAAGAAGCATCACAAACTCCCTTTTCTGTTATTAATGCAGTAACATATTTAGCAGGTGTTACATCAAAGGCTAAATTTAATGATTTGCTTTTTTCGGGATATATTAAAACTTTATCCACTTTATTATCTTTGTTAATTCCATCCACATGAGAAAGTTCTTTTGGATCTCTTTCTTCTATAGGAATATCTTTGGAGTTTTTTAAATTCCAATCTATCGTTGAACTTGGTAAAGCAACATAAAAAGGTACCTTATTATCATGAGCTGCAAGAGCTTTTAAATAGGTTCCAATTTTATTGCAGACATCTCCATTGGATAACGTTCTATCTGTCCCAACAATACACATATCAACCTGTCCTCTTTGCATTAATATTCCACCTGTATTATCTGCTATAATTGTATTTGGAATTTCTTCTTCATTAAGTTCATATGATGTAAGGTTTGCTCCTTGATTTCTTGGTCTAGTTTCATCTACCCAAACATGTATTGGTATTCCTTTTTTATGTGCATGATAAATAGGAGAAGTTGCCGTTCCCCAATCTATTGTAGCTAACCAACCTGCATTACAATGTGTGAGAATATTTACGGTATCTTTTTTTTTATTATATATATCTTCAATAATATTTAATCCATTTTTACCGATACTTTCACAAAATCCCTCATCTTCTTTACAAATTTCTTTAGCTTCATTGAGTGCAACATTAAATAAATCTCCAGGTTCAACAAATGATAATTTGTTATTCATTCTATGAACCGCCCACTGAAGATTTATAGCCGTCGGCCTAGAAGCAACTAATTCTTCCGAACTTTTTTTTATAAAATCTAAACTGTTATTTTCTTTTATAGCTAAAACTAGTCCAAATGCAGCTGTACCTCCAATTAATGGTGCACCTCTCACTTCCATTGTTTTAATAGCATTTATCGCGTCTTTAACTGAACTCAATTCTTTTATTATAAATTTATGTGGCAGCTTTGTCTGATCTATAATTTTTACAATTTGTTTTTCTTCATCAAACCAAATTGTTTTATATTCAACACCATTAATTTTCATTAATTAAGAACTCTTCCTGCAATTGTTTTTAATTTATCTTTAGTTTTTTGTGTTCTTTTTTCTGGAGCGGTAATTATTGCTACATCTAAGCAATTATTAGTTGGATCATTTGGATCAATGTGATTTTCAAAGTTCTCTATCAAATTTTTAATCATATTTTTAGCTTTTGCTGCATTATCTAAGAGTACTTTTATTACTTGTTGAACATCCACATTTTCATGATCTGGATGCCAGCAATCATAGTCTGTTACCATTGAAACTGAAGCATATCTAATTTCTGCTTCTCTTGCTAGTTTAGCTTCTGGCATATTTGTCATTCCAATAACATCCGCTTTCCAAGATCTATAAAGATTTGACTCTGCCAATGTAGAGAACTGTGGACCTTCCATTACAACATAAGTTCCACCTCTTTGATAAGGTATATTTTCTTTTTTAATGGCATCTTCACAAGCTTTCATCAGCCCATTTGACGTTGGATGTGCCATTGATACATGAGCAACAATTTCATCATCAAAAAAGGTTTTATTTCTTGCAAAGGTTCTATCAATGAATTGATCAACGATAACAAATTTACCTGGGGGCAAATCTTCTTTTAAAGATCCAACGGCTGATACAGAAACTATGTCCGTAATACCCAATTGTTTAAGCGCATCAATATTGGCTCTAAAATTTATTTTTGATGGAGATATAAAATGACCTTTTCCATGTCTTGGTAAAAAAAAAATTTCTTTATTATTGTATTTTGCCTTTAATATTAAATCTGAGGGTTTTCCCCATGGTGTATTTAAATCTAAAGTTTCTCTATCTTTAAACTCCTCAACATCATATAGTCCACTTCCACCGATAATTGCTAATTTATTATTTGCCATAATTAAATTTAGATTATATTTAAGTTTTATGGATTTAAAAGAACATATTAGATCAATTCAAAACTATCCTAAAAAGGGAATTCTTTTCAGAGATATAACAACACTTATTAAAAATGAAAAGGCATTTAAAGAATGTATTAACCAAATTGTTGAAAGATCAAAAAAATTCCAGTTTGATAAAATTGCAGCTGTAGAATCTAGAGGCTTTGTTTTTGCATCAGCTATTTCTTATATACTTGATAAACCATTCATAATGTTGAGAAAGAAAAATAAATTACCTGCTGATGTTCATTCAGTAGACTTTGAACTTGAGTATGGAACGGCGACAATAGAGGTTCATAAAGACTCATTCGATGAAGGTGATAAAGTCTTAATAATAGACGATTTAATTGCTACTGGTGGTACTGCAGAAGCAGCAGCGAAATTAATAGAAATATCAAAAAGTAAAGTGGCCGGATTTATATTTGTGATAAATCTTTTTGATTTAGGTGGTACAGATAATCTAGTTAAAAAAGGATATCTTGTTGAAAATCTTTTAGATTTTCCAGGACATTAATTTGCTGACATAATTGCTTGAAAAGGACCACTTCCAATCCATAATTCATCAGTACCCTCCTCTACAAGGTGCATTCCCTCACCAACATTAAATGTCATACTTAAAGAAGTTGTATCTGCAGTAACTGTAATAGGATCTGCAAATTTCACAAGACCTTCTAGCTTTACAACTTCTCCTGTATTAGCTGCTCTATGTTCGTTGCTATCAACTAAAAAACCAGTAATAGTAGCAGAGGTGCCATTTATACCTGGAACATGGGCTCTTGATGAAAATGATGCAGCTCCCGAATCTCCAAAATGTGCTAATGTTTCAACAAATTTTCCGGGTGTAATAGCGCTTGAACCACAGACAGAATTTCCTGTATGAGTGCTACCAAACGCATGTGTACCAGAACCAGCTTTTGTTCCACAAAAAACTCCAGTTCCACTAGATGTTCCTGTTTTAGCACCACTAAGCTCGCTTGCCCATGTTATGCCAAAGGTATTATCCATATAAGCGTATCCATGAGTATAAGTTCCATTTGGAGGGCGTGTATAAGTTCCATCAAGAACAATTTCAGCTCCTTGAGTTACAGCTGCAGTAGCCCCGGTTGAATTTTCAAACACTTGAGAACAAGGAGTTAAAACAACTGTAGATGATGTTGTTGCCTCGGTAGGAGCACCTGTACATAAATATAGTTTATAAATTACTATTTCATATTCTGCAGGTGCTGTATCACATCCATTATCTATATCACTTTCTGATACAACTCCAGAAGATATCGTGCAGGCTTCAGCTTTATTAGAATTAAACATTTCATAAATAAAAATTGTAGATAAAATCAATATTAAATACTTAATATTTTTCATTTAAAATCCTCCTGCCTTAACAGTAAAGCCTGTTCCTTTTTTCTTAATTACATTTTCTCTTCTAACCTTCTCATACATTCTATCTTTCATGGAAATTCTTTCAAATGCTTCACTAGTAAATAAAGAAGTGCCAGGATTTTTTATACTATTGCTATACTTAAGGTTGATAAAACTTTGATCACTATGATGATCGTAATCAGTGTGGCCAATTTCAAGTGATAAACCAGAATTTGGTATTTTAATCTGAGTAGAGAATTCTAAACCTTGAAAATCGTTTCCACCAGAAACTTCAAAATCGAAAGCTTTTAAGTAAGCTTTCATAGATGGTATGTATGGAAGGTGTGCACCTAACTCAACATCAAATCCATCGAGAGCTTCTTCGTCTTTACCTTTTTTTCCTTTTTTACTAGAGCTTTGAGCAAAATAATTATTGTAATTTAAATCTAGAATGGAAGATTTAATTTCAGCACCTATACTAAATCTTTGGTGTTCATAATCAAATTCATAATCATAGAAAGCATTTAACCCAAATAATATACTTTCATCATTGGATAAATATCTTTGTCCAAATCCTATATTAAATGTTTCTCTGTCACTGTCGTGTAAAAATAAAGATCCTTGGAAAAAAGATAAGTCTGAACTATCTTCTGAAAAAATCTTAAATGTTTGTATTCCTATTTCTGGTTTAATAGATTCTATTTTTTTTATTGAAAAATCTGTATTTTCAAAATTCTCCTCCAAAAAACTTTCCAAAGAAGAATAAAATCTATCTACCACTTTATCTACTTTAGCAAAAGAAGCTGAGATAAAAAGCAACTGAAATATTAGAATTTTTACTAAAAATTTCATTAATAATTTATAAGGATATATATAGCAATTGAAAGGTTTAAAATGGTAGCGGGAAGTGGGATCGAACCACTGACCTCGGGCTTATGAGTCCCGCGCTCTAACCAACTGAGCTACCCCGCCGTAAATAATTGTTGGTTTATACTACTTTTATTTTTTGATGCAAACAAGATTTCACTTACTCTTTTTCTTATCTTTTTTAATTTTTCTTTTTTCCTTAAGAGAAAGTTTGGCCCTTTTCATTACACTAGAGTCTTTAAATGATTTACCGCTATACCTTTTTGACATTAATTAATCGTTTCAAAGAACTTGTCTTTTAATTGATAGGTAAAAGGATATTCTTTTCCAAGTGGTTGAAATTTAGTCTTAATTACTATTACGTTTTGTTTATCGAGTTTAAATTTCCATGTTAATTTGATGTCTCCTGAAAAGACTCTTAATTTACCTAAGTTTGTAAATCTCCATCCATCTTCTGAAATAATATTTCCATCTTGGTATCTTTTGTAATTTTTCTCATCAAATATATAAGTTACAACACCTTGATTTCTTTCGTCTTCAAGTGTTATCGCATAATTATTTAAAAATTCTGCTGTTTGAGATTTGTTCAAACTTTTCTTAGATATTGATTTCAAAAAATCGGTAGTTTTGTCAATAGTTTTATCTATTTTATCTTTAGCTATCGAGATTGATGATAAAAATAGAGAAATGAAAAAAACACTAAATATTTTTTTAAACATGATTACTTAATTTAATAAATTTATAGTAAATAAAAAGGTAAATATTGAAGCAAATGTTGAAATAAATATTGCCTTAATTATATTCTCTGGGCTTACATTGTATGCTGAGCACATAACAATTGAGGTGGCCCCACATGGTCCGACACTAACTAACAAGGCTCCCGCAAAATTAATTGGATCTGATAAGTTAAAGAATGTGTACCCTAAAATTAGCAAAATCAGTGGTGATATAATAAGTTTTAATATTGAGATAGTGATTGTTAATTTATTGAAAACTTTTTTTGAGTAAAAAGATAGAATAATACCAATTGCAAATAATCCAACTGGCATCACACATGCTGCCAGTCTTTGAAGAATATACTCAAATGGGGTTTCATCAATATTGATCTTTGAAATTCTTATTATCAATCCAATTAAAATTGCTAATATCATAGGGTTTAAAATTAAATTTCTTAAAAACTGAAATAATTTAATTTTTTTTTTTACAGTAAGTTCTAAAAAGAAACTAACTATGGATATTAAAACTACACTATCCATTAAAATAATACCTGATATTTGAGTTATCGTACTCCCTTGAAAGAATATTTCAGCAATAGGTAAAACTAATATTACGTGATTTGATAAAGCAACTGTTAGAGCCCAAATAATAGATTCTTGCATTGATCTTTTGAAAGTATTTTTGGTTAATAAGAAAGCAAATATTCCGCTTGTTAATTGCATTAAAAAATATGATGAAATTTGAGACACATCTATTTCACCAACATCACTTTGCGCAACTAGTTTTATAATTAAAGCAGGGACTGCGATATAAAATGAGAATAAATTAAATATTCTAGCTTTTTGTAAATCAAATATTTTAATGTATCCTAAAAGATAACCAATAAGAGTAATGCCTATAAATGGAGTTAAGCCTAGAAATACCTGAAACATTATTGGACAGTAATTCTATGCATAATTCTATCACCTTTAAAAGCTGTAGCTTGATGAAGCATAGATCTATTATCCCAAATAGCTAATTGGTTCTTTTCCCACTCCAAAGAATATTGAAAACTTTTTTTTACTTGGTGTTTGAATAAATAAGTTTTTAATTTTTTATCAATTTTACTGTTATTAAACCGAATAAAGTGTCCAGGACTACAATATAAAGTGTATTTATTATTTATTTTTCTTATTAATTTATGCTTTGAAATAAGTTCTTTGGCTTTTTTCCCCTTTTCTTTCTCTCTTTCCAATCTTGTTACAGAAATAGGTCCTTCTGATGAAAATACACATTTTTCGTTTTTAAACTTTATTTTAAAGTTAGCAGGTAGTTTTTCATAAGCTAAATATTGAGAGCAAAAATCTGTGTTTGCCTGACCTTTTTTTGGAACTAATTTAGATAACAACATTGTAAATCTAGGCGGCTTTTTTGTATAAATTGAGTCTGTGTGAAATTGTTCACCAAAACTAGGACCTTTGTCAGTAGATTTTCTTTGAACAACAGTTATTTGAGGATATTTTTTATTCAATCCTTTAAGTCTTGGATAGTTTGCTAGTTTTCCAAATTTTTTTGCAAATTTTACGTAATTATCAGAATTTAATTTTTGATTTCTAAAGTAAATCATCCCATATTTCGATAAGGCAGATTTTATTTTTTTTAATTTAGAATTATTAATTTTATTCAAATCACAGATTAATTCTGCACCTATATTATTTTTATTAGGAATAATTTTAAACATTTTTTAAAAAGAAACTTTTTAATTGTTTAATTGTTTCTTTGGGATTTTGCTCTGGTATAAAATGTCCAGATTTAACAGCAACTCCAACAACTTTTTTATTTGAATAATTTTGCCAAATTTTGATTGGTTTAAATTGTTTGCCTATAACTCCACTTTTTCCCCATAAAACTTGAACAGGAATATTTAATTTTTTCTTTCGATCATATCTGTCATGATCAAGATCAATAGTAGCAGATGCTCTATAATCCTCGCATGATCCATGTATTCTATTTGGTTGTTTAAAGCACTTTAGATAACCCTCTTCAACTTTTCCAAATTTATGATTCCCAGACCATTTATCTAAGCAATACTTCATCCATTTTCTTGGATCATTCATTATCATTCTTTCGGGTAGCCACTTTGGTTGAATTAAGAAAAACCAATGGAAGTAAGCTTTTGCAAAATCTCTTGTTGTTAATTCATACATATCTAAGGTTGGACAAATATCTAAAACGCTGAGAGCAAGCACGTTTTTTCTATGATCTCTTGCCAATCTATGAGCAACTCTTCCGCCCCTATCATGGCCAGCAACAAAAAATTTAGAATACCCCAATTTTAACATCATTTGTTTCATATCACTTGCCATTTCTCTTTTTGAATAATTAAAATGCTTAATATCAGATGACGGTGCTAAACTATTTCCATAACCTCTTAAATCTGCTGCAACTACAGTAAAACTTTTAGATAACTCTGGAGCTGTTTTGTGCCACATTAAATGTGTTTGGGGGTAACCATGGAGTAATAATAAAGGTGGCCCATCTCCTTTAACTTTACAAAAGACTTTCCCTTTTTTAACTTTTATGTATCTGCTCTTAAAACCTTCAAACATTTATTTACTTTAATTTATATTTTTATAATTCAATCAGTAATTTTAAAATTGTTCAAATACAACGTTAATAAGGTCAATTATTAAATTGAATTATTATTCATTGGATGTATACCTTCATTTTTGTGAGAATTGAAGAAGAGCTAAAACTAGATTATTCCGACGTACTTTTTAGACCTAAAAGAAGCACTCTTAAAAGTAGAAAAGATGTTAATTTAAAGAGAACCTATCGTTTTAAATACAGTAAAAACGAATGGTCTGGAATTCCTATAATGGCAGCTAACATGGATGGTGTGGGCGTGCTTGGTGTTGCTGAAAAATTATCTGATTATGGAATGATTACATGTTTAACAAAACAACATGATGTAAAGAAAATTAAACAATTTAAAAAAATTAAATCAATATATCCAAATGTAGCTTTAAGTATTGGAACAAAAAAAGAAGATTTTCAAAATTTAGACAAAGTTTTAAAAGAATTTAGTTTCATTAAATTTATATGCATTGATGTTGCAAACGGTTATTCAGAGCATTTTAGTAAATTTTTAAAATCTGTTAGGGATAAATATCCGACAAAAACAATCATAGCAGGTAATGTTGTTACTGCTGATATGACTCAAGAATTAATTTTATCAGGCGCAGATATTGTTAAAGTTGGAATTGGACCAGGTAGTGTTTGTACGACACGAATACAAACTGGAGTTGGATATCCACAGTTAAGTGCAGTGATAGAATGTGCTGATGCTGCTCATGGATTAGGTGCACATATCATTGCAGATGGTGGATGTACATGTCCAGGTGATGTTGCTAAAGCATTTGGTGGAGGAGCTGATTTTGTTATGCTTGGAGGAATGTTTGCAGGTCATGATGAAGGTAAAGGAAAATTAGTAAAATCTAATGGCTCAAAGTATGTTGAATTTTACGGATCAAGTTCTGAAACTGCAAATAACAAACATTATGGTGGTCTATCTGATTATAGAAGTAGCGAAGGCAGAACAGTAAGAGTTAAGTATCGTGGCAAAATTAATGATACCATTTTAAATATTTTAGGTGGAGTTAGAAGCAGTTGTACATATGTTGGAGCACCCTCTTTAAAACAATTAAGTAAGTGCACAACTTTTGTCAGAGTTACTAAGCAATTTAACGATACATTCACTAAATAAATGAAAGAATATTCAATAGCTTCTATTGCTGGTGACGGCATTGGAAAAGAAGTTGTACCTGAAGCGCAAAAAATATTAAAAGAAATTTCTCAACAACATCAATTCAAATTAAAGATAGAAGATTATGAGTTTGCATCATGTGATTATTATGAAAAGCATGGAAAAATGATGCCAGATGACTGGAAAGATAAATTAACTAAACACGATGCAATTTTCTTTGGTGCGGTTGGTATGCCAGATAAGTATCCAGATCATATAACTCTTTGGGGTTCATTATTAAAATTTAGAAGAGAATTTGATCAATTTATTAATTTAAGACCAGTAAAACTTTTTGAAGGTGTAAATGCACCACTAGCTAATAAAAAACCTGGTGATATTGACATGATAATCGTTAGAGAAAATACTGAAGGGGAATACTCATCAGTCGGTGGAAGAATGTATCAGGGAAGTGATAGAGAAGTGGTTATTCAAGAAACAATAATGTCAAAATACGGAATAGATAGAGTTCAACAATTTGCATTTGAATTAGCTAAAAAAAGAAAAAGAAAAAAACTAACAAGTGCTACAAAATCAAATGGAATATCTATTACAATGCCTTATTGGGATGAAAGATTTGATGAAAATAAAAAAAATTATCCTGATGTTGAAACTGATCAATACCATATCGATATATTAGCTGCTAGATTTGTTTTAAGTCCTGAGCGCTTTGATGTGATAGTTGCATCGAACCTTTTTGGGGATATTCTATCTGATCTAGGACCAGCTTGTACTGGAACTATTGGAATTGCGCCGTCAGGAAATATAAATCCAACTAATAAATATCCATCATTATTTGAACCCGTTCATGGATCGGCACCAGATATTGCGGGACACGGGATAGCTAATCCAGTGGGTCAAATTTGGTCAGCTGCAATGATGTTAGATTACTTAGGTGAAAAAGAAGCATGTGAAAGAATAGTAAAATCAATTGAATTAACTCTTAAAGATAAAAATAGTCGAACAAAAGATCTTCAAGGCTCTAGTAATACAGAACAGTGTTCAAAAAAAATTTTAGATAATCTTAGTTCAGTTTAAAATTTAATCAAAATTATGAATTTATTAAAAAATAAATCTATTACAAAAGTTATAATTTTATCTATATCTGGATTTTTTATTTTAGTTTGCCAAGATTCTACTGCAAAATATCTTGGAACATTAATGCCATTAAATCAAGTAATTTGGGGCAGATTTTTTTTTCACTTTGTCATTATTTTAATTTTATTCGCAATATTAAAACCTAAGTTAAACTTAAAAAGCAATTTTAAAATTAATATTATTAGATCTATATTAATGGTTTTTGCTACTTTTTTTTTCATTCATTCTTTACAAAAATTTGACCTTGTAGATATCTATGTAGTATTTTTCTCAGCTCCATTAATAGTATCAATTTTAACAGCATTATTTTTAAAAGATATTCTTTCACCTAAAGGTATAATTTTAATGTTTTTAAGCTTTGGGTGTATAATTTATTCAATGAGTCCAAGTATGAAAGTTTTAAGTTTAGACTTAATTTTTCCTTTGGTACCACCAGTATGTTGGGCTTTATATCAATTTTTTACAAAATTTATTTCTGGTAATAATGATCCTTTAGTTGCGTTATTTTATGCTGCTGTTGTAGGGGCTATTGTTTTCTCTATTTATGTAATGTTAGACTGGTCTCCTATTGAAAATAAAAAGTTATGGGTTTGGTTGATATTTTTAGGTGTATTAGGTTTTACTAGTCATCTTTTAATTATATTTGCAATTCAGCTATCAAATTTATCTTTTGTAACTAATTTTCAATATTCCCAATTAATATGGTCAACATTAATAAATTTTTATATATTTGGAGTACCTTTTGATTTTAATAAAACTTTTGGAGTCATTGGAATAATAGTTTTTGGAGTTTTATTTGTTCAAGCCGAAAGTAGAAAAAAAAAACTTAGTTCTTAAAATCCTTATTGTTTAAAGGTTTTTCCAATACCTCAACTGGATATTTTTGTTTTTCAATTTCAATATATATATTCTTGTCTTTTAATGTTTCAACTGTATTACCAGAATTGACATATCCAAAAGAAAGATTTTTATCATAACAAAAAGAATAATTTCCTGAAGTTGTTCTACCAATTATTTTGTCATCCATATAAATAGGTTCTTCATGTAATAAAAGTGGCTCACCAGGTTTACTGTCTTTAAGAGTAAACATCATCATCCTTTTATCTAATTTTTGGTCTTTAATTTTTAGTAGAGCATCTTTTCCAATAAAGTTTACATTTTTCTTATAACTAATTGCAAATTTTAAACCTGCTTGATACTGATTTTCCTCTGGTGAAATATCATGTCCCCAGTGAACAAATCCACTTTCCATTCTCATAATATCCATTGCATGCATTCCACAATGAGATAGTTCGAAGTTTTTCCCCTCTTCAATTAAAATTTCATATAAATCCTTAGCTAAACTTGACTCAACATAAAGCTCAAATCCTAATTCACCAACGTAAGAAAGTCGTTGGGTCCAAACTTTAACACCATTTATCATGATGAACTTTCCAGTTCCAAACTTAAATTTATCATTACTAAAATCTTCATTGCTTATTTTCGAAATCATCTCTCTACTCTTTGGACCAAACAATCCTAGACAACAAATATCTTCTGTTACATCTTTAAAAGACACATCTCCATCTAAATACTTTAAGATATGGTATTTATCGTGTTCTCTAGTAGCTGCTGAGCTCACAATTCTAAAATAATTTTTATCCATACATACAACAGTTAAATCTGTTTCTATTCCACCATCTTCATTTAACATATGAGTGTAAGTTGTTTTTCCAATCTCATTTTTAATATTAGCGGTACACAACTTTTGAAGTTCTTGGTGAGTTTTTTCGCCTTTCAAATCAAACTTTGAAAAAGTTGAAAAATCAAAAAGTCCAACATTCCTCCTGGCATTTAAAGTCTCGTGTTTTGCTGATGGGTACCAATTTTGATAATTAAAACTATATTCATATTTAGGCTCTTTAACATTTAATGAATACCACATTGGTCTTTCAAAACCTCCGGCAACTCCAAAACAAGCTCCTGCTTTTTTTAATTCTTCATGATAGGGCAAAAGTTTTTGATTTCTTGATGTATTTGGTTGTTTATAAGGCCAATGCATTCCATACAGATCACCAAGCGTTTCTGTTACTCTTTCCATAATAAAGTTTTTTGATGAGTGGAATTTTTGAAACCTTTTAATATCCACTGAAAATAAATCTTCATTAATATGTCCATTGATCATCCACTCGGCAGTAACTCTGCCAGCTCCTCCTGAGCTAGCAATCCCAATGCTATTAAAACCGCAACATGTAAATAGATTTTTAACTTCAGGAGTTTCGCCTAATAAATATTGAGTATCTGGAGTAAAAGACTCTGGACCAGAGAAGAATTTTCTTATTCCTGCACTTTCTAACATTGGCAATCTATGAAATGATTTTTCTAAGTAAGGTTCAAAATGATCAAAATCATCTGGCAGTTCACCAAATGAAAAATTATCTGGAACTCTTCCAGTGTCTTTAAATGCTGGTTTTGCTTTTGGTTCAAAAATACCTACGAGCATTTTTCCTGCATCTTCTTTTAAATATAAACAAGCATTATAATCTCTCAATACTGGAAGATTTTGAGGTAAATCTTTTATTGGTTCTGTAATGATATAAAAATGCTCGTTTGGATACAAAGGCACACTCACATTTATTTCTTCACCTAATTGTCTTGACCACATTCCTGTTGCCATAACAACGTATTCACAATCGATGATACCTTTGTTTGTTTCTACTCCACTTATTCTAGAATTCTTGATTAGAATTTTTTTTACAGGGGTTTTTTCAAAAATCTTTGCACCCTCCATTCTTGCAGCTTTTGCAAGAACATTAGTTACTCCGACTGGATCGGCCTGACCGTCTTTCGGCATATAAACACCGCCTACAATATCTTCACTATGCAATACTGGATACAATTCCATCAAACGTTTTTTGTTTATAACTTCTACTTCAACATCTGATAACTGTGCAGTTGTTGCTTGTCTTAGTAATTCTTGCATTCTTTGTTTGGTAGATGCAACTGTAATTGCACCATTTTGCTTCATTCCAGTTGATAAACCTGTAGTCTTTTCTAAATCTTTATAAAGATCTAAAGAATATTTTCTTATTTTTGTAATTGTTGATGATGCACCTAATTGACCTAGAAGACCTGCTGCATGCCAGGTAGTTCCTGAAGTAAGCAAATCTCTTTCAAGTAAAACAACATCTTTCCATCCAAATTTTGCAAGATGATAAGCACATGATGTTCCAGCAACACCACCCCCTATAACAACTACTTTAGTACTTTTAGGTAACTCTTTCATACATTTTTGGATTTATATAATTAAATTTAAAAGCAAACAATATGATCGATATGGATGGGTCTTTTTATACCAAATTTTTCATCGACTTCATGTTGATGAATATGATGAGAATGCACAAAAACTGGTATTAATTTATTACTTAATGTTTTTAACGTATAAATAAAATTTGACCCTCTGAATTTTCTATCTACGACTTCAAGTTTAAGATTGCTCGCATCATCATGTTGCAAGTCTTCTGGCTGTATTAAAAGTTTTACTTTAGATCCTATTGGGAAAGGTCTAGCAAAATTTCCTGTTATTGTGCCTAAATCTTCATTTTCAAGACTTTTTGGACTAGTAACTTCAGCAGGTATTAAAATTCCTCTATTAAGAAAATTAACTACTTCTACTGAATTTGGTAAATGGTAGACATTATATGGATCATCATATTGCTTTAACTCACCGTCTAAAATTATTCCGCATTTACTACCCAGGTAAAAAGCTTCGTATGAATCGTGAGTAACAATAATTGTTGTGATTTTAGAATTTGTTAAAATTTGTTTTAATTCAACTTGAATTTCCTCTTTAAAACTTTGGTCTACATTTGATAACGGCTCATCAAGCATTAATAAATCTGGTTGAGAGACTAAAGATCTTGCTAAAGATGCTCTTTGGGCTTCACCCGCACTGATCTCATGCGGAAATTTATTTAATATTTTGTTTAAGTTTAAAAAATTAATTACTTCTTTAGTTTGTATTTTTTTATCATCTTTCACTCTATCTGAACCAAGATTAATATTTTTTTCTATATTGTAATGAGGAAATAAGCTGTTCTCTTGAAATGATAGAGCAATATTACGATTTTCTGGCTCAATATGAATATTTTGAGATGAAAGTGTTCTGCCTTTTAGATTAATTTTACCTTTATTAATTTTTTCTAAACCCGCAATAGTTCTTAATATTGTGGTTTTACCTATACCAGAGGGACCAAGTAAACATACAATTTCACCTTCATTTTCAATTTTTAAAGAAACATTATTAACTTTATTTTTCCCACCAGCAGCAAAAGATACATTTTCAATTTCAAAAAAATTATTAGTCATTAGTCTTTCAAAATAAATTTAGACGTTATCAAAATAAATGTACTTGCAATTAATATCAAGAATAATGATGGAACTGCTGCTGCTTCTAAAAGATCTTGAGATGCAAAAATATATGCTGTTGTAGCAAAAGTTTCAAAGTTAAATGGTCTCAATATTAAAGTTATAGGTAATTCTTTTATTACTTCTATCGTAATCAATATTCCTATTAGAAAGACAGAATTTTTTAAATAAGGAACATGAATTTCTAGGAAAGTTTTTATTTTAGAATAACCAAGAAGATAAGAGCTCTCGTCAATTGACCTATTAATCCTTTCGTAGCCAGTTTTCAATCCATTATAAGCTAGTGAATAAAATCTTATAAAATAAACTATCACTAAACCAAAAATAGATCCTATAAAAATTTTCTTAATAGAATTAAATTCAAAGGCTTTGACAAAAGTATTGTCAAACCAAGCAATAAAAGTGATGAACGCAACAGCTAAAATTACTCCAGGAATCGCATATCCTGTGATTGAAAATGTTGTAAGATAGTTTAAAAATTTACTTTTAGTTACTCTATTTCCATAATTTGAAATAAATGAAAAAACTACTAATACGATACTAGATAAAAAAACTAGATAAATGGTGTTTGAAAATAATTGAAAGGTATTTAAATCAAATAAATTTTTTGGAAAAATTATTGTCCAATATAACATTTGTAAAACAGGAAATAAAAAACTTATAAAAAATACTAAAAAACAAAACCCGAAAGCCAAAGTTCCTTTAGAAAAATTTAGTTTAATTTTCTTCTTTTCTTTAATACCACCTTTAATTGGTGAGTGATATTGAGCACGCTTTCTTGAGATATTTTCAATAAAAAAAAGTCCTAAAATAAATAACAGCAAAAAAAATGAAAGTTGGTTTGCAAAAGCTAAATCATCAAAAGATATCCATGAGTCATAAATACCTGTTGTAAGAGTTGCTATTCCAAAAAACGATACTGCACCAAAATCAGATAATGTTTCCATTGCAACTAAGGCTAATCCTGCAACAATTGCTGGTCTAGCTGATGGTAAAATAATCTTAAAAAAAGATTTATATTTCGAAAAACCTAGATTTTGTCCTAATTCTATTAAATTTTGAGATTGATAATGAAAAGATGCTCTTGTTAGAACGTATACGTATCCAAATAGAGAAAAAGAAACTGATAAGATAGCACCAAGCATACCATCAAATTTTGGGATTGATCTATTATATTCACCAGGTCCAAATAAAGATTTTAAAATTGAATACAGTGTTCCAAAGTTTTCAAAAAAAGCTGTTAATGAATAAGCATAAATGTAAGCAGGTACCGCAAAAGATAATATTAACGCCCATTTAAAAAATTTAACACCTGGAAAATCATAAAATGAAACTACATAAGCACATCCAACACCTAAAAACAAAGTAAGTATTAATACTCCAAAAAGTAAAGTTAAAGAGTTGTAGATGTATTCGATTAGAAAAGTATTTTTCAATATATCGTAGTAATTTGTTGTTTCTTGAAAGAAACTTGCAAACACAGTTAAAATTGGGATTGCAACAATAAATGAAACTATAAAAGATGATAAGTACCAGGAATTAAATTTCATATATTATAATCCGCCTTATAATCATGAAAATCAAAAGTGCCCATGGTTTAGGAGACCAAACCATAGGCACAAACTTTAGAAAATCAAAAATTAAATACTTTTAGGATATGCGGAACCTCCTTAGTTTTAATTTCAGACAATTTTCTATTATTTACACGTTTATTGATTTTTTCACACTCCGAAGCACATGCAGGACAGGCTTTGGTAGATTTATTATAATCAACTTCCGTAGTAAATTTTTTTTTAACAGCTGTCATTTACTTCCAACCAGCAGCTAACATTACTTCTAATGCATCTGCTTGTTTTGCACCGTATGACTTAACACTTGTTTTAGTATCCATCACAAAGTTCATTTCTTTACCTGGAACTAAATCATTAGGTGTTACACCACCTATCATTGGATACTCAAAAGTATTATTTACAATGTGATTTTGAGCCTCTGTTGATAATAAAAACTCAACTAATTTTACAGCATTAGCTTTGTTTGGTGCATGTTTAAGCATACCAGCTCCACTAATATTAATGTGCGTTCCTCTATCTTGTTGATTCGGGAAAAAAGGCATTACTTTTTTTGCTGCTTCTTGTTGTTCAGCACCTTTTTTTCCGGATAACATCAACGCATGATAGTACGTGTTTGCAACAGCAATATCAGCTTCTCCTGCAGCAACAGCCATGATTTGAGCACGGTCGTTACCTTTTGGAGTTCTAGCCATGTTTGCTACAACAGCTTTAGACCATTCTGCGGTTTTTGCTTTACCATTATTCTTAACAAGTGAAGCAACTAAAGATTGGTTATAAATGTTGTTAGATTTTCTTATTACTAATCTGCCTTTCCATTTTGGATCAGCTAGACCTTCGTAAGTCATACCATTAAGTTCGTTTGCATTTACTCTTTCAGGTGAATAATAAATTATTCTTGCTCTTTTAGCTATTCCAGTCCATTTTGCAGATCTAAATTGTGCAGGTACGGCATCCTTAATAGCTTTTGACCAGCCTGCATTTTGCATCATTCCTTTTGCTGCAAATGCACCTAGTCTTCCAGCATCAGCTGTGATGTATAAATCTCCAACACAATCTGCTCCCTCTTCAGTAATTCTTTTCTGCAGGGCTTTATCTTTACCTGATACTACGTTTACTTTAATTCCTGTTGCTGCTGTGAACTTTTCATATAATTGAATGTCAGAATCATAGTGTCTTGCACTAAAAATATTGACCTCAGCTGCAATCGTAAAACTTGAAATTAAAGCAAAAAACAATGAAATTATTGTTAATTTTCTCATTCTACTCCTTAAATTTACATTTATATTAAACGTAATTTGTCCTGCAATGCGGATGATAACTATTCTCAATGAAAATGATTATCAATTGCAATATTGTCGCAATTGATAATCAATTGCAATTAGTACTGTTTTTTTTGATGATTTATTTAAAATTCCCACTCAGAAATTTTACTGTAAAGGAAGTTCCTGAAAGCTTGAACTCTAGCAACATTTTTAAGTGATTGAGGATATACAAAGTGTGCCTCAGTAGTTGGACCTTGAACGCTTGGTAAAACTTTAACAATATTTGGTTGTTTCACAGTCAAGTAATCTGGAATTGCAGCTAGCCCTACACCGCTTTGAACAGCTAATAGTAAACCATAAACACTATTCACTCTCATTACAGTTTTTCTTTTTTTATTATCTTTCATTCCAAGTTTTAATGCCCAATCTGGATTATAAACTGGAGATGGAGCTCCTCTACCAAATGAAATAAAGTTGTGCTTATTTAAATCATTAATTGTCTTAGGATATCCATGTTTTTCTAAGTATTTTGGTGATCCATAGATATGGTAGTTGATATCAATAAGCTTTTTTTGAATATAGTTTAGCTGTTTTGGTCTTCTCATAAATATACCAATATCCGCTTGTCTTGTGCTTAAATCTAGTTCTCTATCATCAAATATCAGTTCAACCTCAATTTCAGGATTAAGTTGCATAAATTCTTGTATTCTTGGTGTTAACCAGGTTGTTCCAAAACTTACTACAGTTGTTACTGATAATTTTCCAGAAGGTTTGGTTTTTTTGTCTCCTAAAGTTGTTTCTACCTCTTTTAATTTGGAGATAACTTCATGAGCTGTTTTAAATACATATTCTCCATTTTCTGTAAGAGTTAATCCTCTAGCATGTCTCTCAAATAACTTAACTTTTAAGTCATCTTCTAAAGATTGAATTTGTCTACTAATTGCAGATTGACTTAGATTTAGAATTACTGTTGCACTAGTAAAGCTACCTGCCTCAGCAACTGCATGAAAAATCTTTAATTTATCCCAATCCATTATTTATTTACATCCACTACAATTTTATTTTTTAAATTACCTTTTAATATATCAGGATAGACATTTAATAATTCATCTAATCCAATAGTATTTACTGATTTTTCTAAAATATTAAAATCTAGCAAAGCAGGAAATTCTCCCCATACAAACTCTTTTCTTTTTTTACTGATATTAACCGAGTCCACTCCCCATAATTTGACTGCTCTTAAAATAAATGGAATTACTGAAGTATTTAATTTATTGCCACTAGCATTTCCACATATAGCAACAATTCCTTTTGGTTTAGTCTGAGCTATTGCATTAGATAAAATGTTACCGCCCACAGTATCTACAACACCATCCCATGTTCCTTTATCTATTAATCTTGCTTCACCCTCAAATTCTTTACGATCTATAACGTTTTTAGCGCCAAGTTCTTTTAGATAATCTGCTTTATCTGGTTTACCAGTTATCGCTGTAACGTTAATTCCCATTTTAGCAAGAACCATTACTGCCACCATTCCAACACCTCCTGTAGAACCAGTTACTAATACATCATTAACTTTTGACTGCATCAATAGTTCCTCTCTTGCTTTAACTGCAAAAGCACATAATAAACCAGTAAGACCAGCAGTACCTAAAATCATAGCTTGTTTATTTGTCATACCTTCAGGTGTTTTTGTAATATGATCCTTTTTAACTTTTGCGTATTGAGAATATCCACCATCAAAAAGTTCACCTGCTCTGCAACCTGTTAATATAACTCTGTCTCCTTCTTTAAATTCTTCACCATCACCTTGTGCAACAGTTCCAGAAAAATCAATGCCAGGTATTCTTGGATACTCTTTCACTAACTTACCACCATCTTTTAGTATCATTGCATCTTTCCAATTAAGATCAGAATAATCTATCTTAACTAGCACCTCACCATCTTTAAAATGATCTAAACTTAGTTCTTTGACTTCTCTTGTAAAATTTTCGTTCTGATTGTTTATTACAACTGCTTTAAATGAGTCCGCCATGTTTATCAGTAAATATTATTTTGCAATAAATCGCAAATATCTATTTTGATAACTTAAATCGTCTTTAAACTGTCCAAGATAAAAATTTGTAACTGTGGTAGCTTGCTCTTTTTTTATACCTCTCATAGTCATACACTGATGAGTTGAATCTATTGTTACCGCAACTCCTTTTGCATCCAACGACTCCATTAAAGTATTAGCGATCTGAACAGTTAATCTTTCTTGTGTTTGTAATCTTTTAGAAAATACTTCTACTACTCTTGCTATTTTACTTAATCCTACAACTCTTTGATTTGGAATATATGCTACATGAGCAATTCCTATAATTGGTGCCATGTGATGTTCGCAATGACTTTGAACTGAAATATTTTTTTGAACAACCATATCGCTATAGCCTTCAACATCACCAAATGTTTTATCTAAAACTGCTTTAGGATCTTCTTTGTAGCCTTTGAAATATTCTTTAAATGCTTTTGTAACTCTTTTTGGAGTTTCCAATAAACCTTCTCTAGTAGGATCTTCACCTAGCCATTTAAGGATTTTGACAAAAGCTTCTTCAGCTTCTTTATCAGTTACTTCATTAATTTTCTTTTCGTTTTCGTTTTTTACTAATTTCATGACGTGCTTTTATATATATAAAACCTTAATTTTAAAATATTTAATATATTTATTATTATGTTAGATAATTCCACATATATGTTTAAAAAAAGAGAAAATGTAGCAGAAATAGAAGAAGGTAAGCTTTTATCTCCTAAATTCGACAATGATGGATTGATTCCAGTCATTACAACATGCTCAAAAACAAAAGAAATATTAATGCATGGGTATATGAATGTCGAAGCCTTCAAGTTAACTATTGAAACTAAAGAAGCTCATTACTGGAGCAGATCAAGACAATCAATTTGGCACAAAGGAAAAACAAGTGGGTTTGTTCAAAAAGTAAAGGAGATTCGAATTGATGATGATCAAGATGCAGTTTGGATGACTGTAGATATTGGCGAAGGCTCTAGTTGCCACGTTGGGTACAGATCCTGTTTTTACAGATCTGTTCCTTTGGGTAAAATTGATAATGCAAGACAAATCGAAATGAAATTTGAAGAAGAAGAAAAAAAATTTGATCCAGAGGTTGTTTATAAAGGACAACCTAATCCAACAAAAATATAAAAAATTGATGAAAGTTTTAAGTCCGTTTGGACCAAAAATTGCTGTGATTAAAATTCCATCAAACTTAGTAAAAAAAATTAATGACGAGGTTGAAAGCATTATTAAAGATAAGAAAAAATCAAAATCAAATGACTATTCAAAGAAGTTAGTAGGTCAAGTTGAACAAGAAATCGAATTAAAAAATAAATTTATAAAGAAAAATTTAAAAAGTTTTATTTTTAAAAGCGTAAATCAATATTTAAAAAAAAATCTTAATAAGAAGTCAAAAAATATTAAAATTAAGAATTTATGGGTCGTAAGACAATTTAAAAATGATTATAATCCTGTACATTTCCATGATGGTAATGTTTCTGGAGTTGGTTATTTAAAAATTCCAAACAATTTAACAAAAGGACAAAAAAAAATTAAAACTAACGGAACAATTGATTTTATTTATGGTTCTAAATCTTTTTTAAATAATTCTATATTTAATCATAAACCAAAAGTTGGTGATCTGATTTTATTTCCAAATAATTTAATGCATACCGCATATCCATTTAAAGCTGATGGTGAAAGAAGATCATTTTCTTTTAACATAGATATTGATAAAAAATTAACACAATTGTTTCATGGCTGATAAACAAAAAAACGTTTTAGACGAAGACTTGGAGTTATGTTCCAATGATCCTTTAACAGGATGGTATAGGGACGGATGTTGTAATACAGATGAAAATGATCATGGTGTGCACACTGTTTGTGCAAAAGTAAATAGTGAATTTTTAGAATGGTGCAAAGAAGCAGGGAATGATTTAATTACACCTCATCCTGAGTTTGGTTTTCCCGGTTTGAAAGATGGTGATAGTTGGTGTGTGTGTGCAGGTTGGTATGCTAGAGCTTTGGAAGCGGGAAAAGGATGTCCTATTTATTTAAAAAAAACTCATAAAAACACTTTGAAACTTATTCCAATTGAAACTTTAAAAAAGTTTGCAATAGATTTATCTTAATTACATATTTCCGTATTTAGGTCCGCCTCCACCTTCTGGGGTTACCCAAGTGATATTTTGGGACGGCTCTTTAATATCACATGTTTTACAATGTATGCAATTTTGTGCATTTATTACAAATTTTTGAACAGAATTTACTTCTTGAACTTCATAAACTCCTGCTGGACAATATCTTTGTGCAGGCTCATCAAATTTTTCCAAAGTATATTTTATAGGCAAATCTGGATCTTTAAGCTTTAAGTGGACTGGTTGATTGTCATCATGAATTGTACCCGTCAAATAAACTGAGCTAGTTTTATCAAAAGTAATAACATTATCAGGCTTAGGATAATCAATTTTTGGCATTTTATCTGCTGGTTTTAAAGCTTCATGATCAGCGTGTTTATGCTTTAATGTGAAAGGAAGATTTCCTCTAAATAAAATCTGGTCAATTCCAGTAAATAATATACCTAGAATTAAACCCCAAGAGAAACTTGGTTTTACATTTCTTGCCTCATATAATTCTTTGTAAACCCAACTTTCTTTAAATTTTTGTTCATATGTAGATAAATTTATATTTTTTGTAAGATGCTCATAAATTGTTTCAGCAGCGATCATTCCACTCTTCATTGCAGTATGAGACCCTTTTATTTTAGGCATATTTAATGTTCCTGCATCACATCCAACTAACAAAGCACCTGGCATAAACATCTGAGGTAAACTCTGTATACCCCCCTCAATTAAAGCTCTTGCGCCATAAGAAATTCTTTTTCCACCTTCAATTATTTTTTTTATATCTGGATGAGTTTTAAATCTTTGGAATTCATCGAAAGGTGAAAGATGAGGATTTTGGTAATCTAATCCAATTACGTAACCAAGAAAAACTTGTTTATTTTCCGCATGATACATAAAACTTCCACCGTAGGTATTATTGTCTAAAGGCCATCCAGCAGTATGAATTACTAAACCTTCTGTATGATTTTTTTCATCTATCTCCCAAATTTCTTTAAAACCAATTCCATATTGTTGAGGATTTTTGCCTTTATCCAACTCAAACTTCTTAATTAATTCTTTTCCTAAGTGACCTCTGCATCCTTCTGCAAATACTGTAACTTTTGCATGCAATTCCATTCCTGGTTCATAAGTATCTTTTTTATTTCCTTCTTTGTCGATACCCATATCTTGGGTTACAATTCCTTTAACTGATCCATCATCATTATATAAAACTTCACTTGCTGGAAATCCTGGGAATATTTCGACACCTAATCCCTCAGCCTGTTCTGCCAACCATCTACAAAGATTTGCAAGACTTATAATATAATTGTTATGATTTTGTTGAACCTTAGGAAGTAACCATGTTGGCCAACTTAATGATTTTTGTTTGCCTAAAAATAAAAATTTTTCTTTTGTAACTTTCGTTTTAATTGGAGCATTTAATTCTTTCCAATTAGGTATTAGTTCGTCTAAAGCACGTGTTTCAAACACGTTCCCTGATAAAATATGTGCACCTATTTCAGATGCTTTCTCTAAAAGGCAGACATTAATATCTGGATTTAACTGCTTTAATTTAATTGCAGTTGAAAGTCCTGATGGTCCGCCACCTACGATGACAACATCGTATTCCATCACTTCTCTGGACATAATGATAATTTCTTACAGTATTTGCTATTTTTGTATAGTGTTTAATTTGTTCAATTCTGACAAAAACTGAGGAAGCGCCTCAAAAAGATCTGCTTCTAATCCGTAATCTGCGACACTAAAAATTGGAGCTTCACCGTCTTTATTTATAGCTACAATAACTTTGCTTTCTTTCATTCCTGCTAAGTGCTGTATCGCACCTGAAATTCCAACTGCAATATATAAATCTGGGACTACCACTTTACCCGTTTGTCCTACTTGATGATCATTCGTAATATAACCTGCATCAACTGCTGCTCTAGATGCACCAATTGCTGCATTAAGTTTATCCGCAATATCACTTATTAATTTGAAATTTTCGCCATTTTGCATTCCTCTGCCACCAGAAATAACTATTCTAGCTGTTCCAAGCTCTGGTCTGTCTGACTTAACTTCTTCTTTCTTTAGAAATTTAGTTGATGAACTAGCTTCTGCTGGATCAGATTTTGTAATTTCAGCAGATCCACCACTCTTATCAGCAGGATCAAATGACGTCGGTCTTATAGTAACACATTTTTTTTTGTCATTACTTTTAACCGTAGCAAAAGCATTTCCTGCATAAATTGGTCTTAAAAAAGTATCTTCAGAAATAACTTTAATTATATCGCTTACTTGAGACGTATCTAGTAATGCTGCGATTCTTGGCATTAAATTTTTGCCAAATGTATTTGCTGAGCTTACAATGTGTGAATAATTTTCTGCATGCTTGATTATTGCTGATGTATAATTTTCTGCGATATAGTTTTCGTAAATCTCATTATCGACATGAATAACTTTTTTTACACTTGGAACTTCAGATAAAGATTTTGCAACTTCGTCAGCCTGATGACCTAAAACCAAAACATGAAGATCCTCGTTTATTTGAGAAGCTGCTGTAATAGCATTATATGTAAATGGTCTTACTTCTTTATTGTTATGTTCTGCAATTAATAATACCGACATTTAAATTACCTTAGCCTCATTTTTTAATTTTTGCACCAATTCTTCAACACTAGCGACTTT
>CABYJU010000006.1 GCA_902519325.1 uncultured Pelagibacteraceae bacterium | reverse complement strand
CTCCTTTATAAAAACCATTTTTAGACTGTTTGCTAATTTTAATACCAAGTAAGTAATTTAAAATTTCATATCCAAAAAAACCAACATATTGATCAGTTTCTTTTTTATATTTCATTCTTTCAAAAGAGTTTAAAAATTTGTGTATATTTTTTTTTGTTAAATTAATTTTTTTAGAAAAATCTGTATAAATGTCATAACCATTATCAACCTTGTAGATTATCAATGGCTTATCCGACTGATAAAGTTTTTCTAAATACGGGTTAAATTTAAGTTTATGCGATTTGCGATCTTTCAATTGGCTTCTCTTTTATAGGTAAATGTATCAAACCAGCAAAAATAGATAATGCGATAGATATGTACCAAGCATAATCAAAATTGCCGTTAAGTTCGTAGAAAACTCCACTCAAATAAGCTCCTAAAAAAGATCCAATTTGATGACTTACAAAAACAATTCCATATAATAATCCGATATACTTAGTTCCAAATACCTTGCCTATTATTCCATTTGTTGGTGGAACTGTTGATAGCCACAACATTCCAAATGTTATTCCAAAGATTACTGAATTAAAAACACTTGGTGGTAGGAATATGAAATAAATAATTGATACTCCTCTTAATAGATAAATTGCACTTAATAAAATTTTTTGACTATATCTAGTTGCAAGATATCCACTTGTAATTGTTCCAACCATATTAAAAAGTCCAATTAAAGCCAAAACCATTGCTGCACACCAATCTGGTAATCCTTTATCAATCATGTAAGTGGGTATATGAGTTGCTACTAAAGCAATGTGCCAACCGCATACAAAGAAACCTAAAGTAAGATAGATGTAACTTTTATTTGAAAAAGCCTCTTTTAAAGCTTCTCTAGCTGTTTGATTGTTATTTTGATTTGTACCGACAGGTATTTTTGGTGTTGAAACAAATAATGCTACTATTAATCCTAAACCTAAAAAGAAACAGAAAAATAGCATTGTATTCTCCCACCCATGTTCAACAAGTGAATATCTAGTGATTAATGGTGATATAAAATATCCAAAAGATCCTGCTGAGGTTACTATTCCTGTTGCTATTGTTCTGCTTGATACTGGAAAATGTTTTGCAACAACTGAAACAGGTATACTGATAGCTGTAGATCCCAGTCCAACACCAACTAATATTCCGATTGTTATAGTAAAATAATAACCAGTATTAAAACCTGAATAAAACAATAAAATTGCTAACAAATAAAAAACAAAACCAATAAAGATTGCAATATTACCACCATACTTGTCCGTAATAATTCCAAACATAGGACTGAAAACACCCCACAATAAGAGCTGTAATCCCATTGTAAAGCCGAACTGTGTTATGGTGATATCTAAATCAGTTGCAAAATCAAAATAAAACATTCCAAAAGTTTGTCTTATTCCTAATGCAATAATAACAACAACGGATGCTGCTATTACAGTAACTAATGCTTTTTTTGTTGGAAAAAATTTGGTGTCATTCATCTTACAGATTTAATAGCCTGTTTAATGTCAGCAATCAAATCATTTGGGTCTTCTAAACCAATATGTAATCTTATAATATGTTCGTTATTACTAAGCTTTGTGTAGCTCCTATTACCCAGTGCCAATTTGTCTTGATATAAAGCAAGACTTTCAAATCCTCCCCAACTGTAACCATGGGCAAATAATTTTAATTTATTCAAAAATTTTATTACAGAGTTTTTATTTTTAGAAATAATTTTTACACCCATTAACCCAGATGATCCTGAATAATACTTTTTCCACATTTTGTATTGTTTAATGTTTTTTTTAATTGGGTAAAAAACCTCTTTAACTTTTTTTTGTTTGCTCAAAAAATTAGCTACCTTGATGGTATTTTCTTGATGCTTGTCTAGCCTAATATCTAATGTTCTTAGTCCTCTCATAATTAAATAGGCATCATCAGGGCTTAGTCTTAAACCAACTGCTTTTTGACTTAATTCCACTTCTTTAAAAAGTCTTTTTTTAATAGCTAAACTGCCACCCATAACATCTGAATGACCAGAATAATATTTTGTCGCTGAAACTATAGACATATCAAAACCTAAGTCTAAAGGCTTGATTAAATAAGGTGTTCCCCATGTGTTATCAATAGCTGTATAAATATTCTTATTCTTAGCAAATGATAATATTTTTTTTAAATCTTGAAATTCAAATGTGTTACTTCCTGGGTTTTCAACAAAAATAAGTTTAGTCTTATTTGTAATTTTTTTTTTTAAGTCATCTAAGTTTTTTGGATCATAAAAAACTGCTTTAATATTGAATTTTTTTAAATAGTCTTCGGTTAAAAATCTCGTGGGAGAGTAGACTGAGTCCGTTATAATTATTTCATCACCAGGTCTTACAACACTAATCACTCCAAGAAAAACTGCACCAAATCCTGTTGGTGTTAAATAAACTTGATAAGCATTTTCAATTTTTCTTAATAGTTCTTGTAGTGCAAAAGTTGTTGATGTTCCTTTTCTACCATAATCAAAATTTTTGCTTAAGGGATTTTTTTTATAATTACTTTGTGTTTTCTTTATATCTTGAAGAGTTTTAAATATTATTGTTGAAGCTCTTACTACTGGCGGATTAACTGACTGATTTTGATAATCTTTTCCTACTTGTTTCAAAAAAGTTTTAACTGAATTAACCATAAAAAAATTGATTAGTTATATTGACAATGCTATATCCCTCAAATAAGTCAATAAAATTGTAAAACTAAGGAGATTATGGGATACCCTAAAAAGCATAGAGGCCGAAGAAAAATGGGCTCTAAAAAAAGAAGAGCAAGAAAAAAGAATAAGAAAAAGTAAAATTAATTATTCTTTAATCCAACCACCCCCAAGAACTTTGTGACCAAATTGGTCTTTTTTATAAAAGACACATGCTTGTCCAGGTGAAATACCATCTTCAGAATTATCTAAATTTACCTCAGCATCATTCTCGTTTATAAAATTTACATTGGCGCTTAATAACTTTCCTGTAGACCTAACTTTGACTAATATATTTTCATTTAATTCGTTTTTATTGGATAATAGATTAATATTTTTTAAATTAATTTTCTTTTTTCCTAGATGTTCTCTACTTCCAACAATTATCTCATTATTTTCTGCATCAATTTTAATTACATATAATGCCTCTTTGTCAGATACTTTAATTCCTTTTCTTTGACCAATAGTAAAATTTATAATTCCATCATGAACGCCTATTACTTCACCATTTAGATTTTTAATATTACCTTTTTTTAATGAATCTGGCTTAAACTTTTTTATTACTGATGAATAGTCTCCGTTAGGAACAAAACATATATCTTGACTATCTGGCTTATCTGCAACATTTAAATTTAGTTTTTTAGCAATTTCTCTAGTTTCATTTTTTAACATTCCACCTAATGGAAATCGTAAATAATTTAATTGCTCTCTTGTAGTATTAAATAGAAAATAACTTTGATCTCTATTTTCATCTACTGCTCTATACATATTATTTTTTTCATTTATTGTTATATTTTTTACGTAATGACCTGTGATCAAAGCATCAGCATTTAAATCTTTAGCAACTTCATATAAATCTTTAAATTTGACAGTTTGATTACACTGTACGCATGGTATTGGAGTTTCTCCTTTTAAGTAACTTTCTACAAAATTATCAATAACACCTTGCTTAAATTTATCTTGGTAATAAAGAATTTTATGATCAATATCTAATTTATGAGCAACTCTTTTTGCATCTATAACATCTTGGCCTGAGCAACATACTTTTGATTTAACAACTTCTTTACTATCGTTGTATAGTTTTAATGTTATGCCGGTAACATTATATCCTTGCATTTTCATCAAACCTGCAACTGTAGATGAATCTACACCACCAGACATAGCTACAATTACTTTTGTATCAGACGGTTTCTTATTTAATCCAATTGAGTTTAACTCTAAATTCATGTGGTGGTATTTATACTCATTTCTATTATAAGTAAAATCAAATGATTTTAGATTTTGAACCAGGTGATAAAGTTATAAATCCTAATAATAAAGATTGGGGAATAGGACAAGTACAGTCAATTATTAAAGAAAAAGTAACTGTGAATTTCGAAAATGTAGGAAAAAAAGTTATCAATGCTAAAAATATCGAATTAGAAAAGTTAGAATAAATGAAACAAATCGAAATAAAGGCAGCAATAGAAAATCTAATTGACACTTTTTTATATGCAGGAAAAGTTTCAATAGAATTAAGAAAAAAAGGCTTAATAAAAGAAATTAAGGAAGATAACACACCTGTTAGCAATGGCGATCTTGAAGTTAATAGAATTTTAACTGAAAAAATAAATAACTTAACTCCTCAAATACCGATTGTATCAGAAGAAACTAGTCATAATAAATCCAAGAAAGATTTAAAAAATTTTTGGCTAATAGATCCAATTGATGGCACTTATGATTATATTAATGATCTTGACGAATTTACTCTAAATGCTGGTTTAATAATTAATAATCGAGCAGTAGCAGGTATAATATATGCACCCGCTAAAAATAGATTATTTTATTCTTATGAGAAAGGTTGTTCATTTGAAATAATTAATAGTCAACATATAAAATTAGACTGTTCAAAAATTTCAAATAATAAACTTAAATTTGTATCATATTCAAATAAACTAAAACCTGAAATTAATAAAATTTATCAAACAATGAATGTTAGCGAATTTAAAAGGATGAAAAGTTCTTTAAAATTTTGTGTAATAGCTTCAAATGAATACGACGGCTATGTTGCAGAGCCTAGAGCATGTGAATGGGATATAGCAGCTGGGCATGCTATTCTTGAAAATGCAGGGGGTATAGTTACAGATTTTGAGGGAAATGAAATACTTTACGGAAAAGAAAATTTTAAAAATCCTAGTATAATTTTGAAAAGAAATAAAAATATATAATGAGTGAACAATTAAGAATAATATTAATTATAATAGTTTCTGTATCAATTTTTGGATTAATAGTATTTGTGATGGTAAAAAACTATATCAAAAGCAAAATTCAGTATTATTTAGAAGAAAAGAACAAAAAGTCTAAAGAAGATTTATAATTTTCAAATATTCCTCTTTATCTAGTTCCATTACTCTTCTGGAAACTTCAAAATCAAATCCAGATCTTGCTAATATACCAATATCTTTTTTATAGAATAAAGGTCTATTATCTTCAGTTCTTGAAGGACCAATTCTTTTTTTTTTACAAACTTTTATGGCTGAAAAAAAATCTTGATCTTCATTATTTTCATTAATTTGTTCAATTGTATTTTTTATGTATTTTTCTCCAACTCCTTTGCTTATTAAATAATTTCTAATCTTATTTATTGATGAACCTCTTTGGATTAGACTTTTCGCTTTTGTTTCTGAATAAAATTTATCATTTATAAATTTAGACTTTTCTAAATCTTCAGCTACAATCTCGATTAGATCTGAAATATTGCTTCTTTTAACGTTATCAACTTTAGATCTTAAATATTTCTTTAAAAGATATGTTTTTAGCTGTTGTTTTGATGGTGCAAATTTTTCTACATAATTAAGTGCAAAGTTGCGCATTTCATCAATTGTCGCTTCTAAGTTTTTTTTTTTATTTTTTATAGGAATCATTATTGCATTTAATATAATATAACCCTGATGATTGAACAAATATCTGCATTTTTTACAGTAGAAATGATCTATATGTGGTTGAATATAGGTGTAATACCTTTTTGGTTAATGCTTATTATTTTTCCACAAACTAAAGTTTGTGGTTTATTTGTTACATCAATAATTCCAACATTTATTTTGGCAAGTGTTTATGTTTATCTATTATATATATTCTTTTTTGCCGGATATGATTTTGATAAAAACTTTATTTTATATTTAAGTTTTTATGATCTTGCTGAGCTTTTTGAGAATAATGAGTTTTTAATTTTATTTTGGACGCACTTCTTGGCTATAAATTTGTTTTGTGGATCTTGGATTGTTAGAGATAGCCAGAGGTTTTATATGTCAAAAATTCTAGTCTTTTTTCCTTTAATAATCACATATTTTATTGGTCCTTTAGGATTATTTATATACTGGGTAATCAGAATTTTTTTCGCAAAGAGAATAAGTTTATTTGATTAATTTTTATTTCTCTACTTTAAAGCCACTGCTCTTCATTTGAGAAAAGCCTCCGTCTATATGTGAAATTTTTTCAAACCCCATGTCTTTCAATGATTTTGTAGCTAGTGCAGATCTTAATCCACCTGCACAAAATAAAACCATTTCTTTGTTCATATCTATCTTGCCTTCTTTAAAGTAAGGACTATCTGGATCCATCCAAAACTCCAACATTCCTCTAGGAATGTGATGAGAATTTTCTATTCTTCCCATTTTCTCAAGTTCTCGAATATCTCTTATATCAATTAAATTGCATTTATCACTGTTTACCATCTCTAATGCTTCCGCTGGGGAAAGTGTCTTGATTTCTGTCAAAGCTTCTGCGACCAATGTTTGTGCTGATTTAATGCTCATAAAGGTTTAATACATCATTATAAATTTTAATCTACGAAAAAATATGCCAAATAAAGCTCCTAATTTCAAAATCCCATCAACCAATTCAAAACTTTTAGAGCTAAAGAAAATCAAAAGTAAATATAAAGTTTTATATTTCTATCCAAAAGATAATACACCAGGGTGCACAGTTGAGACAAAAGACTTCAATTCTCTACTTTCACAATTTAAAAAATTAGACTGTGAAGTAATTGGTATTTCTAAAGATAGTATGGAAAGTCATGAAAAATTTAGAGATAAATTTAAAATTAAGTTTGATTTGGTAGCAGACGTAAAAAAAGAAGCAATTAAAGCATACAAAGTTTGGGGTAAAAAAAAATTCATGGGTAGAGAATTTATGGGACTTATTAGAAGTACATTTTTATTAAAAGATGACAAAATTATTAAAGAATGGCGTTCAGTAAAAGTTAAAGACCACGCAAAAGAAGTGTTAGAATTTTTAAAAACAGTTTAATAAAAAAAGGCCCCATTTACGGGGCCTTTTTAGTTTAACTTAAGGGAGGGAGTTAAATTTAGTCTCTTATAGCGTAAGCTATTACACCAGTTTCAGTTACGTCTGTACCTTTCAGTTCAGCCTCTTTACTTAATCTGATACCCATAGTGTTTTTCATAATTGCCCATACAATGTATGATACTACAAAAACAAATGCGTTGATCGAGATTACACCGATTAACTGTGCACTAAAATTTGCGTCAGAGTTTGTTAGTGGAACAGCTAATGTTCCCCAAACTCCAGCAAATAAGTGAGCTGGTATTGCACCAACAACATCGTCAATCTTAAATGAGAATAATAGTTTTGTTCCAAACACTACTATCAATCCACCGATTGCACCGATGAATATTGCTGCTATAGGTGCTGGCGCTAATGGTTCAGCTGTTATTGCAACTAATCCGCCAATCGCACCGTTAAGCATTTGAACTACATCAGTTTTACCATACATTAATCTGGTAATTACTGCTGCTGCTAAAACACCACCACACGCTGCTAAGTTTGTATTAATAAATATGTTTGATACAGCTACTGCATCATCGAAAGTTCCCATAGCAAGCTGTGAACCACCGTTGAAACCAAACCAACCTAACCATAAAATAAATACTCCAACTGTTACCAAAGGTATAGAAGAAGCTGCAAATGGTCTCATTGGCTTTGCTGCACCTGATTTATCAAATCTTCCTGTTCTTGCACCTAACAACATAGCACCTGCTAATGCTGCAGCACCACCAGTTGAGTGTACAAGAGTTGAACCAGCAAAATCAGAGAAACCTAAAGCGGCTAACCAGCCACCACCCCACTGCCATCCCATGACAATTGGATAAATGATTCCAGATAAAATTGCTGCAAATAAGAAGAAAGGCCATAATTTAATTCTTTCTGCTAACGTACCAGATACAATTGATACTGTTGTTGCACAGAATACCATTTGGAAATACCAATCCGAACCATCTGCATATCCTGTATCAACAGCACTTGCATCAGACCACGGAGTGAATGTTCCTATATAGCCACCTTCTGGAATTCCATATGCTAGATTATAACCAACCATCCAGAACATAATTCCAGCGATAGAAAATAATCCTATATTTTTTGCACAAATTACAGATACACTTTTTGAAGTTACCATTCCTGATTCTAGCATCGCAAATCCGCAAGCCATAAACATGACAAGAAAACCACAAACTAAAAATAGAAATGTATTAAAAATAAATCCAACTTCTGCAGAGACTGTAGATTCGGCATAACCTACACTTGTCATGTTTAGTAAGAAAAACAAACTTACTAAAGGACCGACAAGTTTTTTTAAATGTTTAGTCATTTAACCTCCATTGTTAAAAAGAGGTTCTTATAATTTTAAAATAAATAAAAACTAATGATTGTTGTTAAAAATAGATATGCAGTTTTTGCATGTAGAAACAGCCTTTATTAAGAATTTTAGCATTCCTAATAAAGGCTGTTAAATGAGATTTACTTGTTAAATACTTCTTTAAGTGCTTTAGCAGGTAAAAACTTTACCTTTTGAGAAGCAGCGATTTGGATTTGCTCTCCAGTTCTTGGATTACGTCCAATTCGGGCTTTTCTTTTAGCCACTTTATATGTACCAAAACCTGCAATCTTTACAGAATCGTCGTTTTTCAACGCATCTAGTATAGTATTCGTAATAGTATCAAAAGTACGCTCTGCATCAGCTTTACTTTGATTTAACGAACCAGCTAGCTTTGCTACTAATTGTTTTTTGTTCATTTTAGCTCCGGTTTTAAAGGTTTATGAAACTATACTTAACAAAATCATTGATAATTCAAGCTTTTTTTTAGTATATATTTTTTTTTGAACAACAATATATAGTGGTAAAAAAAGCCAATAAATACAATGTTTTTTTAGCTATTAAAAAAGCCTTAAAATAAGCCTAAATCTTTAAGGTCGTTAAATGTTGCGAAAAACATCAAAGATAACAACAAAAACATTCCGATTCGAAAAAAACCTTCCTGTGTTTTTTGACTTAAAGGACGACCTAAAACTTTTTCAAATGCGTAAAACATGAGATGTCCTCCGTCTAATAAAGGTATTGGAAATAAGTTAATTAATCCTAAACTTATTGAGATATAAGCCATCATACTGACAAAAGGTATAATTCCAAATTCTGCTACTTGGCCAGAAATTTTAGCAATTCTAATTGGACCACCCAATTGAGAACTGTCCCCTGCTCCTGTAAACATTGATCCAAGATATTTAAGTGATGAAGTTGTTACAAAATAAACTTCATTAAATGATTGAAGTAAAGCTTGTGCAGGTCCAAGTTTTTTGTGTGTTATTTGATTGTTATAAGGACTAAGTTTAATGCCTACCATCCTTTTCTTTAATTTGTTTCCTAATTCATCAACGCTATCAACAAAATTTGGCTTTACTTTTAATATTATCTCCTGGTCATATCTTGAAACTTTAAAATCGATAAATTCTGATGTTGACATTGCTATTAATTTAGAAACATCAAGAATACTCTCAACTTTTGTATTATCTATTTCAATAATAACATCATTTTTTTGCATACCGGCAACTTCTGCTGGACTATCTTTTAATACTTCATCAATTACAGCTGGTGTAAAATCTTTACCTGCAAACATGTATATGAAAGTAAAAATGACTAAAGCTAAAATAAAATTAGCCAATGGTCCTCCAGCAACAATTAAGGCTCTTTGGTAAAGAGGTTTTGTTACAAACAATTTGTGTTGGTCTTCTTTGCTATATTTTTTTAGTAGTTCCTCTTGATCTGCTTGTGAAAATACATTCCTATCTCCGAAAAATTTTACATAACCGCCTAGTGGTATCCAACAAACTTTCCATCTTGTCCCTGATTTATCGTTCCATCCAAATAATTCTCGACCAAAACCTATCGAAAAATCTGTTACACCAACACCATATCTTTTTGCAAAATAATAATGTCCATATTCATGAATGAAAACAACAACAACGATTAATACAATAAATGGTAATATAAAATTGAGCATTTATTAAATTATACAATAATTAGGTTTTAAATAAACATCAATTATTTCAATTTCCATGCAATTATTGGTGATAAAGTTGCCGCAATAAATGAACAAAATAAAAGAGATTGAGAAATATACGATGGTGCTAAATCCATTGGCAAAATTATTCCAAATAGTATTGATTTAGAAAAATCAGGACTTGGAAAAAATAATAGTCCTGCAATTAATCCTATTAATATAGAAACATAAGCATTTTTTTCATCATAAGATTTTGAATAAAAAGTATAAAAAACACTTAGAACAGCCGCACAACAAAATAAATCTGCTATTAAGAATAAATAAAGAATACTAAATCCTTTTGATGCTACAAAAAAAGCTATGACCGAAAGAAAAATAACAAATTGTTTTGAGATATTTAAATGATTATTTTTTAAATTTAATACTTTATCTACATCGACTATTACCAAACTTGAAATAGCATTTATTAAAGTATCAATACTACTTATTGTTAAAGAGATAGCTAAAATTATCACAATGACTGAAAATATTATTAAATTTTCTTTTAATAAAATTGAGAAAAATGCAAGATCAGGTATTACATTAGTATCTTGAGAGACAGCCACTAAACCACTAAATCCCATAAAAAAGACTATTGGTAATATTATTAAAAATGAAAATATTAAACTTTTTTTTAAAACTTCGTAATTTTTTGCAGCGTAAACTCTCTGCCAATTACCTTGATGAAAAAGATTAGTTGCAGCAACAGCTATAAAGAAAGTTAAACCAGCAGTATAATTTGGGAGATAACTAAAACTTAACAAATGCGGATTATTATTTTTAATAATTTCAAAGTTAAAATCGTTTGTTTCAATTGATGTAATAAAAATTAAACTAATTATTAAAAGTGCTGTAAATACAAAAAATTGAATATTATCTGTAATTAAGGATGCTCTTAAACCTCCATATAATGTGTAAAGTAACGAACATGATATTACTATTAAAGAGGTAATCCACAACTCAGTACCAGATATGTAATTAATTAAAAAAGCTACAGCAGTAACTTCAGCAATTAAAAAGATTGTCATATAAAAAATGGAAAAAACTAAAATAAGTTTATAAAGATTTGGTCCAAATCTTAATCTTATTATTTCAATAATACTTTTGCCTTGCGGATAACTAGTTATAAATTTTTTACCAAGATAAATTAAAATAAAGAGTGGAAATGCAGTTCCTAGTGAATAACCAATCACTGCACCAATTCCTCCCCATGTTGCTGCTGATGCCGGTCCAAATAAAATCCAAGCACCAAGTGCTGAAGCAACAAGACTTGTTGTTAAGGATAAAGTTCCAATCGAACGGTTTGCAACTAAATAATTATTAAGTCCTTTAAATTTTTTTGAAAAATAAATTCCAACAAAAACAAATATTAAAGAAATTGAAATAATTAATATTATTGCTGATGATTGATTGATTATATTTAAATTATTCATTTTCCCTTTCTGAATTACCGGACAGGTTCTAAGGGTATTTCTCAGCCTTCTGGCACCCCATTTGCAACTTATTTCAAAGATTAAATGAAATCAATTATTAACTTAGCGCTACTAACAAGAATTAAAGCGTAAATGATATTATAAAATAAATTTTCCTCAATTATTTTAAGTAATTTGTAACCTATAAAAATTCCAATAAGCGCTAGGGGAAAGAGAGTAACTGATTGATATAAAGTATCAAAATTCATCATAGATAAATAAACATACAGAGGAAGCTTAATTAGATTAACACAACTAAAAAAAATAATTCTTGTGCCAACATAAATTTCTTTTTTCATTCTTAGTGGAAGCAAATAAAGACTTGTTGGGGTTCCTCCCGCATGAACACAAAAACTTGAAAAACCAGCAATGGATGAACAAATAGCCCCTTTAAAAAAGTTTTTTTTTGCCGGTATAGTTTTTTCTTTTTTAAATAGAAAATAATGACCAGAAAATAAAAAACCCATTATTCCAACAATTAACTTAAGCAAATCCTCAGAAAAATAAGTAAATGTAAATGAGCCAATTATTATTCCAATAGCTGCAAATGGAACTATTAATTTAAGTGTTCCAAAATCAAACTCTCTTCTAAATCTATAAACTGCAATAATGTCTGAAAAAATTAATATTGGTAAAATAATTGCAAGTGCTTGATTTAATGGCATTACTACTGTCATTAATGGAACTGAAATTAATGATATTGATCCACCTAAACCTGATTTAGCAATTCCATATAATACGATAGCTGGAACAACGCTAACAAAGAATAATAAATTTATCTCCATTATAAGTTAGAAATATAGTAATAAAGATAAAACCACTAATATTAAAACTAATATGATGACAGCTATGTAATTGAGTTTAATTTTAAATTTGCTTAATAAAAATTCATTAATTTTTTCCCAGAAAATAATAATTAAAATTAATAGTACTGATGGAAGAATAAATTTAATCATAAATCTATTTACATCAAAAAATACATCAATCCAAATATAACAAGTATAATTATTATCCAAATTGAAAAATTAGATATCAATTGTTTAATATTTGAGTTTGATCTGAGAAAATTAGGTAGAACTAATATTAAGACTAATATTAAAAATATTGCAGGAATTATCTGGTCAACAGTCAAATTAATTTTTTATATTATAACCTTTTTTAAGTATAATTGAGACAAGAGTTACACATACAATTAAAAATATAAACATTGTTGAAATACTTATCCAAATATCAAAATCAGAAACTCCATAAAATGCAAACCTCAGCCCATTAATTAAATATACAACAGGATTAAAATAAGTGACTGTTTGCCAGAAACTTGGGAGCATATCTAGCGAATACAAACTTCCACCTAAGAATACCATTGGTGTTATGACAATTGTTGGTATTATAGACATTTGCTCGAAATTTTTACTAAGAAGTCCAATTAAAAACCCGAACAAAGCAAAAGTAAAAGCAACTAGAATTAATAAGAAAATCATTAGTAAAGGAAACTTTACATTTACTTCTGCAAAAAAAAGTGAAGTGCAGAAAATTACTGCAGCAACAATTAAGGTTTTAGTTGCACCTGCACCAACATAAGCAATTACAATTTCTACAGTAGAAATTGGAGCTGCTAAAATTTCATAAATTGTTCCATTAAATTTAGGAAAAAAAATTCCAAAAGAAGTGTTACTGATAGATTGCGTTAATAATGTTAACATCAATAATCCTGGAACTATATAAGAGCCATAACTAATGCCATCAATTTTTTGTACATAATCCCCGATTACCGAGCCGAATACTATAAAGTATAATGAAGTAGATAAAACTGGGGAAAGAAGAGATTGTATTAATGTTCTTCTAAATCTATCCATTTCATGAAAATAAATTGCTCTTAATGCGTAAAAATTAATCCTCATTATTTTCCTTTACCAATGTCACAAAAATCTTTTCAAGATTATTTTGCTCTGTTTTTAAGTCTCTCATCCTCAAACCTGCATTTTTTAAATCTTGAAGCATCTTTGTAATACCTGTTCTTTCAGCATGTAAGTTATAGTTGTAAATTAATGAATAATTATCATTAGAGATTGATAGATTATATTCATCAAGTTCTGATGGAATTTTTTCGACTTTATCCTGCAACTCAATAGTTAATTTTTTATGACCCATCTTTTTTAATAAATCTATTTTATTATCAACAACAATGATTTCTCCTTGATTAATTACAGCAACTCGGTCTGCGATTGCCTCTGCTTCTTCAATATAGTGTGTTGTTAAAATTATGGTTACTCCAGTTTTCCTTAATCCCTCTACAACTTTCCACATATCTTTTCTCAATTCTACATCTACGCCTGCCGTTGGTTCATCAAGAAATAATATCGAAGGTTCATGAGATAATGCTTTTGCTATCATTACACGTCTTTTCATTCCTCCTGAAAGCTGATTTAACCTTAAATCTTTTTTATCCCATAAACTAAAATCTTTTAGAACTTTTTCTATATGTTGCGGGTTTGGCTTTTTTCCGTATAAGCCTCTTGAATATGAAACATTGTTAAACACTGTTTCAAATTGTTCTAGTGAAATTTCTTGGGGGACCAGTCCTATTCTTGATCTTGTTTCTCTATAATCTTTTATAATATCAAAACCATCTACTGTAATTACTCCAGAAGTTGGTTTAACTATACCACATACAATACTTATCAGTGTAGTTTTGCCAGCTCCATTTGGTCCAAGCATAGCAATAATTTCACCTTGCTTTATATTTAAATTAACAGTTTTTAAAGCGTTAAATCCATTGTCGTATACCTTTGAAAGGCTATCAATTGTTATTAAATCTTTAGTCATTATCTGAGGTCTTAATTTGATATAGAGATGTTTTTAGTGACAAGCAATATTATATTTTTTTAATCTCCAATAATTGTATGGCCATGGAGTTAAAAATCCAACTAAAAGCATTATTGGTACTACCCACCAATTTAAAATAGCTCCACCTGTTAAAATTACATCTGTGAGGTTCATGGCTATTTCCATACTGACCATTGATATAAAGCTCATACCAAGCGCAGTCTTTAATGCTTTGGAAAAATCAAGTTTTTGTCTTAGTAAAATTATAGTTTCTAAAATAATACTTGTAATCAAACCATTTATAATTGCTAAAGTCATGATGGCTAAAACAGGCCAGGGAATTCCTGTTATCTGAAAATACAATATAGTTCCAAAGTCACCAATTGCACAGCCTAGTAAACACCAAGCAGTATTTTTTGCGCTTCTTTTCCAAGTATGTTTGCATGACCAATTAAAATTAATTGCTTCTGAACTCATTGTTTGCTCATTTCTAAATGATATTCATAAATATCATCTTTCCAATAAGATTTAATGTACGAAAGAATGTTATCAATACCTTCATCACTTATTTTATCACCAAAACCCATCATCTTGCCTTCATAATTTTTTATTAATTTAGCAAATCCATACTTTATCATTCTATGTAGTAACTCATCTGTATGATGCCAAGTATGACCAGTTCCATTTAAAGGCGGTGCTTTTCTATGCCCATCTTCATCTAAACCTTGCCAATTTGTAGCTCCAGCTAAATTTGCTTGGTGACAAGAAACACAATATTGATTGTATAATATCTTGCCATTTTTAATTGCTTCTAATGAATCTCTAGTTATGGGGTAGTGCGTATGAGAGAAAGCAGTATCTGCATAAAATAAAACAATAAAAATAAAAAAATACTTTTTCATTAGTGTGGAGCCCTATATCTGCTATGGCAAGCTTTACAGCTCGACCACATATATTGTTTCAAAGCTGCTCTAAAATCATCTTGGTCTTCGATAATTGAAGCTAGCTTTATCATTTGATCAGATGATTTTTTCATTAGAGCATTAAATTCATCTTTTTCTTCCCAAATAATTGATAAAGCCTCTGTTCCGTGTCCCTCTTTTGTATTTTCTGGAAATAAATTTAGTAATTCTAAATAATTATCACTCATTCTAATCATCAGTTTTTTTGAGTCCTCAATTTCAACTTCGTTAAGTAAAATACTAATTCTTTTTGCTAGTTTATAATTTTGACTGAATAAAGACTTTCTTTTCTTTATAATGTCTTTTGCGCTTTCTTCTGATAAAACATTAGAATTAAATGAAAAAGAAAGTGCTACAATAAACATTATTTTGAAAATATTATTTATTTTTATAAAATAGCTCATGTCTGACAGTATAACATTACAATATAGTTGGTTAGCTAAATTTTTTCATTGGTTCACTTTGCTCCTTCTAATAGCTCAGATACCAATGGGGTTTATTTTGGTCAGATTAGATTTTTCGGATTTAAGAATAACTATTGAAAATATACATGTAATTGTAGGAATATCCATATTTTACATAACCTTATTTAGGTTAATTTATAAATTTTTTAGCAAGTCCCCAAAACTAATGCCTGAGGCATTCTTTGGACAAAACTTGATTGCGAAATTGAATCATTTCGCTCTTTATGTCGCACTTTTAACAATAACAACATCAGGAATTTTAAAAAAGCTATTTAATGGTGAAAAACTAAATTTTTTTATTTTTAAATTAAGGATTGAAGATAACTTTGATTTAGCAGATCAATTTTACAATGTTCATGTTATTTCAAATTATACATTAATAGTTTTAATCTCATTGCATATTTTAGCAGTTTTGTTTCATCAAATATTTTTGAAAGAAAACATCTTGAAAAGAATGACCAGATAATTAAATAAAGCTTATGAAAAAATATTTTGTCTTTCTAATTTTATTCTTAATACCAAATATCTCATTTGGTTTTGAAAAAACTACAAATTTTGATCTGAAAAGATTATTAGAAATTCAAAAATCTGGTAAAACAATTGTTATTAATTCTTGGAACGAATATTGTTCAACATGTGCAGCACAAACAAAAGTTTTTGATCAAGCAATGAAAGACTTTAAAGATGTTGAGTTTTTATTCTATGAGCAAACAGAACATGAAGATATTGCTAAAGCTTTAGGTGTTAATTATTGGACCACAATAGTAGTTTTTAAAGGTGAAAGTGAAGTAGCAAGAGAAATTGGTTTAACTGACAAAGACCAAATATATAATTTAATAAACAAAGGGATATAATTCCTTTTTACCTCCCCTTTCGAGGAGGTGAATTCAACAAAAAAGAGAGAAATAAATGAATGTTAAATTCAGGAATAATTTTTTAAATTATGATTGCTATATAGAATTAATTTTTTTTTTGTCAATTTATGAAAAAGCAAGAAAAATTAGGGATTTTAGTTAAGCAATGCTTTTTGAGCTGGCAAATAATCATGACCAAATACATCAGCTACAGCTTTATGAGTAACACCTCCTTTAAATACATTTAATCCTGCTTGAAAATTTTGATCATCATTCAAAGCTTTTAAGTACCCATCTTTTGCTAGTTTAGATAAAAAAGGAAGAGTTGCTTTATTCAATGCAATTGTTGATGTTCTAGGAACACCACCGGGCATATTTGCAACACAATAATGAATTATATCATCTATTATAAAAGTTGGTTCTGCAAAAGTAGTCGGTTTACTGGTTTCAACACATCCTCCTTGATCAATTGCAACATCTACAATTACTGATCCCCTTTTCATTTTTTTTAACATATTCTTTGTAACTAATTTTGGTGCCTCAGCACCCGGTATCAAAACTCCACCTACTAACAAATCACATTCAGAAATTAATTTTTCTAAATCAGTTTTATCACTTAAGTTGGGAATTATTTTGTCTCCAAATATTTGGGAAAGTTCGTTTAATCTTTTTTCAGATTTATCTACAATATTAACCTTGGCTTTCATGCCTGTTGCAATTATCGCAGCATTTTCACCTACTACTCCACCTCCAAGTATAACAACATTTCCAGGCTCTACGCCAGGTGCTCCTCCTAACAAAAGACCACGACCTTTTTGATTTTTTTCTAAACAATGTGCACCTGCTTGAACTGACATTCTTCCTGCTACTGCACTCATTGGTGCTAACAAAGGAAGTCTTCCGTTATTATCTGTGACTGTTTCATAAGCGATGCATATTGATTTGCTGTCTATTAAACCTTGTGTCAGTTCCTTGGCTGCAGCAAGATGAAGATACGTAAAGACAACTTGATTTTCTTTTATCATTCTTACTTCGCTAGATTGTGGCTCTTTGACTTTAACAATGATGTCGGAGTCGTTAAATATATCTTCAGCTGTATTAACTATTTTTGCTCCGCTTGATACATAATGATCGTTTTCAAATCCTGCTTCAAAACCTCCATTATTTTCAATTAAAACTTCATGGCCATTAGAGGTTAATGCCTTTACACTTTCGGGAGTGAGTCCAATTCTATTTTCTTGAGGCTTTATTTCTTTTGGAACCCCGATTTTCATAGAATTAAATTAATTTTTTTTGCTTTTTGAATAGTTGGTAATACCAGTTCTTAGTTTCTCGATTATTTCATCAATATGTTTTTTTTCGCAGATAAACATTGGAGCAATAATTAAACAATCTCCAGTCGCTTTAAAGTTAACTCCTGCATCATAACAATGTTTGAAACATGTAAATCCTGCTGCGCCAGGTTTTTTATGCATTTTAATATCAATACCACCCATCATTCCATAACCTCTTATGTTATCAACAACATCAATATCTTTTAAAGACATTAAACCTTCTTGGAAATATGGAGATAAATTTTTTGCTCTATTAAAGATATCATCTTTTTCAAAAATATCTTGAACCGCTAAGCCTGCAGCTACTGAGACAGGAATTCCAGAGTAAGTGTAGCCATGAAATAATTCTATTGTTCCTTTTGGAGATCCATCCATAACTGTGTCATAAATTTCTTCTTTACACGCAACTGCACCTAAAGGACTTATTCCATTTGTTGTAGCTTTAGCCATAGTTATAATATCAGGTGTAACTCCGTATTCTTGAGATGCAAAAGGCGAACCTGTTCTTCCCCAACCTGTAATAACTTCGTCAAAAACTAATAAAATACCATGCTTATCGCAAATTTCTCTTAGTCTTTGTAAATATCCTTTTGGTGGAACTAAAGTTCCTGTTGATCCAGCAATTGGTTCAACAATGCAAGCTGCAATATTTTCTGAACCAAAATTTGTACAAATTCTCTCAAGATCTTCTGCCATCTCTGCGCCAGTTTCAGGTTGACCTGAAACAAATTTATGTTCTGGTAAATGTGTATGTCTCATGTGAAGAACACCTGGCATCAAAACATTGGCAAATGTTTTCACGTTGTTAATCATTCCGCCAACAGAAGTAGCTCCAATATTCATTCCATGATAGCCTCTTTCTCTTCCAACAAACCTAAATCTATGTCCTTCACCTCTTGCTTTATGATATGCAACTGCAATTTTAATTGCTGTTTCAACAGCGGTAGATCCACAAATTGTATAAAAAATTCTATTTAAATTTCCTGGTGTATGTTTAGAAATTTTTGTTGCAAGTTCAAATGAACCACCAAAACCTTGTTGAAATGGTTGAGCATAATCTAATTTTTTTAACTGATTTGTAATTGCATTAATAATTTCTTCTCTTCCGTGTCCTAATGGATTACAAAATAATCCCGAGCTTGCATCTATCTGAGTTTGACCTTGATGATTTTTTAAATAAACACCTTTTGCTTCTACAATTAATCTTGGAGACTCTTTAAAATCTCTATTGGATGTAAATGGCATCCAATGTTCATTTAAAGAATTTGGTATTTGAGGTTTTTCTGAACTCATAATTATGTTTCGATTCATAGACTAATTATATAAATTAACCAGTAAATTTTAGTCATACTTGCTATGTTAAATGACCGCAACTATAGGTTGTAAGTTATGACTTTTGAAGCCTGTGTAATTTATTCATCATTTACTTAAAAGAAAATTTAAACTTAAATATCGATAATTAAATTTAATTAACAGGAGATGAAATGAAAAAAATAATTAGTTTCATTTTAGGAAGTTTATTTGCTCTAAACTTAACAATCACAGCAGCAAACTCTGCTGCGAACGAGGTTAGAGTTGCATACTTTCTAGAGTGGCCAAGTCCAAATTTAGAGGACATGCAAAAAAAGAATTTTGCTAAAGCTTTAGGAGTTCCAGTAAAATGGACAAACTTCACAAATGGTGGGGCAATGACAGATGCTATGTTAGCAGGAGATATTGATATTTCTTACTCACAAGGTTTAGTACCATTTATTAATGCTGTAAAATCAAATGCACCTATCAAATTAGTTGATATTGCAATGGAATACGGAATGGGTGGAACAACTTGTGTAACATCTAATGCATCAGGAATAACAAAAGCAAATGCAACTGAATTAGAAGGTAAAAAAGTTGCTGTTCCGTTAGGTACTATGGCTGAGTACGTTTTCGACGAAAGTATGAAAGTTGTCGGAGCTGACAGAAGCAAAATGGATATTATTCAAATGGATCCAGAAGAAGGTGCGGCTGCATTAGTAAGTGGAGATGTAGTGATGGCATGTTTATTTGGTGGTAATTCTATCAAAGCTGCGGTTGCTGTAGGATCAAGACTTTTAACAGTTCAAGAAGCAAGAGATGCAGGTATTTTAGGAATAGATATAACTTCTGTAACAGACAAGTTTATGAAGGAAAATCCTGGAATGTTGAGAACTTTTATTGAAGTAACTCATGAAGCAAATGAAAGATATAGAAATGGAAAAAGTGATATGAATTCTATGTCAAAAGCTTCAGAGATGAAAGTTGCTGATATGAAAGAAACTTTAAGTGGTTTCAAATTTTTAACTCCAGAAGAAACTAAAAAATCTATGGAAAGCGGAAACTTAGATGCATTCTTAAAAGGAATGGGAACTCCAGGTGGAGCAGTAGACACTAGTTTCTTACCTTTATAATTTAAAGATTAGAATAATTAAATAGGCGCCAATTTTATTGGTGCCTATTTTTTTAAGTAAATATTTTATATAAAGTCAACTAATGAGTGATTTAATATCTCAAAACTTAAACATGATTTTCAAAACTCCAAAAGGAGAGACTGTTCATGCTTTAAAAGATTTAAATTTCAAATTAAAAAAAGGAGAACTGTTAACTGTTCTTGGGCCCTCTGGTTGTGGAAAAACAACTTTATTAAATATTGCAGCTGGTTTCTTAAGACCAACATCTGGAAATATAACTTTGAATGGTAAAGAAATTGATGGACCTGGAGTTGAAAGAGGCATGGTTTTTCAACAAGGTGCATTATTCGAATGGTTGACTGTTGCAGAGAACGTAAACTTTGGTCTTAGAATGAAAAAAAAAGATCCTATAGAAACTTCGAAAAAAGTTGATGAGTGGCTGGAGATTGTTGGCTTAAAAGGATTTGGAAATACCCCAACATATCAATTATCTGGAGGAATGCAGCAAAGAGTAGCTCTTGCAAGATGTTTAATCAATGATCCTGATTTGATTTTAATGGATGAGCCTTTAGGTGCTCTTGATGCTTTAACAAGAGAAAAAATGCAATCTTTAGTTTTGAAAATTTGGAAAGAAACTGGAAAAACAATTATTTTAATTACGCACTCGGTTGAGGAAGCACTACTGCTTGGTGAAAGGTTGTATGTAATGGCACCAAGACCAGGTAGGATACATAAAGAATATAATCTTCCATTTGCAGAGATGGGATTAAAAGAAGATTTAAGAGAAATAAAAAAAAATAAAGATTTTTCATCAAAAAGAGAGGAAATTTTATCCATGATTTGGAACATGGAGGAAGAAATTATGGGAAAAGAAAATTAAATGTTTACTCAAATAATAACAATATTAATTCTCGTATCAATTATCGGGTGCATACTTTATGGAAGACGTTTAATAAAAACTGAAAAAGTTGATGCAGTTTTTGGAAATCCAGAAAGAGCAAAAGGTGGAACTCATTGGATAATTGTCGGAAGTAGTGCAATATTGTTAGTTTGGCTTTATTATTCTTGGGATATTGCAAAAGGATTTTATCCAAAATCAGCAAATGAATTATGTCAGGTCGCAAAAATAAATGAGTCTTTATTAGGATTAAAATATCAATTTCCAATTGAAGAAAGAGAATTCAAAAGTACTTCAATAATAAAAATAGAAAATAAAAATCTTAAAAAAATAAGTTTAGAAATTCAAAATTCGCCAGATTTAAGCAACATACAGAAAACTGCATTAGTTGGTTTTATTAATAAAACAAACAAATTAATTCCATTACTTACTAACGATAATCTAATGGAGATTAACACAAAAATTAAAATAGATGAGATGACTGATGAAATTAGATTATTAAGTACTAATTTTCAAAAGAAAGATTATCCATTTGAAACACCAGAGCAAAAAAATGAAAGACAAAAAGCAATTGCTGAGCAAGGAACCTGGGGCATAGTAACTGTAAGTGCCGGAACAGGATCAATAGAAAATACTATTGAAGTGCCTTTAGTGCCTGAAACAGATAGAGGGTTGAAATTTCACGCTGCAGCTGAACAATTAAAAAAAATTAATGATAAATTTTTTAAATTAAGAAACCATAATCCTCAATTCAAAAATGCAATAAAAGAACTTAAATCAGAGATAAAATTATATAGAAAAAATTTAGATGACACTGAGGAAGTGGCATCTACTTACGCAAAAAACATTGTAAAAATTGCAAGAAGAATTGAATTTGCAAGTATTTATCCACCAAATGCTCTTAATGAAATGCAAAATGCAATTATTGAATTTGATAATCTTCAAAAAACTGAGCAAGGAGGTTTAAGATTAATTGACATTCTTTTATTCCCTGCTGGAACTATAGTTGCAAGTGGTCCTAGTTGTTCTGAGCAAGGTTCAGGTAGATGGTTACCAAAACCCTCCGATACACTTAATAAATTTATTTTAATGTCTAAGCCAAGTGTAGGTTACAAAAATATCCCACTTCTTTGGATTGATATGATGGATGTAAGCCAGATAATTGGCTTTATATTGCCAGATTGGATAGCTGATGTTTTGCCTGGAGAATATCCGGTTCACACTAAAGACGGTGTGGTTAAGCAAAATTTTAAAGGTAAAGTTTTAAAAATTGTTACTGGTGATTTTAAGCTATTTAAAATCCCTGTTCCTTATGGTCATATTTGGGATTCATTTTTAAGAGTTTTTCTTGGATTAGTTTTTGGAATATTGATCGGTGTACCATTAGGACTTTTCATGGGCTTAAATAGATTTGCTAAAGGTTTCTTTGATCCATTAATTGAACTTTACAGACCAGTACCTCCACTTGCGTGGGCTCCTTTAATAATCTCAGTTTTAGGGATTGATAATACTGGAAAAGTATTTTTATTATTTATGGTTTCATTATCTATAATGATTATTTCAGCCAGAGCTGGAGCATCAGGCACGCAGTTATCTAAAATTCATGCAGCACATTCTCTTGGTGCTTCTAAAAGACAAATACTTAGATATGTTATTTTTCCAAATTCTTTACCTGAAATTTTAACAGGTATTAGAGTAGCTGTTGGTATGTGCTGGGGAACTTTAGTTGCAGCAGAATTTTTAGCAGGTACAACTGGAATTGGATTTGTTGAAAATGTTGCCAAAAAGTATTTTCAATATGAAGTAATTTGGATCACAATTTTTATAATGGGTATGTTGGGTCTTCTTTTTGACGTAACTTTGAGAAAAATTATAGATAAGACTATACCTTGGAGAGGTAAAGGTTAATTTCATTCTATTAATGTCTGTAAATAATACAAAAATTAAATCTATTATTAAAAAAATTTTTATAAAAAGAGGGTTGAAAACAAATCATGCTATTATTTGTGCAAATGCAATTATCAATGCAGAGCTTGTAGGTGCGCCTTCTCATGGATTGTCTCGTTTAAAAATGTATTGTGAAAGAATCTCAAAAAAAGTCATTAATCCGAGACCTAAAATAACTGTAAAAAATATATCAAAATCTATATCAATAATTGATGCTGATAATTCTATTGGTTTTGTTGCAGCAGATGAGGCTATTAAAAAAACTATTCAAAATGCAAAAAAAACAGGGATTGGTTTAGTTGCTGTAAAAAACAGCGGACATTACGGTCTATCTGGATACTACGTCGAGCAAGCGGTTAAAAAAAATTTAATAACATTCGCATTTACAAATGCTCCTCCAGCTATTGCGCCTTTTGGTGGAAAAAAATCAGTCTTTGGAACTAATCCAATATGTTTTGGAACTCAAACAAATAGTAAGGTTCCATTTATACTGGATACATCAATGTCAATGATTAATAGAGGTAAAATTAGGATTGCAGAAAAGTTAGGAAAAAAAATACCATATGGCGTTGCTTTAAACAAATTTGGAAAACCAACTACAAATGCAAAAGAAGCTCTTGCTGGGGTACAACTTCCAATAGCTGGATTTAGAGGATCTGGATTAGCCTGGATGGTAGATATTTTAACTGGAGTATTTGTTGGAAGTAATCATGGTGGCAAAGTAAAAGACCCATTTGATGATTTTTCTGGCCCGCAAAATATCGGTCACTTATTTTTAGCATTTAAAGACAATCTATTTGTTAAAGATTATAAAAAAGAGATAAAAAAAAATATTAAAAGAATAAAAAAAATACCTAATTTAAAAAGACAAAAAATCTTTTATCCTGGCGAGCAAAAGTTTTTAAGAACAAAAACAAACTCTAAAAAATCTATAAAAATTCCAAAAAATATTAAAAAGGATTTAAATATTCTCTTAGCTAATTAACCTGCAAAATAACCTAGTATTCCGATAGATAAACAGACTGAAAGTATTATTATTTTTGACTGAAGTGCCTCTTTTTTCTTTTCAGTGATTACTCGTTTCTTTAGAACATCTATATTTACTTTACGAGGGGACATTCGAATTACTCTCTGCTTTTTTTCAGGTATTTCAATATTAGATGTTCTATTTAAGCTTTCAGTACTCATTAAATTATTAAAACATATAGTAAAAAAATTTTACAGAATTTAACTGTTCAAAATGGGTTGACTCAAGTTTTAAAATTGTTCAAATTGGGTTTTGATACATTATGAAGCAGCTACCAAGTGTAAATTCCGAACTAGATGATGAGCTTATCGATAAAATTTTCAAAAATCATTTTGATATTTTAAGTCCTTTTTTTTTAAAACTTATGTCTGAATGGACAATCGGTGCTTATAAAGTGTTCAAAGATATAGATACTTACACAATTTTAATTTATTTGATTAGTAAGCAGTTTGATTTTTACAGAAGAAATAATTTAAATATTACTTTCAATGATTTTTATAAGGATAAAACATTAGAGATTGAGAAAATTAACCTTATAAGAATATCAAAGGATCTTAAAATACCAAAAGAAAGTGTCAGAAGAAAAGTTATATCCCTGGAAAAAAAGGGAATAATTAAAAAAAAAGGCAAGAAGATTACAATAGATAGAAGTGCTTACAATTCAACACAGCCAAATGATACATTAAAAAATATATGCACACTTTTGTCTGTTTTTAGTCAAATTTTAAAAGAAGAAAAAGTTATAAAAAATGAAATGTCTAGTAATGAAATTAATAACTTAATAAAACATAATTTCTCATTTTGCTGGTATCAATTTTATAAATTTTTATTCCCTTACTGTTTGAGGTGGAAAAATTATTTTGGTGATATGGAAATATTTACTATTTTGGCAACTATAATTTTGAATAATAATTCAAAAATTGGAAGGCAACTTAAAGGAGTTGATAGTTATTTAGATAAATGGAGAGATAAAATTATTAATAAAAAAATAAAAGGAATTAATGCAATGTCTATTTCTGAAATAACAGGAATACCAAGACCAACAGTAGTAAGAAAAATCAAGAAATTAACTAAAAATAAATTTATTTCTTTAGACAAAAATAAATTGATAAATTTTGATGTCAGCAAACAAAATTTTAAAGATATGTCGATAATCCAAGATGAAAATTTAAAATCAATAAATGTTTTTATAAAAAGAACCTACAATCAAATAAATCTTAATTAGAATTTTTAAGAATATATATAAATATAAATCCAGTTATATACATTATTAATGCGTAAGCAGCTGTGGGAACCATGTAAGCGACATCATTGAAAATTTGTGTTGCTACAAATACAGCTAAAGTTCCATTTTGTAATCCACATTCTAAAGAAATACATTTTCTCTGTGGTATTCCAGTTGCAAAACCTTTTGCAATGTAAAATGCCAAAGTCATCATGACTACGTTTAATATTAAAACAGCTAAACCTGCTTGACCTAAGTATGATATTATATTTTCTCTTTCCTCAATCCATATTGCTGCAAATACAATAATAAATAAAATACCTGTAATTCTATTTACAATATTAATATTAGAGGAAATAAAGTTTTCAGCGAATCTTCTAATTATCATTCCTAGAATTACTGGCACAGATACAACTAGTGCCATTTTAAGAGCAATACCAGTCATTGTAATATCTGAGGATAAATCAGTTACACCTAATAATTTTGCTGAAGTAAAAACAATAAATGGAACAGAAAAAATACTAATTAAACTACCTATTGCTGTTAACGAAATAGATAATGCAACATCTCCATTTGCAAATTTTGTTAAGACATTTGATGTTACTCCTCCGGGAGCAGCAGCAATAATCATTAATCCTAAAGCTAATTCAACTTGTAATCTTAATATTAAAAGTAAAATATAAGCAACGATTGGTAGAAGGATTAATTGACAAATTATTCCGACTGTAAAATCTTTTGGATTATTTATAACTCTTAAAAAATCTCTAGTTGATAAGCCCAATCCCAGACCTAGCATTATAAGTGCTAACGCTATAGGTGCAATTTTTGTAACTATCTCCATCGTTTATTCAATTTTAAACTATTTTTATATCGAACGTAATAAAAAATATTGATATTTAGAACCATAACAAATATTTAAACTCATATGTTATCTGATAAATCTACGGTTTGCCCTGTGAATCTACTTAATATAGCCCATCAAAAAAGGGGTGTAAAAGCAGCCATTGTGAATGCAGGAAAAAAATTACCAATGATGTCGGTAATGGATGCTGTCTCTGAAAAATTGATCTCCCCAATATTAATAGGTGATAAACAAAAAATACAAGAATGCGCAGACGAGCTTAAATTTGATATATCAAATTTTGAAATAATTAATGAGCCAGTTGAAAATAATACAGCAGGTATTGCAACAAAACTTGCATCGGAAGATAAAGTAAAAATTATTGTAAAAGGGCATATTCATACTGATATATTGATGAAAGAAGTTCTTAAAAGAGAATATAAATTAATTGGAAAAACAAGACTAAGTCATATTTGGCATATGACATTACAAAAAGATGATAAACCATTAATCATAACCGATGGAGCATTGAATGTTTCTCCTAACTTAAAAACTAAAATGCATATTTTAAGAAATGTTATAGATTTTAGTCATAGAATTAATATTCCGAGACCAAAGATTTCCGTTCTTTCAGCAACAGAGGAAGTTATTGATAGTGTACAGAGTTCGGTTGAAGCTAAAGAATTGACTGAATTAGCAAGTAAAGAAAATTTTAATGCTGATATATTTGGACCCTTAGCATTTGACAATAGTATTTCAAAAAAATCTGCTTCTATTAAGGGAATTGAGAATATAGTTGCTGGAGAAGCCGATGTATTATTAGTTCCAAATGTCGAAACTGGGAATGCGCTTGTAAAAATGATGATTTATTTTATGGGAGCATGTGCAGCAGGCGTAGTTGTTGGAGGTAAAGTGCCTGTTGTTATAACAAGTAGGTCAGATGATGCGACAGCAAGACTTGCTTCTATAGCTGCAGCTGTTGTTGCTTTAGATTAAACTTCTATTGAATAAACATCTTATATAATTTAAACATTTGTAAAATTAGAGGAAAAATAATGGCAATTACTTATATAAAAAAAGCTGAAAAAACTGCATTTACAGGAGAAGATGAAACAAGAACTAAGGTAAGTTCTATTTTAAAAGATTTAGAAAAAACTAAAGATCAAGGTGTTAAAGATATTTTAAAAAAATTTGATAATTATGAAGGTGATATAATTGTTAGCAAAGAAAAAATTGAAGAAATAAATAAAACCTTAGATCAAAAGATTAAAGACGATATTCAGTTTTCTCATGAAAGAGTTAGGAAGTTTGCAGAACACCAGCTTGAAAATCTTGGAAAAGACTCAGAAGTTGAATTGTCACCTGGTTTAATAGCAGGACAAAAATTAATACCTGTAAATACAGTTGGGTGTTACGTGCCCGGTGGAAGATACAATAATATCGCCTCTGCTATAATGAGTGTGACAACTGCAAAAGTTGCAGGAGTAAAGAATGTAATTGCAACAAGTCCACCAAAAGATTCAAATGGTGCAAACCCAATTATAATTTACACAGCTAACCTATGTGGTGCAGATGTAATTATGAATATAGGTGGAATAGGAGCAATTGGTGCACTAGCTTATGGTTGCTTTGGTAATCCTGAAGTAGATATGATTGTTGGACCTGGAAATAAATTTGTAGCAGAGTCTAAAAGAATTTTATTTGGAAAAGTTGGAATTGATTTATTTGCAGGACCAACCGAAATAGGCATTATTGCAGATCATACAGCTGATAAAGAAATAATTGCTTATGATTTAGTTGGACAGGCTGAACATGGTCCTGACTCTCCAGCTTGGCTTTACACTACTGATAAATCTTTATGTGATTATGTTATGAAAAGAGTTCCAGAAATTATTCAAGAACTACCTGAACATAACAGAAATAATGCTGATGCTGCATGGAGAGATTATGGAGAAGTAATTATGTGTGATACCAAAGAAGAAATGATGAAAGTGAGTGATGAATATGCACCTGAACATTTGGAGGTTCAAGCTGAAAACTTAGACTGGTATTTAAAAAATCTTAAAAATTATGGTTCTTTATTTTTAGGTGAAGAAACAACAGTTGCATATGGAGATAAATGCTCTGGACCAAATCATATTCTACCAACAAAAGGTGCAGGAAAATATACTGGAGGCTTATACGTTGGAAAATTTATAAAAACAGTCACTTACCAAAAGATGAATAAAGAATCTAACAAAGAAGTTGGTGCTGCAGCTGCTAGAATTTCTAGATATGAAGGTATGGAAGCTCATGCTAGAACTGGTGATGTAAGACTTCGAAAATATGGTTTTTCAAATTAGAGAACTTTAGTTTTCAAGATTTAAAAATATCAATTCCGATCTGACTTAATATATGCGCTAGATCTATCGGTACCCAATTTTCTCTGATTTTTCCCTCATCATGATGATAAAAATCCATAACTCTCATAGTTACTTTATTTTTATTTGAATTATATCCTAGCCAATCATTTGAATCATACACTGCTTGTATACTGTGCCATCCAGCAGTAAGTGAAAATTTACCATCTCCTAATTCACAATAATGTCCTAATTCCCAGTAATTTCTTTCTTTAAATGTTTTTCTAAAAGGAAGTTGATGATGATCAATGAAACCTTCCAAAGAGCGTGCTGTTCCTATACCGCTAGGTCCATACCAAATCATTTTTTCATGCCAAAAATCTTTTTGTGGGTGATTAATAAGTTTTTCTTTTAAATCAGAGTCAGATGATGCTTCTAATTCTGGTTTAATATTTAAACTTCTTTGCATAGTAAGAGATTGATCTAGAGTGGCTTTTGAAACTTCTAAATTGTTTTCGTAAAAATTTACACCATCTGTATTTATTGGTGTCATCCAAATGCCCTCATACCCTCTTGAAGGATTTATTGGAAACTTCCCTACTTGATTTAGAAAATTTATTGTGTCGATTAAAATGTGACTTTCAATAATTTTATCGTTTTTTAATTCGTGTATCTCACAGCATCTTAAATTTACCATTTTAAAATTTGGCTCTACATTTAGCCATTTCTTTTTAAAAATTCCTGATAAGGTAGATATTGTTCCAACTTGAAATTTATCTCTAAAGGCTCCGCCTATAACGAGTTGTTCTCTTCTCTCTAAATCAGGAAACGCATCAAAAAGTGGGGTCCAAAATTTATCCCTAAAATTAGACAAACCTTTAAATTCATTTAATGGAAAAAAACATTTAATGTTTACATCTTTGCTAAAATATTTGCTTAAATTTTCTTCTATTTTAGATGGTCCAATCTTGTAAATATTGTTCAAATAATTTCTAACTATTTGTTTATTTTGTTTATTTTCTTCAGCTGTGATTTTTAATTCTTGAAAATTATTTTGATTTTTAAGTCCTGTATCAAATTGTTCTATTTGCATAAATTGCAATTTATATTTAAATAGAGATAAATAACAAGAATATGATTGATAGATTAGCAAAATTTAATGAGCTCGTTCCGAGTAGCCTTCCTTTTGTAGAGGGTAGATTAGAAGGTCATAAAGAAAGAAAAAATTATACAATTATTGGACGTGGTGTCGCTGAAGACACCAAACAACTAATAAAAATACAGTCTTTACATGGGTATAATTTAGGAGCAGTGAGTGCTATGCCAAAAAATGGATCTGGTCTTCACAGTCATACTACGGCTGAAGTATTTATAATTTACTCAGGTAAATGGAGATTTTATTGGGGTGCTGATGGAAAACAAGAAACAATATTAGAAGCTGGCGACATAATTTCAATGCCTACAAATATGTTCAGAGCATTTGAAAATGTTGGAGATAAAGAAAGTTTGATGTTTGTTGTATTAGGCGGAGATGATCCTGGTATAATAACATGGATTCCAGAAATTTTAAAAAAGGCAAAAGAGACCGGTATGGCATTGCTTGATGATAATTCGTTAATAGATTTAAAACAGGTTGAAGTGCCTAACGGTAGAAAGATGATAGAGCCTATCACTCAAGATGAATTAGAAAGATTTGATAATTATTTGCCAGAAGAATTAGAAAAAAATATTTATAGAAATAAACAAAACAATATTAGCGATGAAGTTAATGGTATTAAATTATATCAAGTATTAGGAAACAAATTTAATAAAAAAACTTATGAACCTTCAATCAAACAAGATACTGGATTTAATTTAACAACATTAAATTCTATATCTGGTGAAATTAAAGGTATTGAATGTATAAAGCCTACCGTTCTTTTTGCTCAAGAAGGTAATTGGAAAATAGTAATAAGAAACTCAAATATAAAATTAGAAAAAGGAGACACTTTTTCAGTTCCTTTGAGTAGCAAAATAGATATCTCGTGTAATAATTCAGAAAATAGTATTTTAAATTTTGTTAGTCAGATCTAATGAAAGGATTTGATAGTAATTATAAAAATTTAACTGATTACATTTTAAAAATTACTAAACAAATTTGGGAAGGGAAAGATGTCGAGTCGATATCTAAATATTATTCAGAGAATATACCTGTAAGATCACCCTTTGGGATAACCTATGGTTTTAAACCTGTTATTGATGCAACTTATAAAACTTTAGACGAATTTCCAGACAGACAATTATTAGGTGAGGATGTAATTTGGAGTGGAAATGACGATGAAGGATATCATTCATCTCACAGAATTCTGAGCAAAGCTACACATTTAAATGACGGGTATTATGGAAAAAAAACAGGAAACAAAATTGTTTATAGAGTTATAGCTGACTGTGCATGTAAAAATAATCAGGTTTATGATGAGTGGATTGTGAGAGATCAAGGTGCAATGGTTCGACAGCTAGGTTATACACCTGAGCAATTTGCAAGGCATTTAATTGATAAAGAAGGTGGGGTATCTAAAGCTATCAAAGTTTTTAATAGATCTTCTGATAAAAAGTCAGATTATACTCCAGTAAAAGTAAATGAAGTTTCATCAGGTTATATATATTCCAATATTTTAAAGAAAATATTTAATAATGATTATGATTTTGAAGATTATGATAGAGCAGCCAGTCTATTTTGGCCAAGTAATAAAGTTGGAAATGGCAGTGAAGATATAATTAAATATTGGAGCTCTTTAAAAAATATATTTTCTGAAATAAAGTTTACAATCGAACATGTTGCATCATTAGATGAAAAAAATAACAATCAAAAAGCTACAATCAGATGGTTTTTAAGTGGTAAACACTCTAAAGACAGTGAAGAATTTGGCAAAAAGACTGACAAAGATTTATTTATAATGGGTATAAATCATGCTGAATTAAGAGATGATAAAGTAATAAGAGAATGGGTATTGTTTGATGAAGTGGCTATTTGGAAACAAATATTAATGTAAAAACTATGGATAAAATTAAAACCACACACGTTGGAAGTCTGCCAAGATCAAAAAAGCTATCTGAGATACTATTTAGAAAAGATAAAAATGAATTATTCGATCAAGGAGAACTTGATAAGATAATTGAAGAAGATGTAAACAAAATTGTAAAAAAACAAATTGATATCGGGATTGATATTATAAGTGATGGTGAAATGTCAAAAATAAGTTATGCTACCTACGTCAAGGATCGATTACATGGCTTTAGTGGTGAAAGCGAAAGAAGAGCTCCTAAAGACTTAGATGATTTTCCATCATATAAAGAAAAAATTGCAAAATCGGGAGGTACACCTACTTATACAAGACCGTGTTGTACTGGTGATTTAAAAATTAAAGATACTAAGTCTTTAACTAAAGACATCAGTAATTTAAAATCTGCATTAAAAAAAAATAATCATTCTCAAGGATTTATTAACTCTGCATCACCAGGAGTAATTACAAATTTCCTTCCAAATAAATTCTATAAAAATGACGATGATTATTTAGAGGCATTATCAAAAATGATGAAAACTGAATATGATGAAATAACAAATAATGATTTATTATTACAAATTGATTGTCCAGATCTTGCGCTAGCAAGACATATGACTTTTAAAAATTTATCAGATGAAGAATTTTTAGTTAGAGCAGAAAAACAAATTGAATGTCTTAATGAAGCAATCAAAGATATCGATGCCTCTAAGTTGAGAATGCATATCTGTTGGGGTAATTATGAAGGACCACATATTCACGATATTGGATTAGAAAAAATATTACCTATTGCATTAAAAGCAAATATCCAAACTTATTTAATCGAAGCCTCGAACCCAAGACATGCCCATGAATGGCAAGTTTTTGAGAACATAAAACTTCCTAATGATAAAGTAATAGTTCCTGGTGTAATAGACTCAACCTCAAACTTCGTAGAGCATGAAAATTTAGTTAAAAATAGAATAATTCAGTATTCAAAAGTAATTGATAAAAATCAATTAATGGCTGGAAGTGATTGTGGATTTAGTACTTTTGCAGGATTTGGAAATGTTGATGAAAATATTGTTTACAAAAAATTTGAATCTTTGGTCGCAGGTGCAGAGCTTGCGTCAAATGCGATTTAAAAACATCTTTTAAATTCCCTAAGGAATATATATCCTTTCACCCATAAATTTAAATTTAACGAGGGAAAAAATATGAAAAAAATATTAATATCTTTATTGTTTCTTCTTTTTGGAACTTCTGTTTACGCAGATTGTAACATTAAGAGTGGATCAATAAATATTTTAGCTAATGATTTTCCAGCTTTAAGAACTTTCGTGGAAACTGCTAAAGGATGTAAAGGAAGTGCAGATTTTAAAGTCACACACTCATCTGAGCACAATAAAATTGCTGTGCCAGCTCTAACTGCAAATCCATCAGAGTTTTCTGCAAGAATTGCAGCAAATAGCTCTATAGTTCCTTTGATGAACCAAGACTTAATTAGACCACTTGATGATCTTGTTAAGAAATATGGAAAAGGAATACAAGATTCTCAATTGATAACAATTGATGGAAAAATAATGGCAGTTGCTTTTATGGCTAACACTCAGCACTTATATTACAGAGAAGATGTTTTAAAAGAATTGGGTATAGCTGTTCCTAAAACATATGAGGAAGTAGTTGCGGCTTCAGAAAAAATAAGAGCATCTGGTAAAATGCAATATCCTTACGCAGCAGCATACAAAGCTGGTTGGAATTTAGCAGAAGAATTCGTTAACATGTACATTGGACATGGAGGAGAATTCTTTAAAGCAGGAACTGCTCAGCCAAGCATTAACAATGCAAAAGGTGTAGCAACATTAAATATGCTAAAAAAATTAGCAGGTTTAAGTAACCCAGATTATTTAACTCACGATAGTGAAGCTATTAAAGTTGAATGGGAATCTGGAAATGTTGCATTAATGACTCTTTGGGCATCAAGATCAGGAACATTGCTTGATGATGATGGTGATGCAAAAATTACAGCAGCAACTAAATTAACTGGACCAGCAACAGTTGCTGGAGGAAACATACCAGCAGCGACTTTATGGTGGGACGGTTTCACATTAGCAAAAAATAGATCTGACGCTGATGCTGAAGCAACATTTAGAGCTTTGGCACACGCAGCTGCTAACAAAAAGATGGTTGCAGATGCAGCGGATCAAGCTGTTTGGTTAATTGAAGGTTTCAAGCCTGGACCAAAATCAATTGGAGTTATCGAAGCTGTTAAAATGAAAGCTAAACCATATCCAATGTTACCACAAATGGGTTTAATGCATGGTGCATTAGGAAGTGAGATTGTTGAATTTTTACAAGGTAAAGAGTCAGCAGAACAAGCTTTAAAAGATGTGGAAGCAGCTTACATGAGTAAAGCAAAAGAACAAGGCTTTCTATAATCTATAAATTTTAAGTGGGGATGAAAATCCCCACTTATTACATTAATGCCTAACAAAACTTTTTTTTGGTTTTTCTTGCCAACTGGATTGGCAATGATTTTATTTATAGGTCTTCCTATTATTTCAACAGGGATACAATCATTTTATGCGCAGCACGACCAAGTTGTTAAGGAAGTAAAAAAATGTGATCCTTTTGGATGTACAGTTTCTATAGTTGTTGACCAAGAAAAAACCTCTAAAATTCGAGAAGAAAAGCCTTTAGGAAAATTCAATGGATTTGGGACTTATGTAGATAGAAATCATCTTGCAATAGAAGAAATTGGAAAATTTTGGGATGAAACAAATACTTTTGGGGAATTTGTAGATCAAGTTACCAACCTACCCTTTTACAAGGCTCTAATTTTTACTTTAACCTATTGCTTGTTTGTAACGCCTAACGTCTTACTTTTAGGTTTTATAATTGCTTTAAGTCTTAATGCAGTAACTAGAAGAATTAGAGGACCACTAATATTTGGAACCATATTGCCGATGATTGTTACTCCATTGGTAGGTTCTTTAGTTTTATTTTGGATGATAGATGCAGAAGGAATTATTGGAGCGAATTTGCAAATGTTGATGGATGACCCTTATTTATCCTTAAAATCCTCAAAAACTCTTACTTGGATAACTATAATAATTTATGGAATTTGGCACCATTCACCGTTTGCTTTTGTAGTATTTTATGCAGCTTTACAAACTGTTCCTCAAGAACCTGTTGAGGCAGCTATTATTGATGGAGCATCAAGATGGCAGAGAGTAAGACATATTGTTTTACCTCATATTTATCCTGTAGTCACATTTGTTGCTCTCATATCCTTGATGGATAATTTTAGAGTTTTTGAGCCTATAATTGGTTTTAGTGCTGAAGGAAGTGCTCAATCTTTATCTTGGTTAATTTATGATAACCTCGTTAATGAGGAAGTAATATTATTTGGTTCGGCCGCAGCCACCTCAATGATGACGATTGTTGGGATAGCCATACTTTTAGCACCAGTTTTAATAAGAACATGGAAGGAATTTAGGACAGCGAGATAAATGGAATACGGACTTGATAAAAGATCAAATGCTTTAAAAATTTTTAATACAACCTTTATAATAGTTTGGCTTTTGGTTGCATGCTTTCCTTTTATTTGGACTTTCTGGGGGTCATTTAAAGTAAGAGCTGACTTTTTTTCAAGAGCTGACTGGTGGTATGCTATCACAGCATTCAATACATTGTTAGAAACTGGAGGAAAGTTTACAACAGATGCTTATAGTCAAGCTTGGACTGAAGGAGAGTTTTGGAAGGCATCTAGGAATACAGTTATAGTTACATTTTTTGTTGTAACCATTTCTCTGTTCCTCGGTACCTTAGGAGCTTATGCTTTATCTAGATCTACAAGAAATTATGCATTTTGGATTTTAATTGCAGCATTAATTTTTAGAGCAATGCCACACATTACTCTAGTCTCTGGTTATTTATTTCCCTTTTTTCAATTACAAATTTGGGGAATACTACCTACGACCATCGTTGTTCTTGTTGCGATAAATCAACCATTTACTTTATGGTTATTGTATTCATTTTTTAAAACTGTTCCTAAAGAACTTGATGAAAGTGCTTTAATTGATGGCTGTTCTTATTTTCAAGCATTTAGACATATCATTATGCCAGTTATGTGGCCTGGAGTAATAACAGCTGGATTATTTAGTTTAATGCTTGCGTATAACGATTTTACAGTGACTGCTCTTTTATTGAATCAGGAAAATCATACTATGGTTCCTAAAATACAAAGTTATCTTGGAACAAATCAACATGAAGGTAATTTGATGTGGGCTGTTTCTGCAGTTGTTTCGGCTACTGCTCCTTTATTTATGTTAGTTATGTTTTTCCAAAGACAAGTAATCAGTGGATTAACAGCTGGTGCTGTGAAGGGATAATGAATTACAAAGCTGTTTTATTTGGTTCTATTGGAACTTTAGCTGAGACATCAGATCTTCAAAGAGATGCATTTAATCAAGCTTTTAAAATAAGTGGATTAGACTGGTTTTGGGATGAAGATATATACAGAAAACTATTGTCAAAATCAGGTGGAACTACGAGAATCAATGATTACGCAAAAGATACTAGTGTTGAAATAGACGGAAAAAAAATAAGAAATTTAAAAACCAAAATTTTTAATGAATATTTAAACAAACACAAAGTTGAGCCTAGAGACGGTGTAAAAGAAATAATTCAATTTTGCAAAAAGAACAAAATAAAAATTGGGCTTGCTAGCTCAACAACAAGTAACAATATCAATTCTATTTTTAACTCGTTAAGAGGAAGAATTGAAAAAAAAGATTTTGATTTTATCGGCAATAATGAATTCATATTAAGAGAAAAACCATATCCCGATATTTATAATTATGCTTTAAAATACTTGAATATTAACTCAGACGAATGTGTGGCAATTGAAGATACAGAAGAAAGTTTAAATTCTGCTTTAAGTGCAGACATAAAATGTGTTGCATTTCCTGGAAAATATCACACTCAATACGTATTTGATGGGAACCATTTAAAGGTTAATAAATTATCAAAAAAAATCTTTAATAAATAATATCTCTGATAATGTAAAAAACTATACCTGACATAAATATTATAATAAAAATATTTATGTATTTCCAAAAACTTCTATTATTTAATTTGTTTGAGAAAATCTTAGATAAGTATCCTAAAGAAAAGAAAAATAAAAAAGAAGCTATAGAAGCACCTATTCCAAAGTAAAATTTGTTTTCAATATTAAAGGATTTTGAGAAATTTCCTAAAAAAAATACTGTATCAGAATATACGTGAGGATTTAAATATGTAAAACCTAAGGTCTTAATAAAGATATTAAATGAGCTCTGTGCTATGACATTATTTTTAAATTCTAAAGATCTAAATTTAAATATTTCTTTAATTTTTCCATAAATAAAAAAAGATAAAAAAATAATTAAAAGGATATTTAAAATCAGCTCCACTACATTATTAAAATAATTAGAAAAATAATTAAATAAAAAGATACCTAAGAAAATTAAAATCAAATCAGATAACGCACAGACTAAGCAAACTAAAAATATATATTGTTTCTTTAGTCCTTGCTCTATTACAAAAACATTTTGAGGTCCTATTGCAAAAATTAATGTTAAGCCCGTCAAAAAACCTAAAAAAAGGAAAGACATGTTTAAGAAACTGATTTTTTATCAGCAACAAAACTTACTAAAATAATTAATATTAAAAAAGGTATACAAATTATATTCATCATTTTCCATCCAATAGAATTTAGTAAAATTCCAGCAGATAAACTGGCCAAAGCCATAGTTGAAAAAATAATTAAATCATTTATCCCTTGTACTTTAAATTTTTCTTCTTTGTTATAAGTCAAAACTACTAAGCTGGTACCTGATATAAACAAAAAATTCCAACCGAGACCTAGAAAAATTAATGAGAGCATATAATTAAGATATGTCTGTTCAAATAAACTTAAAAGAACTGTAATAAAAAAAAATAAAACTCCACCATAAATTATTGCACTGTGTCCATATTTTTTTATTAAATTACCCGTTATTAACGACGGTAAAAACATTGCAACTACATGAAATTGTAATACTAACCCAGTTTCTTTTAAGCTCATATTTTCAATAACATGCATACTTAAAGGTGTTGCTGTCATTAAAAATGACATTACTGCATAAGCAAAAGCAGCTGCGGTAATTGCTTGTAAAAATCTTGGTTGTAATACTATAGATTTTAGATTTCTTACATTTCCTTCCTTTAGACTATCCTCCTGAACATTTTCTACATTTTTAAAAAAAAATAAAAAAACTCCAGGCATAAAAGATAGGAAAGTTAGCAAAAGATAAGAACCAACATACAATTGATCTTGAATTAAATCTTTAGTGTAATTTGCAAGAGTTATACCTAAAAATGCAGAAACAATTCCTGCTAACAAGAGAGTAGAAACTGCTTTTGGTATTTTGTCTTTTTCAACACTTTCAGCTGCTGCAAATCTATATTGATGATTAAATGCAGCGCCCATTCCAAGAATTAAGCAAGATAGACAAAATAAATTAAAACTTTTCTGACTAATTGCAAAAGCAGCAAGTAGTCCTGAACAAGAACTTCCGATAGCCGCAAAGACAAAACCATTTCTTCTTCCAATTTTACTCATAATATTTGCCGCTAAAACAGTAAAGCTTGCTGTTCCAACTACGAATAAAGCGGTTGGTAAGGTTGATAAAGATTGATTTGAGCTAATTTGAGAACCAACTATTCCGCTAAGAAATACTGTTATTGTTGCTGTGGTAAAACCAAATATCTGACTTAACGTAAGTAATGATAAATTTCTGTTCATATTTAGCGATAATATATTTCTGCTGTTATTTAAATATCTATATAGATGTTTTGAATTTTAATATAGAAGATATTATTTAAATTATGATTGGAATATTAGGTGGCATGGGAACTCAAGCAGGCTTAGACTTTTGCGATAAGCTTGCAAAATTAAACAGGGGGAAATTAGATCAAAAATATCCAATGTTTGTCCTCTATAATAAATCAAATACACCACGAAGAGCAGAGAATTTAAAGCAATACAAAAATGTTTTAAAAGAATTAATTGCTGGTTGTCGAATGCTTGAAAAAAATAAATGCAAGTTTATTGTAATGCCATGTAACACAGCACATTATTGGCATGAAGATATTCAAAAAAAAATATCAGTGCCATTTCTTAGTATGCCAAAAGAAGTATATTTAAACACACAAAAAAGATTTAAGAAAGATTCAACTATAGGATTGTTATGTACTGAGGCTACTTTGGACACAAAAATCTACCATAAGTATTTTGAAAAAAATTATAATTTGATAAGTCCGAGTGAAAGATTACAAAAGAGTTCAGTAAATACTGCAATTAAATATGTAAAAAAAGGTAAAGTAAAAGATGCTGAAAAAGCTTTAAGACCAGCGGTTAAATTTTTAATGAAAAAAAAATGTAAAAAAATTATTCTTGGTTGTACAGAACTACCAATAGCTATTTTTTCATACAAATCTTTTAAAAAAGCAAAAGATTCAAAATTATTTATAGACCCAAATCTTTTGTTAGCTCAAGTTTGCATGAAAAAATACAAAAATTTAAAGTAAATTCAATTTTTTTTATTACAAATAAAATATAATTTTCTTGGAAATGATCCTTCTTCAAAATACTCAATATTTAAGTTTTTAAATCCATTTGTTAAATTCAGTATTTTATCTTTAGAAAAAAAATGAATAATAAAACCATCTATTTCGTATAGATCTTCTCCTCTATGAATTCCTTTTTTATAGTCTCCATCATCAGTATTTCTGACTGTGTAAATATTTAATCCTCCAGGTTTTAAAATTCTATGAATTTCGCTATTAAGTTTGTCCAAATCTTTCTGGGTTAAAGCCATGCAATAAAGCATATGTGAATAACAAGCTTCAACTGAATTAGTTTCAAATGGTAAGTCTTCTCTTATGTCAAATTTTAATGTTGAAATTGAAGATATTAGATTTTCTTTTTTTATTTTTTCATTGATAATTTTAATTCCATTTTCACTATAATCTAATGCAGTAACATTTATCGAATTTTTTCCAAAGTAAATGCTATCTCTTCCTAGGCCTGCTCCTAACTCAACAATTTTAGAACAATTGTTTTCTTTGAAAATATTTAAAGCTTTTTTTGCAGGTAAACTTGGTTCTAAACCAAACATCTCAGGCTTATTTGAGAAATTAGTTTCCCAATGCTGAGATTGTCGGTTTAAAATATTTTTATCCAATTTACTTAGAGGGATCTGGGACCTTTCTTAGATAAGGTTTTACAGTTTCCCATCCATCTGGATATATTTTTTTAGCTTCGTCATCTTTAATCGCTGGCAAAATAACAACATCCTCTCCCTTTTTCCAATTTGCAGGAGTAGCTACTTTATGTTTGGCTGTTAGCTGCATAGAGTCTATTGCACGCAAAATCTCTAAAAAGTTTCTTCCAGTTGCCATAGGATATGTAAGATATAATCCAATTCTCTTATCAGGTCTGATTACAAAAATAGTTCTTACAGTTTCATTATCAACTGCAGTTCTACCCATTGATGTTGTGCCAGCATCTGCTTCCAACATATTAAATAATTTTGCTACTTTTAAATCTTCATCAGCAATAATTGGATAATTTGGTTTTGTACCAGATACATCTTTAATATCATCTAACCATTTTTTATGATCCTCTACCCCGTCAACGCTTAAACCAATTACTTTGACATTTCTTTTATCGAACTCATCTTTCATTAAACCTAAAGCACCAAGTTCTGTAGTACAAACTGGTGTAAAATCTTTAGGGTGTGAAAAAATAACTCCCCAACTATCACCTAACCATTCGTGAAAAGAAATATCTCCTTCAGTTGTTTTAGCTTGAAAATCAGGACACATACTATTTATTTTTAACATTGTCTCCTCCTTATAAAAAAAATATTATATGAAAGATTGTTTTACTAAGCAAACTTTTATAAAGTTAGGTATTTATGATATTTGAACAACTTTTCGATCAAAAATCTTCTACGTACACTTATATAATTGCAAGTGGGGAAGGTAGAGAAGCATTAATAATTGATCCAGTCATTGAACATTCTGATGAGTATTCAACTATATTAAATAATTTAGATCTTAAACTTGTAAAAGTAATTGATACTCACATTCATGCTGATCATATCTCAGCATTAAATGAATTAAATAAAAGAACAAACTGTATAAGAGTTATGGGAGAAAAATCTAAATCAGAAGTGATAGATCTAAGAATTAAAGATGGTGAAAAAATTAAAGTTGAAGAAGTTGAACTTCAAGCAATTTATACTCCTGGTCATACTGACTGCTCTTATAGTTTTTTGATGAATGATAGAGTTTTTACTGGAGATACACTTTTAATAAATGGAAGTGGTAGAACAGATTTTCAAAATGGTAATGCTTACGATGCTTATGATTCTATATTTAATAAATTATTAAAATTACCCGAAAAAACTCTCGTATTTCCAGCTCATGATTATAATGGCAAGAAATTTTCCACTATTGAAAATGAAAAAAATAATAATCCAAGATTACAAGTAAGTTCAAAGGAAGAATACGCGGATATAATGAATAATCTAAATCTTGCAAATCCAAAAATGATGGATGTCGCAGTGCCAGCTAATGTAAAAGGGCTTACTTTAGACAATATTAATTAACTTTAAATTTCAACATTAATAACTATATAGGCAGTTCATGAATGACTATTTGCAATCAATTATTGATAGGGATCCAGCAGCAAGATCAAAGCTAAGTGTAATTTTAACATACCCTGGCGTTAAGGCTGTATTTTTTCACAGAATTGCAAATTTTTTTGCTACTGCAAAATTTGATCTTATTGCAAGAATAATTTCTCAATTTTCAAGATTTTTAACTGGTATTGAAATCCATCCAAGAGCTAAGATAGGTAAAAATTTATTTATTGATCACGGTATGGGCGTTGTTATAGGTGAAACATCTGACATTGCAGATAACGTAACAATTTATCATATGGTTACTTTAGGTGGAATATCTCCAAGCATAAACTCCAATGATCAAAGAGAAATTAAAAGACACCCTACTCTTCATGATAATGTTGTTGTTGGTTCAGGAGCGCAGATTTTGGGGCCTGTAGTTGTAGGGAAAAATGCAAGAATTGGAGCTAATGCAGTTGTAACAAAAAATGTTCCTGAAAATGCTGTTATGGTAGGAATACCTGCTAAGAATGTTGGTACAGCAACTGAAGAATTTAAACCTTATGCTGTTACTAATGGCAGTGAGGAAAAAGAATAATGAAAAATTACAAGGATGATTTTATCCAATCAATTGGAAATACTCCTTTAATAAAACTAAAAGCTGCATCTGAAATAACTGGCTGTAACATTTATGGTAAAGCCGAATATTTAAATCCAGGAGGATCTGTAAAAGACAGAGCAGCTCTTGCTCTTATAAAAGACGCTGAGGAAAAAAAATTAATATCTAAAGGTGGAACAATTGTTGAAGGTACAGCTGGAAATACTGGGATTGGATTATGTTTATTAGGAAATTCACTAGGTTACAAAACTATTATTGTAATGAACGATAATCAAACTCAAGAAAAAAAAGATACATTAAGAAATATTGGTGCAGATCTAAAATTAGTTCCACCAAAACCTTATAAAGATGAAAATAACTTTGTTAAAGTTGCTGCTAGAATGGCTGAAGAGCTAAAAAGTTCAAATAATCACGGAGTTGTTTGGGCTAACCAATTTGATAATACCGCAAACTCTAAAGGTCACTACCATACAACGGGTCCTGAGATATGGGAGCAAACGGAGGGAAAAGTTGATGGATTTGTATGTTCTTCTGGAACTGGTGGAACTATTGGTGGAGTAAGTAGTTTTTTAAAAGAAAAAAATAAAGATATAAAAATTTATCTATCAGATCCAAAAGGATCATCTCTTTACAATCATATTGAAAACGGAGAGCTAAAAGCTGAAGGTGGATCAATAACTGAGGGCATTGGATCCAGCAGAGTAACTGCTAATTTTGCAGAAGCAAAAATAGATGGAGCTTTTTCAATTGAAGATAAAGAATCTTTGCCAATACTATATGATTTAATCAAAAATGAAGGTTTAAGTCTTGGAACAAGTTGTGGAGTAAATATTGCAGGTGCAATTAGATTAGGGAAAAAATTAGGACCAGGTAAAACTATTGTCACTATTCTTTGCGACAAATCAGACAGATACAACTCAAAGATGTTTAATAAACCTTTTTTAATTGAAAAAGGTTTGCCTTATCCCGACTGGATATAATCACGCATACCAGCACTGTAATAAAACCATTACATTTTTAATTTAGAATGAATAATAATTATCAAATAATTAAAGGAATTTTATGAACGCAAAAGAAGTAGTAAAAAAAGGATATGAACTTTTTGGCAAAGGAGATATGGAGGGATTTATGGAAATGGTACATGATGATATCACTTGGATTTATCCTGGAGATAAGCATCCAATGTCAGGAACTCATAAAGGCAAAGAAGCATATATGAAAACCATGATGCAAGTTCCAGATCTATGGAGTAATTTTTCAGTAACCCCTGATATGATGATAAGTGAGGGGAATAAAGTGTTTGTTAAAGCAATTGCTAAGGCAGATGGCATGGATACTATTTTTGGTCATTATTTTGAAGTAAGCGATGATGGTAAACTGACATTGTTTATTGCGTTTGACGACACATTGAGCATGTTCAATGCAATGAAAAAGTAATAGTTTATGAAAAAATTATATTTTTTTTTAATTATCATATTTATGTCGAGCACAGCTTTTGCTGAACAAGGACAAATTAAACAAAACGGTTTTTTTGCAGGTACATCAAAGGTTTTAGGTGACGATAAAGGTAATTTTACAATTATCTATGATGGTATGTTGGGTTTAAAAGCATTAGATGGAACGACTTTTGGAGATAAATCTTCAATGAGATGCGTGGGTTCAATAGTTGTTTTTGCAGGAAAAGGATATGAAAGTGGTACTTGCGTAAATAAATTTGAAGATGGTGGTACAGCAACTTCACAATATAAAGGTGTTTTTGGAAAAATGTTGAGATGGAAATATGTAAGTGGAACCGGGAAGTATAAAAATATTTCAGGTGGTGGAACTGCAACTATAAAAAGTATGAATTCTGCACAAGAAGGTATTGTTCATTCTTACAATGAAATTACAGGAAATTACAAGTTAAACTAATTAGTATTTGTTCAGATTTAAATAATTGAAAGGAAAAAATGAAAAAAACAATTTTAGTATTAATATTAAGTTTATTTACAGCTAATGTTTACGCAGATAGCCATGTAAAGAGAATTCTATCAACAAGTCAAACAGGAATGGGAAATGATATTGTATACCCTACTGGAAAAGCAAAAATAACAGCTTTTGAATTTACTGTACCTGTAGGAGCTCCAGTAACTCCTCATACGCACTCATTTCCAGTTTTAATTATGATCCAGCAAGGTGAAATTGAATTAATTCATGAAGGAAAAACCCAAGTATTCAAAGCTGGTGATGCATTTGTTGAAGATGTTGGAATTGTACACGAGTCGAAAAATATTGGAAATGTTCCAGTTAAAGCGATTGTAGTTGCAATTGGTGTCGAAGGACAGAAAATTATGACACCGGTAAAATAAAAAGGAAAAAGAAATGATCATAAAAATAGAAGAAAATATAAAATCATTTTCATCTTGGATGAATATGGTAAAAGCGAATGCTGAAAAAATTAAAGGATTTGGTGCTACGATTATTTTTGCAGGTGTATCAAAAGAAGACCCTACAAAATTTACTGTAATCGTTAAGTATGCAACCATGGAAGGTTTTGAAGCATTTAAAAATGACAAAGAACTTCATGCAGCAAGAGCTGAAGCAGGCGTGGATTTAGATTCAGCAAAGGTTACACCGATGCATGAAGATTTTATGGAAAATTTTAGTGGATAAACAATCAATATAAAGAAAGGATAAAATATGGAAACAGAAACACTAGTAGTAGCTCATTTAAAAGAAGGTATGTTAGAAAAATTTATGGGCTTTATGCAATCAGATGCTGGTATGGCAGAAAGATCGAAAGTTGCAAATGTATCAAAAACAATTGGAACAGTTGCACCTGACAAAAAAACAGTAATGTTTAAAATTTTTGTGACCGATAAAGCTGCTCTTAAAGCTTTTATAGATGGAAGCAATCCAGTATCAGCTCCAGTTATGAAAGAAGTTATGGAAAGTTACAGTGTCTACGAATTAAATAAAGTAGATATGTAATAATTTTTGTAATAAGGTTTGTAATGCCTTCAGGATATATCATATTAAATATTAATGTGTTAAATCCTGAAAATTACAAAGAGTATTTGGAAAAAGCTCCTCCAACTGCTCAAATGTTTGGTGGCGAATACATTATAAGAGGTGGCGAAAATGAAGTCATTGAAGGTGAGTGGAAATATCCAAGAACTGTTGTAATTAAATTCCCATCTTATGAAAAAGTTTTTGAGTGGTACAATTCAGAAATATATAAACCTATCAGACAAATTAGATTAGATAATACAGTATCAAATACATTAATAATTAAAGGAGCATAAAGGAGAAAAAAATGTCAATATTAGAAAAATATAGTGCTGCAATTAAAAATAAAGATGAAGCAGCAATGAACGAGCTTTTGCATGATGATTTTAAATTCACAATGCATAAATCAGGGAGTGTTTTAACTAAAGGTGATGTTATCAAATGGGCAATGAGTGGTGATATCAAACAAGATAAAACTAGAATTGTTTATGAAAATGATGAAGTTGGTGTTCACCATGCGTTCGTAACATTTGATGACGGTAATGTAGAAGCAGTTATGGCAGTCTACAAATACCAAGATGGTAAAATGATTAGTTTAGAGACTGGCGCAACGCCAATGCCAAAATAAGTGAACAACATAGATTTTTATTTTTCTATTGGAAGTACTTATACCTATCTTTCAGTTACTCGAGCACTAGAAGCAGAAAAACAACATCAAATTAAGTTTAACTGGACTCCTTTTAGTGTGAGAGCAATAATGAAAGAGATGAACAATGTTCCCTTTCCTAAAGAAAAAAAAAATAAAGTAGATTACATGTGGAGAGACATAGAAAGACGAGCAAAAAATTATGGATTTTTTGCCAAAACACCAGTCCCTTACCCTTTAACAGAATTTGATTTAGCTAATAAAATTGCAATATTAGGTTTAAAAAATAATTGGGGTGTAGATTACATTCAGCTTACGTATAAACGATGGTTTCAAGAAGGAAAAGAGCCTGCTGTTGAACCCAACTTGAGTGAAATCTGCAAAAAACTAAGCTTAGATAAAGAAAAGATTGTTTCAGAGGCAAGCTCTGAGGAAATAAATAATATTTATTTATCAAATACAGAAAAAGCTAGAAAAAATAAAATATTTGGAAGTCCGTCATTTGTTGTAAAAAATGAAATATTCTGGGGAGATGATAGAATGGAAGATGCAATCAAATGGTCGAAGGCAAATGAATAATATAACTGCTTATATAATTTTATTAATCGCAGTAATTCTTGGAACAGCATCTAACAGTTTTGCTAAAAGTGCTCAAGGTTTTACATTATTAATACCTAGTATAATCACAGCAGTAACAATTGTTGGATGCATGTATACTTTGTCTTTAGTTATGAAAAGTATACCAGTTGGAATAACGTATGCCTCTTTTGCGGGCCTATGTATAATTGCTACAGCTGCTGTTGGTGTTATAAAATTTAATCAAGTACCAAATTTTTATACAATAATTGGATTGATTTTAATTATATCGGGTGTCTTAATAGTTAACTTATTAGGAACAAATAAATGAAACCATTATCTGGTTATATTTATTTAGTATTAGCTATATCAACAGGAATTGCCGCAAATAGTTTTGCTAAAATTTCAGATGGATTTTCAAAATTAACTCCAACGATATTATCAATAGCTTTTATGTGTATAACTATGTATGGACTTGCAAAAGCAATGTCTATGATACCAGTAGGTTTTACTTATGCTACTTATAGTGGGATAACAGTGGCTGCTATTTTAGTCTTCGGTATGATTAAATATAACCAGATACCAAATATGTATGGGTTAATTGGGATTTTTTTAATTATTATTGGTGTCGTAATGGTTAATTATCTTGGAAGAATTAATTAGCTCTTATTTAATAATAAAATTAGTACACCTACTACAAATATAATTATCCCTAAAATTTCTGTAATTTTGACTTTTTCTTTAAACATATACTTTGAAGACACATAACTAAATAATAATTCTATTTGGCCGATAGCTCTGACAAATGAAGACTGTATTAACGTAAAAGCATAAAACCAAGACAATGTTGCAAGAAATCCAGCTAACCCTGCTGTCAAACATTCATACTTGTTTTCATATAATTTTTTAAACTGTGACTTTTCAAATATAATTAAATAAATAGTAACTAATGTTGTTTGTATAACTAGACCAAAAAATAGTGTTGCTATAGCTTTTTCAAAGTTATTACTAAAATTTTCCAATGTTAATGCTGCTGCTCTAAAATATACAACGCTTAAACCTAAGAATAGTCCTGCGGATAAACCAATTAAAGTTGTTTTTGAAAATAAGTTTTTTAGAAATAAACTTAAATCTTTAATTGATAATATAATTACTCCAATTGTAGATACAATAATTCCTGTTATTCCAAATTTATTTAATTTGTCCCCTATTATCAAATATTCAAAAATCGCAACCTGAATAACTTCAGTCTTACTTAATGAAGTTCCAACAACAAAATTAGCAAATCTAAATAAATAGAGTAAAACAAATGTAAAAATTATTTGGAAAATTGAACCTAATAATACGTTAAATATAAATTTTTTTTGACTTAGGATTTCAGGAATTACATTTAAATCTTGGAAATACAAAAAAAATAAAATAGTCCCAAATGGTAACGCAAAAGCAAATCTTACATAAGTTGATGCAATAGTAGATACTTTTTGATTAAGTTTTTTCTGTAAAGTTGATCTAAGATTTTGAAAAAAAGCCCCAGAAATAGCTACAATTATCCAATTCATTGATGATTATTAATATTGTATTTAATTTTAAAGTCGACTTAAATAGTCTCATTTAACAAAAAAGAGGGAAATAACATGAAAATCTTTAAAAGAATAATATTTTCTCTAATTTTCGTTTCTTTTGCCAGTGCAAGTTTGGCGGAAACAAAAATGAGAATTACACTTCAATTACCATTAAAGGCTCACTTAGGTCAGAATCTTTTGGTATTTAAAAAAGAATTAGAATCAAGATCAGACATTAAAGTAGAGATTTACGACTCCGCACAACTTTACAAAGATAAAGAGGTTCCGCAAGCTGTAGGTTCAGGAGCAATCGAAGCTGGTGTTGCATCTATAACAAGATTTGCAGGAACTAATCCTGAAGTTGATGTTTTCTATCTTCCATTCTTATTTGACTCAGAACAAAAAGTAAGAAAAGCAACTCAAGCTGGATCTGAGATAAGAGCTATCCTTGATCCTGCAATAGCAAAGACTGGAGCAGTTCCACTTTATTATCAAGCTTATGGATCAGCAATAATGTTATCTAATGGTAGTCCGATGAAAACTCCGGCTGACTTTAAAGATAAAAAAATTAGAGTATTTGGAAAAACACTTGGAGCTTTTGTGAGTTCTTTAGGTGGTAAACCAGCATTAATATCTGGATCTGAGCAATATTTAGCTTACCAAAGAAATACAGTTGATGCAGGTATGACTGGTGTATCTGGTGTAAAATCTAGAAAATTATATCAAGTAATGGATACTTTAACAGTTACAAATCATGGCGATATCGAATTCGTTGTTGTTGCTAATGATAAATGGCTAAGCTCATTAACTCAAAAACAAAGAGACGCTATAGCTGAAGCATCAAAAGTAGCTGAAAAAGCTGTTAGAGATGACATGGCTAACATCGAGGCTGGCGCTTACAAAGAAGCAAAAGCAAATGGAATGAACATTGTAAACCTAAGTAGTTCGGAAGTTTCTGCTCTTAAAAAAGCATCATCATCTGTTATTGATGATTACATTTCAAGAACAGGTGGAGCTGGTGGAGTTGGTGATCAACTTGTAAAAGCTGCAAACAAACTTTAAATCATATAATACCCCGCACTTAAGTGCGGGGTTTTCAAATGAATACCTACGACAAAATTGTAAAATACTCTGGCTATTTGGCTTCAGCGTTATTTATTATGATAGGCTTTATAGTTTCTTATGAAGTTATCATGAGATACATATTTAATTCACCTACTATTTGGGTAAACGAAATTTCTCGATTTTTACAAATTTGGGCTACTTATTTAGCTTTAACTTATACTTTTCATAAAAATGATTTTATCAGAATAACAGTTATATATGACAAAGTAGGAGATAAAGGAAAAAAGATATTAGATTTAATAAGTGCAATATTCATTTTAATTTTTAGTGGATTTGTACTTTATTATGGATGGTTAATTGCTTACGACTCTCTTAAAGTTGGAAGAACAAGCTCTACAATTTTAGATGTTCCATCCTTTCTTACAGAATTTGCGATACCATTATGTTTTGCATTTTTGGTATTAAGAGTGCTTTTCGAAGTACCTAAATACATCAAAGATATAATTAAATGACAGTAGCAATAATCTTATTTTTGTTATTTTTTGTGCTTTTTTTAGGAGTGCCAATAGCATTTGGTTTAGGTTCTATAGGATTGGGTTTAATGTTATTTGGAGATATTTCTCCTTTAATGATCCCACAAACTTTTTACAGTGTGGCAGATAACTTTATTTTATTAGCTGTTCCGATGTTTTTGATGATGTCTAATATACTGTTAAAAGCAGGTGTTGGAGAAGATCTTTTTAATTTTGCTCAAAGCTGGGTTGGAAACTTTCCAGGCGGCTTAGCTATAGCAACTATAGTTTCTTGCAGTATTTTTGCTGCTATATCTGGATCATCAGTGGCAACTGCAGCAACAATCTCAACTGTAGCATTTCCTGCAATGATTAATAGAGGTTATCACAGAAACTTTACTTTAGGTATTTTGGCAGCGGGTGGAACTTTAGGGATTTTAATTCCTCCATCAATTCCAATGATTGTTTATGCATTTGTTGTTGAAGAGTCTGTGCTAAGTATGTTTCTTGCAGGAATTGGGCCAGGAATAGTTTTAGCATTATTTTTTATTATCTTTTCAGTTTTTTACGTGAAATTTTTTAATAAAGAAGTTCAAAATGTATCCAGTACTTTGGAAGAAAAAATTAAATACACAAAAAGAGGTTTGCCAATATTATTAATGGCCTTCATCATGCTAGGTGGAATTTATGCTGGAATTTATACACCAACAGAAGCAGGTGGTATTGGTTTTTTAATATCATTTATCTATGTTGTGGCTAAAAAAAGATTAGATTTTAAAGGTTTTATCGAAGCTGGTTTGGAGACAATGAAAACTACAGTTACTATATTTATAATTATAGCAGGAGCTAAAGTTTTTGGTAAAGCAATTTCGCTTTATAGAATTCCTCAAGATTTATCATCTTTCATAGTTACTAATATTAATGAGACTGGTTTATTTATACTTGTTGTTTGTATTACTTTGTTAATCTTAGGATTTATAATGGAAACCCTGTCATTAATTTTAATCATGATGCCTATATTCTCGATTTCAATCGCTGCAATGAATATTGATTTAATTTGGTTTGGAATAATTTTTACACTTATGATTGAGTGTGCATTAATTACACCACCTGTTGGACTAAATATTTATGTTCTCCAAGCAATTGGTAAAGCAAAAATGTCAGAAATAGCTAAAGGTGTGATACCTTTTGTCATTATAATGTTATTTACAGTATTTGTTATTTACTTATTCCCTGACCTAGCATTATATATACCTTTTAAATTATAAATATGTTTTCAAAAATAAAATCAAAAGATAAAGCAGAAAAATTAAGACAACTATTAAATGGACCAGAAATAATTGTAATGCCTGGATGCTTTGATGCATTGTCAGCAAAATTAATTGAAAGAGAAGGTTTGAAAGTTGGATTTATGTCTGGCTTCAGTGTTTCATCTACAAAACTTGGTATGCCGGATACAGGTTTAATATCTTTTTCTGAAATGGCAGAACAAGTAAGAAATATATGCAATGCTACATCTATTCCAATAATATTTGATGGGGATACTGGATATGGAAATTCAGTGAACGTATTTAGAACTGTAAGAGGATATGCGGATGCAGGAGCAGCTGGTGTGATGATTGAAGACCAAAAGTGGCCAAAAAAATGTGGTCACACAAAGGGTAAAGATGTTGTCGATCTTGATGAGGCAAACTCAAGAATTAAAGCTGCGGTGGATGCAAGAGAATATGGAAATAAAGATATCTTAATAATGGCAAGAACTGATGCCATAGCAACTAGAGGATTAGATGATGCAATTAAAAGAATGCAATCATTTTCAAAACTTGGTGTTGATATTTTATTTATTGAAGCTGTTAAAAATAAAGAAGATATGAAAAGAATTATCAAAGAAGTTCCAGGTCATCATATGTTAAATTTGATCGAAGATGGTGAAACCCCATTATTAGAAATTAATGAAATAGAGGAAATTGGTTATAAAATTGCTGTAATGCCTCTAACCCTAATGAGTGCATCAGTAAAAACGATGCAAGAATGTTTGAATAATATGAAAAATAAAGTTTATAATAAAAATGTTTCCAAATTTTCAGACTTAAGAGATATAGTTGGCTTCAACGAATATTACGATATTGAAGACAAATATAAATAATGTTTCCAAAAAAATTCTCTAAAATTCTTTTCGTTTTTTTTATGGGTTTAGGAATGAGTTTGTTAATGACCTTAATTATTACATTTATAAATACAGGTTATGATGAATTTTATTATAAGAGATTTTTCAAAGCTTGGTCAATTAGTTTACCAGTTGCATTAGTTGCAACGACTTTTGTTGCACCATTGGTTAATAAATTAGTGGAAAAAATTACTAAATAGAGAGGATGTCATATGAGTGAAAATATAGCTTTTATAGGAGTTGGTAATATGGGAAACCCAATGGCCTGTAATTTAAAGAACGCAGGGAAAAAGGTTAAGGTTTTTGATGTTTCTAAAGAAATGATTGATAAAGCAGTTGAAAATAATCTTGATGTTGAGAAGGATTTTGGAAAACTAATCAATAGTGAAACGTCTGTAGTAATCACTATGTTACCCGAGGGAAAACATTCAAAAGAAGTTTATTTAAAAGAAAATGGTGTTCTAGATAAAGTTTCTAAAAATTGTCTACTAATAGATTGTTCAACAATCGATATAGATACCTCTAAAGAAATAGGAAAGAAAGCAAATGAAAAAGGTATTAAGATGATTGATGCACCAGTAAGTGGTGGAGTGATGGGTGCACAAAAAGCAACTTTAAATATTATGGTCGGTGGATCAAATGATGCATTTAATCAAGCTTTACCTATTTTAAAATTAATGGGTAAAAACATATACCATGCTGGAGAGATAGGAAGTGGAAACGGTGCAAAGATTTGTAACAATATGTCTCTTGGAATAACAATGATTGCTGCTTCAGAGTCATTAATGTTAGCAAGAAGATTGAATATAGATATCAAGAAAGTTCATGAAATTATGAAAAATGCTTCCGGAAATAGTTGGCCTATTTCAGTTTATCCACCTTTACCTGGATTAATTGAAGGAACTCCATCTAACAATAAATATAAGCCAGGCTTTTCTGCAGGTATGATGAACAAAGATTTAAAACTTGCAAATGAATGTGCTAAAAATGCAAATGCATCTACTCCATTAGGAGAGATGGCATTAGAAATATATTCAAAGTTTTGTAAGGATGGAAACAGTTCGAAAGATTTTTCTGCTATATCAAAGGTAATTGGTGGAGATGCTTGGGATTATCCAATAGAATAATTACCAAGAGGAATTTGGACTCTCCAAAAATTTTAACTCATCTGGTGTAGATTTTCTCCCCATAACTTTATTTCGATGAGGATATCTATGAAATCGTTTAATTGCAGCAGTATGATCTTTCCAAAATTTTTTTATCTCATTATAGTTTGGATGATTAGATAAATAGTTATCTAACAATTTATATGCTCTATCATGATCTATAACTTCTTCACTGTGAATGTATGGCAATAGCATGAAAAAACGTTGATATTCATCCATTTGATCAAGATAACCGTTATAGACTGCATCATTTACAATCAGTCTTGCTTTATGATCAAACTCAAAAGCTTTTTTATCATCTCTATATAAATTTCTTGAAAATTGATCCAATAAAATAACTAAAGCTAGAGTGCTTAATGGTTCATCTTGCCAATCATCATATTCATTTAAAGTAGCTTTTTCATGATCATCTTTGAATTTGTCTCTAATTAATTGATCAAAATTATCATCTCTTTTAAATCGCTTTTCAACGACCATATCATCAAACCAAAAATCTAATATTGCTTTGGCTCTATCATTCATAAACTTTGTCAACTTTTACCTGATATGATTCAACAAGTCTGTTAGTTTCATTTGCCATTGCAACAACTGCAATAAGTTCACTTAACATCTCAGTAGTAGCACCTTTAGATTTAGCAGCGATACTGTGAGATTTAATACAATACTCACAACTATTTGTCATTGAAACTGCAACATAAATAAGCTCTTTTGTCATTTCATCCAAAGCACCTTTTTTCATCACTTGCTGTATAGAAGTCCAAGTTCTCTCTAAAGTTTCTGGGTTGTTAGCTAACATTTTCCAAAAATTGTTTATGTAGTCAGTATTTCTCTTCTTTTTTATATCCTCAAATACCTCTTTCACTTTTCCTGTAGCATTAGCTTCTTCAATCATATTAAAAACTGCCATTTCACCTCCTTAATTGTAAATTGTTTCTATTTTAGGCATTAATCTTAATAATTCCTTAGTATATTCATGATTTGGATTTTTAAACAACTCTTCTGTCTCAGAAACCTCGCATAGTTTTCCATTCCTTAAAACTCCAATGTCATCACACATTTGTCGTACAACTGGTAGATCATGACTTATAAAAAGTATAGTTAAATTAAGTTGTTCTTGTAAATCTTTAAGTAAATTTAGTATCTGAGCCTGAATACTCACATCCAAAGCAGATGTTGGTTCATCACAAACTAATAATCTTGGTTTTGTTGCTAACGCTCTTGCAATAGAAATTCTTTGTCTTTGTCCTCCCGAAAACTCATGCGGATATCTTTCAGCTGAAGACTTAGATAACTCTACCGAGTCTAAGAGATCATTTATATATTCATTTAATTCATTAGATCTAATATTTGCATCATGTAACTTTATAGGCTCAGCAATAATATCTTTAACCTTAAGCCTACCATTCAATGAAGAGTATGGATCTTGAAATATCATTTGAATTTGTTTTCTGAATTTAAGTAATTCTTTGTTACTTTTTATATTATTAATACGTACATCATCGAAATAAATTTCACCTGAGGTGGGTTTAAATAAATTAACAATCATTTTTGCAATTGTAGTCTTTCCACTACCACTTTCACCAACAAGTCCAAAAGATTTTCCTTCTTGTATATTAAATGAAACAGTATCAACTGCTAATACATTATTTTGAGATTTTTCTGTAAAAAAACCTTCATTAAAAGTTTTAGAAAGATTTTTTATTTGAACTAAATCTTTTTTTGTAATTTCTCTTTTATTCCATCTGTTTAAAATTTTTAAATTAATATTTTCCTGGTTATTATTTTCTTTCTCAATAATTTTAAATCTGGATATCTTTTTATTTGTGGGAGGAACAGAACTAACTAAACTTTTTGTATAAGTTTCTTTTGGTTCTGTTAATATTTGCTTTGTTGTTCCCAATTCTACCAAATTACCATTTTTCATGACAGCAACTCTATTGGTAGTCTCTGCTATAACTCCCATATCATGTGTAATTAATATAACTGCTAAATTTCTTTCTTTAGTCAGTTTTTTGATAAGTTCTAATATTTGTGATTGTATTGATACATCAAGTGCAGTTGTGGGCTCATCTGCAATTAACAACTCTGGTTCACAACATAAAGAAAGCGATATAACAACTCTTTGTCTCATGCCTCCTGAAAATTGATGAGGGTAATCATTAAATCTTTTTTCAGCATCTTTTATGCCTACTTCTTTTAAAAGATTTATTGATTTTTCTTTTGCTTCTGAGTTACTGAGGTTTAAATGAGTTTGGATTGTTTCAATAAGTTGTTGTCCAATTGTTAAGATAGGATTTAAAGATGTCTGAGGATCTTGAAAAATAAATCCAATTTTTTTTCCTCTTAAACTTAGAATATTTTTTTTATTTTCATGAATATTTATGTCGCTTAAATAAATTGATCCTTCAGATACTTTCCCTGGTTCGTCAATTAAATCAATTATTGCATTTGCTACAGTACTTTTTCCAGACCCAGATTCCCCAACTAATCCTACAATTTCTCCTCTTTTTATCTCAATATTAATATCTTTTGCAGCATGAACTGTCTCTTTTCTCAATTTATAATCCACACTTAAATTTTGTATTTTTAAAAAACTCATTTTTTCAATTTAGGATTAAGAGTGTCTCTCATCCAGTCTCCTAATAGATTAATGGAAAAAGCCAAAACAACTAAGAATATTGCTGGAAAAAAAGTTATCCACCATTCACCAGAAAATAAAAAGTCATTTCCAAGTCTTATTAATGTTCCTAAAGAAGGAGTAGTTGGAGGAACGCCAACACCTAGAAAACTCAATGTGGCTTCTGCAATTATTGCTAATGCAAGACCTATAGTTCCAATAACAAGTACCGGTCTCATTATATTTGGAAGAATATGTTTAAACATTACTATAAAATTAGAAACTCCAATAATTGTTGAGGCTGAAACATAATCTTTATTTTTTTCAACTAAAGTTGCTGCTCTTGATACTCTTGCAAACTGTGGCCACTCTGAAATACCAATTGCAAAAATTAAAACATATATTGCCATCTCGTCATGAAGTTCACGCGAAATTATACCTCGAGCAATACCATCAACCAGAAGAGCCATCAAAATACTTGGAACTGTTAATTGAACATCAGTTAATCTCATAACAATCATTTCATACTTGCCACCAAAAAAACCAGCAGTAAGACCTAATCCAACTCCTAAAATTAAACTAAATAAAATTGCTGAGAAACCAACAATCAAAGATATTCTAGATCCATAAAGAATAGTTGATAACATATCTCTTCCTTGTCCGTCAGTACCAAGTAAAAATTCTACTTTTCCATCACTAGTCCAAGATGGTGGAGTGAATGCATCCATTAAAGATAAAGATGATGGATCGAATGGATTATAAGGTGTGATAAATTCTACAAAAAATGAACAGAAAAATATTATTACTAATAAAATCGATGAAACTATTGCTGTAGGAGATTTTATAAAACTAAAATAAATTTCACTATCTTTTATTTTATCCCAAGTTGTTAAAGCTTTATTATCCACTAGCTGAATCTCCTTTAACTCTAATTCTTGGGTCTATAAAGTAATACAAGATATCGACTATAAAATTTATCATTACAAAAACGAATGCTATAAATACTAAATATGCTGACATAATTGGAATATCTACAAACTGAACAGCTTGAATGAAAAGAAATCCCATACCTGGCCATTGAAATACTGTTTCCGTAATAATTGAAAATGCAATTAATGTTCCAATATTTATACCAGCAATAGTTATTACTGGAATTAGTCCATTTTTAAGTGCGTGCTTATAATTAATGCTTTTTTCATTAATACCTCTTGCTCTTGCAAACTTTATGTAATCAGTCTGAAGTATTTCCATCATTTCTGCTCTAACGAGTCTGATTATATAAGTCATTTGAAAAAGGCTTAAAGTAACTGATGGTAATATAATTGCTTTTAAACCTGAGATGGTTAAAAAGCCTGTCGACCAAAATCCTAGATCTACCACCTCGCCTCTTCCAAACGATGGTAGAACGCCCAATATAACTGCAAAAAGATAAATAAATAAAATACCAATTACAAAAGTTGGAAGAGAAACTCCTAATAAAGAAACTGCTAAGATAAAATCACTCAAAAAACCTTTTCTTTTTATGCCTGTATATACTCCCAATAAAGTACCAGAAACCAATGCAATTAGAGCAGATATTAAAACTAATTCAATTGTTGCAGGTAATCTTTCAATGATTAATTCTGATACAGGTCTTCTTAATTGATAAGATATTCCAAATTCTCCTTTAGTGGCATTAATTATAAACCTAGTAAATTGTACATGAATTGGGTCCATTAAACCCAAGGTTTCTCTTAACTCAGCTCTTTCTTCATCTGATGTTTCCTCACCCACCATGTTATTTATTGGGTCTCCTACAAAATTAAAAAGAGAGAAAGATACAAAAGCTACAACAAGCATAACCATTGCAGATTGAAACAATCGTTTAAAAAAATACTTTATCAATTTATGAAATTTTATTTTTATACAAGCCCTTTAGTTAAAAAGGGCTTGTAATAAATTGTTTAGTCAAAGCTCGCAAAACGGAATAACGGCTCGTTATTCGGTCTTATCGGAACATTAACATCTTTTTTTGCAGCCCAAGATATAACTTGGTGATGTAAAGGAAGATAAGAAATATCATCTTTTACTATTTTCCAAGCTTTAGCTATTGCAGCATTTCTCTTATCTAGGTTAACTTCACCTTCCATAACTCTTATCGCAGCATCTACATCAGAGTTACTAAAGTTAACTCTGTTCCAGCTTGCTCCACTTTCATATAAGTAATGGAAAACATAATGACTATCTAAAGTTGGAACTCCCCAACCTAACATATAAAAGTCACCTTGATTATCTTTTAGTTCTTTAAAGTGCTTACTTTTTGTTTGGGCAAATAAATTTACTTTAACACCGATTTTACCTAACATACCAACAACAGCTGTGCATATAGCTTCATCATTTACATATCTGTCATTTGGACATCTAAGCTCAACTTCAAATCCGTTCGGATATCCAGCATCAGCTAGAAGTTTTTTTGCAGCAGCTACATCATAAGGAAGTCTTTTATCAAGTTCTTCTGTGTATCCGTTAACACCTGGAAAAGTAATTATTCCAGCAGGTTCACTTAAACCTCTCATTACTTTTTTCTTAATAGCCTCAATATCTATAGCTTGATAAAGAGCTTGTCTAACTGCTTTCTTTTTAAATGGGTTATCACCTGTATTACCTGTTCTAAGTTTATCTGCTCCCTGATCCATACCAAGGAATATAGTTCTCATTTGAGCAGTGCTTTCAACTTTGTGAGCAGGTGAATTTTTAATTCTAGCTAAATCTTGCACAGGTGCATCAGTAACAACATCAATTTCACCAGATAAAAGAGCTGCAACTCTAGTAGCTGCATTTTTTATAGGTAGTAGATGAATTTCTGTTACTTTGTCATCTTTCATAGTACCCCACCATTTTTTATTACGTTTGAAAACTGTTTTAGTATTTGGTTCTCTTAATGTAATTTTAAATGGTCCAGTTCCCATAGCATTTGTAGCTGAAAATGTTTCTTGTCCAGCATCCCAGTTCTGCGCCATGACTGCAAAATTCTTTTCACTCCATTTTTTTGACATTATAAAAATGTTTGAAAGTTGGTTTAAAAGAATTGGATTTGGTTTACTTGTTGTAATTTCTACTGTGTAGTCATTAACTGCTTTTACACCTGATACTGTACTAATATATTCTTTAAAATCAGATGTTCTTTGTTTTGCTCTTAAAATACTAAATACAACATCTTCAGATGTAAATGGAGTTCCATCAGAAAATTTAACATCTTCTCTTAATTTAAAGATCCAAGTATTAGGACCTTGAGTTCTCCACTCTGTTGCTAGTTGAGGTCCAATTTTCATATCTAATCCTCTGGTAACTAGAGCTTCGTATACTTGTCTAGATACTTGAGTGGTAGGACCTTCGTTTTGAGCATGAGGATCAAGTGTTAAACTATCACCCTGCATTGACCATTTAATAGTTTTTGCAAACGCTTGTGTTGGAGCAAAAGCTAGAAAAAAAGCCAATAAAATTTTTATAAAATACCCATACTTCATTTCTCTCTCCTATATTATTAAAATAAAAATCTAACTTATTAATTATGTAAACTAAAGTGATTTAATTCACTATTTTTTTGAAGTTTTCGTAAAGAATTTTAGAATATTTGTTCATAGATTGAATGTTGTCTTTCGCATCACTATCAAATTTATCAAGAGCTCCTTGTCCTAACTGACTCTCTAAAGCAGACTTATATTCAGGCACACAACCCCATTCTCCTACAGTGGTATCTTTTATCTCTATGTGAAATTGAATACCGTAAGCATGTTTTTTGTATTTAAAAATTTGGTATTTCGTTTCAGGAGATGACGCTAAAAGAGTTATATCATTATTATTTTCTAGATTTTGAACTTCATATGAATGCCATTGGAGTGATTTAATAATATCAGGATATTCTTTAAATAATAAATCGTCCTTTTTACTATTTAAAAAATTAATGTCTAAAATACCTATCTCTGGATTTTTTGATTTAACTACTTTACCTCCAACTACCTCTCCTAATAATTGACAACCTAAACAAAAACCTAAATATGGTTTATTTAAGTCTACTACAAATTCTTTGATTTTTTTTTTCTCTTCTATTAACCAAGGGTAATCTTTTTCCATCCAAGTATCCATTGGTCCGCCCATACAAAACATTGCATCAAATCCAGTTAAATCATCAGGTATTTTTTCTCCTTCGTCAAGTTCTACAGTTTTAATATGAACTTTATCCTTTAACATCAAATCTTTAATATAACCAGGATCCTCAATTTTAATGTGTTGAAGAACAATTATATTTTTCATGTAGCTGGCTTGAGTAATTTTAAAATTTTTTTATGATTTGATAAATTATTTGAAACAATTATGTTTCCACCTAATGAAGCATCTTTATTATCCCATGTAGTAATTATTCCACCTGATGCTTTAATAATTGGTATTATCGGATGTATATCCCAAATTTTGTTTGCACATTGAGCTACAATATCTAGTCTTCCCTCTGCTAATTGACAATATGTTAGTGCATCGAAACATGGAAACTGCATTCTCTTAATAAATTTCATTATTTTTTTTTGTTTTTGAAAAGACAAAGTTCCATGAAAAGCAGCGGCTACTTTTAAATAATCAAATTTTATTTTTTTGTTTACTTTTAATTTTCTTTTTTTTCTGCCTTCAAATACAAAGGCAGATTTATCATTTTGATTTAAATAGTATCTTTCCATTCTTGGGAAATTAGCTAGCCCGACCATTGGTTTATTGTTATAATTTAGAGAAATTAAATTGCTCCAGGTAGGATTTCCAGCAACGAATGATCTTGTCCCATCAATTGGATCAATTATCCATGAAAATAGACTTTTCGTCTTTTTTACCCCAAACTCTTCACCAATAATTTGATGATCTGGGAACTTATCATTAATCTTCTTTCTTATAAATTTTTCAAAAGCTTTATCAGCACTGGTAACAGGATCATAACCTTTACCTTTTAACTTATTATTAATTGTAAAAGTTTTGTTAAGTTTAGTGTAATAAAAATTAGTTAAATCCTTAGCTAGCTTATTCAAAAACGTGTAATAAATCTTGTAATCGTTTGTTTTTTTGAAGGTCATTTATTTAACGAGTAATAATTAAAATATACAACTAGTTCAAATAAAATATCTTGAAAATTTTAGAATTTGATAGAAGAATCTAGATAGATGAAAATAGAAATCGATTCTAAAAAAGTATTTATAAATAGTGGAAATAATAAAGAGGAAATACATCCTTTTTGGCTTAGAGAAAGAATAAATAACGAAGATGCTTTGGATAAAGGAAATCAACAAAGATTATTTGATCCAAATTCTATAAATACTAATATTGATATAGAAAAAATTGAAAATGAAGATGGATTGCTTAATTTATTTTTCAATGATGGGACCAATTATAAAATAAAAGAAGATCAAATATTAAATGAGTATAAATCTCAAAATCTTGATCCTATTTCAATTGATAAAATTAAATGGGATTCAAATTTTAATAATTTTCAAAAATTTAAATTTGAAAATGATATTTTTGAAAAAAAAATCATGTATGATTTATTAGTATCATTCTATAAATATGGTTTTGTAGTTTTAACTAATGTTACAACTGAAGATAATTTTATTATAAAATTTGCAAATTCAATTGGCAGTGTAAGAAGAACTAATTTTGGGGAATTTTTTAATGTAAGATCTGTGCCTAATCCAAATGATTTGGCTTATACATCATTAGCATTATCTCCACATACAGATAATCCGTATAGAAAACCAGTTCCTTGTGTTCAATTATTGCATTGTATTACAAATAATGTGAGTGGAGGAAATTCTACCTTGGTTGATGGTTACACAGTAAGTGAAAAAATCAAAGAGGATTATCCAGAATATTATGAAATTTTATCTTCAGTTAAAGTAAAATTTAAATTTATAGACAATACAGTTGTTCTAGAAGATATGTCTGAGTTAATTAAATTGGATGAAAAAAATAATTTTAAACAAGTTAGATTTAGTCCAAGATTAGATTATGCTCCGATATTAGAAAAATCAAAATTGGATTTATTCTATAAAGCTAGAAATAAAATTTCTGAATTATATAACTCTGATAAATATAAAGTTGAATTTAAATTAGAAACTGGAGATTTGTTAATGATGGACAATCATAGATTACTTCATGGAAGAACAAAGTATGATGTTAACGAAGGTGATAGATATTTACAAGGATGCTACATTGATTTCGACAGTACAGAAGGTAAACTTAGACATTTAAAAAGAAAATTTAATCTTTAAATAATTCTTTTATTTTTTCTTCAGCATTTTTTATAGATTTTTCATAATCTAAAGCCATTTGATCTGCTGCAACTATATCAATTTTTTTAATACCAAAAAAATTTAACATATGTATCAACCATGGAGTTAAAAAATCTTCTTCCCCTTGTATTTTTGTTCCACCAGAAGTAATTACTAAATAGACCTGCTTATCTTCTAATAAACCTTTTCTTCTTCCGTCGTCCCCGTATTTAAATGTCAATTTTACTCTGGCTGCAAGATCAGCCCAAGCTTTCAGTGTTGCTGGCGGGCCAAAATTATAAATTGGCACTGATATAATAATTACATCACATTCTTTTAACTCTGATACTAGTTTATCAGACAATTCAAACATTTTTTTATGTTCATCTGTTTGCTCATTCTCTGGAATTTTCATTCCAGACTCAGTTAAACCAGATATAAAAAGCATTTCGTCATCTAGATCTCTATAAATGACTTCATCATTATCTTTTTTAACTTTATCAAGTATTTTTTTTGCAAGCATCCTTGAGGTAGAACCTTCTTTTCTAGCACTACAATCGATTTGGTATATTTTCATTTTTATCCAAGTTTTTGAAGTATAGGAAAATACTTTAATATGTAAAATCCTAAAGCTTGTAACTGGTTTGTAATCATTAATATTCCTGTTATCAATAATAATCCTCCACCAACTCTTGAAATAATTATCATTTTTGATTTTAGATTTTTTGTAACAACCATAAAACGTTGTATCAAATAGCCTGATGCAATAAATGGCAATGCTAAACCAAGTGAATAGAACACAAGTAACAATATGCCTCGGTTCAAACTTTGCTCGATCGAAGCTAGAGCTAATATTGATCCCAAAATAGGTCCAATACATGGAGTCCATCCAAATCCAAATGCCATACCAACTAATATTGAACCAAAATTTCCTGATTTAATCTCAGTATTAATCCTTTTTTCATAATTTAAAAACTTAATATTAATTAATCCCATAATATGAAGGGAGAAAATGATTATTATACTTCCTGCAATAATTCTTAATTCATAAGAGTTACTTAAAATTAAAGAACCTAAAAAAGTTGCGGTAGCTCCGAAGCTTATAAAAACAATGGAAAAACCAAAAGTAAATAAAACTATAGGGAATATATTAATTGTTTTTTTTTCTAATAGCTCATTTAAAGAGCTTCCAGAAATATAAGATATATATCCAGGTATTAATGGAAGTACACATGGAGACAAAAAGCTTATCAATCCAGCTCCAAATGCTACAAATAATTCTATCATTTAACCGGTATTTTTCATTGCAGCTGAAATGCCTGCAATAGATGTTAATAATGCATCATTAAGATCATTTTTTTTATCTGAATTTAATTTTTTGTTTTTGATTTTATTCATAACTACTGCTTGAATTATATTTAATACTTCTGTGTAAATATTTCTTACAATAACTCCTGATCTAAATTTTTTTCTTTCATTTATAATTTCTTTAGGCGTAATCTTTTTATTTAACTTTTTAATAACTTCGAATTGGAACCTAAGTTTTTTTCCAACTCTTTTTAAATCTTTATCAGCTAAGTATTCTTCATATATTTTTGAAATATCTGGGTCCACTTTTGAAATTACCATATCCAAGATATCCATCATTGAATTGAAGAAAGGCCAATTTTTTTCCATATCTATTAGTGTTTTCTCAAATTTTTCTATCGATGAATATCTTAAAGCTTCTGCACTTCCAAGCCATGCTGGAAGCATGAGTCTTATTTGTGTCCAAGCAAATACCCAGGGTATTGCTCTTAAACCTTTGATATTATCAATATTCTTTCTTTTAGACGGTCTTGATCCAATTGAAAGTTTTCCTAAAGACACATGTGGCGTAACGGTTTTAAAATATTTAATAAAATCTGAACTTTGATTAATATTTTTTCTATATGAACTTTTTGAAATTTCAGACATTTTTTCAATTAGATTTCTCCAATCTTTTTTAGGGACTGGAGGTGGTGTTAATGTTGCCTCCATTACCGCTCCTATATAGCTACATAAATTATAAATTGCTAAAGGCTGATATCCATATTTCTGCTGAATAACTTCTCCTTGATCAGTTATTCTAATTTTTCCATTAACTGTATTTGGCGGCTGAGATTTTAAAGTAGCTTGAATTGGGCCTCCGCCTCTACCCGCTGAACCACCTCTTCCATGAAAGAAAGTAACATCTATTTTATATTTTTTTGCAATTTTAATAATTTCTTCTTGAGCCTTATATTGATGCCAACTTGCACAAATTTTTCCAGCATCTTTGCTTGAGTCTGAGTATCCAATCATGACTTCTTGTTTATTTTTTATTAAATCTCTGTACCACTTTAATGAAAACAAGCTGGCCATTATTGATTTTGCATTAATTAAGTCATCTAATGTTTCAAATAAAGGGACAACTCTTAAATTATTCTTAATATTTGCTTCTTTTTGCAAATATAAAACAGAGAGAATGTCAGATGCAGATGATGTCATTGAAATAACATAAGCCCCCAAACATTCAGGTGGCTCTTCAGATAAAATTTTAAATGTTGACCAAACTTCTTTGTTTTCTTTATTTTTAAAATTAAAATTTTTGATGAAATTAGATTTTTTTTTCATCTTAAATGATAAAAATTTAATTTTTTCCTCCTCACTCCATTTTAAATAATTGTGTTTATTTTTTTTCTGAACAAGTTCATTAATTAATTGTGAGTGTCTAGATGATTCTTGTCTAATATCTAGTTTTGCTAAATTAATTCCAAAACATTTTGCTCTTCTCATTAAGTCTAATAATTCACCACTTGCGATATTTTCACTTTGATTTTCCTCTAAAGATTCACGGACAATTCTAAGGGGTTTTAAAATTTCTTCTTTTGAGTTTAGCAATTTGTTATAGTCTAAAGGTTTTTTGTTCACTATAAACTGTTCAATTGATCGATGAGTAAATCGCATTTTATCTCTTAAAGGTCTTAAGAAAACTCTGTAAGGTTCAAATGATTTTCCTGTCAGTTTTTGAATTTTTTTTGAACACTTTTTCATTGAATATGATCTAATTAATTTAGTAAGTTCTTTTTCATACAATTTTGCCGCTTCCCATCTTGACAATAACAAAACTTCTTTTGTCACTTTTGAAGTTACATTTGGATTTCCGTCTCTATCACCTCCCATCCATGAACCAAACTCAATAGGATTAAAATTTTTTGGCAATCCTTTACCCATATTTTTCAAAAATATATCATTGAGTCTTCTGTAGACTTTTGGAATAGTTTCCC
>CABYJU010000005.1 GCA_902519325.1 uncultured Pelagibacteraceae bacterium | reverse complement strand
TTTGTCCTTTGATAGAAGAGTCGAAAAAAGTTGAACAACAATCTGTTGTAAATAAATTTAAGTATTTAGAAAAATATTTTAAGAATAGAATTGGATTAATTCATGGTTCACTTGATAAGGATGAAAGGAACAAAATTTTAAATAATTTCTTAGATAGAAAGTTGGATATATTGGTTTCAACCACTGTTATTGAGGTTGGAATTGATTTTCCTAATGCTAACGTAATTGTTATTGAAAATGCTGATAAGTATGGTTTATCCCAATTACATCAGTTACGAGGTCGTGTCGGACGTGGTAGTAAACAATCTTACTGTATATTGATGTTTAAATCCTCACTAAGTGAAAATGCAAAAAAAAGAATTAATATTCTAAAAAGTTCAGATGACGGTTTTGTAATTTCTGAGGAAGATATGAAATTGCGTGGATATGGGGATTTGTTAGGATTTAAACAAAGTGGAATTAAAAATTTTAGATTAGCTGATCCCATATTAAATGAAGATTTATTCTTACTTGCTGAGGCAGAAGTAAAAAAATTAGAGATGAAAGGTGATAATTTCAGTAAATATAATAAATTATTAAAATTATACGATCGAGCCTCAATAATTAACGAAATTTCTTAAATTTTTTTTGGATCTGAAGTACCGGCTGAAACAATAAATTTAGATGCTTCTTCAAAAGTCATATCTAAATAAATAACTTCATCTTTAGGAAACATTAATAAAAATCCACTTGTAGGATTTGGTGTTGTTGGAACAAATACATTAATAAGATTAGTATTTGTTTTTTTTGATATTTCACCATCGTTTTCTCTCGTCGCAAACCCTACTGCCCAAGTACCTTTTCTCGGATACTCAACTAAGACTACACTTTTCTTTGATCCTTTTTTTGGTGCTAATGTTTCAGTCATTTGGCCGATTGCTGAATAAATTGTTCTAAGAATTGGTATTCTTTTTAATATATCATTAAATATTTTAAGTATTTTTTTTCCAATAAATGAAAGAGATAAACTTCCAATTATTGTAATAAAAATTATAGCTAATAATATTTCCAAACCTGGTATTGCAAAAGGCAAGTAACTATTTGGATTTAATTCGTTTGGTATTAATTTTGACGATATAGATATAAAAAATCTAGTTAAATATAATGTGATACCTATTGGAACAAGAACAACTATTCCTGCTATAAAATAGTTTCTAAGTCTTCCAAGGATTGAAATGCCTCTTCTCTTTAATTTTGCCATAAATTAACTGTAACTTGCATATAAAACAAATACGACTGCCAGTACAAATAGTACTATTAAAATTTTGTTATTAAGTATCATATAAATTATTATAAAAAAGGTGTAATATATTAAGTAAAAAAAGTGAATAGAAGAAATTTCATACATTTATTTGGTTGTAGTTGCTTATCTTTTGGCCTATCTGCATGTGGTAGTGCACCGATAACAGATCGAAAACAACTAAAATTAATTCCCGAATCTAACCTCAATGCGAAAGCTGCTCAATTATATGAAAAGGTAAAGGAGAAAGAAACTTTAAGTGATGATACCAAAACATTAAATCAAATAAAAGAAATTGGATCCAAAATTGAATATTCAATATCAGAATACTTTGACCGCAATAATATACCTGACCCAACTATAAATTTTGATTGGGAATATATACTTATTGATAAAAAAAAAGTTAAAAATGCTTGGTGTATGCCTGGAGGTAAAATAGCTGTTTATACAGGTCTATTAGATATAACTAAAAATGAAGATGGATTGGCAGCTGTAATGGGTCATGAAATTGCGCATGCTGTTGCAAAACATTCAGTAGAAAGAGCAAGTAGAGGTGTTTTGTTAAATACTGGTACAGCAATTTTAGATATAGCCACTAAAGGTAAAGTATCTCAGATAAATAGAACCACAGGGATGAATGCTGTCGGTTTATTATCACAAATAGGAATTATGAATCCCTTCAATAGAAAGCAAGAGAGTGAAGCTGATTATCTTGGTTTGATATTTGCATCATTATCTGGTTATGACATTAGGGAAACAATCAAAGTTTGGGAAAGAATGAAAGAAGCTAAAAAAGGGAAAGAACCACCAGAATTTATGTCTACTCACCCATCTTCAACAAATAGAATTAATAATATTACAAATTGGATAAATGAAATTATTATTAAATATCCGCCAATTGCTTAAGTGGTGAGCCCTGATGGACTCGAACCATCGACCCATTCCTTAAAAGGGAATTGCTCTACCAACTGAGCTAAGGGCCCCCAAGAAGCGTTTTTATATTGATTTTTTTTTATTAATCAATGTTAAAAATTTACAATATTTTGATGTACTTATCGTGAAATTCATCAAAAGTACCATATTTTATATTGTCTCTGATGTTTCTCATTAAATCTTGATAAAAGTTGATGTTATTAAGGGTCAGAATCATTGAGGCCAACATTTCGTTAGTATTAAATAAATGATTTAAATAATTCTTAGAATATTTATTTAAATTGAACTTTGTGACACTTCTGTCCAGTGGAGTATTATCATTTTTATATTTTGAGTTTCTAATTTGAATTTGTCCTTCCCATGTAAAAGCCAAACCAGTTCTCCCAGATCTCGTTGGCATTACACAGTCAAACATATCAACACCTCTCTTAACTGCACCGAGTATATCAGATGGAGTACCTACACCCATTAAATATCTTGGTTTTTCTTTAGGCATATGATCTTTTATTCCATCAAGAACATCAAACATTTCATCTTGTGTTTCCCCTACTGCCAATCCTCCTAGAGCATATCCATTAAATCCAATATCGATAAGATTGTTTAAAGATTTGATTCTTAGATCATTAAATAATCCACCTTGTACAATTCCAAATAAACCTTTGTGATCATTTATTCCAAATGCATCTTTTGATCTTTTTGCCCACTCTAATGATAATTCCATTGATTTTTTAATTTTATCATAATCTTTAGTATTTTTAGGGCATTCATCCATAACCATTACTATGTCTGAGTTCAAACCTTTTTGAATTCTTATGCTTTCTTCAGGGCTTAATATAAAAGTTTTACCATCTATATGTGATTGAAAAATTGCACCTTTATCTCTATCGATTTTATTTAATTTTGACAGAGACATAACTTGAAAACCACCTGAGTCCGTTAAAATTGGTAAATCACAATTCATGAATTCATGAAGTCCTCCAACACTTTCAATTCTTTCAACACCAGGCCTTATCATTAAATGATATGTATTTGATAAAATTATCTCACTACCTGTTTTTTTTATATCTTCTAAAAAAACACCTTTAACAGTTGCTTGAGTACCAACTGGCATAAATGCAGGAGTGTTTATATTGCCTCTATGGGTCTCTATAACTCCTACTCTTGCATAATTTTGAGTATGATGAACATTAAAATTGAAATCTTTTAATGACATTCATTATTTAATTATTGAGATTTAAAACTAATAATTTTATCTGGATTTGAAACTGCTCCGTTATCACCGTCACCTTTTGTAATCATATCAACAAATTCCATTCCTTCTATTACTTTTCCAAAAACAGTATATTGTCTATCTAGGAAAGGTGCTGGTTTAAAACATATGAAAAATTGACTATTGGCGCTATTAGGATCTGACGATCTTGCCATAGAAACAGTCCCTCTATCATGAGGAAGGTCATTAAATTCTTGATTTAAATCTGGTAAATCGGATCCACCAATACCTGCCCTTCTTAAATCGAAATCTTTAGAAGATGAATTTCCAAATTTTACATCACCTGTTTGAGCCATAAACCCATCAATAACTCTATGAAAAACAACATTATCATATTGTCCTGAATCTGCTAACTCTTGAATTCTTTTAACATGATTTGGTGCAACGTCTGGGTACATTTCAATTTTTACGTCACCATCTTTTAATTTTAAAATCATTATATTCTCCTTTGCTATTAAATTTGTTGATAAAAAAATAAAAAAAATTATTAAAATATTTAAAAATTTATTCATAGATCTCTTTCAATGATTTAATTGTACTTTTAGTTGTAAATTTTTTTAAATCACCATTATGTTGAGCGATTTCTTTAACAAATCTAGATGATATTATTTGATTTTCAACATCTGACATTAAAAAAATTGTCTCAACTTGATTATTAAGTTTTCTATTCATTCCAGCTAATTGGAATTCATATTCAAAATCTGAAACAGCTCTTAGACCTCTTAAAATGATATTTGATTTAAATTTTTTGCAAAGGTCTGTTGTTAAAGTATTAAATTTTATAACATCAACCTTATTCTTTTTAAATTTCAGATCTTTATAAAGAGCTCTTTTTACAATTTCTATTCTTTCTTCTAATGAAAATAGGAAGTTTTTCTGATTTCCATCTGAAATACCTACAATTACTTTATCTACTATCTTAAGTGATTTCTTAATGACATCTATATGGCCAAAAGTAATTGGATCAAAAGTTCCAGGATAGATAGCTATATTTTTCATTAGATAAGATTATCATCTAATTTAATAGCAGAAACTACTTTTTCATCACCAGTCAGTTTAATTATTCTAACACCTTGAGTATTTCGACCAGCTATTCTTATTTCTTTAACAGCTGTTCTTATTACTCTACCTTTGTTTGTTGAAATTAATATTTGATCCCCTTCAAAAACTGGAAATGATGAAGAAACATTCCCGTTTCTTTGTGAATTTACAATGCCAATAATTCCCTTTCCACCTCTATTTGTAACTCTATAATCATAATGAGATGTTCTCTTACCATAACCATTCTCTGTAATAGACAAAATGAACTTTTCTTTAGCTTTAATTTCTGATTTTTGGTCTTTAGTTTTTGCTTTCTTATTTGAGTCATGATCAATAATAGACAGAGATACGATAGTATCATTTTCTGCTAAATTAATACCTCTTATACCTTTTGATGATCTACCCTTGAAAACTCTAAGTTTTTTCGATTCAAACCTTATACATTTTCCTAATTTAGTACTTAAAATTATATCCTGATCATCTCTACAAATTTTAACACCAATAATTTTATCATTACCGTCAAGTTTCATTGCAATTTTACCCGAAGCATTAATTGAGGTAAAATCTTCAAGATTATTCTTTCTAATTTTTCCCTCACTTGTTGCAAAAATGATATGCATGTCTTTTGTATCAACATCACTATCAGGAAATGGCATAATTGAACTTATTGATTGATGATTTTTTAGAGGAAGAATATTAAATAAAGACTTACCTTTTGATGCTGTTGATCCTTCTGGAATTTTCCAAGCTTTAACTTTGTAAGCTAATCCTTCTGTAGAGAAAAACAACACAGAAGTATGTGTATTTACTGATAATGTTTGCACTACAGAATCTTCGTCTCTTGTTTTAATCCCTGTTTTACCTTTTCCACCTCTTTTCTGTTGTTTAACATTACTTAAGGCACCTCTTTTAATGTATCCTTGCAAAGTAATTGTAATTATTACAGATTCTTTTTGTATAGTTTCTTCAATATTATAGTTTAAAACAGCATCTATAATCTGCGTTCTTCTTGGAAATGAGAATTTCTCTTTAATTTGAGATAACTCATTACTTATTACTTTTAATAGTTCACTTTTAGAATTTATTATTTTTTTATACTTTGTAATCAATTCAGATAATTTTTTTATTTCTTCTTCAATTTCATTAATTCCAAGGGCAGTTAATTTTTGTAATCTAAGTTCTAGTATTGATGTGACTTGAGTTTCAGATAGGCTGTATGATCCTTTATAATTTTTACTATCAACTAATTTAATTAATTTTGCAGATTTTGTTATTTTCCATTTAGTTTTTATAAGAGTATTTTTTGCTTCTTCTGGATTTTTTGAAGATCTAATAATTTTTATTACTTTATCAATATTTTCTACACTAACAGATAAACCAAGTAAAACATGAACACGATCTTCAGCTTTTTTTAAATCGTATTTGGTTTTTTTAATAACTACATCTTCTCTAAATTTTAAAAAGTTCTCTAAGAAATCTTTTAATGAACATGTTTTAGGTTTGTTATCAACAATTGCTAATGAATTAAAACCAAATGAGGTTTCTATGGATGTATATTTATAAAGTTGTCTTTTAATTGTTTCTGGCTCGACACTTCTTCTTAAATCTATAGCAACTCTTATACCTTCTCTATTAGATTCATCTCTAATGTCACTTATACCCTCGATTTTTTTGTCTCTAACTAATTCTGCAATTTTTTCGTTTAAGTTAGATTTGTTTACTTGATAAGGTATTGATGTAATTACTAATCTATCTTTACCGTTTTTAAGATTTTCTACATTTATTTCTCCTCTAATTTTAAAAGAACCTCTGCCAGTTTTGTATCCTTCTCGAATAATATCTTTGCCAATAATAACTCCTCCTGTTGGAAAATCAGGGCCAGGTATATGCTTCATTAACTCTTTAACTTTAATATCTTTATTTTTTATAAGTGCTAAAGTTCCATCAATAATTTCACCAAGATTATGTGGTGGTATACTAGTAGCCATACCAACAGCGATGCCTCCGGCTCCATTTACCAAAAGATTAGGATATTGAGCTGGCAATACTGTGGGTTCTTGCTCAGTTTCATCGTAATTACTTTTAAATGAAACGGTATTTTTTTCTATATCATCAATCAAAAATTGAGAAATTTTTGCAAGTTTGGTTTCTGTATACCTCATTGCTGCAGGTGGATCTCCATCTATTGAACCAAAATTGCCCTGACCATCAATTAACGGAACACTCATTGAAAAATCTTGAACCATTCTAACTAAAGCATCATACACCGCTTGATCACCATGCGGATGGTATTTACCAATTACGTCTCCAACAATTCTTGCAGATTTTCTAAATTGTTTTGTCCAATCAAAACCACCTTTGTGCATTGCATATAAAATTCTTCTGTGAACAGGTTTAAGTCCGTCTCTTATGTCGGGTAATGCCCTACTAATTATTACGCTCATGGCGTAAGATAAATATGATGAACTCATTTCATCATACATTGAAATTGGTTTGATATTTAAATCTTTAGTTACTTCGTTTTTTTGCATTTATTTAGAAAGGGATATCATCGTCTAACTCGTTTTGAGTCATAGAACTATCATCAAAACTTTGTTTGTTATCTTGAGATGGAATTGAATTTTGATTTCCTCCACCTAACATTGTTAATGATGAATTGTATCCTTGAATTAAAATTTCAGTAGAATATTTATCCTGACCTGATTGTTCATCTTTCCATTTTCTAGTAGTCAGTTGTCCTTCAACGTATACTTGTGCTCCTTTTTTTAAATATTGTTGAACTACATTTACAAGTCCTTCATTGAAAACAACTACTCTATGCCATTCAGTTTTTTCTTTTTTTTCACCGGTATTTTTATCTTTCCATGATTGACTAGTAGCTAGGCTTAATCTTGCTACACTTTTACCGTTAACCATTTGTTTAATTTCTGGGTCTGCGCCTAATCGACCGATTAAAAGTACTTTATTTAAGCTTCCTGCCATAATATTTATATATTTGAAATGTTATTTATAACATTAATAGACTTGAATATTAATTTTATTAATCTAAAGCAACTAAAATTATGCTTAAAAAGATACTTATTAAGGGCGCAAAAGAGCACAATTTAAAGAATATTTCACTAGAGATTCCTAAAGACAAATTTGTTGTAATAACAGGTCTATCTGGATCGGGAAAATCATCATTAGCATTTGATACTGTTTATGCAGAAGGTCAAAGACGTTATGTTGAAAGTTTATCTGCATACGCAAGACAGTTTTTAGACAAAATGAAAAAACCAAATGTAGATTTAATCGAAGGCTTGAGTCCAGCAATTTCAATTGAACAAAAAAATACTTCTAAAAATCCAAGATCAACAGTTGCAACTGTAACCGAAATATACGATTACATGAGAGTACTTTATGCAAGAGCTGGAATACCCTACTCTCCATTCACTGGTAAACCAATTACTTCTCAAACTATTAGTCAAATTGTTGATAAGATTAAAGAATTACCAAAAAAGTCTACGATATATTTATATGCACCTGTTGTACGAGGACGTAAGGGTGAATACAAAAAAGATATATTGGGATACAAAAAAAGAGGGTTTAGAAAAATTAAAGTTGATGATCAATTATATGATATTGAAAGTGTTCCAGAATTAAATAAAAAACTTAAACATGATATTTCAATTTTAGTTGATAGAATTGTAATAAATTCTTCATTAGGAAACAGATTAGCCGAAAGTGTTGAAACAGCTGTTAATTTAGCAAATGGATTACTTTTTGTTGAATATGAAAATGAAACACTTCCAAAAAAATACAGAAAAATTGAAAAATTAATTTTCTCAACCAAATTTGCTTGTCCTGAAAGTGGTTTTACTATTGAAGAGATTGAACCAAGACTTTTCTCATTCAACAGTCCGTATGGAGCTTGTGAAGAATGCGAAGGTATTGGAATGAAATTAAATGTTGATCCAAATTTAGTTGTTCCGAATGAAAAAAAATCTATAGCAGATGGTGCTATTGAACCTTGGGCTAAATCTACATCAATGTATTACGCTCAAACATTAGCATCTTTATCTAAACATTATGGTTTTTCATTAGATGATAAATGGTCAAAACTACCAAAAAAAATTAAAGATGTAATTTTGTATGGATCTGATGATGAAGAAATAAAATTTACTTATGACGATGGCTATGAAAAATATTCTCACAAAAAAACCTTTGAAGGCGTAGTCAATAATCTAGAGAGAAGATATTTAGAGACAGACAGCGATTGGAAAAGAGAAGAAATTGCTCAATATCAATCTGATACAAAATGTGAAAGATGCAATGGTTATCGATTAAAAGATGAAGCTCTGTGCGTTAAAATAAATGAATTAAACATAAGCCAAGTTACAGAAAAATCAATTTTTGATGCTAAGGAATGGTTTAGATCTTTAGAAGTTAAATTAGACAAAAGACAAATTAAAATTGCTCAACATATATTAAAAGAAATTAATGAACGTTTAGATTTTCTTTTAAATGTTGGTCTTGATTATTTAACTTTATCTAGAGAGTCTGGAACACTATCTGGTGGTGAAGCACAAAGGATTAGACTAGCTTCGCAGATAGGATCAGGTTTAACTGGAGTTCTATACGTTTTAGATGAACCATCAATTGGTTTACATCAAAAAGACAATGTCAAGCTTATAGATGCATTAAAAAGATTAAGAGACTTAGGTAATACTGTTATTGTTGTTGAGCACGATACAGAAACAATGGAGAATGCAGATCATATAATAGATTTAGGACCTGAGGCTGGAAACAAAGGTGGGGAAATTGTTGCTGAAGGTTCATATGAACAAATTTTAAAAAATGATAAAAGTATTACTGGAAGATATTTATCAAATAAAAGTTTCATACCTATTCCAAAAAATAGAAGACTTGCAAAAAATGGTAGATTTCTAGAAATCAATGGTGCATCGGGGAATAATTTAAATAACGTAAATTTAAAAATCCCTTTGGGTAGTTTCACTTGTGTCACAGGTGTATCTGGAAGTGGTAAATCTACTTTGATACTTCAAACTTTATATAATGCATTAAACCTTACTTTGAATAATAATAAGTCTAGAAAAATTCCTCAGCCGTTTAGAGGATTTAAAGGAATAGAATTAATTGATAAAGTTATAGATATTGATCAATCACCTATTGGTAGAACTCCTAGATCAAATCCTGCTACATATACTGGAGCTTTTGGTCCTATAAGAGACTGGTTTACCAATTTACCTGAAGCAAAAAGTAGAGGCTATAAACCTGGAAGATTTTCTTTCAATGTAAAGGGTGGAAGATGTGAAGCATGTGAAGGAGATGGAGTAATTACTTACGAAATGCACTTTCTACCTGATGTTTATATTACTTGTGATGAATGCAAAGGTACAAGATACAACAGAGAAACATTAGAGATTAAATTCAAAGATAAGAGTATTGCAGATGTTTTAAATATGACTGTTGATGAAGGATGTGAGTATTTTGAAAATATTTCAAACATCAAAACTAAACTTTTAACATTAAAAAAAGTTGGTCTTGGCTACATAAAAATTGGTCAACAAGCAACAACCCTATCAGGTGGAGAAGCCCAAAGAATTAAGCTTGCAAAAGAATTATCTAAAAGATCTACAGGAAGAACAATGTATATATTAGATGAACCAACTACTGGATTACATCAACATGATATAAAAAAACTTCTGGAAATTTTACACACCTTTGTTGCAACTGGTAATTCAGTTGTAGTTATTGAACATAATTTAGATGTTATTAAAACTGCCGATTATATTGTAGATATGGGACCCGAGGGTGGTGTTAAAGGTGGAAATATTATTGCTGAAGGCAAACCCGAGGAAGTTGCAAAAGTAAAAGATAGCTATACAGGTAAATTTTTAAAGCCTTTATTAGATACAAAATTTAAAAAAACCGCTTAATCTTTATAGAAAAATAATATAAAATCATCTTACAGATGACTTCGATATTACAATCATTATCAAAGACTGTTCATTTATCATTGGCTATTGCAATATTACTATTCATTGGTCTTTACATAGGTAATGGTGGATTTGATTTTGATGTTTTATTTTGGAGCTGGCTACTAAGATACGTACATGTAACTGTAAGTATTATGTGGATTGGTTTACTGTGGTATTTCAATTTTGTTCAAATTCCTAACATGGCTAAAATTCCAGACGAACAAAAACCAGCAATAGGGAAAGTTATAGCTCCTGCAGCATTATTTTGGTTTAGATGGGCAGCGCTATTTACAATCATATCAGGATTATTATTAGCCTATTTTAATGGATACGTTCATCAAGCGATGACATTAGGAATTGGATCTGGTGGTGGAAAAAATACTGCAATAGGAATTGGAATGTGGTTAGGATTAATAATGGCATTCAATGTTTGGTTTGTTATATGGCCAAATCAAAAAAGAGCTTTAGGTATGGTAGAGTGTGAACCTGAAGTTAAAGCTAAATCAGCAAAGACTGCAATGCTGTTTTCTAGAACAAACACACTTTTATCATTACCAATGTTATTAACAATGGTAGCGGCACAAAATCTTTATTAATTATTCTTTTTCTTCCTTAACAATCGTTCTTTGACTAACTTTTAAAGAAACCAACACTGGGTTTGCAATATAAATAGATGAATAAGTTCCAAAAATTACTCCTAATATCATTGCTAATGAAAATCCTTTTAATATTTCTCCACCAAAAATAAATATAGATAAAAGTGCCAACAATGTGGTAACTGAGGTTATTATTGTTCGGGATAAAGTTTCATTTATTGAGATATTTGTTAATTCAAATATTTTTATATCTGCATATTTACGCAAATTTTCTCTAACTCTATCGAATATTACAACTGTATCATTCATTGAATATCCAACTATTGTTAAAACAGCTGCAACGATAGAAAGATTGATTTCTAATGAAAATACGGAAAATACTCCTAATGTAATTATAACATCATGAAATAAAGCTAAAATGGCTCCAAGACTAAATTGCCACTCAAATCTGATCCATATATATAAAAGCATAGCTGCCAAAGATAAAGCTATAGCTATTACACCTGATCTTAAAAGTTCTGCACTAACTTTTGGTCCAACGTTTTCTACTCTTCTAAAGTCAACTGATCCTATTGAATTTGATAGTTTTGTCTTCAATTCATCAATAAATTTAGGATCGTTTGAATTTTGTTTTTCAAATTTAACTACAAAATCTGTCTCATTGCCAAAATTTTTCACTGAAACATCACCAAGATTCATTTGATTAAAACTATCTCTAATTTTTGTTATATTAGCAGAAGATTTATCAGTTCTTAGCTCTATTAAAGTACCCCCTTTAAAATCAACACCAAAATTCAATCCTTTAAAAATTAAAAAAACTAATGAAACAATAATTAATATTCCTGAAAGAATATTAAAACTTTTATAAAACTTATTAAAATAGATTGTTTTCATTAAATTAGTTTTTCCTTATGTTTATTTTTGATGACATAGTAAGCAGTGATCAGACGAGCTATGAAATAGACAGAAAATAATGTTGTTAGTATTCCAATACCTAGTGTTATAGAAAATCCCTTTATAGGTCCAGATCCCATGAAGAAAAGAATTACTGCTGCAATCAAAGTTGTGATATTAGCATCTAAAATTGTAGTTCTTGATTTTGTGTAACCAGAATCAAATGCTATGATTGAATTATTTTCATTTTTTAATTCTTCTTTAATTCTCTCAAAAATTAATACATTTGCGTCAACGGCCATACCTACTGTTAAAATAATACCTGCAATTCCAGGGAGTGTAAGAGTTGCTTCAAATAATGTTAGAATTCCAACCAATAAAAATAGGTTTGAAATTAAAGCCAAGTTAGCAATTAACCCAAAAAATCTATATTTATAAAACATAAAAGCAACAACTAAGATAAATCCTATTATTAACGACATAATTCCTGCATTAATTGAATCTTTTCCAAGATCAGGGCCTACAGTTCTTTCCTCTATAATATTTAGAGGCGCTGGTAGAGCTCCAGATCTTAATAGTAAAGCTAAATCTGTTGCTGATTGAAAAGTGAAATCTCCTGAAATTTGGCCGTTTCCACCTACTATCGGTTCTTGAACGGTTGGTGAACTAATTATTTTACCATCTAGAATAATTGCCAAACTTTTACCAACTCCGGATGAAGTTGCTTTACCAAATTTTCTTGCTCCAACTCTGTCTAATGAGAATGAGACAACTGTTTCGTTAGTTTGATTATTCATAGTTGGTTTAGCATCAACTAAATTATCACCACTAATTATAATTCTCTTGCTTACTATAGCTTCTCTATCTCCACTTTCATATTGGAGTAACTCTGTTCCAAATGATTGTTCTTGATTGGTGGCAACAAATTGAAAAGTTAAGTTTGCAGTTTTTCCTAATAATGATTTAATTCTTCCTGGATCATCAAGTCCAGGTAATTCCACTAGTATTCTATCATTTCCTCTTTTAAGAATATTAGGCTCATTTGTACCAACTTCATCAACTCTTCTTCTGACAGTTTCAATTGCTTGATCTAATGAAGAATTTTTCAATAACACTAGTCCATAATCAGAATAAGTTAATTTGAATGAGTTATCTTCATTTTCAATATCAAATTCATGTGATTTAAATTGCTGAAAATAAGTATTAATCTCACTTTTATCATCATCTAGGAGTGATAATACTTCTTCTTTTTTCATAACATTTACATCAAAAAATATTGATTGGTCTTTGATTGAGAAATTTCTAATTTTAATATTTTTGTCTTTAAAAAATTTTTTTAGCTCCAAAACTTTACTTTGAAGTCTTTGCACAATTACAGGATTGTTATCAATTTCTAATAATAAATACGAACCACCTTGCAGATCTAAACCTAATTTAATATTTTTAGAGAAATAATCGTCATCAATTTTTGTAAAATTTGAAATTGTAAAATATGAAATAATTAGTGTAAAAATTAAAACACTAAAAACTCTTAATTTAGAAAAATATAACACTTTAAAAAGTTATTATTTTTTTGGTTCAGCTTTAGTAACTAATCCTTGTATTCCTGTAGCTCGAACAATTTCGACTTTAACATTATCAGCTATCATAACCTCTACTTTTTCATTATCGATAACTCGGTCAACAGTACCAACGATACCACCAGAAGTAATAACTTTATCTCCACGCTTTAAAGCTTCAACCATAGCCTTATGTTCTTTAACTTTCTTTTGCTGGGGTCTAATTAAGAAAAAGTAAAATATTACGAATATTAAAATTAGGGGTATAAATTGTCCAATTCCTGCGTCCATGTTAAGTCCTTAAAAAGTTAACGATTATTTATACTATATACTTTTAGAAGACAACTCTTAATTGATACCTATTTTCTCCATATTGTTCATATATGGTCTTAATTTTTCAGGAATAATTATTGAGCCATCTTCAGTTTGATAATTTTCTAATATCGCAATTAGAGTTCTACCAACGGCTAGTCCACTCCCGTTTAAAGTACCAACAAATTCATTTTCGTTATTATTATTTTTATATCTAGCTTTCATTCTTTTAGCCTGAAATGTTCCACATGAAGAACAGCTTGATATTTCTCTATATTTATTTTCAGACGGAAGCCAAACTTCTATGTCATAAGTTTTTTCTGCACTAAAACCCATATCACCAGTGCTTAAAATAATTTTTCTGTAAGGTAATTGTAAATCATCTAAAATTTTAGTAGCACAATTAGTCATTCGCTCGAGTTCTTCAATGCATTTATTATTTTCTACAATACTGACTAATTCAACTTTATAAAATTGATGTTGTCTAATCATACCCTTTGTATCTTTACCATAACTTCCTGCTTCTTTTCTAAAACAAGGTGTTGATGCAACTAATCTCATTGGCAAAGATTTTAGATTTAATATCTGATTTTTAACCATATTAGTTAAGATCACTTCAGCAGTAGGGATTAAAAACTTTCTATCATTTTTATCATCAAACTTAATTTCGAATTGATCATTTTCAAATTTGGGCAATTGGCCAGTTCCAAACATAGTGTTGTCTGTAGCCATTAAAGGTGGAGAGATTTCAGTATATCCATTATTATTGACATGTGTATCAATCATAAAATTAGAAATTGCTCTTTCTAATGATGCTAATTTGTCTTTAACAAAAACAAATCTTGATCCAGTTGTTTTTGTTGCTAAATCAAAATCTAACATATTCAGTTTTTCACCAATTTCATAATGAGATTTTGGTTTAAAACTCATTTCTTTAATTTTACCAGATTTTACAACCTCTTTATTGCTATTTTCATCCTTACCTACGGGGACATCATTCAATGGTAAATTAGGAATATTACTTAATATCTGATCAAGTTGGTCTTTAACATTTTTTTGATTTTTACTTAAATCATCTATTTTATTTGAAATTTCTTTTGACTTTTCAAAAAGTGTTTCATCTTTAGATTTAGAAATAGATTTTTTTTCCATTTCTAATTTTTCTTTTTCTTGAATTAATTTTCTATTTTCTTCATCAAGATTTAATATTTGGTCAAAGTCTACATCAACGTTTCTATTTTTAATTGTATTTTTAAAATTATCGATATCTTTTCTAATATCTTTAATATTGTGCATTTCTCTCTTGAGCTTTCTTTTCGATAATATTTACAGAAAAAATTGACAATTCATATAAAATTAACAAAGGTATTGCTAAACCTATTTGTGTAATTGGATCTGGTGGAGTTAATATTGCAGCAGCAGCAAATATTATTACAACAAAATATTTTCTTCTTTCTCTTAAATAAGTTGAATTTACAACTCCTATTCTTGCAAGCAAACTTAATACAACTGGTAGCTGAAAACTTAATCCAAATGCAAAAATTAACTTCATCACAAGAGATAAGTATTCATTAACTTTAGCTTCTAATTGAATCGGTAAGCTAGTCCCAAGTCCTGCACTTTCAAATGATAAAAAGAATTTAAATGCTAGTGGCATAATTAGATAATAAACAAGCATACCTCCTAGTAAAAAAAGTATTGGTGTAATTACTAAGTAAGGCATAATTGCTTTCTTTTCATGGGTGTATAATCCTGGTGCAATAAATTTCCAAATTTGAATAAGGATATATGGACTGGTCACAAAGAAAGCAGCAAAAAAAGAAACTTTAAGATATGTTAAAAATGTTTCTTGAAGAGCGGTAAAGATTAATCTTCTATCAACATTATCATCCTTTACAGCATTAGCGTAAGGTTCAACTAAAAATCCATATATGTATTCAGAAAAATAGTAACAAACTACAAATAATACTGCTAAGAAGATAAATGAATGTATTAGTCTTTGTCTTAATTCAGTAAGATGACTTATAAAACCTGTTTCTTTTTTTTTAGCTGTCATCTTTAGGTTTATCCTCTTTCATAATTTCAGTATTTTTTTTTAATTCTTCTTTAATTGAAACATCCGTTATTTCTGTAACTTGATTTTGAACATCTGAAAAATATCTCTTAGCAGAACCTATCCATGATCCAACTTTTTTTAACATTACAGGAAAGTCTTTTGGTCCTACAACTATTATTGCAATAGAAACTATTATTAATATTTCAAACCAGCCGATCTGTGGCATTGATTACTCTTTTTTGTCTGAGTCTTGATTTTCAGATATATTTTTTGGTTGGCTATCTTCTGTTGCATCTGTAGCCATACCTTTTTTAAAACTTTTAATTCCTTTAGCAACATCACCCATAAGACTAGAGATTTTACCTCTACCAAAAAGTAATACTACTAAAATAACTACAATTGCAATTTGCCAAAATCCTATACTCATAATTACTTATAACCTTATAATTTTAGTTTTAAAACTATTTTTTTATTTATCGTTATCGGTATTAAGAGTGCTATTAAGCATCTCATCTATATCAGAGTATATATTTTCCTTTTTATCCTCTTGTTTTTCTTTATAGAATTTGCCTGTTCCAAATATAGATGCATCTACACTAGATGTATCAATAAGACCTGCGGTTCCTAATTCATCAACGGTTGGAAGATCTGACAATTTTTGGAGATTGAAATGACTTAAAAAGTCATCTGTTGTTCCATATTGAATAGGTTTACCAGGGGCATCTTTTCGACCTTGAGGTCTGACCCAGTTCAATTCCATCAATATCTCAAGAGTATTATTCCCGAAAGCAACTCCACGAATTTCTTCTATTTCAGCTCTAGTGACTGGTTGATGATAAACAATAATTGCAAGTGTTTCTATCGCAGCCTTTGATAGTTTTTTTTCAACAGTTTTTTGTTGAGACATTAATGAGGATAAATTTGGTGAAGTTCTGAAAGACCATTTATTGGATATACAGACTAAATTTATTCCGCGATCAGAGTAAAAATTCTGAAGTTTTAGTAAAGATTTTTCAACATCAGTTTTTTTTGAAATTTTATTTTCAATAGTTTCGATATTTAATGGCTCTGCAGCTGCAAAAACAATAGCCTCTATTTCTTTATCAACATCACTTAATTTAGATGGAAATGATACAACATTATTTTTTTTTAATTTATTCATTAGATTTTTTTAATATATATATCCTCAAATAAATTATCTTGTTTAATAGATATATTACCTTCTTTTGCAAGCTCTAAAGATCCAGCAAAAATTCCTGCATTACCTGTCTTACTTAAAGTTTTAGAATTTCTAAAATTTTTTGGTATTAGATCAGTCATATTTTTCCAATCATTTAAATTATTATAAAATTCTTTTATGACCTTGATACCTTCTTCGGTAGTAAATACTGGGAGTTTTGGAATATTCATTCTCTGAAAATCTTTTGTCATTACGATATTTGAATACGTTTTTAATAATTCAAACAATGTTAATGAATATTGAGAATTATAAATTGATCTCATTCCACTTTTTGAACCTCTCATAAAAATATCTTTGCCTAATCTTTTTCTGCTCAACATCTGAGAAGACAATAATCTTATTAATTCTAGTTTTTTAAGTTGGAGCTTTAATTTCTCTGCCACTTCAAGTGCTTTAAATTCCTCTTCTTCTGTTTCTGGTAATAGTAGTTTAGATTTAAGATAAGTTAACCAAGTAGCCATTAGCAAATATTCTGAGGCTAATTCTAAATTTAAATTTTCAGTTTTTGTTATAAAATCATGAAATTGATCTGCTAATTTGGTGATTGATATATTTTCCAAATCAACTTTTTGTGATTTTGCTAAATCTAAAAGTATTTCTAATGATCCAGAGTAATTACTAAGATCAACATTAAATTCTAAAGAATCACTCATGAATTTAAATTTAACTTATTATTTGAATTAATTTAGAAGTTTTTTTTACAATAAAATCATCAATATAAGGTGAATTTTGACCTACCACATTCATTTCTCTCATTTTTCCATTACAATGAAGCACCAAATTACAACCTGCACGAAAAGATTTAATAACGTTATTTTTTAAATTACCTTTAAGAGCACCCATAGAAATATCATCTGACATTAATATTCCTTTGAATGATATTTCTCTTCTAATCATTTTTATGATTTTTTTAGAATGTGAAACGTTATTTATTGGGTCAAGTTTTTTTAACAACAAGTGACCGGTCATACCTAAAACAGATTTTTTTTCGGTAAATGGAAAAAAATCATATTTTTTAAGATACTTTAGATCTTTGTCTATAACTGGTAATTTATAATGACTATCAACTTTAGCCAAACCATGACCTGGAAGATGTTTAATTACTGTACCAACCCTATTTTCGTGAAATTTTTCGATAGATATATCGCCAATTTTAGACAGAGTTTTTTTATCATTTGAATAGGATCGATCACCTATAATTTTATGAGACTTATTTCGTCTTAAATCCAATACAGGAACTGTATTAATATTAATACCAATAAGTCTTAACAAATAGGATATTTGCTTCACATAAACATTGAAATAAATATCAAATTTTTTTCTATCTTTTGAATATAAATCACCAAAATATTTTGCACTAAAAATGGAATTATCTATGAATTTTCTTAATCTACTTACTCTTCCACCTTCTTCATCAATTAGAATTGGATAATTAGAGTTTTTAAATATTTTTTTAATCGAACCAGTTAATTTTTGAACTTGATTGATTGATTTTATATTTCTTGAAAAAAGGATTATTCCCCATGGCTTATATTTTTTTAAAAAACTTACTTCACTTTTTTTTAAATTATGTCCACTAATGCCACATATAAAAGCTCTAGTTTTTTTAATCATTATATAACAATTCCCAAAAAGAATATTTTTTAGTGTTTTTATTTTTGTATTCTACATATTCAATAATATTGTCCGTGTCATTTTTAAGAATAAATAGATTATTTTCGTTAGATGATATTTTTTCATCAATACTTGAAACTGCTCTATATGATTTCTTGTAATTATCATCTGAAAAATAATATCTTAAAGTAAAGAATAGAAAGAAAAATATAATTATTAAATAAAATAGATATTTGAGCTCTTTTAGCATTACATTTTTTCAGGTGTATCAACACCTATAATATCCATTCCAGTTTTAATTGTTTTTGCAATAGATTTTAAAAATATTAGTTTTTCTATATTTATTGTTTTATCATCATTGATAAATCTTTTTTCAACATCATCTTTTCCCATATTCCAATAGGAATGAAACTGTGATGATAACTCATATAAATATACAGGGATCCTATGAGGTTCTAGTTTTTTAGTTGAAATTTCTACACATTTTGGCCATTCAGAAATTTTTTTAAAAATTTCAATTTCTTCATTATTGAATTGCATATTTTTATTTTCATTATCAATCTTGTCATCAATATTTTTATTTATATTTCTAAAAACCGATGAAATTCTAGCATAACAATATTGAACATAATAAAGCGGATTGTCTTTGGATTTTTCTTTTACTTTTGTAAAATCAAAATCTAATTCAGCATCATTACTTCTACTTAGCATAATAAATCTTGTTGCATCTTTTCCAACTTCAGAAATTAAATCTTCAACAGTAATGTAATCACCTTTTCTTTTAGACATTTTAAAAGGTTTGCCATCTTTTATTAGCTTAACAAGTTGGCTTACTTTACAAATTAATTTATTTTTTTCTCCAGATAATGCTTCAACAACAGATGTAATTCTTTTTATATAACCCGCATGATCCGCTCCTAAAATATTTATTAATTTATCAAATTTTCTATTTAGTTTTGTATTATGATACGCAACATCTCCAGCAAAATAAGTCCATGTGTTGTCAGATTTTTGTAATGCCCTATCTTTATCATCCCCAAAATCTGTTGATCTAAAAAGTAATTGATCTCTTTCTACCCAATTAGTTGTATCTTCTCCTTCGGGAGCTTTGATTTTTCCTATATATACAAATTTATCTTTTTTAAGTTTCTCAATAACCTTATCAACCTCTTTATTTTCAACTATTTCAGTCTCACTCGCAAAATTATCATGAATAATTCCCAAATTATTTAAATTAGTCTTAATGAGTTTAAGTGACTCTGTAATTGCTAGTTTAGTAAGTGTTAACTTAATTTTTTCATAATCATCAAATTTTAAATCTTTATTATTATCTATAATATGTTGGGCTATATCCTTGATGTATTCTCCTGGATATAAATCATCCTCATTTAGTGGAAAGGTTTGATTATCTAATTTTTCTTTTATTCTCAAATATACAGATCTAGTAAAATGTAAAATTTGATTACCATGATCATTTACGTAATATTCTTTTACAACTTCTTGATTGTTAAATTTTAACAAATTAGAGATAACATCACCTAGAATAGCGCCTCTACAATGGCCGACATGTAATGGTCCAGTGGGATTTGCTGACACGAATTCAATTAAATGTTTCTTTTTAGAGCCATTAAGTGATGCACCAAAATTATTAAGATTATTTATATTTAAAAGAAATGTAGTCCAAAACTCTTTTTTTAAAATAATATTTATAAATCCAGGATTTGCTATTTCTATCTTCTCAATATTATTATCGTCTTTAAAAATAATATCTTTCAATTTTTCAGCGATTTTAATTGGTGGTTCATTATTTGTTTTAGATAAAACCATTGCAACATTAGTTGACAGATCACACTTAAATTTTTTAGGAGGTATATCTACATTTATACCAGATAGACTTTCAGGTAATAAAATTAGCTTTTTTTCACTTGCTAATTTAATTTTATTTAAAATTTTATTTAAGTATTCCTCAAATATATTCATTTTGATGCTCTATATAATTGTATGGCGTACCTATCTGTCATACCAGAAATATAATCGGATATAGCTCTTTCTTTGTTAGTTTTTAAATATTTAGTTTTAATATACTTTTTTGGATTTTTGTTAATTACACTAAAAAGCTTTTTAATTATCTTTTTTCCTTCGTTATTTTTTTTTAATACATCTTTATTATTATACATAGTTATTCTAAGAAAATCTCTAATTTCATTTATAGTTATTTTTAATTTGTTGGAAAAATCAACAATTTGATTTTTTTTATTTGATACATCTTTTTTTGTAGATATTTTGTTCATTAAAATATTTCTTGTCGTTGTTTTTATTAAGTCTTGAACCATTAAATTTATAGAGTCTCTTATAGTTTGATATACAAGAATATCATTATTTTCACTTTTTAATTTGTTTTTATATGATTTTAAAATTTCATCAAAAAAAGAGATTTGTTTAAGATCGTTTAAAGTAAATAATTTAGCTTTTATTCCATCTTGAATATCATGGTTATTGTATGCAACGTCATCAGATATAGATGCAATTTGAGCCTCCAGTGAGGAGTTTTTTGAAAAATTAATTTTATTTTTTAAATTTTTCAAACCAATTAAATTATTTATTTTGACTAGCTTTGTTACCGGACCATTATGTTTAATAAGACCATCTAATGTTTCTAATGTTAAATTAAGACCTTCAAATTTAAAATATTTATTTTCAATGAACATTACTATCCTAAGTGTTTGAAGATTGTGGTCAAATCCACCATATTCATACATACATTCATTTAGGGACTCTTCTCCCGCATGACCAAAAGGGGTATGACCTAAATCATGAGCTAAGCTTAATGTTTCAGCTAAATCATCATTTAAACCTAAGTATTTAGCAATTGTTCTAGCAATTTGTGAAACTTCAATGGAATGCGTGATTCTGGTTCTATAATGATCTCCTTCAGTATTCACAAATACCTGAGTTTTGTGCTTCAATCTTCTAAAAGAGGTAGAATGAATTATTCTATCTCTATCTCTTTGAAAAGGTGATCTGAAAGGATTGCTCGCTTCTTTGAACAGTCTACCTTTTGAAGCAAATGTTCCTAATTTTGAGTAATTTTTCATTCTTTAAAAATGGCAAAATATTATTATATTGTTTTATCAATGTTTAATTATGATTAAAGAAATTAAATTTACAGATAATGCTATAAAGCAGATAAACCATCTTCTATCATCAAAAGATAAAGGGTCATTTTTTAGAATCGCCATTAAAGGTGGTGGATGCTCTGGATTTCAATATGATTTCTCATTTGATAACTCCGCTAAGGATGATGATCTACAACAAGATAATATCCTTATCGACAAAACATCAGCAGATTTACTAAAAGGATCTGAAGTTGATTTTGTAAAAGAATTGATTGGAGATTCTTTTAAAATAAACAACCCGCAAAGCAAATCTTCTTGTGGTTGTGGCGTATCTTTCTCGCTTTAATGATAATTAGTTCCTGGAATGTTAACTCTGTAAGAGCAAGAATTGAAAATATTAAAGAGTATCTAAAAAAATATTCACCAGATATTTTAATGATGCAAGAGATCAAAGCTCAAGATGAAAACTATCCTTACGAAGACTTTGAAAAATCAAATTACCAGAATTATGTATTTGGTCAAAAATCATATAATGGAGTTGCGATAATTTCTAAAAAAAAATTAGACAAAATTGAAAAAGATATTTTTAAAGACAAAAATAAACAATCTAGAATTATTACTGCAGATCTAAAACATAAATCAAAAACTATTAAATTAATAAATATATACACACCCAATGGAAATCCTGTTGATACAGAAAAATATACTTATAAATTATATTGGTTAGAAAGTTTAATTAAGAAATTAAAAGCTTATTTAAAAAAAAAAGAAAATATAATTATTGGTGGTGATTTTAATATAATTCCATCTGCAGAAGATGTTCATAATCCTAAAGGATATGAAAATGATGCATTATTTAGACTTGAGATAAGAAAAAAATTAAGAGAATTATTAAGTTTAGGTTTTCATGATGCATATAGATATATTCATCCTGACAAAGAGGGATATACGTTTTGGGATTATACAAGCGGTGCATGGCAAAAAAATAATGGCATGAGAATTGATCATTTCTTAGTTTCAAACTCAATTATAAATCTTGTGAAAGATGTAAAAATTAATAAATTTCCTCGTGGAAGACAAAAACCTTCGGATCACACACCAATTGAAATTGAATTAACTTAAAGATTTTATTTTATTAACAAGTTCCTCATTAATATTTCTAGGTCCAGTATTTAATCTGTTTTTGTGACGTCTTTCACCTGGCAATCTAACCTCTCCCATTGATTTCATTTTCTCAAAGAATTTATTTGAATGACTATCCCAATCAGAATTTGTTAATTTGTCAGGAGATATTGCCAAAATAAACTCTCCACCACTTGGTGGTCCACCATCATCTGTATCCTTCTCAGCCGTCTCATAACTAAAATTATCTCCTACTAAGGCTCCAGCAAGTAATTCGACCATCATTGCTATTCCTGAGCCTTTATAGCCGCCAAATGGCAACAAAACTCCACCATCTGCTATTTCACCAGGATCTGTTGTTTCTTTTCCATCTTTAGTTAAACCAGTTCCTATTGGGACCTTGTGCCCTTCTCTTTTTGCAACTTGAACCTCTCCCATGGCCATCGATGCAGTAGCCATATCATAAACTACAGGTGGTTTATTTTTTCTTGGCCAAGCAAATGAAATTGGGTTTGTTCCAAATAAAGGTTTAATTGCTCCTGCTGGTGCAACTGCTGGCTTATATGATGTACAGGCAAAAGCAACAAGTCCTTGCTCTGCTATTGCTTCAGTCTCAGGCCACATAGCAGCCATATGATGAGAATTAGTAATTGCTAAAACTGCAACTCCATTTTCTTTTGCAGCTTTTACGAGTTCTGGTATTCCATATTTTAAAACCATTGGGGCAAGACTATTTTTCCCATCTGCTTTAACAACACTTGGGGTTAATTTTGAAATCACTGGTCTAGCCTTACCATTAATTTTTCCGCTTTTTAAACCAGATACATAAGCGGGTAATCTAAATAGACCATGAGATAATGATCCATCTCTTTCAGCATTTTTGATTAAAGTAGATAAAGTATCTGCTGTTTCTTCATCGCATCCGTTAGCTATTAATGTTTTTTTAGCTAAATGAAAAATTTCTTCTAAACTTAAAGGAACGGTTGCCATAAATAATATTAGATATTATTTACGGCAAAAGTTCAATTTTTAATTAACAACCTTTAAAAGATTTAGACATATTTCTGATTAAATCAAAATATAAGTCTTTTCCAGGATCCAAAGTAGCTCCTAATGGGTCTACAACACCAGTTTTAATATTCATATCTTTTGCTACAGCTTTAATGATATTTGGATTAAACTGTGGTTCAGAAAATACACAAGCTACTTTATCATGCTCAATTATTTCTCTGATTTCAGCCAATTGTTCTGCTCCTGGCATTACATCTGTATTAACTGTAAAAGCACCCAATATATTAACATTAAATCTTTTCTCAAAATATTGGTAAGCATCATGGAAAACAATTGATGCAACACTCTGATTTAATTCAGAAGAGACGTCACTAACAAGTTTATCAATATCTTTTAGTGCTTTCTTTAAATTGCTTTTATATTTTGATGCGTTCTTAGCATCATTTTCAATTAAATGCTCTGCCATTTCATTTAATATAACTTTAGCATTCATTGGATCTAACCAAATATGTGGGTCATGCTCACCGTGATGGTGACCTTCATGTCCTGCATGATCATCGTGGTCATCATGGTCATCTTTCTTTTTATGTCCATGGTCATCATGATCGTCATGTCCATCTTTCTTTTTATGGTCATGATCATCGTGATCATCTTCTTTATGGCCATCTTCTTTATGGCCATCTTCTTTATGTCCGTGATCGTCATGATCATCATGATCACCAAAAATATTTCGTTCTCTGAATTTTAATTTATTAAGACCTTTAATTCCCATTAATTCAATTTTTTCAGCTTTTTTTGCAATTGAATCTAATGGTTTTTCCATGAAGTTTTCTAGATCTTCACCTACCCAAAAAATAAGATCAGCTTCTTGTAACATCTTTGCATGAGATGGTTTTAACGGAAATCCATGTGGTGAAGAATATCCATCGACTATTAGGTCTGGTTTAGCAACTCCATCCATTAGATAGCTAGCTAAAGAGTGTATAGGCTTAATTGAAGCTACAACTTTTATTTCTGCTTTTGCTGATGTAAAAAGAGCTAAAAAAGATAATATTGTAATTATTAATGTTGATTTTTTTAAGTTTTTCATAATTTAATTTAGTGTTAATTGTTATAATATAACATTGTGTAATAATATAACATTAATAAGTCAAGGTAATAAATGACAATTGAGAACAATGTATTAGTAAAATTAACTGAAGTTGGATTAAAACAACGGAATAAATGGCTTGTAAAAGGCGTTTCTTTAATTGTTGAAAGAGGAAAGATAGTAACATTAATTGGGCCAAATGGTTCTGGCAAAAGCACAACTGCAAAAATTGCGATAGGACTTCATAAGAATATAGAAGGCAATGTAGAAAAATTTACTGATAAAATTGGATATGTTCCTCAAAAGATTTCAATTGACTGGACATTGCCACTTAAAGTGAGTGATTTTATGGTTTTAACAGATGAACTCGATGAAGAAAAAATAAATGAAGCTTTAAAATTAACGGGTGCAGATCATCTTAAAAACCAGAATTTAGGAAATTTATCTGGTGGAGAATTTCAAAGAGTGCTTCTTGCAAGAGCAGTTTCAAAAAAACCTGATCTTTTAGTATTGGATGAGCCGGTTCAAGGAGTTGATTTTACTGGGGAGATTGCATTGTATAAATTAATAAAAGAAATAGCAGATAAATTAAATTGTGGAATTTTATTAATTTCTCATGATTTGCATACTGTTATGACAGCAACAGATCATGTTATTTGTTTAAATGGCCACGTGTGTTGTTCAGGAACACCAAAAGACGTTGCAATGAATAATGAGTATAAACTGTTATTTGGCGAACAAGCTTCACAAACTCTTTCTATATATGAACATAAGCATGATCATGTTCATTCAAATGATGGAGATATAAAAAAAAATTAAATGTTTGATGATTTTTTTATAAGAGCTTTAATTGCTGGTATAGGTGTTGCTTTTGTAACAGGTCCTTTGGGCTGCTTTGTAGTTTGGAGAAGATTATCTTATTTCGGAGATACATTAGCACATTCAGCATTACTTGGTGTTACAATGGCATTGGCATTCGAAATTAATATAGCAATTTCGATATTTATCATTTCATCAGTAATAGCAATCATATTAGTTAAACTTGAAAAAAATACTAATTTGCCCGGTGATGCTTTACTTGGTCTTTTAGCTCACTCAGCATTAGCAGTTGGCTTAGTGGTAATTGGTTTTCTCTCATTTATAAGATTTGATGTCATGGGACTATTATTTGGAGACATATTAGCTGTTAATGTTGATGATTTGATAATTATATGGGGAGGAGGAGCAATAATTTTAATTGTATTAAAAATAATTTGGAAACCTTTATTTGCTTCAACAGTAAATTATGAACTTGCAGAAGCAGAAGGATTAAATCCTGATAGAGCAAAAGCAATATTTACTATTTTAATGGCAGCAATAATTGCAATTTCTATAAAAATTGTAGGACTTTTATTAATAACTGGGATGTTAATTATACCAACGGCTATGGCTCGTAACATATCAGATACTCCCAAAAAGATGGTAATTTTTTCTATATGTGGAGGATTATTATCAGTAATCATGGGTTTATTTTCTTCATTGCAATTCAATACTCCTTCGGGTCCATCTATCATTGCTGCAGCGTTATTATTATTTGTAATATCTCTATTTAAAGTTAAACAGACGATACAATTGAAAAACTAATGGGAAATTGATAAAAGAAAAACTATGCTTAAACAGGAAACACTATCAAAAAATCAACAAATAGTTCTTGATTACATTGAAAAAGTAAATGAGCCCATAAAAGCTTATTCAATTTTACATAATTTACAAAAAAAAGGTATTAAAGCCCCTCTTCAAGTTTATAGAGCGCTTGATAAATTGGTTGAAATTGGAAAAATTCACAAAATTGAAAGTAGAAATGCTTTCGTTGCATGCAAAAATTCAAATTGTCAGATTTCTAAGGCAACAGCATTTTCAATATGTGAAAGCTGTGAAGAAGTAAGTGAAATTAGTGACAGCAAACTTTCAAAATATTTAAAAAATTTTCAAGACAAAGCGGGTATGAAATTCAATAAATATAATCTTGAATTCTTTGGGCTTTGCAAAAAATGTTCTGTTAAATAATTTGTATATAACTATAAATATTTACAACAATGTTATTCTTTCTTTTTAAAATTATTGCTGGGGGTTTAATTATCGCATTTTCTAGTTGGTTGGCTGGTCAAAATCCTAAGCTCGCTGGATTTATTATTGCATTACCCTTGGTATCACTAATAGCGATACTGTTTTCGTATTATGAGCATAATGATACAGAAAAAACAGTAATGTTTACAAAAAGTATATTTATTGCAGTACCAGCAAGTTATTTATTCTTTGTACCCTTCTTTTTTGCAAAATCTTTTAATATGAATTTTTTCATAATTTATATTACAGGTTTAATATTGCTAATCGGAGGATATTTTATCCATAGATACATAATCAATTTAATATAAAATAATAATTTTAATAAATCTTTAACATAACTGTCATAAGTATAGAGAAAGGAGTTTTATGTTTTTAAAAAAATATCTCAAATGGTTAAGCACGTTTTTAGTCTTAACAGGAATATTGCTTACAAATTTAAATATATATCCAATTAATATATATTTTCATGGTCTTGGTGTAGTTGGATGGACAATATCGGGTTTTTTATTAAAAGATAAGGCCATATTAACTAATTTTGGATTACAAATTCCTTTGTTTGTAATTGGTATTTATAAAATTATTTTTTAATGAAAAATATTTTATTTGTATGCACAGGAAATTCAGCGAGAAGCATTATCGCAGAGAGTATTATTAATAACGAATACTCAAATAAATTTAATGCTTTTAGTGCTGGTAGTAATCCATCTGGAAAAATCAATGAAGATGTTAAAAGTTTTTTAGAAAAAAATAAAAGTTATGATCTAACTAATTACAGTTCTAAAAACTTTGAAGAATTTATCAATAAAGAATTAAAAATGGATCATGTAATAACAGTATGCAACAACGCAAATAATGAGGTATGTCCTATTTGGCCTGATAAAAACCAAATTATACATTGGGATATAGAAGATCCGGTAGCTAAACTTCAAAATGCAAATGACGAAGAAAAGCAAATAATCATTAGAAAAACTTTCAATATTATAAGTAATAAAATTAAAGATTGGATAGATGAAAAATAAAAATAGATATTTTCTTTCAGAGTTCATTGGAAGTTGCTTTCTGGTCATGATCATAGTTGGATCAGGTTTAATGGCAGAAAATCTAACTAATGATATAGCAGTAATGCTAATAGCAAACACATTGGCAACCGGAGCTGGATTGTTTGTGCTAATAACAGTATTTGCTGATGTATCTGGGGCTCATTTCAATCCATTTGTAAGTATTGCTATGACAATTACAGGAAAGTTAAAAAAAAACCTTCTACCCTTTTATATTTCTGCTCAGATACTTGGATGTTTGCTAGGTGTAGCATTAGCTAATTTCTTTTTTGAACATCAGGTTTTTGAATTATCAACAAAGTCAAGGAGTGGGATTTATATTTTTACTTCTGAAATAGTTGCTACGTTGGGTCTTATTTTAATTATTTTTGGTTCAATGAAATCAGGTAAAATAGCTGTTGCTGGATCAGTTGGTTTATATATCACTGCTGGTTATTGGTTTACCTCGTCAACTTCTTTTGCAAATCCTGCTGTAACAATAGCAAGAACATTCACAGAGTCGTTTACTGGTATAAGTTATTTAAACACTCCTTTTTATATAATTGCAGAATTAATTGGTATGTTAATTGCTGTTTATATCGCAAAAAAATTATTCTTAAAAAAGATTGAAAAATTTAAAACTAACAAACAATATTAAATTAATTAATAAAAAATTTAAAAAAAAAGAATTTTATCATTTTTTAAAAACCTCAAACCTTTCAATAGTAATACCCAAAATTAAGAACAAGTATATTTTGGTTTCACAAAAAAGAATTCCTATAAATCAAATTAATTTTGAGTTTCCATCTGGTATAATTGAAAAACATGAAACAGCTTTAATATCTGCTAAAAAAGAATTAATTGAAGAAACAGGATATAAATCAAGAAATAAATTAAGAAAAATTACTTCATTTTATTCTGAACCAGGTCGACTCACCACTAAAATTACTGGTTTTTTTTGTAATAATCTTATTAAAATTTCAAAGCCTGAAAAAGGAATTAAAATCCACATAGTTTCAGATCATCAAATAATTAAATTAATTGAGAATGGTAAATTTAACAATGCATCTCATATAGGAATGTATTTGTTTTATAAAAAGAAATACGCTCAATAATAATACCGAGCGTATTTCAGGGGTTTAATGTTTACAATTTAATCACAGAAGAATATTACATTTGGATTAAAGATATGTTTCAATAAAATTAAAAATATATTAAAGAAGAAAAATCACTAACCTGTAAGTTGTAATAAATTAAATTATATATTAATTATTTGAATAAATTACTCTTGGTTCTAAAAATAATTCTCTCGCCAGAGCTTTAAATCTTTTTGTAACTTGTTTAGAAATTATTTCTTGGTGTTGTGCTGGAATTTTTAAAAATACAGAGTTACCTCTTTTATACAATTTAAATTCCTCTAAGAAGATAGTTGAAATAGATGTAAGTGAATGTGCAAATCTTAAGGCTGCACCAACTTGTTTACTAGAAAAAATTTCATTATTATTTAAAAAAGTTAAATATTCTATTTTAGGGTTGTATTTAATGCTGCAGTACCTCCAATAACATGAAAGAGCTATTTGAATTCTTTCTTTATGTGAAAGTCTCAATAATGGAGTATTTAATGTTTCTTGAAAAACTAATTCTGCTTTTTGAAAAGCACCAAGTCCCCAATCCATATGACTTAAAACACAAGCTAAATTAAGCAATTTTTCATCAAAATGTTCATTACCATCAAATACAGGTTTGATAAATTCATAATACTTTTTGTAGGTTAATCCCAAATCACCTCTCTTCTTAGAAATATATTCTAATGATTTTTCAAAAACTTGAGAGTTATCAATATTTTTAAAGTAATCTTTCGTCAAAGATCCCTCTCTAATACCGCTTATGGAACATATTATGTTTTTTGGATTTGTTGCTCTCATTATCTCATCTAAAATTATAGAGCTATATGGTAGATAAGGTGTTCTAGATTTAGATATATATTCAACTGTTTTTAGTTTTGCTTTATTGAACGATGCTATTTTTTCTATAAATGTTGATAAAGTTTCATAATTTACTGAATACTGATGGATTATGTGGACAGGGTGTTTATTTTGAAAAAGATGAAGTTTAAATAAAGCTCTCCATGTTCCGCCAACTAAATAAAGATTTTCAAATTTTTTTTTAGATAACCATTTTTCATCTCTCAAAAGTTTTTTTATATATTTAGAAAGGTTTCTCTTTTTTACAATTGGATTATTAATTAATCTTAAAACACCTAAGGGTAAAGATGTTTTATTAGTGATCAAACCATTTTCAACTCGAGCTAATTCTAAACTACCTCCACCAAGATCAGCAACTAACCCATCTACATTATCAAATCCAATTTTAACACCTTCAGCTGAACAAATTGCTTCTTCCTCTCCACTTAAGATTTCTATTTTTTTCTTAAAAAGATTTTCTACGTATTCAACAAATGGTTTTGCATCAGTTGCTTCTCTTAAAACTGCAGTTGCTATTATTTTTAAATTAGAAATTTTAGAAACATTTAAAATCTCTGAAAATCTCTTCAATACTTTTTGAGCATAATCAACACCAGACTTATGAAGTTTTCTTGATTTATCTAAATTTTTACCAAGTTCACAAACAGCTTTTTCATTGAAAAAAGGCACACGAGAAGAGCTAAAATCTTCATAAATTAGCATCCTAATAGAATTAGAGCCTATATCAATAACTGCTAATTTAGCAGGTTTTAATTTGAAATTTTGTTTATTTTTAAAAACTTTAATTTCCACTTTTAATAAGTCTTAAGTTTAATTTTTTCGGTTTCATTTTTAATTTAGCTTTACCTCTTCCAGATAAACTAGGATTATTCATAAAATAATCATGGGCTGAAAAAGAATCATTTTCACTATATTTAATTTTTTTATAATTTCCACTAGCATCAAGTTCCCAACTTTGTTTTTTATCTAAATAATTAGCTAACATAATTTGATCAAGAACTTGTTCGTGGACTGTTTGGTTTTCAATTGGAACTAGAAGTTCTACTCTTCGATTTAAATTTCTTGGCATTAAATCTGCTGATGAAATAAAAACTTTTGCATCTCTACTAGGCATTGTTTTTCCATTTGCAAAACAATAAATTCTTGAGTGTTCCAAAAATCTTCCAATCATGCTTTTAACTATTATATTTTCAGATTTATCTTTAACTCCAGGTCTTAAACAACAAACACCTCTTACAAATAAAAATATCTTTACTCCAGCATTTGAAGCTTCGTAAAATTTATCAATTATCGCTGGATCTACCAAGGAATTCATTTTGGCCCATATTTCACCTTTTTTACCTTTTTTGACATTTGTTATCTCGTTAGCAATACATTTGTTCAAGGTTTCCCTAAGATTAATTGGTGATATAGATATTTTACTAAGATTTCGTGGTTTTGAATAACCAGTTACATAATTAAAAAATTTTTCCACATCAGTTGCTATTTTTTTATCAGAGCTAAATAAAGATAAGTCAGTATAAATTTTTGCATTAACTGGGTGATAATTACCAGTTCCCAGATGTATATAAGTTTGAATTTTTCCCTGCTCTTTTCTTAATATTAAAGATGATTTTGCATGTGTTTTATATTTTGCAAAACCATAAACTATTTGAATTCCTGCATTTTCTAAACTTCTTGAAAGTTGAATGTTTGCTTCTTCATCAAATCTTGCTTTGATCTCTATTAAAGCGGTTACTGTCTTTCCATTTTCAGCTGCTGTTATTAAGGCTTTAACAATTGGAGAATCTAGCGTTGTTCTGTATAGAGTTTGTTTAATTGCTATAACTTTTTTATCATATGCAGCTTGATTTAAAAACTCAACGACAGCATCAAATGTTTCAAAAGGGTGATGAACTATTAAATCTTTTTTTTTTATAGTATCAAAAAAATTATTATTAAACTCCTTTAATCTCTCAACCTCCCTGGGATTAAAATTTTTAAATCTTAATTTAGAATTTTTAATTTTACAAACTTGGTCTATATCTTGAATTCCAACAATGCCTTCAATTTCATAGATGTATTCAGATTTTACGTTTAACTTATTGGTTATAAACTTAATTAAGTCATTATTACTATTTTTTAAAATTTCTAAACGTACTATGTCACCTGTTCTTCTTCTTTTTAAAGCCAATTCAAAAGATCTTACTAAATCTTCGGCCTCCTCTTGAATTTCTACATCACTATCTCTTATAACTCTAAATAACATTTTTTTATCTAAATCATGATCAGGAAATATTTCAGAGGCAAAAAAACTTATAACATCATCTATAATTAAAAATTTTTTAAAACTTTTATTTCCATCTATTTCAATAAATCTTGATAAAGCTTTTGGAATTACTATTATTGCATTTAAAGTCCTTTTTTTATTTTTCTTATTTAATCTCATAACTAATGCTCTTCCTTGATTTGCAATAAATGGAAAGGGATGAGCTGGGTCTATTGCTGATGGGGTTAGCAGAGGGTAAATTTCTTCATTAAAAATTTTAAATAATCTTTTTTGTTCAGTTTTACTTAAATTTTCAGGTTTAACTATATTTATATTTGCTTTTTTTAATTGAAGAATTAAATCTCTAAATATTTTATTTTGTTTATTAAGAAGATTATTTGTTTCCAAAATAACTTCACTCATTTGTTCATCAGGAGTAAGACCATCAGAACTAAGTGAATCTACATCTTGTTTGATTTGACTATATAAACCTGCAACACGAACCATGAAAAATTCATCTAAATTTGATCCAGCTATAGATAAAAATTTAATTCTTTCATAAAGAGGATTTTCAAAATTTTGGGCCTCAAGAAGAACTCTGTCGTTGAATTTTAGCCAAGACAGCTCTCTATTTATGTATTTAGATTTTAGTGTTTCTTTATCTTGTTTTTTTAATGCAGTCATATATTTAAAATTTATGCTTAAATTATACGTTATGCGTCATGCAAAATCTAGCTGGGACTACCCAAATCTTGATGATCATGAAAGACCATTAAGTAAGCGTGGCGAGAAAAATGCAAAAAAGATTTGTGAATTTTTTGTTAAAAAAAATTATAAGTTTGATTACATATTACTTTCATCATCAAAAAGAACAAAGAAAACCCTAAAAATTTTATTAAAAAAAATAGATAAACCAAAAAAAATTATTTCTTCAAAAAAATTATACTTATCAAGTGAAGATAAAATTATAGATATAATAAAAAAAATACCAAAAAAATATAAATCAGTGCTTTTAATTAACCATGAACCTACTGTTAGAAATCTAATACGATCACTGACAAAAAATCACAACAACAACCATTTTAAATTATTAAACTACAAATTTCCGACATCGGCATTTGCAAAAATTTATTTTGATTTTAATGAATGGAATAAATTAGATGGAAATGGTTTAATTAAAGAATTTACTAGACCTAAAGACCTTCAAGATTCTAAAGAATAACCTGCTGATCTTACAGTTCTAATTAAAGGCTTAGTATTATCTATATTAATAGCCTGTCTTAATCTTCTGATATGCACATCGACAGTTCTAGTTTCAACGTAAATATTTTCTCCCCAAACATTGTTTAAGAGTTGTTCTCTTGAATATACCCTTTTTGGATTTTTGATAAAAAAATCTAATAATTTAAATTCTGTAGGTCCTAGAGATATTTCAATGTTATTTCTATAAACTCTTTTTGTTATTCTATCTATTTTTAGATCTGTAAACTCAACAACATCAACGGTGGATTGTGGTTTTGATCTTCTGAGTAAAGATTTAATTCTTGCATTAAGTTCTTTTTGACTAAATGGTTTTGTTACATAATCATCTGCACCTGTATCAAAAGCTCTTAATTTGTCCTCCTCCTCGCCTTTTGCTGTTAACATTATTACTGGTATGTCATTATGCTTTTTGTTTTTTTTTAAATTTTTACATATTTCAACGCCTGACAAATCGGGCAACATCCAATCCATTAATATTAAGTCAGGAAGCTTATCTTTAATTTGTTTAAGCGCATCTTCACCATTTTCACAGAAACTTACTTTGTAACCTTCTTTTTCAAGGTTATACTTTAGTAGAGTTATTATAGCAGCCTCGTCCTCAGCTATAAAAATGTGAGCCGACATATTTTACTTTTCTCCAGTAACAATAGGTTCTGTGCCTTTTGGTCGATCACCCTCTAGATATTCTCCCTTAACTAAATAATATACTTGCTCAGCAATGTTGGTTGTATGATCACCTATTCTCTCTATATTTTTAGTTACAAATAATAAGTGGGTTCCATCACTTAAGTTATTTTCGTTATCTTTTAAATATCTAATCACTTCTTGCATGCATAAATTTGTTAAATCATCAATTTGTTCGTCGCTTTCCCATACATTAATTGCCATACTCGAAGATCTTTCTAAATATGCATCTAATATTGATTTCAATTGTTTTTGAGCATCCGAAGATACTCTTATAATAGCATCTACTAAATTTTTTGGTAAATTTTCATTTAACAAAAGAGTTCTTTTAGAAATATTTTTTGCTAAATCACCTATTCTCTCAAGGTCAGAAGATATCTTTAAAGCAGTGACTGTTTCTCTAAGATCTATGGCCATAGGTTGTCTTAAAGCAATTAAATTTACTACTTGCTGTTCAATTAAAGTCTCAAATTTATCAATTTTTTCATCATCTTTAATTACTGCCTCAGCATTATCACTATTTCTTGTAGTAATTGCTTGAATAGCTTTACCCAAAGCTTCTTCACAAAATCCACCCATTTTAATTATATTGCTATTTAAATTTTTAAGTTCTTCTTCGTAAGACTTTACTGTATGTGGTGCTTCGGTCATTATCCAAACCTCCCTGTGATATAATCCTGAGTTTTTTTGTTTTCTGGATTCTTAAATATTTTATCAGTAGAACCATGTTCTATCAATTCTCCAAGGTGAAAAAAACCTGTATTTTGAGAAACTCTTGCAGCTTGTGCCATTGAGTGAGTGACTATTATAATAGTATGGTCTTTTTTTAACTCATCAATTAGTTCTTCTATTTGAGCTGTAGCAATAGGATCTAAAGCTGAACAAGGCTCGTCCATTAGAATAACTTCAGGTTTAACTGAAATTGCCCTTGCTATACATAATCTTTGTTGTTGACCACCAGACAAACCAGTACCTGGTTCATGAAGTCTATCTTTCACCTCTTCCCATAATGCTGCCTTTTTTAAGCTAGTTTCAACTATTTCATCCATTTCATTCTTTGATTGAGCCATACCATGAATTGTTGGACCATAAGAAATATTTTCATAAATAGTTTTAGGAAAAGGATTTGGTTTTTGAAAAACCATACCAATTTTTTCTCTTAATCTAACAACATCACAACTTTTATCATTGATATCAAAATCATTAATTATAATCTGCCCTTTTACTCTACATATATCAATAACGTCATTCATTCGGTTTAGACATCTTAAAAAAGTAGATTTACCACAACCTGAAGGCCCAATCAGTGCTGTAACTTGATTTTCTTCAATATCTAAATTTATATTGAATAGAGCTTGTTTTTTTCCATAGAAAACATCTACATTTTTTGAATTTATCTTTATCATCTTAACTCCATTTTTTTTCAAATTTATGTCTAATTATTTGTGCAAATAAGTTCATTATAATTAAAAATCCTAATAGAACCATAATACAGGCAGAAACTTTCTCGACAAAACCTCTTTCAGCGCTCTCTGCCCAAATATAAATTTGCACTGGCAAACTTGCAGCTGGATCTAAAGGAGATCCTGGTATTGTATTTACAAAAGCCACCATGCCAATCAATATCAAAGGTGCGGTTTCGCCTAAAGCTTGGGCCAAACCAATTATTGTACCGGATAAAGTCCCTGGCATAGATAACGGAACTGTATGATGCATTGTAGTTTGCATTTTACTAGCACCCATTGCAAGTGCTGCCTCTCTTATACTTGGAGGAACTGCTTTTAAAGATGCTCTACAAGCAATAATAATTGTTGGTAAAGTCATCAACGATAAAGTTATTCCACCGACTAGAGGTGTTGACCTAGGTAATTGAAATACAGCAAGTAAAATACCCAGTCCTAAAAGACCAAAAACAATTGAAGGCACTGCTGCTAAATTATTTATATTTACCTCAATAAAATCAGTAAATCTGTTTTTAGGAGCAAATTCCTCTAAATAAATAGCTGCTAGAACTGCTACAGGAAAAGCTATCATTAAACAAACAAGTATAGAAAATATTGATCCCATAAATGAACTTGCTATACCAGCTAATTCAGCTTCTCTTGAATCAGGATATGTAAAAAAACTTAAATTGAATTTACTTTCAACTTTTCCTAGTTCTACAAGTTGATCAAAAATCTTTAATTGATAATCCGTAACTCTTCTTTGATCTTCAGGTAAATCTCTTGGATAATTGCCTTTAAATACTTGATCTAAATCATCTGAGGCAGTTAAATAAACATCTTTAGTTTTTCCAATTAATGAAGGGTCGTTTAAAAGTTCCCTTTTAATCTCTCTTTCGAAAAAGTAAGAGACCATTCTCTTCAGCTCATTTTCTTGATCCTCATTAGCATTTGGATCCAAATCAGCCATTGATTTTAATGCTATATCGTAATAATCAGCATCTTTTAAATCCTCTTTAGAAGGATTTTGCTCTAACATCATTAATTCAGCATCAAAAGTAACTGGAACAATAAGCCAAGTTTTTTGAAAGGCTGAATAGCCTGTCGAAAAAATTTTAAAAATAAAGATTGTTAAAAATAAAAGTGCCATAAAAATTGCACTTTGACCGTATAATCGAAATCTCTTTTCAGCTTTATATCTTTTATTTAATAATTGTTCTTTATTTTTATTCATATTTTTCTCTATATTTTTTAACTACTCTTAAGGCCACAATATTCAAACAGAGCGTTACTAAAAATAATGACATACCTAAAGCAAATGCAGCTTGCGTTTTTGGGTCGCCAAAAGCTTGATCTCCAATTAATATTACAACAATTTGCGCTGTAATTGTTGAAGTAGATTCTAATGGATTTAAAGTTAAATTAGCAGCTAAACCAGAGGCCATAACAACTATCATTGTTTCTCCAATTGCTCTTGAAACACCAAGCAAAATAGATCCAACTATACCAGGCAATGCTGCAGGAAAAATAACTTTTTTTATTGTTTCTGATTTGGTTGCTCCCATGGCATAACTTCCATCTCTTAAACTTTGAGGTACACTTGTAATCACATCGTCACTTAAACTTGAAATGAATGGTATAATCATAATGCCCATTACTCCGCCTGCCGCTAAAGCGCTTTCAGCTGAAACGTCTAAACCCATGCTATTACCTATTTCCTTTAAAAAAGGTCCAACTGTTAGAGCAGCAAAAAATCCATAAACAACTGTTGGTATACCAGCTAAAATTTCAATTAAAGGTTTTGCGTATTGTCTAACTTTAACTGATGCATACTCAGCCAAATAAATTCCACTCATTAGTCCAATAGGAATAGCAACACACATAGCTATGAAAGCAATAAAAAAAGTACCAGCAAAAATAGGGACTGCTCCAAAAGTATCGGAGTACATTGTCGGATCTAAAGCCTCTGAAGAATCTCTAACAAAAGCTTTTGCAGGATACCAATGAGTTCCAAAGACAAAATCAAATAATGGAATTACTTTAAAAAAATCTATAGTTTGAAATATAAGTGAAAATACTATTCCAACAGTAGTTAATATTGCAGCTAAAGAAGCTGTAAATAAAACTGCTTTCAAAAATTTTTCAACTGGTTCTCTTGTTCTAGAGTTAGATGAAATTTTTTTATAAGCGTAAGCAACAGAGGCAATAATTATAGATAATACTATAACAGCTTTTGAACTTTGAGCTATTGATCGAAGACTTAAATATTTTTCAGCTGAAGCCTCAATAAAAGGTGTAATTTCTCCGGTAAATTGTCCTCGAGACAATGCTTTTGTTTTTTCGTAAATTAAATTTAATTCATCATCAAGATAGCCTTGATTTGAATAATCACTTAAGATTAATAATTTTACAATTGTGGGCTCAAAAATTGCCCATAAAGAAAAAATTATAAAAGCTGGTATTGCACACCAAATTGCAAGATAATAACCATAAAATTGTGGTAATGCAGTTAATCTTTTATTTGTAGATTGAATTGTATATGCTTTTCTACGTCCAAAATAATAACTTGTGAAACCCAGAAGAACAATAAATGTAAACAATATTAAGTTCAAAGAATCTCCTTTATTGAGGACCTTACTCTTATTTCAAAAAAAAGGGGTCTAAAAAGACCCCTTTTTTAATTATTTGTTAACAGAGTAATAATTAATTACCCATAGCAACTAGCTTCGTAGCATTAGTTCTAGTTGTTTTATATAACTTAGAGTCTAATGGAACTAAACCAATATCTGCTAAGTAACCACCTTTTCCAATAGCTTTCTTAGTTGTGAATTCTTTCACAAACTCATGTAATCCTGGGATTACTCCAACGTGAGCTTTTTTCACATAGAAAAATAATGGTCTTGCAACTGCATAACTGTAGTCTTGAATACTCGCTAGAGAGGGTTGTCCACCATCTATGCTAGCTGCTTGTAATTTATCTTTAGCAGCTAAGAAATAGCTGAAACCAAAGAAACCAAACATATCTTTATCTTGAGTTAACTTTTGGATGATTAAACTATCGTTTTCTCCTACTTCAATAGCAGCTCCATCTTCTCTGTAAAGTTTTTGTGGTTTTTTGTATTTTTTATTTCCAGCTTCAAAACCTGCTTTATAAAGAGCTTTAGCTTCTTTAGTCATACCTTTTTTCATTACTAAAGAATTCCAAGCATCTCTAGTTCCTGATGTTCCTGGTGGGATCATTACTGAAATTTTTTGTTTTGGTAAGCTAGGGTCAATTTGGTCCCAAGTTTTATAAATATTTGGAACTAACTTACCATCAACTACTGTATGAGCAGCTAATGCTAAATATAATTGTTCTTTAGTAAAGTTTACTGGTTTTGCATCTTTGCTGTAAGCTAATGTAATACCATCGTTACCAATTACGATCTCAACAATATCATTTACACCATTTTTCTTACATAGGGCTTTCTCTTTGTCTTTCATAGCTCTTGATGCATTTGTAATATCTGGATGTTGCTCACCAACACCAGCACAGAATAGTTTAGCTCCTCCACCAGTACCAGTCGACTCGATTACAGGAGTTTTGAATCCTGAACCACCAAATCTTTCAGCAACAACAGTCGCGTAAGGGAATACTGTAGACGAACCAACTATCTTAATTTGATCTCTTGCTTGAGCAACAGTTGCTATTGATAGAGCAACTAAAGAAGCAATCACTATAGTTAGTTTTTTCATTATCTTTAATCCTTTCGTTATTTATTAGTTAAAAGATGCCTGACTCGTATAAATTTATTGAATCTTTAATATTACAGAATTATTACAGTTTTGTTAAAAACCTAACTTTTTAGTTGTATTTCATTGAGACAATAATCTCACTATTTTCAGTTTCTAGACCACCTTTGCATGAAACTGGATTTACGTTATCCTTAAAAGCAAGATCTGGGGTTGGTCTTAAGACAACTTCCAGTTTTACCAAATTAACTAATTCCTCAAGAACACTTTGGTCATAACGCCATTTTGGCCAACTAGTAGGAGTAGAAAAAATAGATGTTAAATAGCTTGTCGCCATAGTAAACCTATAATTACTCATATTTTCATTTCTCAGTAAATGATCTCTAACAGAATTAAATATGTTTCGACATCTCAATGAATCTGACATGTAGTTCTCTTTTTTTAAATTTTCATTTACTGGAATTGAAACAATTAAATCTACTGTATTTCTCCAATAGGAACTGAGAACATCTATATATATATCTTCGTATGGTACATCTTTATGTTTTTTTATTTCAGGATATGCACTTTTTAAGTCTTCCTGTAATCTAAAGATACCAATATCAAAAACAGTTAATTGCTGGTTTCTTAAAATTGTAGAAATATCAGATGCATTACTTTTAGTAATGATCGAAATTAAAAAAAAAATAATAATTAAAATACTATGAAATATCTTAATCATAAACTAATTTTAAATAAACTAAGATACGAATCAACAAAAGATTTGTTAAATCTTGGTTGAATAAGAGTTAATTTTAAACAATTTTTTAAATTAATTATTTTGTTGGAAGATATATCTTAATTTCAGTACCTTCATTAACTTTACTGAGAATCTCATAGTCACCTCTGTGTTGAGATATAATATGTTTCATTATAGCTAAACCTAAACCTGTACCACCAACCTTTTTACTTTTTTCTGTATCTACTCTAAAAAATCTCTCAGTTATTCTTGGAATTAGCTGGTGAGGTATTCCGACACCTTCATCTTTAATGCTAATGGCAATATTTTTATCAATTAATTTACCTTCACTATTTTGACTTTTTACGTATATATTTTTTCCATCTTGTGAATATTTAATTGAATTATCAATTAAATTTGAAAATACAGTTAACAATTTATCATTATCACCAAAAACTAAGGTTGGTTCCATAAGTTCAATATGTAAATTGATTTTCTTTTTTTTAAGAATTAATTCAAAGTTACTTTTAATATTTGTAAAAAGATCATTTAAGCTCACAATTTTATTAGGCTTGATATGTTCTTCCAATTCTATTCTACTTAAAATCAATAAATCATTGATTAGGTTTTCCATTCTTAATACTTGATCAGACATGATAGACATAAATTTTTTTTGCGCCTCTTGGTCTTTTGAAGCTGGTCCAAGAATAGTTTCTAAAGAACCTTTAATCGAAACTAAAGGTGTTCTTAATTCATGACTCACATTTGCAACAAAATCAGTTTTTAGTTTTTGTGCTTTTGTTATTTCTGTAAAATCTTTTAGAAACAATACGACAGAGTTTATTTCTGGAAACAAATAAGTCGGACCAGGAATAACATAGATTTTGTAAAGTTGATAAGATGGTAAATTTATTTCTACATTGACATTTTTTGTAGTTTGATCTTTGATAGCCTCTTCAATCGTTTCTAATAATTTTGTATCTCTTATTACACTTGAAATATTTTTATCAATTAAGTTTTCTCCAAAACGTTGTTTTGCACTTTTGTTTAGATATTTGATTAAATTATATTTATCTAAAGCAAAGAATTGATCTTCTAATTCTTCAATAATTACTCTTTTTCCTAAATCATCCTTATTGGTCTTATTTACAACTGGAGCTGTATTTTCTGGCTTAATATTTTTTTTAAATAAAAAATATAATAAAATAATTATTACAACTATGAGTATCAACTCTGTCCAAAACATGGATATGTTTTAACAAATGTAATGAATATTGTCTTTAATAATTAGGTGAAATATTTTCAAAAAATATTTTTGCTGTTTCTTCCCATGAATATTTTTTTGCAAAATCAAGACAATCTTGGCGACTTACCTTCAAAGCTTTTAAAGCAGAAGCCTTCAAATCATCATCTAAAGTATCAATATTAGTACCCCCTAATATATCTTTAGGTCCCGGCACAGGGTAAGCTGCAACTGGTGTACCACAATTTAATGATTCCAAAACAACAATACCAAATGTATCAGTTTTACTAGGAAAAACAAAAACGTCTGATGATGCAAAATGAGATGCTAATTCTCCATTAGTCTTTTCACCTAAAAAAATATCATTTGGATATTTTTTTTTCAAATTGTTTAGGTCTGGACCTTTTCCAATAATAACTTTAGTACCTTCAAGATCGAGATCTAAAAATGCTTTAATATTTTTTTCAACTGCAATCCTACCAACATATATCCATATAGGTCTTTTATAAGGTAAGTCTCTCTTAATGGGGTTTTTAAACGCGCCATGATTACCTCCCCTGGTCCATGTAACCATTTTATTGTTATCAATACCTAAAGAAATTAACTCTTCACGCATGGATTCTGTTGTCACTAAAATTCTTTCAGCTTTATTATGAAAATTGCATAAAAATTTTTCTGACCATTTAGCTGGAATGATAGGCATATAAAGTTTAATGTATTTATCAAATCTTGTGTGAAAACTTGTGGTAAATTTTAAGCCATTTTTAATGCAATGTCTTCGTGCCATAAACCCTAAGGGTCCTTCTGTTGCAATATGTATTGCATCAGGTTTAATTGAATTAATTAAATTACTTACACGGGGCCAAACATTTAAGGACAATCTAATTTCATTATATTTTGGCATTGGCACGGTAAGAAATTGTTGAGGAGTAATATATTCAATAGTTTGACCTTGTGATTTAAGAATTTCACCAGTTTCGTGGAGAGTTCTTACAACACCATTAACTTGAGGGTAATAAGCATCGGTAACAATTAATATTTTCATTCTTTAAGATGCTTTTTTGAATGAACCGATCCTGTTATTATCAATATTTTCTGAAATATATTCGTTTCTTTTTTTATCCCAATAAATTATCTCAAAAGTTCCATCATATTTTTCTGCCAAGGCTGTACATGACTCAACCCAATCGCCACAATTTAAATAATTAACACCATCAAGATTTAAATTTTCAGCATGATGTATGTGTCCACAAATTATTCCATCAAATTTTTTCCTTTTTGCATATGAAGAAAGTGTGTTTTCATATTCACCTATAAATTTTACAGCATTTTTTACCTTATATTTTAAAAATCTTGCTAATGACCAATAGTCTTTACCTCTCAATTTTCTAAAAAAATTTATAATAACATTAATTTTAAGTAATAATTCATAGGCAATGGCTCCTAATTTAGAAAGCCATTTAGCATATTTCATTACTCCGTCCCAAGCATCACCATGAACAACTAAATATTTTTTTCCTAACTGCGTTTCATGAATAACTCTATTTACTATTTTAATATCACCTAAATGCATTGGAATAAATTTTCTAAATATCTCATCATGATTTCCAATTATGTAAAATACTTTTGTCCCGTGCCTGGCTTTTCTCAATATTTTTTGTATGACATCATTATGCTCTTGAGGCCAATAGAAATTCTTTTGCATTGCCCAAACATCGATTATATCTCCAACTAAATAAAGGTTCTCGGATCTTGAATTCTTAAAAAATTCTAAAAGCTTGTTAGCTTGACAACCTTTGGTACCAAGATGCACATCAGATATAAATATACTCTTATATTTTAATAACGGAGGCATTAAAAAAACCTATTTTGTAACACAACTGTAACTCGAATCATTTAATTCTTATGTCATTGAAATGTTAAAGATTTATTAAAAATTAGTTACGAAAAAATTATGCATTATTGTTTGATTTATAACCTTAATTCTTCAACAGGGAAAAAAATAAAATTTGTAAATAAGATTTATGAAAAATTAAAAATTAACAACTCTGTAGATTATTTCAAAACTAAATCTGAAAAAGAGGCGAAAGAAATATTTTTGGAATTTAAAAATAAAAATTATGATAGATTGATAGTTGCTGGTGGAGATGGATCAGTATCATTTGCAATCAATGAATTGATAAAAAATGACTTTGATTTTAATGATAAATTTGCAATTGGGTATATACCAGCTGGAACAGCCAATTTACTTCAAGCAGAGTTATCGATAAATAAAAAAGTAGATGATATTTGTAATATTTTAACATCAAATAACTATAAACAATCTAATCTTATAAAAATTAATAAAAATTATTTTTTTTTAATGGCTGGTATTGGTTGGGATGCTAAAATTGTTCACTCTATTGATACACGTATAAAAAAAATACTTGGTAAGATAATATTTGGTTTAAAAGGGTTTCAGCATTTTTTATTTATGAAAAATAATAAACTTGATGTTTTCTTTGATGGTCAAAAACATCAAGCTGATTGGATATTAAGTTCTAATACCAAATATTATGCTGGTCATCATAAGATAAATAAGTCAAACATTTTTGATGATAGATTAATAACTTATGTCTTTAAAGATTTAAGTAGGCTAAAACTAATGTATTATATTATTTTGATAATTATTTATGGAGATTTATCAAGAAACAAATCTGTTATAACTACCTATTCAAAAAGTATCCAAATTAATTGCAATAATTTTGAAATTCCCGTTCAGGTTGATGGAGATAATTTTGGATGTCACAATAAGATTGATATTGAATTTTCAAAAAAAAAAGTAAATTTTTTACTATAATTTAAATAACAAAATTTTAGACAAATTATTTTACTTATAAATTTAAATTAAATATAATAATTTAAATTTTCATAGGAGGTGATGATGGGTAAGAAGTTAAAGAAAAATGAAAGAAGAAAAAAAAAGTTTATCAAATCAATAGATAAACTTAAAAATAAAATTAATTTAAAGGAAAAAAAACTAGCTAAAATTAATATAAAAATCGCAGGTATTGAAAAAAAAGTTGCCGAAAAAAAAGCAAAAAAAATAGCTAAAAAGAAAACCAGTGAGAGTCCTGCGTCTGTAAATAATTAATATATAAAAATTGTCCCTCCCCTCTTTTATAACAAAAGGGGAAGGTAGTTAATCAACAAAATCTTAAACAAAGAGGAAATGAAGATGTTTTATTATTTAAGATTTCTGTTAGTCATTTTTAGTAAACTTTAATGACAAAAATATTTATAGATTGTTACAATTTAATTAAAATAATTTAATCCCAATCACACCTATTAAAATAAATAAAATTGATATAATTTTTTTTAAATTGATACTTTCTTTTAATAAAAAATATCCAATAAATATTGATAATAAAATACTTGTTTCTCTTAAGGATGTAACAACAGGTATTGGAGCTTTTGTAAATGCCCATACAGCCAAGGCATAACTAGCATATGATAATGTTACACCATAAAAAAATATCATCTTACCGTCTCTATAAACCTTTTTAATAATATCCTTTTGACCTCTTAAACTAAGAATAAATGGGAAAATCATAGCATTTAATATGAAAGACCAACTGACAAAAGATATTGCAGAATTACTTATTCTTGCTCCATATCCATCTACAAGTGAGTATGATCCAATAAACAAACCTGTAATTATCGAAAATTTAATAACATTTAAGCTACTGTTTGTATAATCAGAAATACCAAGAAAAAAAATTCCAAAACATATTAAGAAAATAGAGATAAGTATAAATTTATTTAACACTACTCCCAACAATAAAATTGAAACTACAGTTACAAATAAAGGGCCTGTGCCTCTTGCTATAGGGTAGACTTTTGTCAAATCTCCAATTTCATATGATTTAAGCAAAAACCATTGATAACCGATGTGAACAACAATACTTGCAAAGATATAAGGTATACTTTCTAATGAAGGTGCTGGTAACAAAACGATTGCGATAATTGAAAAAGGTATATGACCTAAAATTATACCTGCTAGAGCAACTGCTTTATCCGAGTGCTTTTTGACCATGCCATTCCAAGTGGCATGAAGTAGTGCTGCCAATAAAACGACAGAAAATACTAATGTATCCATAAAGAGTATTAATTCACTCTACCGTAAATATCTTGATATCTAACTATATCTGTCTCTTTTAAAATAGGTCCAGTTTGTATTTCAATAATTTTTACTTTTTTCTTAAATTTATTTTCTATTCGATGAATTGCTTCTATTGGTATGAATATTTTTTCACCTGGTTTTTTATAGAAATTTTTCTTGTTTAATGTAATTAGAGGTTTTCCATCAGTAATAGTCCAATATTCAGATCGATGAAAATGCTTTTGTAAGCTTAATTTAGACTTAGGATTAACTACTAATTCCTTTACTAGAAAGTTTTTACCTTCATATAGGTTGGTGTACCTGCCCCATGGTCTATGAAAAACATTTTTTTTCTTGAAATATTTATTTTTATTTTTTTTATATATTTTTGATATTTCAAACCAATTTCCAAGGTCTGACCATTGAATACTAAGTTTTATTGCATTTATATCTTTTGATTTTTCAAGAATTGCATAATCAAAAGAAATTTCCTTACAATTATCAAAGAATTTTTTACTCAAAAAATATGTATTATTTCTAATCTTTGATTTTTCTAAAGATTTTAGACATGCCTTATAAATACTAGGCTGATACTTTTTGAAGTTATTAATTATTGATGATTTTTTTAAGTAAAACATACCAGAATTCCAGTAGCCTCCAGATTTAATTATTCTTTTGGCTTTTTGCTCCGTTGGTTTTTCTATAAATTTAGTTACTTTATTTAACTTATTTAAACTTTTTGTTTTGAGATATCCGTACTCATTGGATGGTCTAGTTGGTTTAATTCCAAAAATAAATATATTTTCATCACTTAAATTTTTAACATTAGTTTTTAAAGATCTTGTTAAAATACTTGGATTTTCAATCAAATGATCTGAAGTAAAAAACATTATTGGCTGATCAGATGGAATTTCTTTAATTAAAGCACTTACTAAAATTGCTGGTGCTGTGTTTTTTTTTGCTGGTTCTAATATTATTTTATATCTTTTTATTTTAGATTTTTTCAATGTTTTCTTAACATCTTTTAAATACTTCAGATTTGTGCTGATAATTGGAAAATCGTAAGAGTTATTATTTATTCTTTCAAAAGCTTTTTGTAATAAAGTCCAACCACCAAAATCAATAAATTGTTTTGCTTGAGTATTTTTTAAATTGGGCCAAAGTCGTGTTCCTGCACCACCACAAAGTATTACAGGTCTAATTTTCATCAAATATCTGCGTAAGTTTTAACCTCGTTTTTACCACCTGGATGTGTGGGTGCACCTAAATAAGCTGGTCCTACTGTTTGAGCATATTTCCAAAGAGTTCCGTTTCCAAAGTTCATTTTTCTTTGTTTCCATTTCTTTTTTCTCAAACTAAGCTCTTTTTTACTTAATCTAACGTTAATAGTCCCCTTTTTTGCATCTATATCAATTATATCTCCGTTCTTTAAAAGGGCTATTGGACCGCCTATAGAGGCCTCAGGACCCACATGACCGATACAGAAGCCTCTGGTAGCCCCAGAGAACCTACCGTCGGTTATAAGGGCTACTTTCTCCCCTTTTCCTTGTCCATAAATTGCAGCTGTTGTCTGCAGCATTTCTCTCATTCCTGGACCACCTTTTGGACCTTCATATCTAATTATAATTATATCGCCGTCTTTGTATTTTCTTTCTTTTACAGCTTTGTAAGCTTTTTCTTCAGAGTCGAAACATCTTGCTCTTCCAGTAAATTGTAATTTTTTCAAACCGGCAATTTTAACAATTCCACCTTCTGGAGCTAAATTACCTCTTAATCCAACAACCCCACCTGTTGGTGTAATTGGATTTTTATAACTTCTCATTACTTTTTGTTTTGGATTAAATTTCACATTTTTTAAATTCTCTTTCATTGTTTTTCCTGTAACAGTCATACAATCACCATGAATATATCCGCCATCGTAAAGAGTTTTTAAAAGCATTGGAACTCCACCTGCTTCCCACATATCTTTTGCAACATATTTTCCACCAGGTTTTAAATCAGCAAGATAAGGAGTTCTTTTAAAAATTTTTGCAACATCCATTAAATCAAATTTAATTCCAATTTCATTTGCAATTGCTGGTAAGTGTAAACCTGCATTAGTAGATCCTCCTGTTGCAGCAACAACTGTAGCAGCATTTTCTAATGCTTTTCTTGTAACAATATCTCTTGGTCTAATATTTTTTTCTAAAAGTTTCATTACAGCTTTACCGCTGTTAATTGCGTACTTATGTCTTTCTTTATATGGAGCAGGTGTTCCTGCTGAATATGGTAGAGCTAATCCAATTGCTTCAGAAACACATGCCATTGTATTTGCAGTAAATTGACCACCACAAGCACCTGCACTTGGGCAAGCTTTTAATTCTAATTTTCTAAGAGCATGAGCTGTCATTTTTTTTGATGTATATTTTCCAACACCTTCAAAAACATCAACAACAGTTACATCCTTACCTTCAAATCTACCTGGAAGTATTGAACCTCCATAAATAAATACACTAGGAATATTTAATCTCACCATAGACATCATTAGACCTGGTAAAGATTTATCACATCCTGCTAAACCAACTAAAGCATCATAACAATGTCCTCTAACAGTTAATTCAGTAGAATCTGCAATTACATCTCTTGAAATCAATGAAGATTTCATACCTTCATGACCCATAGCGATACCATCAGTAACAGTTATTGTACAAAATTCTCTTGGTGTTCCTCCTGATGAATTTACACCTTGTTTTACAAATTGAGCTTGTTTCATTAAATTAATGTTACATGGTGCAGCCTCATTCCAAGTTGAAACAACACCAACAAAAGGTTTTGCAACATCTTTTTCCGTTAAATCCATTGCATAATAAAAGGATCTTTGAGGCGCTCTATCAGGACCTACAGTAGTATATCTACTTGGTAGTTTTTTTTTATTAAATTTCCGCATTATAGACTTTCTAAAGTATAATTTAATTTATTAACATCTTTTTCTAAATTAATAAAGTTAGACTTTTCTTGCTCAACAATATCATTTGGGGCTCTTTCAATAAAACTTTTATTATTTAGCCTTGTATTAATTTTTTCCATCTCTTTCTCAATTTTATTCTTTTTATTTAATAATGTTTCTTTAATTTTTGACAAATCTACATCTTCATCAAAGTAAATTTTAAATATTTCACCTTTAATGACCAAGTTTGCTGAAGGTTTTTTAATATCTTCAGTTACAAATTCATTAATTCTGCCAATTTTTTTTAATGTATTAGAGTTATTTTCAATAAATTTCTTAATTTCGGGATTTATTTTATTCACTAGTATTTTAACAAATGATCCAGGGCTTATTTCTATCTCATTCTTAAATGACCTTATAGATGAAACAAATTCAATTATTTCATTTACTTCATCAGAGTCTTTATCTTTATTAGAAATGGCTTCAGACCAGTTTTTTAACATAAGAAAGTCTTTTCCATCTTTATCCAATTTATTTTTCAACCATATTTCCTCGGTTAGAAAAGGTATGAATGGGTGTAAAATAACTAGAATTTGAGTAAATATGAAGCTAGCTACATTTCTTGTTTCTTCAATATTTTCATTATTTTCTGAATAGAAGACAGTTTTAGATAACTCTAAATACCAATCGCAGAACGAATGCCATACAAATTGATATGCAATTCTAGCAGCCTCATCAAATCGATAACTATCTATTGATTTTTTTATCTTTTCATTAGTGTTAGTGAATTCAACAAATATCCATTTATTAATATTTAGTTTTAAATCATTAGGCGTTTCTATATTTTCAAATTTACAATCATTTTGAATAAGAAAGTTATTAGCATTCCATATTTTATTTAAAAAATTTCTATAACCTTTGACTCTATCCTCTGATAATTTTACATCTCGTCCAGGAGATGCCATTGACAAAAGTGTAAATCTTAAAGCATCAGCACTATATTTTTCAATTAACTCTAATGGGTCAATTACATTACCCTTTGACTTTGACATTTTTTGTCCTTTTTCGTCTCTAACTAATGCATGAACATAAATATTTTTAAAAGGTTCTTTGTTTTGAAATTCCATTCCAAACATAATCATTCTTGCAACCCAAAAGAAAATGATATCAAATCCTGTTACTAATACTGAAGTTGGATAAAATTTTTCTAAATATTCATTTTTTTCTGGCCATCCTAGAGTTGCAAAAGGCCATAAACCAGATGAAAACCATGTATCAAGAACATCTGGATCTCTAATTAATTCAACATCTTTTTTATAATGTTCTTTAGCTAATTTATTTGCACCTTCTTCTGTTTCATCTACAAATATTTCTCCATCAGGTCCATACCATGCAGGTATTTGATGACCCCACCAAAGCTGTCTTGAAATACACCATGGTTCTATATTATCCATCCATTGAAAATATGTTTTTGTCCAATTAACAGGAAAAAAATTAGTTGTTTTATTATTTACTATTTCTTTTGCTTTTATTGAAAGTTTCTTAGCATCTGCAAACCATTGCTCCGTTAAATAGGGTTCAATTATAGAATTAGATCTATCGCCATAAGGAACTTTATTTTTAATTTTCTCTTCTTTAACAAATAAGTTTTTATCAGTTAGTTCTTTTAAAATTCTTTTTCTAGCTTCAAATCTATCAAGCCCAATATAATTATCAGGTGCATTTTCATTAATTTTACCATCTGGTGTAAAAACATTTATGATTTCTAAATTGTTTCTCTCCCCTACTTCATAATCATTAAAATCATGTCCTGGCGTAATTTTAACAGCTCCAGTCCCTTGTTCAGGATCAGCATAATCATCTTCAATAATTTTTATTTTTCTATCAACTATTGGAACTATTACATTTTTATTTACTAATGATTTAAATCTTTCATCTGATGGATTAACTGCAACCGCTGTATCTCCTAACATGGTTTCTGGTCTAGTAGTTGCAATTGTTATAAATCTATCTGTCCCTTCTATTGGATAATTGATGTGGTATAACTTTGAATTAACCTCTCTTTGGTCTACTTCTAAATCTGAAATTGCTGTTTTTAATACAGTGTCCCAATTTACTAATTTTTTTGATTTGTAAATTAATCCATTTTTGTACATTTCAACAAAAACTTTTAATACAGATTTTGATAGATTATCGTCCATGGTAAAGGCATTTCTAGACCAGTCACATGAACAGCCTAATTTTTTTAATTGATTAATTATTATGTCACCATATTGACCTTTCCACTCCCAAACTTTTTCAATAAACTTTTCTCTTCCTAAATCATTTTTATCGATACCTTCAGATTTAAGTTTCTTTTCCACTAAGGCTTGTGTGGCAATACCTGCATGGTCAGTTCCAGGTTGCCATAAAGTTTCAAAATTATTCATTCGATGATATCGAGTTAAAAGGTCTTGAATAGAATTATTTAGTGCATGACCCATATGAAGACTACCAGTTACATTTGGTGGTGGGATAACTATAGAAAATTGTTTTTTATTAGATTTTGGTTTAAATAAATTTTTTTCTTCCCAATAAGAATAAATCTTATTTTCAACATTTTCGTGAATATATTTGTCTGAACTCATGGATAATTATTTTATAAATTAATCATATCAATAAACAACAATGAAATTATCCGTTAAATTTATAGACTATATTATAAAATTAATTATATATGTCCTCATTGAATATTTAATTCATGGCAACGTGGCGGAATGGTTACGCAGAGGATTGCAAATCCTTGTATCCCGGTTCGATTCCGGGCGTTGCCTCCACAATTTATTTTGTTGAGATAATATAAAAAAAAAGTAAGTTGTGATTTTATATTCCTCGGTAGCTCAGTTGGTAGAGCAGTTGACTGTTAATCAATTGGTCGCAGGTTCGAGTCCTGCCCGAGGAGCCAATTTAAAATTAGTTATCCTGTTTTTGAAATATTTACCTGGTTGATCTGTATGTTTTTACTAAACTTAATTTTTTGATCTTGAGTAAGTTCAGAATAAACTTTAACTAAAAAATTATAATTAACATTCATATGACCTTCTTTAGATTTTTCTAAATTTATCAAATATTCGGAAAAATCTTCAAAAAAATAGTTTATTGGTACTTTAAGATAGTTAGATAGTTGTAGTAATCTAATCGAACTTACACCATTTGTTCCTTTTTCATATTTTTGTATTTGTTGAAATGTAACATTTATTGCTTTTGCGACTTTGGTTTGAGTTAAACCTAAAGCCAAACGTCTAAGTTTTAATTTATTACCTAGATGTTTATTGAAATTTTCTTCCATCAAAGACCCCTCTTTAATTAAAAATAATAAGTTGAGTTAATAGAAATCAAAAAGTTATTTCAAGTAAAATAATTTTAAAAAGAATAATAATTTTTAAGATTTTATAAAGCTGTCAAGCGACTTTTTAGCAATTTAGTTATAATTTTTATAATATTTGGCTCAAAAAAAGCTTTGTTCTATCGCTTTTTGGGTTAGCAAAAAACTCTTTTGTTTCTGCCTGTTCTACAATCATACCTTCATCCATAAATATAACTTCATCTGCAACTTCTTTTGCAAACCCCATTTCATGTGTCACAACAATCATAGTCATACCAGCCTTAGCTAAATTAACCATTGCATCTAAAACTTCTTTAATCATTTCAGGATCTAACGCTGACGTTGGCTCATCAAAAAGCATTATTTTTGGCTCCATACACAACGCTCTCGCTATTGCACATCTTTGTTGTTGACCACCAGATAGTTGACCAGGATATTTGTATGCTTGATCAGCAATTTGAACTTTTTCCAAATGTTTTAAAGCTAATGCTTCTGCATCTTTTTTTGGCATTTTTTTTACCCATATTGGTGCCAATGTACAGTTATCCAATATTGATAAATGAGGAAATAAATTAAACTGTTGAAATACCATTCCAACCTCAGCTCTTATTTGCTCTATATTTTTTGTCTCTTCAGTTAATTCAGTTCCATCAACGACAATTGATCCTTCCTGGTGTTCTTCAAGTCTATTAATACATCTAATTAATGTAGATTTACCTGAACCAGACGGACCACAAACAACAATTTTTTTATTCTTCTCTACGTCTAAATTAATGTTTTTTAAGACTTGGAAATCTCCAAACCATTTATTCATCTCTTTTATTTGAATTATTTTATCTGACATTATCTCTCAGTTTTATATTTTTGCTCTAAATTATAACTATATTTACTCATTGCATAGCAAATAATAAAAAATACTATTGAAGCAAATACATAGCCTTCCATTGCAAAACCTAACCATTCAGGATTTGTTTTCGCAAGATTAAGCATTCCTACAATTTCTAAAAGACCAACAACAAAAATTAGAGGTGTATCTTTTACAAGTGCCAAGAAAGTATTTGCTATACCTGGAATTACTAATTTAAGGGCTTGTGGTAAAATCACAAATATATGCATTTTCCAGTAACCCATTCCTAAAGATTTTGCAGCATCATATTGTCCTCTAGGTAAAGCCTGTAAACCACCTCGAATTACCTCTGCTACATATGCAGCTTCAAATAATGATATTGCAATTATAACTCTTACAAGTTTATCAATAAACATGTCCTCCGGAAGAAACATTGGAAACATAACAGAAGACATAAATAAAACTGTTATTAAAGGCACTCCTCTCCAAAATTCTATAAATCCTATAGAAATATATTTAATTATTGGCAGGTCAGATCTTCTTCCTAAAGATAGGAATAAACCTACTGGAAAGCAGAATATTAAACAGAAAAATGAAACTATAAAAGTTAGTGATAATCCACCCCAGGCTCCAGTTTCAACCCATTCGAAAGCTTGTATCTTTCCTAATTCAATTAGTTCTTCGTAAAAAAATACATACTTTAATAATATATATATTGTGATCGGTATTATTAAAAAATAATACATTTTAAATTTCGATGGGATAAAGAAACCTATTATAATAGAGATCACCGCTGCAATAATTCCATATGAAAAATCAAAAAATATTGGGCCACCAGAAATAAAAAAGAATATAAATAAAAATGCAATTATTGGATAAACAACAACATAATATAATGTTAGATATTTTTTGAACTTTTCTGTTGCAAAAAACCCTACTCCACCAAGAAAAGCAAGAGCGATAAATGATAAATTTATTCTCCACTGTTCTGCATTTGGATACATGCCATACATAAATCTATTAAACCAAGTTTTTATGTAAGCCCAACACGCACCAGATCCTGAGCAAGCGTCTTTTGAATCACCAGCAAAATTTGCATCAATTATGAACCAACTTAAAAGCGGTGGAAGTGATTTTATAACCGCAAAAATAATTAATAATGATAAAAGGGCATTAAATTTATTTGTATTAATATTTTTATTAATAACGTCTAAAAATTTTATACCTGAATATTCAATTCTAATTAAATGCAGACCCATAAAACCTAATAATAGAGGCAAAAAGTAACTTATTGTTCCTGGTAGAAAGCTAGTCAAATCTAAACTGAAAAAAGAATTCAAGAATACAATTAATATACTTAGAGAAAATAAACCAATACCTGAATACAAATATGCGTATAGATTATTTTTGTCTGGCGATAAAAAATTTAATTTATTCATTATTTTTCTTTAATTGCTATTTTTTTATTATACCAATTCATAAATATTGAGATAGTTATGCTTAAAGTTAAATAAGTTAACATTGTAATGGAAACAATTTCAATCGCTCTTCCTGTTTGCATTAAAGCAGTTCCAGCAAAGACAAGTACTAAGTCTGGATAAGCAATTGCGGCAGCAAGTGATGAATTCTTTGTTAAATTTAAATATTGGTTGGTTGTTGGGGGAATTATAATCCTCAAAGCTTGTGGCATTACAACTAATTTAAGAACTTGGTTAGGGGTTAAACCAATTGAAGCTGCAGCTTCTTTTTGACCTTTGCTAACACCTTGAACTCCAGCTCTTACACATTCTGCTATAAAAGTTGCTGTATATAAAGATAAAGCTAACGCTAATGAAATTAATTCAGGTGGTAATTTTAGACCACCTTTAAAAGTAAATGATGTTTTTGATAATTGTTCAATTACTGGTATTTCAACAGATGCATCTACTCCACCTAGAAAAAAACTTAACAATGGCAAAATAATTAAAAGACCAATAGATATTGATAAAACTGGTGTTTGAATACCTTTATTTTCCTGCTTTTTTTTAGCGTATAATCTTATAAAAACTATTGCGATGATTGCTGCGATTACTGAATAAATAAAAATATCTAGATTATTCCAAACAAAAGCTGGAACAAAAAAACCTTTAATTGTTAAAAAGAAAACTCCAAACATGGGTTCTGCTTTTTCGGGTAAAGGTAATGCTCTTAAAGCAGCAAAATACCAAAAAAATATCTGCAATAACAAAGGGATGTTTCTGAAAAATTCTACATAAATTGCTGCGGTTCTTTCAATAAGATAATTACTTGATAATCTAGCTATACCAACAACAACTCCAATTATCGTTGCAAAAATAATTCCAATAACTGATACTAAAATAGTATTTAATAATCCAACTAGATAAGCTCTAAAATAAGAATGTGAGCCATCATATTCTATTAGTGAAAACTGTACATCAAATGAAGATTCCTGAGATAAAAATCCGTAACCAAATGTGATTCCTCTATTTTCCATATTAACTTGGGCGTTATATGAAAAGAAACCAAACACTAGAATAACTACTACTAATGTAAGTAACTGGGGTAATATTTTCTTAAAGTTCACAATTAGTATGGTTTATAAAAAAAAGGGCTAGAAAAATCTAGCCCTCTTTATATTCCTTTTAAAAAGAATTATCTTGCTGGTGGTACGTAAAGTATTCCACCTTTTGTCCATAACTCATTTGGACCTCTATCAGGTAGAATTCCAGTATCAGCTATATTTCTTTTATAGCTTTCACCATAATTACCAACTTGCTTGATTATTCTTAAACTCCACTCATTATCCAAACCTAGAGCAGCTCCTAATTCACCTTCAGCACCAACTAATCTTTTAACAGCTGGATTATCTGAAGTTTTCATCATATCAGCATTTGCTGATGTTACGCCATACTCTTCAGCTTCGATCATAGTGTTTAGTGACCATCTTACGATGTCTTCCCAAACAGAATCACCTTGTCTAACAACTGGGCCTAATGGCTCTTTTGAAATAGTTTCAGGTAATACCATGTGGTCATCTGGGTTACTCAATTTAATTCTTTGAGCAGCTAAACCAGATTTATCTGTAGTATATGTATCACATCTACCAGCATCATATGCAGCTACAACTTCGTCAGCTTTTTCAAAAGTGACTGGCTCATATTTAATTCCTTTTGAATTAAAGAAATCTCTCATATTAAGCTCTGTAGTAGTTCCAAGATTAGTACATGCAGAAACACCAGCTTTAAAATCATTTACAGATGAAATTCCTGAATTTTTTCTAACCATAAAACCTTGACCATCATAGAAGTTTACTCCTACGAAAGTAAGACCGATATCCGCATCCCTTGAAAGAGTCCAAGTAGTATTTCTAGATAGAATATCTATCTCGTTAGATGTTAGTGCAGTGAATCTTTCTTTAGCACTTAGTGGAGTAAATTTAACTTTACTTGAATCTCCTAGTACTGCAGCAGCTACCGCTCTACACACATCAACGTCAACACCAGTCCAGTTTCCTGCAGCATCAGCGTTAGAAAATCCTGGTAGACCTTGTGAAACACCACATCTCACAAAACCTTTTTTCTGAGTGTTTTTAAGAGTTTTTGACTTTTTTGCAGCCATAGTTTCTGTTGTAAAAGTAAATAGAACAGCAAACATAGCAACAACCGAAGTCAATCGTTTTACTAATTTAAACATTATATATTCCTCTTGTTTATTTATTTGTTAACAAATAATTCAAAGTAATTTTTGAATTATCTAAGTAAAGCAGAAACAATGAAACGCATCAATATAAAATTAATGGCAAAATTTACGCATTATTTGGATTTTGGCGCGCTCTGAAGGATTCGAACCTTCGACCTACGGTTTAGAAAACCGTTGCTCTATCCAGCTGAGCTAAGAGCGCATGAGATTGATTTATAATACTAAATTAATTTTTGAAAAGAAATTTTTTTAATAGAATAATGACAGTTAATAGTTCAATTCTTCCAATAATCATAAAAATAATTAATGAAATTTTACTGAATATATTGAAATTATAAAAATTTAGGTCAGCTAGATTATACATTTCAGAATTGACAGTATTCATTATAGTTAAAATGCCTAATTTAAAAGATGCTTCAAAATCTAAGTTAGAAATAGTTAATAATATTGTAATTAAGAATAAAGAAAATATAAAAATGATTATTGCAAAAAAATATTTATTAATATCATTAATATTAGCACTAATTTTATTTAATGATAATTTATTTGAATAAATTTGGTTTGGTTTTGAATGAGATAACAAATTATTTAAAGAAAATTTAATTAAAGTTAAAACTTTTATTACTCTTAAACCTGAGCTTGTTGAAAAAAAGGAACCGCCAAGAATTACAAGTATGAGAAAAACAAAAACAAGATTTTTAGGCACTTGTTCAAATGAAATTCCTATATTTGAAACACTACTTGAAATAGAAACTAATACATTCAAAAAATTATTATTATAATTAAAAAAAATAAATGATAATACAATTACAATCAAAAGATAAATTAAAATATTAATATCTTCGCTTAGATAATTAATATTTTTTTTCTTAAAAAAAATTAGATTAAAAATAAAAAAAAGACTAAAAAAAGGAAATAACATCGATATCGATAGAATAATTTTACTTATGTCAGTAGTAAATGTAGTGTCAAAATTATTATTAGGTAAAAATCCACCAGATGATATTATAGTAAGAGAATAGTTATAAGCATCATAAGATCTTATGTTAACTAATTTTAATAGTACAAATATAAGAACAGTTATAGATAAATAAATTATTATTATTTTAAAAACTTGTCTAAATATCTCAGATGAATTTAAAGAAATATAATTGGTTAAGGATCTTTTTAGATTTTCATCAAAAAGGTCAATAAGTAATAATATTGAAAATAAAAAATATAATCCACCTATCCATTGAGAGCTTGATCTCCATAAAATCAAAGTTTGATCTAATTGCTCCAAATTTTTAAAGATTGTAAAACCAGTAGAAGTAAAACCAGAAATAGCTTCGAAATAGCAATTAACCAAACCTATATTATCTAAGCTTAGAATATAAGGAACTGATATTATCATAGGTAAAATTAAATAACCTATTAAAACTATTATAATTCTTTCAAATAAATTAATTTTTTCGTACTTAAATTTTTTAAATAGAATAAGGGACAATCCAATTATAAAAGTAATTGAAAATGTGAAAATATAATTACTAAGGTTATTTAAAAGATCAAAATAGTAAGAGTAAATTATGTTGAAAAAAGAAAAAAAACTTATAATTAAAATAAAAATACCAAAGTATTTTAGACCAAATATATTCATTTATTAAATTGAGCTAATTCTAAATAGATTTTCAACAAGAGGTAATTGATCTCTCTTTGCCAGCAACACAACTGTATCGTCTTTTTGAAAAATATATTTAGACGAAGGAACTATAAATTTATCATCTCTTAAAACAGCACCAACTCGAATTTCATCTGGTAAATCAGCATTTTTTAGTTCTTTGTTAATTAATTCCGAAGTTTCTATAATGTCAGCCTCAATAACTTCATACTCTCCATTTAAAATAGTATAAGCATTTTCTATCGTGCCTTTATGTACGTGTTTTAATATACTTGAAACTGTACTCATTCTTGGATCTATTAAATCATCAATTTTTAAAGATGATTGAAGTAATGAATAATTGGGTTTGTTTACTAGAGCCATAGTTCTTTTGTTTTTTGAGAATTTTTCTACAAGGACACTAACCATAAGATTATCTTCATCATCATTTGTTAAGGCCAAGACAGTTTCTACTTCTTCTAAGTTAGCTTCGTTCAATACATCTTCGTCTAATCCATTTCCATTAATAACTATTGTATCATTTAAATAGTTAGCAATAAATTCTGCTCTAATTTTATCTTTCTCAATAATTTTTACTCTAGCTTCTTCAAAGTTTTTTTCTATATTTGAAGCTAGATTAAAACCTATATTCCCTCCACCAATAATAAGAATTTTATTTGCAATTTTTTCATTATGACCAAAAACCCTTAAAGTCTCTTCCATTTGATTGGAGTTAACAATTACATATGCCTTATCGTTATGTTGAAGTTTGTCATCTTTTTTTAAAATTTTAAAATAATCTTCTCTTATAACTCCCAATATATATGCATTTAAATTTGGAAATTTATTTGTTAATTCTTTTAATTTTATTTGGTGTATTGGACATTTTTCGTCAATTAAAATTTCTAATAATCTAATTTTATTTTCTGCAAAAGGCACATTATCTAAAGCTCCTGGTGCTTCTAATTTTCTTTGTAATGATTTTGCAATTTCGATTTCTGGAGATATAACATAATCTATAGGTAAATTATCCTTATTAAAAAGAGTAGAAAATTTTGGGTCTAAATATTCTTGCGACCTTATTCTAGCTATTTTTTTTGGGACTTTAAATAAAGAATATGCAATTTGACAAATTAGCATATTTATTTCATCATTTCTCGTGACCGCAATCAGCATATCTGCCTCTGAGGTGTTAGCACGATCCAAAATTTCTGGTGAGGTTGCTTTACCTACAATAGCTTTTACATCTAGAGACTCATTAATCTTTTGAATATCATCACTAGATTGATCAATAACTGTTATTGAATGATTTTGTTCAGTTAATAATTTTGCAATTGTAAATCCTACTCTGCCTGCACCACAGATTATTATATTCATTAATTTAAATCCTTTACACCTAATAGTTTTAATTTTCTGTGAAGTGCTGATCTTTCCATACCTACAAATTTTGCAGTTTTAGAGATATTTCCACCAAATTTTTTAATTTGAGATATTAAATATTCCTTTTCAAAATTTTCTCTAGCTTCTCTGAGTGGTATTGATAGATTTTCTGCTACAGAAAAAGTTTCGTTTGCAGACTTAGATAGTGACTCTTTAATAATTTCTAATATTTTTTCCTCATCGTTACCCGGGGAAAGAATGGCAATTCGTTCTATTAAATTACGTAATTCTCTTACATTTCCTGGCCAATCATAGTTTAAAAGATAATTATCGTCTCTTATTTTAAATTTTTTATAATTATATGTATTGCATATATTTTCTATAAAATAATCAACAAGTAATGGTATATCTTCAATTCTTTTATTTAAAGGATCTATTTCAATATTAAAAACATTTAATCTGTGAAATAGGTCCTCACGAAAGTTACCATTTTTAATTTCTATATTAATATTTTTACTAGATGCGCAAATAATTCTCACATCAACCTTGATATCATGATTGCTATTTATTCTTTTAAATTTTTGGTCAATCACAACTCTTAAAATTTTAGATTGTGTCTCCAATGGAATTTCTGTCACTTCATCAATTAATAATACACCTCCAGATGCTTTTTCTAATGCACCATAAACAATTGAACCATCCTTTCTTTCTTCACCAAAAAGTTCTAATTCATATTTTTTAGAGTCTAATAATGCTCCATTAATTATTATAAATGGACCATTTGATCTTTTTGAATTTTTATAAATTTTTCTTGAAATTAATTCTTTTCCAGAGCCAGTAGGTCCACTTATAAAGACTCTACTTTCAGATTGTGACAATTTTTGTATTTGATCTTTAATAGATGTAATATTCGAACTTTTTCCTACTATTTTAAACGAGTGGAATAATTTATTTGATAGAGATATATTTTCTTTTTTTAAATTAAAGTTTTCTACAGCTCTTTTCACAAAATTTAATAATCGTTCTTTATCAAAGGGTTTTTGTATAAATTCAAATGCACCAGATCTTAGAGAATTTATAGCCATTTCAATATTTGCGTGTCCTGAAATTATAATTACTGGAATATCTGTATTTTTATTTTTAATGTGCTCGAGTAACTGAATTCCATCATTGTCGCCTTTGTCTAATTTGACATCTATTATCGCAACATCAGGTAATTTTTTATCTATTTCTGATAATCCTTGATTAAAATTTGCTGCCAATCTTGTTTTATATCCAGCATCTTGAATCAATTCATCAAGAATATTTCTAATATCTGAGTTATCATCTATGATTAATATCTCTGTTGCCATAAATTATTTTGGAATTATAATTTGAACTTTAGCTCCATTATTTGTATTTAAAAATTTAATTGATCCGTTGTGGTCATTTATTATTTTATCTACTATCGATAATCCTAAACCAGTTCCTTTTTCTTTAGTTGTATAATATGGCTTTATAATATCCTTGGTTTTTTTATCCTTAAAACCTTCGCCCGTATCAGTTACGTTGACAGTTATATAATCTCTTCTTTGATTTATTTCTATATCAATATTTTTCAATGTTTCATTGGTTTTTTTGACCTTTTCTTTAATACTTTCAATTGAATTTTTGATTAAGTTGAAAAATAATCTGTTGAACTGCTCATTATCAAAATTAATTATAACTTTTTTACCTGTTTTATTATTAATTTTAAAATTAATTGAGCTGTCAATTTTTTTTAATAATTCAATATTTTCATCTAAAACTTTTATTAAATCATTATGTTTAAAATGAGGTTTGGGCATTCTTGCAAAATCAGAAAATTCATTTACTAGATTTTCTATTTGCTTTATTTGCTTTAAAATAGTTTTTAAATTATCTTGATATTTTTGCTTCTTTTCGTCACTTAAATCAGGTAAATATTTTGAATTAAGATTATCTATAGTTAGCTGTATTGGAGTAAGTGGATTTTTAATTTCATGGGCCATTTTTCTAGCCACTGTTTCCCAAGCCTCATGTCTTTCATTTGATAATAATTTGTCTTGCTGATTTTTTAATTTTTCTATCATAGAATTAAAGTTTTTATTTAATAACTCCATTTCTCTATCTGCTTTAAGTTCAGGAACCTTTACGTCCAAATTTCCTTTTCCAATTTTTTCAGATGCAGTTATAAGATTATTAATAGATATAAAAAATCTTGAAGAAAATCTAATTGCAATAGTAATAGATAAAAATAAGAGAAGTGTTACAAGAGAGATGTATATGATTGCAAAGGATATTCTAATGCCTAAACTTTGATTTTCAACAGTGTAATAAAAATTTAAAGCTTCTTCAGACTCTAATAAATAATTAGAGATGCTTTTGTCTAATTTTTTTACTACATATAAGTATGTATCTTCAAAATTCTCTAATCTAATCACTGCAGCAGACCTATTTTCTGGTGCATTTATGATTTTTAATGGACGATCATCTGAACGTACCATACTAATAGCTTGATCTTCAATTTTAACATACTCAGAATCATTTGCTGAAATTATCAATTCACCAGTTGAATTTATTAAATAAAGTTGATCAATATCTCTTATTAGATTTTGTGTATTCAAAAAAGACTTAAATCTAACAGGATCAGTTTTATAAATATTGTGATACTTATTTAAATCAAATGCAATTAATACTATTTCTGACTGAATTTTATTTCTTTTTTCATCAACATAGTTTTTTGCAATTTCGTATGAATTATTAACTGCTGTAGTTATTTTTTTATCAAAATATTTTTCTAGAGCGAAAGAAAAGATGAAAAGAGAAAAAATAGCAATTAATAATGATGGTATTAAAGTAAATAAACCAAATGATATTATGTATTTTCTATTTGCTACTGATCCCCTTACATTAATATTATTTTTAATTGAATTTTTAATATCAATAAAAATCAACACAAAAAAAACAAGTAAAAAGACAATATTTAAAATTAATACTAATTGAAGATTTTGATCATTTAGCTCAATAAAGCTTCTATCAATAAATGTTAGAAATGTAATAAAAGATAGTAAAACAGTAAGTACGAATATAATTATTATAAATAAATTTCTTTTTATAAAAGTTAGCATAAACTATGAATATATATAAAAATTTATAAATAAATACATGAGTGATTGTTTTATATTATTAAGTGCAGGAAAAAGTAAGAGATTTAAATCTAAACATAATAAGCAATTTATAATGTATAAAAACAAGCCATTATTTGAGCATTCATTAAAAGTCGCTCAAGACTCAAAGTTATTTAAAAGAATTTTGATAGTCTCAAATAAAAAAATTAAAAAAATAAAATTTAAAAGTGTAGATGTAATAAAAGGAGGAATAGAGAGACATAATTCTACTCAAAATGCTCTACAATTCTTAAAGAATAAAAAAATTAAAAATGTATATATTCATGACGCCGCAAGACCAAATTTATCAATAAATTTATTGAGGAAATTAAAAAGTAATTTAAAAAAAAATAGTGCTGTAGTTCCTTATTTGAATTCAGAAAATTCAGTAAAATACATAAATAATAATAAAATTAATAATTTAAACCGTGACAAAGTCTTATTAACTCAAACACCTCAATGTTTTAATTTTAATGAACTTTTTAATTTATATAAGAATAATAAAGAAAAGATAACAGACGAAGCTAGTCTTTACATAAAAAATAATAAGAAAATTAAATTTATTCTTGGAGATAAGAATAATTTTAAAATAACAACAATAGATGATTTGAAATACCTAAAATCAGAAACTTATTATGGAATTGGTTTCGACATACACAAGTTAATTAAAAATAAAAAACTTTTTCTAGGAGGAGTGAAAATTCCATATCATTCAGGACTCAAAGGACATTCTGATGGAGATGTAATCATCCACGCTATAATTGATGGTTTGCTAGGAGCTATGAGAAAAAGTGATATTGGAACTCTTTTCCCGAGTGATTCAACTAAATTTATGAATATCAGGTCCAAAAACATGCTTATGCCTGTTATCAAATTAGTAAAGGATAATAATTTTGACATAAAAAATATAGATATAAACTTAATTTGCGAAAACCCCCGAGTCTCAAAAATCAGAAACAAAGTTATAAAATCAATTTCTAGCTTGTTATCAATAAACAAAAGTTTGATAAATTTAAAAGGGAAAACAGTTGAAAAATTAGGTATAATTGGAAAAGAACAAGCCATAGCATGCGAAGTGATTTGTTCATTATCGAGATGAAAAAAATTAACATATTAATTTCAACTTTTTTTGGCAATGGATATATTTCTAAAATACCTGGAACGTTTACATCTCTAAGTACATTAATAATACTTTATACACTTTTTGAGATACTGAATTTTAAGAATTTAAATTATATTTTAATATTATATTCAATTATATTTTTTTATTCTTTTTATGCGGTGATGGACTCGGAAACCGAGTTTGAAAATAAAGATCCTAGACAAATTGTAATAGATGAAGTTTTGGGACAAGCAATGCCATTAATACTAATTGTGTATCTTTCTTCACTTAATTTAATAAGTATACCAGTTGAAATATATTATTTAATTTCTTTTATTTTTTTTAGATTTTTTGATATTGTTAAACCCTTTCCAGTTAATTATTTTGACAAAAAACATAAAAACTTTTTTGGAATAATAATGGATGATATTATGGCAGGATTATACACCATGATATTAATTTACTTAATAAGTCTAAAATTTTAATGAATATCCATAAGTTGCATAAAAAATTAATTAAAAAAAATATTACTTTATCTGTAGCTGAATCATGCACAGGAGGCTTATTATCAAGTAAATTTACCAAATTGAGCGGTTCATCAAAGTACTTCCAGATGGGTTTAGTTACTTATTCAAACAAAGCAAAAATTAAAATATTAAAAGTTAACAAAAAAATTATCGATAAATATGGTTCTGTTAGCCCCGAATGTTGTAGATCTATGATGGAAGGATTATCAAAAATATCAAATAGTAAAATAAACATATCTATTACCGGAATCGCAGGTCCAAATGGTGGTACAAAAGATAAGCCTATCGGTCTTGTATACGTAGGTCTAAAAAAAGGTAAAAAATCATCAGTAACAAAATGTTTGTTTGGCAAAAAACAAAGGTATTTTATTCAAAATTCTACAGTTAAAAAGACTTTGAAATTAATCAATAGTTTAGTCTGAAAAATTTTTTTATTAAATCTTATATATTTTACTTTTTTGTATTTAAAATATTTGGGAATTAAAATAACATTTTATAAGCTCTCTGCTCTTTTTTGAAAAGCATCTGCTATTTTATTAAGACCGAATTGAAATGATTTTGCCATAATAATATTCAAAAATTTATTTTTTATCTCAAAATCAACATCAAAATGAACTTCTGTAAAATTTTTTTTTTCAATAAATTTCCAGTTATTTTCTAAATAATTAAGGGGTCCATCAATATTCGTGACATGGATATGATCATTTAATTTATCAAATTTCACATCGCTTTTATAAGTATCTGTAAAAGGTCTTTTGCCAATAGTTAAATCCGCAATTATATTAACGGAATCTTTTTCTTCTTTTTTTTTGTATACTTTTGCATCTATACAAAAAGGAATAAATTCCGGATATTTTTCAATATCTAAAACAAAATCTATAAGTGTTTTTTTATCGCGTTCTATAAGTCGCGTTACAGATGCTTTTGGCATGAAATTAATTAAGTCTGTTTTGTTTTAATTTAGCAAAATCTTCATCTGCATGATACGATGATCTTGTTAAAGGAGATGAAGAAACCAATAAAAATCCTTTTGACTTAGCTATAACTTCTAGTTCTTTAAATTCATCTGGATGATAGTATCTCTCTAATGGATGATGTTTTACTGAAGGCTGTAAGTATTGACCAATTGTTAAAAAATCCACATCAGCTGATCTTAGATCATCCATTACTTGAATTATTTCATCTCTCTCTTCACCCAAACCAACCATTATTCCAGATTTAGTAAATACTTTTTTATTATTTATTTTTGCGTTTTTTAGAAGTTCTAAGGATGCAAAGTATCTAGCACCTGGTCTCACTTTAACATACAGTCTTGGTACTGTTTCAATATTATGATTAAAAACATCAGGATTAGATTCTAAAATTGTTTTGTAGGATTCACCTTTTCTTAAAAAATCTGGCGTTAAAACCTCAATTGTAGTATTTGGATTTTTTTTTCTAGTCATCAAAACTACTTCTTTAAAATGATTTGATCCACCATCTGGTAAATCGTCTCTATCAACTGATGTTATAACTACATGTCTTAAGTTTAATTTATTTACTGCATTTGCAATTTTAACATGTTCGAATGGATCCAGTTTTTCTGGTTTTCCTGTTTTAACATCACAAAAAGCACAAGCTCTTGTACAAGTATCTCCCATAATCATAAAGGTTGCATGCCGTTTACTCCAACATTCTGTTATGTTTGGGCAGCTTGCCTCCTGGCAAACAGTGACAAGATTATTTTGATTAACTACCGTTTTAGTATGAAAAAATTCTTTACTATCAGAAAGTTTAGACCTAATCCATTCTGGTTTCTTTTTAATTGGATTTATTGGGTTCTTTACTTTTTCAGGATGTCTTGTTTTAATTTTTTCCATTATTTTTTATTATATAGGTAGTCTCTCCTTCTTTGCCAAATAAAAATTTGTCCCGGATTAAAATTTCAATAAAATCAAGGTCTATATTTTCAGTTAATAAAGAATTTTTATGCTCTAAATCTTGAATTTTGATTTGTAATTCTGTCTGTTTAATTTCTAATTCTTTGTATATGTCTTTTTTATTTAAATAGGAAATTAAACCTCTATCACCGCCTAATAAATTAAAAAAAAAATAAATAAACAAAAATGTTACTATTAAAACAAAGTAATTTTTTTTTATCTTATCTATCATTAATTAATATTATGCATTTTAGATTTTTTTCCAAGATTATGCTCGATCCTCAATAATTGGTTATATTTTGAAACTCTCTCTGATCTAGATAATGATCCAGTCTTTATTTGATTAGAATCAGTACCAACAGCAAAATCTGCAATAAATGTGTCTTCACTATCACCAGACCTGTGAGAAATTATAGTCTTATACCCTATCAATTTTGCAAATTTTATTACCTCTAATGTTTCAGTTACAGTTCCAATTTGATTTAATTTAATCAAAATTGAATTTGCAGAAACATTAAGAAAACCAATTTTTAATCGTTCCAAATTTGTAACAAATAAGTCATCACCAACAATTTGGACTTTATCTTTTGTTTGTATTAAAATTTTTGTCCATGCTGCCCAATCGTTTTCACCAAATGGATCTTCGATTGATTTTATTTTATATTTTCTTATTAATTTTAAGTATTCAGAAATTGTTTTATCTACACTTTCATATTTTTTAGTATGAATTGAGTAATTTTTATTTTTAATTAACTCATTTGCAGCAACATCCAAACAAATAACTATTTCTTTTCCATTTTTAAAACCAGATAGGTTTATTGCTTTTACTATTAATTTTAGAGCACTTTCATTATCATTTATCATAGGAGCAAATCCACCCTCATCACCTACTGATGTGGAATAGCCCATTTTTTTTAATAAATCTCTTAGTTTATTGATGACTATAAAACACATCCTTACACCCTCTGAAAAAGATTTTGCTTTATCTGGTCTTATCATAAATTCTTGTATTCTTAGACCATTATTTGCATGTGCCCCACCATTAATTATGTTCATCATTGGGTATGGTAATTTGAAGTTTTTATTTACTAGTAAATTTTTATAAATTGGAATTTTTTTTATTTTAGATGAAAGTTTTTTGACAGCTATAGAAACTGAAAGAATTGCATTAGCTCCAACTCTTTTTTTTTGTTTTGTTCCATCAAGCCTTATTAATAAATTATCTATCTTTTCTTGTTGATGAACATTAAAATTTTTTAACTTATTTGATATTACGTTATTTATAAATTCAATTGGTTTTAAAACACTTTTTCCAAGATATTTTTTATTATTAATATCTCTTTTTTCAAAAGCTTCGTAAGTTCCGGTTGATGCTCCGGAAGGACAAATTGCTGATGCACTAATATCTTTTACAAATACTTCTGTTTCTATAGTTGGATTTCCTCTACTATCAAAAACTTGTCTTGCAATAACTTTAGAAATTTTAGACATTATTTTTTTTTATTAGATTATCTATTTCTACAATCTGATTAATAAGATTATCTAATTTATTAAGCGGAACCATATTTGGCCCATCAGAAGGAGCATTATCAGGATCTTGATGTGTCTCTATAAAAATAGCAGCAACACCCACTGCAACAGCTGCTCTAGATAAATGTTCAACAAATTCTCTTTGTCCTCCACTTTTATCTCCCTGACCTCCAGGTTGTTGAACTGAGTGAGTGGCATCAAAAACAATCGGATAACCATTTTTTGTCATTATGGGTATTGATCTCATATCAGTAACTAAAGTATTATATCCAAAACTAGCCCCTCTCTCTGTTACAAGAATATTATTATTTCCAGACTCAGATATTTTTTTTGTTACATTTACCATATCCCATGGAGCTAAAAACTGACCCTTTTTCACATTGATAATTTTTTTTGTTTTTGCAGCAGCAACTAATAAATCTGTTTGTCGACATAAGAATGCAGGAATTTGTAAAACGTCAACATGTGGCGCAACAATTGAGCATTGCTCCTCATTGTGAATATCAGTAAGGACAGGGACTTTTATTTGATTTTTTATTTTATCAAAAACTGGTAAAGATTTTTCTAATCCAGCTCCTCTTTTACCTTTAAGACTTGTTCTATTAGCTTTATCAAATGATGTTTTGTATATAAAACCAATTTCATATTTGTCAGTAATATTTTTAATTTCCCCTGCCATGTCCAAAGCATGTTGCTCAGTTTCTAGTTGGCATGGTCCTGCTATTAAACAAATTTTATTTGAGTTAGAAATATTTAAATCCTGACACTTAACAATTCTATTTTCCATGATAATTTTTTGAAGCTTGTATAAAAGATTTAAATAATGGATGTGGTGATAATGGTCTTGATTTAAACTCTGGATGAAATTGAACGCCAATAAACCAGGGATGATTTTTTAATTCAATTATTTCAGGTAATTTATTATCTGGAGACATGCCCGAAAATATTAATCCTTTTTTTTCAAATTTTGATCTTTGGTTGTTATTAACTTCATATCTATGTCTGTGTCTTTCTTTAATTTCATTTGATTTATAAATCTTTTTTATGGCAGAATTATTTTTTAATTTAGCTACATAAAGACCTAATCTCATTGTACCGCCTAGGTTTTTTTCTGTACCCTTAAAAATTTTTCCATTTTTGTTCCATTCATGGATTAATCCAATAACAGGGTAGCATTTTTTATCAAGCTCTGTAGAACTAGCATTTTTTATATTTAATTTGTTTCTGGCAAATTCAATAATTGCCATTTGCATACCAAAACAAATACCAAAAAAGGGTATTTTTTTTTCTCTTGCATATTTAATTGCAGCAATCTTCCCCTCTGTTCCTCTTTTACCAAATCCACCTGGAATTAATATTCCTGAAACACTTCTAAGTTTTTTGCTTATTTCATTTTTTTTTAGTTTATCAGATTCAATTCTTACTAAATTAACTTTTACATTATTTGCTATGCCGCCGTGTGTTAATGCTTCATCTAAGGATTTATATGCATCTTTTAAGTTTACATATTTACCTATTATTCCAATATTAATTACTTTATTATTTTTCAGAACAGTTGAAGTAATTTTTTTCCATGGATTTAAATTGGGTTTCTTTTTTGATTTAATTTTAAAATATTTTAAAACTTGTTTATCTAATTTTTGGTTATAAAAACTAATTGGTGCCTCATAAATTGTTCTAACATCAACGGTCTCAATAACGTTTTCAATGTCAACATTACAAAATAAAGATATTTTTTTTCTTTGCTCTATAGGTATATGTTGCTCTGATCTACATATAACAATATCCGGCTGTATACCGATACTTCTTAATTCTTTAACACTATGTTGTGTAGGTTTGGTTTTTATCTCATCAGAAGATTTCATGAAAGGAACTAATGTTAAGTGAACAAATAATGTTCTAGACCTTCCATGATCGTTTGAGAATTGTCTTATGGCTTCTAGAAACGGTAAACTTTCTATGTCACCAACAGTTCCACCAATTTCACAAATTACAAAATCTTCATTAATAATGTCTTTGCTAATAAATTTTTTTATTCTATCTGTTATGTGTGGTATGACTTGCACTGTCTTACCCAGATAGCCCCCTTGTCTCTCTTTTTTTATTACATCACTATAAATTTTACCTGTAGTAATATTATCCGATTGTTTTGATGATATATTTGTAAATCTTTCGTAATGTCCTAAATCTAAGTCAGTTTCTGCACCATCATCAGTAACAAATACCTCTCCATGTTGAAAAGGACTCATTGTTCCAGGATCAACATTTAAATATGGATCCATTTTACGTATCCTAACTTTATAACCTTGTGACTTTAATAAATATGCAAGTGATGCTGAGGATAATCCTTTTCCAAGTGATGATACCACGCCGCCAGTGACAAAGATATATCGCGCCATGGAAGTATCTTATAGACCTAAAACTTAAAAATTCAAAGTATTAATTATTGCTATCTGGAACCTTTGGAGCATCATCAGTTTCCTCTATTTTATCTAAAACTGATGTTGTGGGCGTTAATTCACCTCTAGAAAGAATCGTTAAACACAGACTGCATATTATAAATAGAGTAGCAATTATTGCTGTAGCTTTAGTTAAAAAATTTCCTGCAGATCTTGAAAGCATAAAGTTATCTTGAGACACTCCAATACCTAATGCACCACCCTCAGATTTTTGAAAAAGAACTAAGACAACTAGAATAGCTGCAAGAATAATATTAATTATTAATAGTATATTTTCCACGAGGTTTAATTAGTTGATTTTTTAATTATATCAATAAAATTTTTTGCTCTCAAAGAAGCACTTCCTATTAAAAATCCTTTTAAATCATTAATTTTTTTTAACTCTAATACATTTTTAGAATTAACAGATCCACCATATATAATTTTGCGTTTTTGATTTTTTTTTAATTTGCTAATTATATTATTTATGTCTCTAAAGTTTTTTCTTAATTCAGATGATTTTGGTATTTTTCCAGTTCCGATGGACCATCTAGGTTCATATGCAAAAATAATATTATTAATTTTTTTTATATTCTTTAATGCAATGGTTATTTGTCTTTTAAGTACTGAGAGAGTTTTATTATCTCTTTTTTCTTTATATGTTTCCCCAATACAAAGAATTACCTTTAATTTTTCTTTAAGTGCTGAATGAATTTTTTTATTTATTAGTATATCATTTTCCTGATTTCTAATTTCAGAATGACCAACAATTACATACTCGCCTCCTGCTGACTTAATTAATTTAGAATTTACAGATCCTGTAAATGCACCATAATCATTTAATTGAGAAAGGTTCTGAGCACCTACTTTGATTTTAGTGTTTTTTACTTTATTTTTAACCGATGAAATTAGGGTAAATGGTGGACAGTAAATAATTTGATTTTTTTTATTTTTTGATTGTTTTAAAAATTTTATGGTTTTATTGATGCCAGAGATGTGACTTTTTTCTCCATTCATCTTCCAATTAGCTATAAAGATCATATTATTATTTGTCATCTTAGATAATTTAATTTATAGGTTTGTTTTTTATAATCAATATATAAAGAATTACTCATGTTGGGAAAATTAAGAGGTTTTACAAATAGTAAATTGGCAGGTGTCCTCGTGGCTATAATAATTGTTCCTTTTGTTTTTTGGGGAATGGGAAGTGTCTTTAGTGGCGGGAATACAAATAATATTGCTAAGATAAATAATAATTCAATTTCAACGAAAGATTTTATTGATCATATAAACCGATCAAGAATTAATCCTGATTATATAAAAGAAAATTTAGATAATAACATCTTAGAAAGAATTTTGAGTGATCTTATATCAAAAGATTTAATGTCAATGGAATATAAAGATTTAAATGTAAAAGTTTCAGATAGATCATTAAAATTAAATTTACAAAACGACATAAATTGATGATGACAAAAATTTTTCAAGATTAAAATATGAAAAATTTCTTTTAGAGAATAATATTATTGCAGCTGAATTTGAAAATAGACTAAAAAATTCTCAGTTAAGAAAAAGACTATTTGATTATATTGGTGGTGGTATTAAATCACCCTATTATCTACAAAATAAAGTTTACATAGATGAGAACAAAAAAATAAATATTCAATACTATGATCTTGAATATGCTTACGATAAAAATATTTCAGACGTTGAAATTAACAATTATATAATCGAAAATGAGGCAATGTTAAAAAGAATTAGAAGAAAAGGTAAAACTGTAGCTTTAGAAAGCGCTAATCGTAATTACGAGACGAAAATATTTGGTCCTGATAGAGTTAAAGTTCAAGGAATTCTAGTATCTTTATATAGAAACTTTTCCTAAAATAGTCTAAATAAATCTGATGAAAACAGTAGCAACCAGATTTGCTCCGTCACCAACTGGACCTTTGCACATTGGGGGGGTAAGAACAGCATTATTCAATTGGCTATATTCACAAAATAAAGGTGGTAAATTTTATTTAAGAATAGAGGATACTGACAAAGAAAGGTCAAAAGATAAATTTAAAAATCAAATAATAAATTCATTAAAATGGATAGGAATTAATTATGATGATAGTGAATACATTCAATCAAAAAAAATAGATGATCACATAAATGTAGCTAATGAATTATTAAAAAAAGGT
>CABYJU010000004.1 GCA_902519325.1 uncultured Pelagibacteraceae bacterium | reverse complement strand
CTAGTCGATAAATTAAAAAAAGTTGAGGTCGAATACAATGCATATGCTGTTGACTATAGGGATCTGCATTTCACTGTTAGAAAGAAGCAAAAGAAAATACTTAAATTAAATAAAAAAATAGAAAAATATAAAGCAGAGATTAGAAATTTAGATGATGACGAATTAGATGAGAAAAACAAAATAGAATTAAGAATTGAGGATGTAAAACTTGAAATTGAGGAAATTCAAAACTCAATTCCAGATACTTGGCAAGCTAAGAATTCAGAATTCGACAAAATAAATAAAGCTAAAAATACAACAACAAAAAGATATAGAAAGAATGTAGATGAAGCCTACGATCTACTTGATCAGTTCGCAATGTTCATAAACGATGGAGTAAAACTTCAAGAAGTATCAAAAGATATTAAACAGTTAGATTATTTTATAGCTATGGAAAGCAATACAAAAGTATATGAAAGATCAGTTACAATTATGGATGGATTGTTTGACAAGTTGAGTGAGATCTCTGGAATGGATGAATTTTTAAATAGTGTAGATGATTTATTATCAATGGTTGACTCAGACGAACTTGATCCAATGGCGATTAGAACAAAATCAAAAGAAGTTGTTGAGTTATTCAATAAAGAAGTTAGCTGGAGAGCAAATGCTAAAGAAAACTTAATGCCAAAACTTGAGGAATATAATAATGCAATCAAAGAAACAATTGGACTAAGGTTGCAGTCTAAACTAACAAAAGAGCAAGCTATCTATGTATCTAAATGTAATTCAATACATAGAGATATTTCACTAAATTTTTAAACTGTTAATTTATCAATTAATTCTGATCTTGTATAAAGACCCAAGTCTTCTGCCTTGGACTTTAATTTTTCATTAATCTCTTTTAATTTTGGAACATTTAAATCAAGCTTATTTGCAATTTCTATAATTGAACCAATTATTGGATCTATTTCTAGTGGTTTGCCAGCATTTAAATCTTGAGCGGTCGAAGGTCTATGTCCTATAATTGAGACTCCACCCTTAATTCGATCCTCAATTGATATATTGAATTTAACTCCGATTTTTTCTCCAACTTGTTGGCACTCCTGCATTAAAACTTTTATTAAATTGTAAGTTTCAGGATCATTACCCATTTCATCCATAGTTTTATTTGTTAGAGCACTTACTGGGTTGAATGAACAATTCCCCCATAGTTTCACCCAAATTTCGTCTCTTAAATTTTTCTTCTGAGGAGCTTTTAAACCGCCTTCTATGAATAAACTTGAAATTATTTTTAGTCTTTCTGATCTGGTTCCATCTGGTTCACCTAAAGAAAATCGTTCACCATTACCATTATGTTTAATAACACCTGGCTCTAATATCTGACAAGCTGGATAAACTACACAACCAATTGCTCTTTCAGGTCCTAGAGTTTGCCATATTTTTCCACCTGGATCCACACTTTCAACTATTTGATTGTCTAATTTGGTACCCGTATTAGCTTTATGAAAGTACCACCAAGGCAATCCATTAATGGCGCATATAATTGAAGTTTTTTTACCCATAATTGGTTTTAAGCTTTCTGAAATTTTACTAATAGCGTTAGCTTTTACAGAAATAATTATGAAATCTTGTTCATCCAAATCTTTAGGATTGTCTGTTACATCAAATTTAAAATTAACTTTATTATCATCTCTTATAAAAGTTAATCCATTTTGCTCTATTGCTTTTTTATGTTCTCCTCTAGCAATTAAAGAGACTTGTGCGTTTGTTTTTTTTAAACTTGTAGCAATAAATCCACCAATAGACCCAGCTCCAAATATACAAATTTTAGTCATTAGTTCACTAATCCAAACTTTTTAGCTAAAGTATTTCTTTGTAGTTTACCTGTTGCACCTTTAGGAATTTCATTTACAAAAAATATTTTCTTTGGAATTTTAAATTTTGCAAGTTTTTCATTTGCATACATTTTTATATCATCTTCAGTACACTTCATGCCCTCTTTTATGATTATTGCGGTAGCTATATCTTCCCCAAGCATTTTATCTTCATATCCAAAGCAAACAGCTTGCTCAATATTTGGATGATCCATAAGAATGTTATCGACTTCTAAAGGTGAAATCTTTTCACCACCTTTATTAATTATTTCCTTCAATCTTCCTGAGATTTTTAGATAACCATCTTTATCAAAATATCCCTGATCTCCTGTTCTAAACCAACCATTTGAAAAGCTATTTTTATTTGCATCTGGATTATTTTCATATCCGGAAGTAACATTTTCACCCCTAATGCAAACTTCTCCCTCTTCTCCTTGATTTAAAATCTTGTTATTAGTATCCATAACACAAACTTCTGGCCCAGCAGGAATTCCTACAAAGCCAGGTTTTTGGGACTTAGGCGGTAAAGGATTTGAGGTCATTTGATGAGTAGCTTCCGTCATCCCATATGCTTCTATTACTGGACAATTAAATACCTCATTTAGTTTTTCAAATACAGCTGGAGGTAGAGATGCTGATGATGATCTTAAAAATCTAAGATTTAATTGTTTAGCAGTTTCAAGATTTTTATCTGCTCTCATCAATATTGCTTGATGCATTGTTGGTACTCCAGAATACCAAGTTATTTTCTCTCTTTTTGCATTATCTAAAAATTTTAATGCATTAAATCCACTACTTGCACATACAGATGCCCCTACCTTCATAGAGGCTGCAAGAACTGCAATTAAGCCATGTATATGAAATAATGGCATAATATTTAGACAATGATCTTTATCAGTTAAATTAAGACTTTTGGAGATATTATCTGCTGAAGAAAAAATATTTTTATTTGTTAATGGAACAATCTTAGGTCTTGATGTAGTGCCCGAAGTATGCAGCACAAGAGCTTCATGATCTTCGCCTGGCAAAACATAATCACTGCTTTTTTCAAAAAGATTGAAATCTCCGCTTAAAGTATTTCCGTCTGATTTTATTTCGCAAACAGGAATTTTTAATTTATTTGCGACTTCTACTACTGGATTTTTAGAATTTTTCTCTACAATCACTATCTTTGGTTTTAAATCCTCTAGGTAAAATTCGAATTCTTCAGATTTATAGTTAGGGTTTAAAGGTGCAGCAGACATGTAGCTTGAAATCGCCAAAAAACTAGTTGCCATGTAAGGACCGTTTGGCAAAACTATTGCTGCACGATCTTTATTATTAATACCATTACCTGATAATTGTTTTGAAATTCTTTCTATTAATGATTTTAAATCAACAAATTTTAGTGGAGAACTACTTTCAGATGTTATTGCAATTCGATTATCATTTTGTGTTTCTATAATATTTCTAACAATTCTAGAGTTCATTTAAATTAATAACCTTTTGCGTATCCATCTTTTCTTGGATCTGAACCGCCAACTAAATTTCCTTTTTCTCTATCTATTTGAATTGCTTGTCCACCTCCATGAGTACCATCTATATATTCAACATTATGACCGACTTCTTTTAAATTATTAAAAATTTTTTCATCAATACTTTTCTCTAATTTATAAATGTTATTGAAATGGAAAGCTCTAGGAAATGAAATGGCTTGTTGAGGAGTTAAGTTATAATCAATAATGCTATTTAAAACATGAACTTGTCCAACAGGTTGATATTGTCCCCCCATTACTCCATAAGATAATTCACATTCTCCTTTGTTGTTCATAACTATTCCAGGAATTATGGTATGTAGTGGTCTTTTTAATCCCTGAATACAATTAGGATGACCTTCCTCAACTCTAAAATTAGTTCCTCTATTGTGAAGAACCACTCCAGATTTATCACCTGTTATTCCAGATCCAAAAGCATAGCAAACAGAATTTATTATTGAAACTACATTTAAATCTCTGTCTACCACGCTTAAATAAACTGTTTCAGGATGGTTTGGAATATTTAGATCTCCTACATCTGCGCAGCCATTAATAGATATATTTTTTGAAATATTATCTATATTTTGTTCACTTAATATTTTTTTCAAATCTAAATCTACAAATTCTGGATCACCAATATTTTCCTCTTTAAGTTTATATGCCTGCTTTGTAACTTCTGCTTCAAGATGAAATCTTTCAAATGAATTCACATCATATTTTTCAATACCTAACTTTTCTAATAACTTCATCATTATTAAAACTGTTATTCCAGGTCCGCTCGGAGGACATTGATGTATGATAATATCTCTATATCTATCTGATAAAGTGTCTGATTTAATAGTTTTTTGCTTATGGAAATCTTCAATTGTATGTAAGCCTCCAAACTCTTTTAAAGTTTTAACTAAATCTTCAGCAATTGATCCTTCATAAAATTCTTTAACTCCATTTTTTGAAATTTTTTCGAGAGTCTCTCCAAGTGCAGGATTTTTATTTACCTCATTAAATTGATAACTTTTACCATTATTTAGCATATGTTTTCTAGAATATGGGTTATCGTTTAATTTATTAAATACGTTGCTCCAGGCGTTAGCAACAACTTTAGTCACTTTAAAACCATTCTTTGCAATATCTATACCTTTGTGAAACAACTCCTCAAAATCGAGTTTTCCAAAATCATTATGAATTGAATTCCAAGCATCTAATGCACCAGGAATAGTTACTGCGTGAGGACTTGTTAATCCAATTTTATCTATATTCTTTTCCTTGAAATAATCAAAATTCGCTTTTGCTGGAGCAATACCTGATCCATTATATGAAACAGGGCCTTTTCCACTCATTTTTATTATTGCAAAACAATCTCCACCTATACTTGTGGCATTAGGCTCTGCAACAGACAGAACAACAGAAGCTGCAATAGCTGCATCAACTGCATTTCCACCTTTTTGTAATATTCTAAGAGCTTCTTCTGTAGCTAATGGATGTGATGTTGCGGCCATACCATTTGAAGAAATGGCATCTTTATCTTTTGTTGAATGATTATTCATAATAGAACTGTAATTTCATAAAAAATATAAATGATCAATAAAATAAATAAAAGTATTCTAATTTTTTCTGTATTTGCCTTTGGCTTTTTTATATCAAATTTACTGAGATCAATTACCGCAACATTAACACCTGCTCTTTCAACTGAATTCAATTTAAGTGCCGCAAATCTTGGGCTTTTAGCTGGAGGATATTTTCTAGGGTTTTCGCTCATGCAAATTCCTACCGGTATGTTATTAGATAGATTTGGTCCAAAAAAAGTTATCGGATATTTATTAATCATTGCTCTTATTGGAACTATTTCATTTGCTTTTGCTAAAAGTTTTGCAGGTTTATTAATTTCTAGAATTTTCATTGGTGTAGGTGTTGCTGCTTGTTTAATGGGTCCTTTAACTGGTTATAGAGTATGGTTTGAAGAAAAATATCAACAACGTGCAAATTCATGGATGTTGATGGTTGCAAATTTTGGATTTGTTGCATCAACTCTACCAGTTCAAATTTTATTACCAATAATTGGTTGGCGATCTATTTTTTTAATTATAGCCTCTTTAATTTTGATAAGCATAATATTAATATCAATTTTAATACCTTCGTGGGAAACTAAGAGGGATGAAGACCAAAATAATAATCTTCAAAATCTTTCCCACATATGGAAAAATAAATTCTTTATTAGCTTAGTACCGCTTGCATTTTTTAATTATGGAGGCGTTCAAGCAATACAAACATTGTGGGCTGGACCATGGATGCTAAATGTAACAGGTTATGATGCAATACAAAGTGCGACAGGTTTATTTTGGATAAATGTAACTATGCTTTTTTCTTTTTTAATATGGGGATATTTTTTGCCAAAACTATCTTCCAAGGGAATTGACAGTATGAGAATTGTAAAATTTACACTTCCTGTAAGTTATATAATTTTATTTTTAATAGTCATAATGGGAGACAAAGCTGGTGCAACCATGTTCACTCTTTATATTTTATCATCAATAGTAATTTCTTTAACCCAACCAGCAATAGCATTAAATTTTCCTACTAAACTAGCAGGAAAATCTTTAACTTCATTCAATGTATTTTTATTTTCTGGTACTTTTTTTGTACAATGGATAATTGGTTTAATAATAGATTTTTCCAGAAATTTAGGAGCTACTATTACAATGAGCTATCAAATTTCTTTTTCAATTTTTTTATTTTTATGCATTTTAAGTTACTTATTTTTTTTAATATTAAATAAAAATGAATAAAAATTTTATCGGATATTTTCTATTATTATTTCAGCCACTTTTTATGGCTAGTAATTTAATTGTAGCAAGAGGTGGTGTTGATGATGTTCCTCCCATATCTTTATCTTTTTGGAGATGGTTTATTTTTTTCATTATTTTATTCGTCCTAAATTATAAGTATTTAGTTGATAATTTTCAGACTATTAAAAAAGAGAGTAAAAGAAGTTTTTTTCTAGGTTTGATGGGATGTGGTGTTTGTGGAATATTTCCATATATGGCTGGTTCATCTACAACCATTGTTAATATGGGAATTCTTTATACTTCTTCACCAATATTTATAATTTTAATCTCATATTTTCTTTTTAAAGATAAGATAAATATCTTCCAATTTATTGGCTTACTTTTTTGTCTAGTTGGAGTGTTTGCTGTAATTTTAAAGGGCGATATCAATTTACTTCTTGAATTAAAATTTGCTTCTGGAGATTTTTGGATGTTAGGAGCAGCATTAGGCTGGGCAATCTATACAGTTATGCTTTTTCAATGGAATTCAGAACTTAAATTTTTTCCAAGACTAACAATTATATCTTTCTTTGGTTTTTTATCTATTTTGCCTTTTTATTTTATAGAGCATTTTTATTTTGAAAAAACTTTATTTAATGAAGAATTTTATTATTGGATTTTGTTTGCAGCAATTTCTCCAGGTATAATCGCTTTCTCACTATACACATTAACTATTAAATATTTAGGACCATCAACAACTGGTTTCACGCTATACCTCTATACAATTTATGGAGCTTTTTATGGAATAATATTTTTTTCAGAGATTTTGGAAAATTATCATTTAATAGGTACCATATTTGTATTTTTTGGTATTTATTTGGTAAGAAGAAAAAGTAAAAATGAAATTAAAGCCTAAAATGTTATTTGCAAAAATTCTGTTTTATATTTTTATTATTTACTTTGTAGTTTCTCTAATAGTTTATTTTTATCAAAGAAAATTATTATACCATCCTGGAGAAAATAATTATTTAGATGAGGGACCTCTATCTCACAAAATCGAAAAAGTAACTATTCAATCTGATAATGATCTAGTTGGATGGTATTACAAAAAAAATAATAACTCTAAAACTTTGCTTTTTTTTCACGGAAATGCTGGAAAATTAGATAATAGAATTTATAAACTAAATGAGTTTGCAGATTTAGATTTAAACTATTTAATTTTTGCATATAGAGGCTTTAGTGGAAACAAAGGCAAACCAACTGAAATTGGTCTTTATAAAGATGCAATTAAAGCCAAAGAATGGCTTAATCAAAACAATATAGAAGATAAAGATATTGTTCTCTATGGAGAATCTCTTGGCACTGCTGTAGCAATAGAGACCGCAAGTAACAATTTATTTGCAGGTATAATATTAGAGTCCCCTTTTACATCCATGGAGATTCTGGCGCAAAAATATTACCCATATCTTCCTGCAAAAATTATTTTAAAAGATAAATACAAATCTATTGAAAAAATTAACAAAATAAAGTTTCCCATGCATGTGATGCATGGAAAAAAGGATAATATTGTACCATTTTATATGGGTGAAGAAATATTTAATAAATATGGTGGTGTTAAGTCAAATTATTTTAATGACAACGACGACCATATGATGGAATTTAATAAAAATTTAATTCAATCAATCGACAATTTTATAAAAAGTTTAAATTAAGACATAATTTAAACAAATCCACATCACTTTTAAATTCTAATTTTAGATATGTTTAAATTCCCTTTATTACTTTTTTTATTAATATTGCCAACAAAACTTAGTTCAGAAATAAATAATGAGTACTATGATAACAATTATTTTCATATTGGAAAAATGAACTCTTACAATAGTGAGTTCACTCTATATTTTAAAACACGGAAGAAAGCTATTTTAGCAAAGGGAGAATTTTCTAATTATATTAATGATTTTCCACAGGACTTATACTTATATGATAAAAATTTAAATAAAGATTACCCTTTAATTTCATATGACTGGTTTCCAAAAAAAGTTAAAAAAATATCAAAAAAATATAATTACCCACTTTTCCCAGAGGATTTTGCTTACTATTTATTAAATGACAACAACACTTTAATTTTGATAAGTGCAAAAAAAAATTTTAATGAAAATTTAAAATATGACATAAAAAATAATAAGCTAGAAATTGCTAAGACTTCTGGAAAATTAAATTTTATAATCTCTTCTTATGCTGAAAACTGTGGTTATAAATCTCTAAAAAATAATTTTGAGTGCAATATCTATAAACCTTTAATTTCTAAAAATTTGCTTAATTAACTTGGGTAAAAGCATTTGCAAACTTCTCAGCTTCAAATATTTGTAAGTCATCCTCTTTTTCTCCAAGTCCGAGACCAACAATAGGTACTTTATATTTCTTTGAAATCGCAATCAAAATTCCACCTTTTGCAGTTCCATCAAGTTTTGTCATTATGATGCCTGTAATTGGAAGTAATTTATTAAATTCTTCGAGTTGATTAATTATGTTTTGTCCCGACGTTGCATCTAAAACTAAAATAACCTCGTGAGGTGCTGTTTCATCACTTTTTTTAATTACATTTCCTATTTTTTTTAATTCATCCATTAAATTCTTTTTATTTTGCAATCTTCCTGCCGTGTCTACTATTACTTGATTTATTTTTTGATTTTGAGCTATTTCCATTGCTTTAAAAGCAACTGAAGCCGGATCTGAACCAGGATCTGATTTTACAATTTTAGCATCAACCCTGTTAGCCCATTCTTCTAATTGATCAATAGCAGCTGCTCTAAATGTATCGCATGCTGAAAAAAGAACTTTATTATTATTTTGTATAAATATTTTTCCTAATTTTCCAATAGTAGTTGTCTTACCAACTCCATTAACACCTGAAACTAATATTATATTTGTCTTTTCCTTTTTTAAAAAAAAATCTTTTTTTTCTAGGGGTGTCATTAGTTCTAAAATATAATTATTAAGTATTTCGAAAACTTCCTTGATTGGATCATTTTTAGGATCAATCTTTTTTTGAGCAATTATAGATTTTATCTCTGATGCTGCATCTATGCCCACATCTGAGCCGATCAAGAATTCTTCTATTTTATCAAGAGTTGCATCGTCAATTTCTTTCTTAACTATTATTTCTTTAAGGCCTGATGCTATATTGCTTGCACTTCTTTTAAATCCGATTTTAAATTTTTCAAAAATACCCATTATATTTTGATATTAATCTTTTCAATTTCAGATACAGGACCTCTCATTTTTATATTTAATTCATTATCAATTTGAATATTTAAAATTCCTGTTGAAAATTCTATTTTTGAATTACTGTTTTGTAGTTGATTTAAATTAGCTGCGACTGCTGTTGCACATGCTGCAGTCCCGCAAGCTTTTGTTAAACCTGCACCCCTCTCCCAAACTTTAATTTTGTAATGTTGATCACTAATTTTCTGAGCTATTGTGACATTGCATTTCTCAGGGAAAACTTCATGATTTTCTATTAATGGTCCATATTTTTTTAAATTTATTTTTTCTATATCCTCGCAAAAATATACTACATGAGGGTTACCAACATTCACTGCAATACCACCATTCATTTTATTTCCGTCAATATCAATCATACCAAGTGATAGATTTTTAGTATCAAGATTTTTACTTAAAGGAATTTTGTTCCACTCTAAATTTGGAGTTCCAATTATCGTTTCAACATCTTTATTATTAAGAACTTTAGATTTTAATATTTTTGAGGATACCAAAATTTCAATTTCTTTTTTATTTTTTTCAATACTTAGTAAATAAGCAACACATCTAGTTCCATTTCCACATGCATCTGAGCGGCTTCCATCCGAGTTAAAAAAAGCAACATCAGCATCAGCTTTTTGACTTTTGTTTATGTAGATCAACTGATCGCACCCTATGAAATCTCTGTCACAAATTTTTAAGATTTGGTCATTTGATAAGTTTAAACTATTTATTCTCTGATCAATAATAACAAAGTCGTTACCTAATCCATCCATTTTAAATGCTTCAAATTCCATATAAATAATACTTAACTTATTTATTGACTTTTTGAACCTCTAATATAATTTACGCGCACTTCCGCAAAATACAGCAATTTGCGGTGTCTTTGGAAACAAAGAGATCGACACCAGTCAGCGAGGGTTCGCCCACTGGTGCGATACTTGCTGTGCGAAATTATGTTTGAAAATTTAACTAATAAATTTGAAGAAATTTTTTCTTCATTAAAAAAAGCTCCTTCTCTTGATGAAAAGCAAGTTGACGAGGGTTTAAAAGGTATAAGGTTGGCTTTGTTAGAAGCCGATGTTTCATTAGACGTAGTTAAGGAGTTTATTAGTAGAGTTAAGCCCAAAGCGCTAGGTCAGGAAATTATAAGATCAACTTCTCCCGGGGATATGGTTGTAAAAATCGTTTATGACGAAATAGTATCTTTTTTAGGTGATAAGAATTCTGAAATCTCCCTTAATGCTGTCCCTCCAGTTCCAATCATGTTAGTTGGATTGCAAGGTTCAGGAAAAACCACAACAACCTCAAAATTAGCAAAATTTTTAGAAAAAAATAATAAGAAAAAAGTAATGATGGCTAGTTTAGACGTTTACAGACCTGCCGCGCAAGAACAATTGAGACTTTTGGGTGAACAAAATAATATTGAAACTTTGCCAATTATAGAAGGCCAGCTTCCTGCAGATATTTGTAGAAGAGCATTAAGTGCTGCAAATTTAAATGGTTGTGAAGTAGTTTTATTTGATACTGCTGGAAGAACACAAATAGATTTTCAAATGATGAATGAAATCAAACAAATTGAAACTATTATTAATCCTGCAGAAACTATACTGGTAGCAGATTCTCTAACAGGTCAAGTTGCTGCTAATGTAGCAAAGGAATTTAAAAATACAGTGAATTTGAGCGGAATTATACTTACAAGAGCAGATGGAGATGGAAGAGGTGGAGCTGCATTGAGTATGAAATATGTTGCTGAGGTCCCCATAAAGTTTCTTGGTGTTGGAGAGAAAATTGAGAATTTTGAAGTTTTCCATCCTGATCGAATTGCAAATAGAATTTTGGGAATGGGAGATATCGTTTCCTTAGTTGAAAAAGCTTCAGAAGATTTAGATCAAGAAAATTTAAAGAAAACAGAAGAGAAACTTAAAAAAGGTCAATTCTCGATGGAAGATTATCTTTCTCAATTACGTCAAATGAAAAAGATGGGTGGAATAGAAGGCATAATGTCATTTCTCCCTGGAGTTTCAAAAATTAAATCACAAATGGACCAATCAGGAATAGATGAAAAAATTATAACTCAAAATGAAGCTGTTATTTTATCAATGACAAAGCAAGAAAGAGAAAATCCTAAAATTATAAATGGATCAAGAAAAAAAAGAATTGCTAATGGCTCAGGTACAGACATTGCCACTATCAATAAGTTGTTAAAACAATTTAAGATGATGTCAGAAATGATGAAAAAAATGTCTAAAGGAAACATGAAAGGAATGGCGGATAAAGGGATCCCGCCTGAACTATTTAATCAATTAAAATAAAGGAGATATAAGTAATGTTAAAAATGAGACTATCAATGGGAGGTACTAAAAAAAGGCCAGTATATAAAATTGTTGTGGCTGATAGTAGATTTCCAAGAGACGGAAGGTTTATAGAAAAATTAGGTTTTTATAATCCGTTATTACCGAAGGATAAAAAGGAAAGAATTGGCTTAGATTCCGAGCGAATTAAATATTGGTTAGGTCAAGGAGCTCAGCCAACAACAAGAGTTGCAAGGTTATTGGGAGAAAACGATATAATGCCAATGCCTGAAAAAGGAAACAATCCTCAAAAAGCAATTCCTAAAAAAGATAGAAAAAAAGCTGACGAAGGTGGAGAAGCGAAACCAGAAGGAGATGCATCTAAACCAGCAGAAGCACCTAAGGAAGAAGCTAAGCCAGCAGAAGCACCTAAGGAAGAAGAAAAAAAATAATGTTAGAAGCTCGTATATTCACACTCTATCCAGATTTTTTTCCAGGCTATTTAGGCCAAGGTATTTTTGGTAAAGCACTATCAGAGAATAAATGGAAAATAGATACTGTGGATATAAGAGAGTATGCATTTGATAAGCATAAAACTGTTGATGACACTCCTTATGGAGGAGGGGAAGGTATGTTAATGAAAGCAGATGTATTAGCAAAATCAATAGATAAGAATGTTAAAGATGGCGAAAAGATTATTTATCTAAGTCCAAAGGGTAAGTTGTTCAATCATCAATTAGCAAAACAACTATCTCAAGAAAAAACAATAAATATAATTTGTGGACACTTTGAAGGAGTTGATGAAAGATTGTTAAAAACAAGAAATATTGAGGAAGTAAGTATAGGAGACTTTGTTTTATCTGGAGGTGAAGGAGCTTCGTTTGTAATTCTTGATGCAATTTTAAGATTTATTCCTGGTATTCTTGGTAATACAAATTCAGCTAAAGAAGAAAGTTTTGAAAACGGACTTTTAGAGTATCCTCAATTTACAAAACCTCAAATATGGGAGGAAAAAAGTGTTCCAGATGTGCTATTATCAGGCGATCACGCCAAAATTAAAGACTGGCGTTTATCTCAATCTGAGGCTATAACACGCGACCGAAGACCGGATTTGTGGCAATTATATAAAAAGACTAAAGAGAATTAAAATGAAGACAATTGAAGAAATTAATCAATCTAAAGTAAAAAAAATTATTTCTGAGAGAAAGCATCCAGAATTTTTCCCAGGTGATATTGTTAAAGTAGGAGTTAGAATAACTGAAGGAAAAAGAGATCGTATTCAATATTTTGAAGGTGTGTGTATTGCAAAAAAAAATAGAGATATCAACTCTTCTTTTACTGTAAGAAAAATTTCTTTTGGTGAGGGTGTGGAAAGAACATTTGCTTTATATAGTCCGATTGTAGATACAATTAAAGTTGTAAGGTCAGGAAAAGTTAGAAGAGCCAAGTTATATTATTTGAGAGATAGAACAGGTAAATCTGCAAGAATTGCAGAAAAAATTAAAAAGAAAATAGGTATAGATGTCGAAACTAAGATTCACGAAGTAACAGAAGAAAATGTTATGCCTGATACAGAGCAAAAAACAGCAGACAGCTCACAAGATACCAATAAAGATGCTCCAAAAGTAGAAGCAAAAAAACCAGAAGATAAAAAAGAAACTAAAGAAGAAACCCCATCAGTAGAAAAAAAAACTGATGAAAAAAAAGAAAATCCTGAAGTAAAAAAATAATTTTTTACAATGCCTCAAACTATATACGATAAAATATGGAATGATCACCTTGTTCATCAACAAGAAGATGGGACTTCACTTCTATTTGTTGATAGACATTTAATTCATGAAGTTACTAGTCCACAAGCATTTGAAGGTTTAAGAAATTCTAATAGAAAAGTTAGACAACCTTCTTTAACTTTAGCAGTAGCAGATCACAATGTTCCAACAACGGATAGATCAGTTCCTATTACTGACAAAGATTCAAAAATACAAATCGAGACACTAGAAAAAAACTGTGCAGAATTCGGAATAAATCTTTTTGGAATGAACGATAAAAGACAAGGAATAGTTCATATTATTGGTCCAGAACAGGGATTTACACAACCTGGAACTATTATCGTTTGTGGTGATAGTCACACTGCTACTCACGGAGCATTTGGTGCATTAGCATTCGGAATTGGAACTTCAGAAGTGGAACATGTCTTGGCAACACAGACTTTAGTTCAAAAAAAATCAAAAAATTTTAGAATAAACGTTAATGGATCTCTTCCTGTTGGAGTAACATCTAAGGATGTAATATTACAAATAATCGGAAAAATTGGTACAGCTGGTGGAACTGGTTATGTAATTGAATATGCTGGAAACTTAATTTCGAATTTAAGTGTCGAACAAAGAATGACGATTTGCAATATGACAATTGAAGGTGGAGCAAGGGCTGGATTAATAGAGCCAGATGAAAAAGTTTTTAATTATTTAAAAGGTAAACCAATGTCTCCAAAGAATTCAAATTGGGACAAAGCATTAGAATATTGGAGTAAATTAAAGTCTGATGGTGATGCAGTATTTGACAAAGAAATCAGTCTTGAGGGCAAAGATATTAAACCAATGGTAACTTGGGGAACTTCGCCTCAGGATGTAGTAGATATTGATGGAATTGTCCCTGATCCTGAAAATGAGCAAAACGAAGACAGAAAAAATTCTATTAACAGGTCATTAAAATATATGGGTTTAAAGCCGAAAACTAAAATAAAAGATATTAGAATTGATAAAGTTTTTATTGGAAGTTGCACAAATGGAAGAATAGAAGATTTAAGAGAAGCTGCAAAAATCTTAAAAGATAAAAAAATTGCTTCTCATGTAAATGCAATGATAGTTCCTGGTTCAGGATTAGTAAAACAACAAGCAGAGCAAGAAGGTTTAGATGTAATATTTAAAAATTCTGGATTTGAATGGCGTGAGCCAGGTTGTTCAATGTGTTTAGCTATGAATGCAGATAAGTTGAAGCCAGAAGAAAGATGTGCATCAACATCAAATAGAAATTTCGAAGGAAGACAAGGACGAGGTGGAAGAACTCATTTAGTTAGTCCAGCTATGGCTGCTGCAGCTGCTATATCAGGAAATTTAGATGATGTTAGAAAATACAATAGTTAAATGAACAAATTCTCAACATTAAAAAGCATTCCTGCATATTTACCAATTGTAAATATCGATACAGATATGATTATTCCAAAGCAATTTTTAAAAACAATAAAAAGAACAGGACTTGGAAAAAATTTATTTTATGAAATGAGATATGATGAAAAAGGTAAAGTAGTAGATGACTTTATCTTAAATAAATCCCCATATGATAATTCTAAGATTTTAATTGCAGGGAATAATTTTGGATGTGGATCTTCTAGAGAACATGCGCCATGGGCACTTTTAGACTTTGGTATCACTTGCGTTATAAGTACTAGTTACGCAGATATATTTTATAATAATTGTTTTAAAAATGGAATATTGCCTATTAAAGTTAATGATGAACAGATAAAAGAACTTTCTGAATATTCTAAGAGACAAGAAGAAATTGCAATAAATTTACCAGATCAAAAAATAATTTTTGGGAATAAAGAAATCAAATTTGAATTAGATGAATTTAAAAAAAAATGTTTAATTGAGGGACTAGATGATATTGCACTGTCTTTGGAAAAGTCTAATAAAATAATTTCATTTGAAGAAAAATTAAAATCCACAAAGCCTTGGATATTTAATGATTAAAGTCAAAAAAAGAAAATTCTTATTATTACCAGGTGATGGTATTGGTCCCGAGGTTATTGGTGAAGTTAAAAAGATTATAACTTGGTTTAATGTAAATAAATCTCTTGATTTTGATATGGAAGAAGCTTTAGTTGGAGGAGCATCTTACGACAAGCACGGAACACCTATTACAGATGAAGTATTTTATAAATCATTAGAGTGTGAAGCAGTCATTCTAGGAGCTGTGGGTGGACCAAAATATGATAATTTAGATTTTTCCAAAAGACCTGAGAGAGCTCTTCTTAAGCTAAGAAAAGAATTAAAATTATTTGCAAATTTGAGGCCTGCAATTTGTTTTAAACAATTAGTTGAGGCATCTACGCTAAAACCTGAAATCGTATCAGGTCTAGATATCATGATTGTTAGAGAATTGACAGGTGGTATTTATTTTGGTGAGCCGAGAGGTATCAAGCCAATTGATAATGGTGAACGTAAAGGAATAAACACTCATACTTATACTTCATCAGAAATTAAAAGAGTTGCTAGAGTTGCATTTGATCTAGCAAAGAAGAGAAACAATAAAGTTACTTCCTGTGAAAAATCAAATGTTATGGAAGCAGGTCAATTATGGAAAGAGGAAGTTCAAAATCTTCACGATAAAGAATTTAAAGATGTTGAGTTAAATCATATGCTTGCAGATAATTGTGCAATGCAACTTTTGAGAAATCCAAAGCAATTTGATGTAATTGTGACAGATAATTTGTTTGGTGATATGTTGTCAGATGAAGCATCTATGCTGACGGGATCTTTAGGTTTATTACCTTCAGCTTCTTTGGGTGCAAAAAATAAAGATGGTGAAATGAGAGCAATGTATGAGCCTGTTCATGGATCTGCTCCAGATATTGCTGGAAAAGGAATTGCAAATCCAATTGCAACCATCTTGAGTTTTGCAATGGCCCTGAGGTACTCTCTTGACTTAGATAAAGAGGCTGATGACTTAGAAAAAGCAGTGCAAAATGTACTAGATGATGGGTTAAGAACTAAAGATATTATGTCAAAAGGAACAAAAGAAATTTCAACTTCTGGTATGGGAGATGCGATTATTGCATATTTGCAAAAATAAAAAAATTAACTTAATTTGATACTATTAAATTTATGACTGTTTATTCCGCACCTGTGAAAGATATGATGTTCTTATTTGAACATCTAAAAGATAATAAAAATTATAACGAAATTGAAAAATATAAAGAAGTCACATCTGATCTAGTAAAAGATATCTTAGAGGAAGCTGCAAAAATTAATGAAGAAATGCTTCTTCCTTTAGCTAAAGCTGGAGACGAAAATCCTTGTGTCTATGAAAATGGAGTAGTTAGAACCCCTCCAGGTTATAAAGAGGCATATTCAAAATTTATAGAAGATGGATGGGTATCTTTAACTTGTGATCCAAAATATGGTGGCCAAGGAATGCCAAAAACTGTAAGTGCTTTTTTTGATGAAATGCTTTCATCATCAAGTTTATCTTTTAAATTATATAGTGAATTAAGTATAGGTGCATACAATTGTATTTTGAGTCATGCAACTGAAGAAATCAAAAACACATATCTTCCTAAAATTGTTGAGGGTAAATGGAGTGGGACAATGTGTTTAACAGAGCCTCAATGTGGAACAGATTTAGGACTAATAAAAACAAAGGCAATTAAAAATGAAAATGGTACTTATAATATAAGTGGACAAAAAATCTTTATTACTTCTGGTGACCACGATTTAACTGAAAATATTATACACCTTGTTTTAGCAAGAACGCAGGATGCACCAAAAGGAACGAAGGGGATAAGTTTATTTTTAGTACCAAAATATGAAATTAATGATGATGGATCAATTGGTCCAAGAAACGGCGTCAATACTGTTTCAATTGAATCAAAAATGGGTATTAAAGGTTCACCCGCGTGTGTATTAAGTTTTGATGATGCCAAAGGCTATATGATCGGACCAGAGAACAAAGGCTTAAATTCCATGTTTACAATGATGAACTTAGAAAGAATTGTTGTCGGTATACAAGGATTAGGTCTATCTGAAACAGCTTATCAAACTGCTTTAAGTTATTCAAAAGAGAGAAAACAAGGTAAATCAAATAATAATTCTAATGGAGAAACAGATTTAATTATTAAGCACGCAGATATTCGAAGAAGTTTATTAAATATGAAGTCTATAATTGAGGGAGAAAGATCCTTATCTTTTTGGATGGCTCAGCAGGTAGATGTAAGCTTAAGTCATAGTTCAGAGGAAGTAAAAAAAGATGCATCGAATATTGTAGGTCTTATGACTCCAGTAATTAAGTCATTTTTTACAGATATGGGTATGGAAATAACCAATGAAGCAATTCAGGTTTTTGGTGGCTATGGTTATACAAAAGACCAAGGGATAGAACAACTATTTAGAGATAATAGAATTACACCTATTTACGAAGGAACTAATTCTGTGCAGGCAATTGACTTTGTATTTAGAAAAATTAGTCAGAAAAAAGTTTTTGAAAATTTTATGAAATATGTAGATACAGAAATTCAAAATTGTTCAAAAGTAGACAATTTAAATGAACATGTAAAAAAAATATCTGAATTAAAAAATATATTGTCAGATTTCACGGACTGGATATCTCCTAATGGCAATACGCCAAAAGACGATATAAGCGCATCATGTAACGATTATTTAAGATTTTTTGGTTATTTTTGTCTTTCATTTATATGGCTAAAAACAATGAGAAAAAGCTATGAAAATTTGGAAAACAATAAAGAATTTTATGAAGATAAATTAAATACAGGAAATTATTATTTTGACAAAATTTTGCCTAGAGCTGAGAGCCATTATAAATCTGCTATTTCTGGTAGTAAATATACTATGAGCGCAAAATTTAACTGATGAATAAATATAATCAGAACTTAGATAAAAATCCTTCAAATTATGTCCCGTTAACACCGCTTAGCTTTCTAGAAAGAGCAAAAGATATTTATCCAAATTATGAGGCTTTAGTATATGAAACAAAATCTTTCACATGGACTGAAGTATTTAACAGGTGCATCAAATTTGCAAGCGCACTAGAGAAAATTGGTATTGTTGAAGGAGACACAGTCTCAGTTATGACCTTTAATACTCCAGAGATTTTTGAAGCACATTATTCTGTTCCTATGACAGGAGCCGTTTTAAATACAATTAATTCAAGACTTGATGCAAAAACTGTTGCTTATATTTTAGAACACAGTGAAGCAAAAGTATTAATAATAGATAGACAATTACATGCTGTTGCAGAAAAGGCTTTATCAACTTTAAAAAACAAACCAATTGTTATTGATGTTCAAGACGATTTTGCAGATCAATCCTTATTAAAAAAAATTGGAGACAGAGAATATGAGGAATTTTTAAATACTGGTGATGAAAATTATATTTGGAAAAAACCAAAGGATGAGTGGCAAGCAATTTCTTTAAGTTACACATCTGGAACTACTGGAAATCCAAAAGGTGTTGTTTATCACCATAGAGGATCTTATTTAATGTCAACAGGTAGTGCCGTTGCTTGGAATATGCCAAATAGATTAAATTTTTTAACAGTTGTACCAATGTTCCACTGTAATGGATGGGGATACCCGTGGACAATACCAATGTTAAATGGAAAAACAGTTTGTTTAAGAGCTATTGATGTAAAAAAAATATTTGAATTAATTGAAAAGCATGACATTACCCATTTTGGAGGTGCACCTATTGTACTTAATATGATAACAGGTGCATCACAAAATGATATCAAGGAATTAAAAAACAAAGTTTATGTTTTAACTGCTGGAGCACCACCTCCAAGTATTATTTTCAAAAAAATGAAAGCATTAGGATTTGAGGTAATGCATGTCTATGGTTTAACAGAAACATATGGGCATGTTTTACAATGTGCTTGGAATGATGAATGGAATGGTTTTGAAGAAGATAAAATTAATGAAATTAAAGCAAGGCAAGGTGTGAGGTTTCCAAACACAGAAGGAGTGGTTGTTTTAGATCCAGAAACTATGAAACCCGTGCCCATGGATGGAGAAACCATTGGCGAGATAATGATCAAAGGTAATGTTGTTATGAAAGGGTATTTTAAAGACAAAGAGGCAACTGAAAAGGCTATGAAAGATGGATGGTTTCACTCTGGCGATTTGGCAGTTATTTATCCAGATGGATACATCAAGGTTAAAGATAGGTCGAAAGATATTATTATTTCAGGTGGAGAGAATATTTCTTCTATCGAAATTGAAAACACACTTTCTAAGCACCCAGCTGTTTCAATTGTTGCTGTAGTAGCAAAACCAGATGAGAAATGGGGAGAAGTTCCATGCGCTTTTATAGAGAAAGTGGCAGATAAAGAGACAAATGAAAAAGAATTAATCGATTTTTGTAGAGAAACTCTAGCAGGGTTTAAAATTCCAAAAAAAATAGACTTCTGTGAACTTCCAAAAACATCAACAGGTAAAATCCAAAAATTTGAATTAAGAAAAAGAGCTAAGGAACTTACTTAGATTTCTTTCAAATAAACAACTTACTTTCTTTACAAATAGATAAAAAGATGACACTAAGCTAAAAAATGAAAAACTTTTCTATTGCAAAATCAAGAAGACTTAGAGGTACGCCTTATACATCAAGAATTGAAAAACAAGGTGTTACAGCTTATACAATATACAATCATATGTTGCTTCCTGCTGCATTTGGTTCTTTAGAAGACTCATATCATCATTTAAAAGAGCATGTTCAAGTTTGGGATGTGGCTGCTGAAAGGCAAGTAGAGATTACTGGAAAAGATGCTGCAAAATTAGTTCAACTTATGACTTGTAGAGATCTTTCAAAATCAAAAGATGGAAGATGTTATTACTGTCCAATTATAGATGATAATGCTGGATTAATTAATGATCCAGTTGTTCTAAGATTTAATCAGAATAAATGGTGGGTTTCTATTGCAGATACGGATGTAATCTTATTTGCAAAAGGATTGGCAATTGGAAATAAATTTGATGTAAATATTATAGAGCCTGAAGTTGACATTATGGCTGTGCAAGGGCCTAAATCTTTTAAATTGATGGAAAAAGTTTTTGGAGAAAAGATAACAAAATTAAAATTTTTTGGTTTTGATTATTTTGAATTTGCTGGAGCCAAACATTTAATTGCTCAATCAGGATGGTCTAAACAAGGTGGATATGAAATTTATGTAGAGAATAATGCTTCAGGTTTAAAACTATACGATCATCTATTTGAAATTGGAGATGAGTTTAATATTAGAGCAGGATGTCCTAATTTAATTGAACGTATCGAAAGTGGATTACTTTCTCAAGGAAACGATATGGACAATGGAGACAATCCATACGAATGTGGCTTTGATAAATATATTAATATTGATAGTGATGTTGAATTTTTAGGAAAAGAGAAATTAAAAAAAATAAAGTCTGAGGGAATTAAAAGAAAACTAATGGGTGTTAAAATTGATACTGATAAAATAAGCGTAACTGGTTCAATGAACTTAACAGATGAAAAAAATAATATAATCGGAGAATTGAGATCAGGTTGTTACAATCCAACTTTTAAACAGGTAATTGGTATAGCTATGATAAAAAAACCATATTTTGAAGCAAAGCATACATTCAAAATTGATATAAATGGTAATAGTTTTAACGGAACAGTTTGCGATTTACCTTTCATTTAGTATAAATCTTTAAAATGACTAATATAGCTATCATCGGTGCAACCGGTAATGTGGGAAGAAAGACTCTAGAAGTTATAGAAAAAAAAGATATTAAATTTGATAACCTTTTTTTAGTTGCCTCTTCTAATAGTGCTGGAAAAAAAATAAGTTTTAAAGGCAAAGATTACGAAGTCCATGATCTTGAAAAATATGATTTTTCAAATGCGAATATAACTTTTTTTGCAGCTGGCGGTAAAATTGCAGAACAGTATGCAGAAAGTGCAGCAAAATTAACAACTGTAATTGATAATTCTAGTTTTTTTAGAATGGACCCCGATGTTCCACTTATTGTGCCTCAAGTGAATGCAGAAAAAATTAATGAAATGAAAAAAAATATTGTGGCAAATCCTAACTGCTCAACAGCTCAGTTAGTATTAGCTCTTAAACCATTACATGATTTATATAAAATAAAAAGAGTGATAGTTTCTACCTATCAATCTGTTTCTGGAGGCGGAAAAGCACCTATGGATGAATTGATTGAACAAACTAAATCTTATCTCGATGGAAATTCTGTTCAATCTAAAAATTTTACTAAACAAATAGCTTTCAATATAATTCCTCACATTGATGTTTTTTCGGATGATGGATACACAAAAGAAGAATTGAAAATGACTAATGAAACAAAAAAAATACTGGATAATAATATAGAGCTAACAGCCACGTGCGTTAGAATTCCTGTTCTTGTATCACATTCAGAGTCAGTAAATATAGAGTTTGAAAATCCTTACTCTCTAGAACAAATCAGAGAAGCATTAAATAATGCTGATGGTTGTAGAGTTATAGATAAAAGAGAAAATGGAGGATATAGTACACCAATAGAAGCAACTGGTAGTGATGAAACATTTATCTCAAGAATTAGAGATGATAAAACAAAAGAGAATTCAATTAATTTGTGGATCGTTTCAGATAACCTATTAAGAGGCGCCGCATTAAATTCTGTTGAAATTGCAGAAACAATAATGAAAGCAAATCAAAATGGAAAATAATCCTTTATCTCCTCATATTCAAATTTATAGATGGCATGTTTCATCTTTAGTTTCAATATCTCATAGAATTACAGGAATAATAAATATATTAGCAATAACTTTAATTTGTATTTTTTTTATATTTTTTTCATTTAGTGAAGGAAGTCATGAATATATAAAATTATTCCTCCAATCTATTATTGGAAAATTTTTCATATTGGGTATTACATGGTCTTTTAGTTTCCAAATCTTAAGTGAGATAAGACATTTAATCATGGATTTTGGTTATGGATTTGAATTAAAAACTACAAAAATCACTGGCTTAGTTGTAATCTTTGGATCTTTTGTTTTAACCATTTCAATTTATTTAATAGGACGAAATTTATTGTAATGAGAGCAGTAACAAAAAAATGGGTATTTCTAAAAGTGAGTTCTCTCATATTAGTACCTTTGATGTTATGGTTTGCTTTAAATTTGGTTAGTATTTATGATAAAAGTTACTTAGAGATATTAACTTTTCTAACTTCTCAACCTTCAAAGTTTATATTTAGTCTATTTCTTATTTTTGCGTACTTTTTCTCAGCATTAAGCATAAGTGAGGTTTTTGAAGACTATATTAAAGACGAAAAAATCAAAAATGCCGCAAACAAAGCTTTAAATTTTTTTGCTATAACAATTCCTTTAATTACAATATTTGCGGTATTTAAACTAACTATATGAAATCTTATAATATTATAGATCATGAATACGATGTCGTTGTCCTTGGTGCTGGAGGTTCTGGCCTAAGAGCTGCGGTTGGCTTAAGTGAAGCTGGATTAAAAACCGCATGCATTTCTAAAGTCTTTCCAACCAGAAGTCATACATCAGCTGCCCAAGGTGGAATTTCAGCAGCCCTTGGAAACATGGGAGAAGACGATTGGCGTTGGCATATGTACGATACTGTAAAAGGAGCAGACTGGTTAGGCGATCAAGATAGTATTGAATATTTGTGTAAGGAAGCTCCAAAAGCAGTACTAGAATTAGAAAAGTATGGTGTTCCTTTTAGTAGAACAGAAGATGGAAAAATTTATCAAAGACCATTTGGAGGAATGACAAAAAATTATGGAAATGGAATTGTACAAAGAACTTGTGCTGCAGCAGACAGAACTGGTCATGCAATTCTCCATACATTGTATGGTCAAGCACTTAAACATAATACAGAATTTTTTATTGAATATTTTGCATTAGACTTAATTATGAAAGATGGACAATGCAAAGGTTTAATTGCTTGGAATTTAAATGATGGAACAATTCATCGTTTTAGATCTCACATAACAATTATAGCCACAGGGGGATATGGGAAGGTGTATTACTCAGCAACATCTGCACATACTTGTACTGGTGATGGTAATGCAATGGTGTTAAGAGCTGGATTACCTCTTCAGGATATGGAGTTTGTACAATTTCACCCAACAGGAATATATGGACACGGAACACTTATTTCTGAAGGTGTAAGAGGTGAAGGTGGATATTTGGTAAACTCTAAAGGTGAAAGATTTATGGAGAGATATGCTCCCAACGCTAAAGATCTTGCATCAAGGGATGTAGTTAGCAGATCAATGTCTATTGAAATTAATGAGGGAAGAGGTGTTGGTAAAGATCAAGACCATGTTCATTTATATTTAAGTCATTTAGATAAAAAAGTTATTGAAGATAGATTGCCAGGCATTACTGAGGCAGCAAGATTATTTGCAAATGTAGATGTAACCAAAGAACCAATACCAGTTGTCCCAACAGTTCATTATAATATGGGTGGTATACCAACAAATTATAAAGCTGAAGTTTTAACAGTAAACGGATCTCAAAAAACAGTCCCAGGCTTGATGGCGATTGGTGAGGCCGCATGCGTATCTGTGCATGGAGCAAATAGATTAGGTTCAAATTCACTTATTGATTTGGTTGTTTTTGGAAGAGCTGCAGCAAAGAGAGCAGCGGAATTAGTAAAACCTGGTACGCCTCACGAAGAAGTTAGTGAAAGCGAAACTGAAAAATGTCTAAATAGATTTGATAAACTGAGGTATGCAGAGGGAGATAATGGAACTGCTGAACTTAGACTGGCGATGCAAAAAACAATGCAGTCTAAATGCGCTGTATTTAGAACTGAAAAGAATCTTAAAGAGGGCGTAGATGAGATCAGAAAAACCTATGACGGCATGGAATCGATTTCTGTTAAAGATAAATCGTTGGTATTCAATACTGATTTAGTTGAGACTTTAGAATTTGATAATTTAATTAGACAAGCGATAACAACAGTAGATTCTGCATATCACAGAAAAGAAAGCAGAGGAGCTCATGCTCGTGAAGATTATCCGAAAAGAAATGATGAAAAATTTATGAAACATACATTATCTTGGTGTGATGGAAAAAATACTAAAATTGAATACAGAGATGTACATACTTCAACATTAACAAATGAAGTCCAATATTTTCCTCCACAAGAAAGAGTGTATTAATGGTTCAATTAAATTTACCACAAAACTCAAAAGTTAATAAAGGTAAATATTTTAAAGACAAAACTGGTTCAAAGAATATTAGAAAAGTAAATGTTTATAGATGGGATCCAACCACTGGAGAGAACCCAAGGATAGACACATATGAAGTAGATATGGACAATTGTCCATCTAAAGTTTTAGATATACTAAATAAAATTAAAAACGAAATTGATCCAACACTTGCATATAGAAGATCTTGTGCGCATGGAGTTTGTGGTTCATGTGCAATGAATATGGGTGGAAAAAATGGTCTTGCATGTACTAAGCCACATGCAGAAATTAAGGGAGATATAGATATATATCCTTTGCCTCACTTAAAAGTAAAAAAAGATTTAATAGGAGACTTAAGTGGATTATATAAACAATACCAATCCATTGAACCTTGGTTAAAAAATAATTCAAAAAGTGAAACAACAGAAATTCATCAATCTCCAGAAGATAGAGCTAAACTTGATGGAGCTTATGAATGCATAATGTGTGCTTGTTGTTCTACTTCATGTCCTAGTTATTGGTGGAATGGTGATAAGTATTTAGGTCCTGCAGTTTTGTTACAAGCTTATAGATGGATAATGGATAGCAGAGACGAAGATAGAAAGGAAAGACTTCAAAAGGTTGCAGATGAACTTAAGCTTTATAGATGCCATACGATTTTGAACTGCACTAACGCATGTCCAAAAGGATTAAATCCAGCAAAAGCTATTGCTGAGATAAAGAAAATGCTTGCAACCACATAATTACTTATTTAAATACATCCATGAATTTAATTGAGCATTTTATCGATGGTAAAATTGTTTCAGGTACATCTGATAGAAAAGGAAAAGTATTTAATCCTGCTATAGGTAAACAAGAGTCTGAGGTTAGACTTGGTACAAAACAAGATCTTGATTTAGCAGTACAAAAAGCAAAAAAAGCATTTGAAACATGGTCAAATGTAACTCCAATACAAAGAGCTAGAATAATATTTAAATACAAAGAAATAATTGAAAAAAATTCTGACTTGCTAGCCAAGATGATTGTATCAGAGCATGGAAAAGTTTTTGAAGATGCTAAAGGTTCTCTCACAAGAGGTTTAGAGGTAGTTGAATTTGCATGTGGAATTCCACAAATGCTAAAAGGTGACTTTACAGAAAATGTAGGTACAAACATTGATAGCTGGTCAGTAAGACAGCCATTAGGTGTATGTGCAGGTATTACACCATTTAATTTTCCTGCAATGGTTCCAATGTGGATGTTTCCAATGGCAATAGCTTGCGGAAATACATTTGTATTAAAACCTTCTGAAAAAGATCCATCTTGTCCATTAAAACTTGCAGAGCTATTTAGTGAAGCCGGTTTACCAGATGGGGTTTTGAATGTTGTTAATGGAGATAAAGAAGTTGTAGATGCAATTTTGGAACATAAAGATATATCTGCAGTAAGTTTTGTTGGATCAACACCTATTGCTAAATACATTTATGAAAATGCAGCCAAAAATGAAAAACGTGTTCAAGCTCTTGGTGGAGCTAAAAATCATTGTGTTGTCATGCCAGATTGTGATTTAGATCAAGCTGTAAACGGTCTAATGGGTGCAGCATATGGCTCTGCAGGAGAAAGATGTATGGCTCAATCTGTTGCTGTTGCTGTTGGTAATGTAGGTGACAAACTAGTCGATGAATTATCTAAAAAAGTGGAAGCTTTAAAAATTGGACCAGGCATGGATAAGAATTCTGAAATGGGTCCTTTGGTAACAAAAGAGCATCTTGAAAAAGTAAGAGGTTATGTTGATTTAGGTATTAAAGAAGGAGCAGACCTTGTGGTAGATGGAAGAGATATCAAACTTCAAGGTTATGAAGACGGTTATTATATTGGTGGTTGCTTATTTGATAATGTTAAAAAAGATATGAGAATTTATAAAGAGGAGATATTTGGACCTGTATTATCTGTTGTTAGAGCTAAAGATTTTAACGAAGCATTAAATTTAATTAATGACCATGAGTTTGGTAATGGAACAAGTATTTATACAAGAGATGGAGATGCAGGAAGAACATTTGCAAATCAAATTAAAGTAGGAATGGTTGGAATTAATATCCCTATCCCTGTGCCAGTTGCCTTTCATAGTTTTGGTGGATGGAAGAGATCATTATTTGGAGATCAACATATGCACGGGCCAGAAGGAGTTAGATTTTATACTAAATTAAAAACAATTACTTCAAGATGGCCTTCAGGTGTTAGATCAGATCCTGAATTTATAATGCCAACAATGAAATAGTAAAATGTCAAAAATATCATTAATAGGAGCTGGACAAATAGGTGGAACTTTAGCACATTTAATTGGACTAAAGGAGCTTGTTGATGAAGTAGTATTATTTGATGTAGCAAGTGGAATTGCCAAAGGTAAAGCATTGGATATCGCACAATCTTCATCTGTCGATGGATTTAATGTAAAATTTTCAGGTACTGATAATTATGAAGATATAAAAAATTCAGATGTAATCATTATTACAGCTGGTGTTCCAAGAAAACCAGGAATGAGTAGAGATGATTTATTAGGAATAAATTTAAAAATTATAAAACAGGTTGCTGAAGGTATAAAGCAGCATGCACCAAATGCCTTTGTTATATGTATTACAAATCCATTAGATGTAATGGTTATGGCTTTTCAAAAATTTTCTGGACTATCGCCTGACAAAGTTGTTGGAATGGCCGGAATATTAGACACATCAAGATTTAAACTATTTTTATCTTTAGAGTTAAATGTGCCTGTTAGAGAAATTGAGGCAATGGTAATGGGAGGTCATGGAGATACTATGGTTCCTCTACCAAGATTTACAAAAGTTTCAGGAAAACCTTTATTAGATTTAGTTAAAGAAGGAAAAATTTCAAAAGAAAAATTAGAAAGTATAAATCAAAGAACTAGAGATGGAGGTGCTGAAATTGTTAAATATTTAGAAAAAGGTTCAGCATTTTATGCACCGGCAGCTTCAGGTGTTGAAATGGCAGAAGCATACTTAAAAGATAGCAAAAAAATGCTCCCTTGTGCTGCTCATTTAAATGGACAATACGGAATAAGCAATATTTACGCTGGAGTGCCAGTAATTGTTGGAAAGAACGGTATAGAAAAAATTGAAGAAATTGAGCTAGATGAAAATGAAAAATCTGAGTTTAATAACTCAGTAGATGCTGTAAAAAAATTATGGGAAGCTGCATCCAAAATTGATCCTAGTTTAAATAACTAGTTAATGAATATTCACGAACACCAAGCAAAGAATATACTTAGAAAATATGGAGCTAAAGTTCCGGATGGAGTTTATGCTCTAGATGTATATGAATTATTGGAAAAAGCTAAAAATCTTAAAACTGATAAATATGTGTTGAAAGCACAAATTCATGCTGGAGGCAGAGGTAAAGCTGGTGGAGTTAAAATAGTAAATGATTTAAAAAGTCTTGAAACAGAGGCAAAATCCTTGCTTGGAAAAAAATTAATCACTCATCAGACAGGACCTAGTGGAAGAATTGTAAAAAGATTATATGTCGAAGTTTCATCTAATATTGAAAAAGAATTTTATTTGTCTTGCGTTGTAGATCGTACAAGCTCAAAGATAGCTTTTATCTCAAGTGATCAAGGGGGTATGGATATAGAAGAAGTCGCAATCAAATCTCCTGAGAAAATTTTAACAACAAAAGTAGATTTAGATAACGAAATATCTGATGAAAATTGTAATAAAATAATAAGTATTTTTAATCTAGATGAAGAAACAAAAGAACAAGGAATTAGTCTAATCAAGTCCATATACAAATTATTTATAGAAACAGATGCTAATTTAATTGAAATTAATCCTTTAATTTTAACAAAAGAAAAAGAGCTGATTTGTTTAGATGCAAAAATGAATTTTGATGGAAATGCTTTATTCAGACATCCAGAGCTAATTGAGTTGAGAGACCTCAATGAAGAAGAAGAAACAGAGATAGAAGCTAGTAAGCATGATTTAGCATATATTAAACTTGATGGAACAATTGGATGCATGGTTAATGGAGCTGGGCTTGCAATGGCAACCATGGACATAATTAAATTATATGGAAAGGAACCAGCAAATTTTTTAGATGTTGGTGGTGGGGCTTCTAAAGAAAAAGTGGCAGCTGCTTTTAAAATAATTTTATCAGATAAAAATGTTAAAGGAATATTGATTAATATTTTTGGGGGAATAATGAGATGTGATGTTCTTGCCCAAGGTGTTGTGGATGCAGCAAAAGAAATAAAAATGAATGTTCCTTTAGTTGTAAGATTGGCTGGAACAAATTTTGAAGAGGGAAAAAAAATACTTGATAATTCAGGTCTTGAGTTAATTTCTGCTTCTGATTTATCAGATGCTGCTAAAAAAATTGTAGAGGCTATTAAATAAATGTCAGTTTTAGTTAATAAAAACACAAAGTTAATATGCCAAGGTTTTACGGGTAGTCACGGAACTTTTCATTCAGAGCAAGCAATTAAATATGGAACAAATTTAGTCGGAGGAGTTACACCAAAAAAAGGTGGTCAAACTCATCTAGATAGACCAGTATTTAATACAGTAAAGGAAGCAGTCGATAAAACTGGTGCCAACGCAACTATGATTTATGTTCCTGCGAAATTTGCATCCGCAGCAATCATAGAAGCCATTGAAGCTAACTTAGAATTAATCGTTTGTATCACTGAGGGTATACCAGTTCTTGATATGATTAAGGTCAAAAAAAAGTTACTTAATTCAAAATCAAGATTAATCGGTCCCAATTGTCCAGGGATAATTACGCCTGATGAGTGCAAGATCGGAATAATGCCAGGAAATATACATAAGAAGGGTTCTGTTGGTATTGTATCAAGATCTGGAACTTTGACCTATGAGGCTGTCGCACAAACTACAGAGAATGATTTGGGGCAATCAACATGTATAGGTATAGGTGGAGATCCAATAAATGGTACGAACTTCATTGATTGTTTAGATTTATTTTTAAAGGATGAGGAAACTAAATCAATTTTAATGATTGGTGAAATAGGAGGATCAGCTGAAGAAGAAGCAGCTGAATTTGTAAAAAATCATGAAATAAAAAAACCCATGGTTGGTTTTATTGCAGGTGTTACAGCACCACCAGGTAGAAGAATGGGACATGCAGGCGCCATAATATCAGGTGGCAAAGGCGGGGCCAAAGATAAGATCAAAAGAATGGAAGATTGTGGTATAGAAGTTGCCACATCCCCTTCAGAAATTGGAAAAACATTGTTAAATAAATTGTCCAATTGAAAACAAAATTTAGTATTATATTAAAATAAAATGAGCTCTCCTAAAAATCTGGAATATAAAAAAACATCATTTCTAAATAAAGCGAATAGTGCATTTATTGAGGAAATGTATGTAAAATTTATAAATAAAGATCCATCTCTATCAGAAAGTTGGATTGAATATTTCTCAGGTGTAGATGAGGATATGAGGATATTAGTCGATGAGATAAATGGACCGTCGTGGAAACCTTTCTCAAAAAAAATTAATATAGAAGATGTTGAGAAAACAGCTAAAGAAAATGAAAAAAACAAAGATAATTCTAGCAAGTTTAATTTCCAAGTAATTGCAAATTCAAATAAAAATTCAATAAGTGCCGTAGCCTTGATAAGAGCTTATCGCTTAAGGGGACATCTATTATCAAAATTAGATCCTTTAGAATTGATGAAGTCAGAATATTTAGACGAATTACATCCTGAGTACTATGGTTTTAAAAAAGAAGATTATGACAAAGAAATTTTTCTAAACGGAATAATAAATAAAAAAAGTGCAAATATTAGAGAAATACTTAAGTTTTTAAAAAAAACTTATTGTGGTCCCATAGGTTATGAATACATGCATATTTCAAATCCAACTGAGAGAATGTGGTTTAGAGATAGAGTTGAAAAAGACGAGAATGCACTCAAGTTTACAAAAAATGGAAAGCAAGCAATTTTAAATAAATTAATACAAGCAGAGGGATTTGAAAAATTTTTAAACACAAAATATGTTGGTACTAAAAGATTTGGTTTAGATGGTGGAGAAAGTTTAATACCTGCTCTTGAGCAAATTATAAAAATTGGAGGACAATCCAAAATAAAAGAAGTTAAAATAGGAATGTCACATAGAGGAAGACTAAATGTCTTAGCAAACGTTTTACAAAAGTCTTATAAAAGAATTTTTAATGAATTTGCTGGTGAAATGGATGGTTCAGAAGATGGTGCTGGAGATGTCAAATACCATTTAGGAGCCTCATCTGATAGAGAATTTGATGGAAATCCTGTACACGTTAGTTTAACAGATAATCCTTCACATTTAGAGGCTGTTAATCCTGTTGTTCTTGGCCAAACTAGAGCTAAACAATTTTTTCACAAAGACAAAGAAAGAAATAAAGTTATACCAATATTAATTCACGGCGATGCAGCATTTGCAGGGCAAGGAATAGTAGCCGAGTGTTTTGCGATGTCCGGACTTCCTGGTCATAACACTGGAGGGACAATCCATATTATTGTTAACAACCAAATTGGATTTACAACAAGTCCTAGATTTGCGCGATCTTCCCCTTATCCTTCTGACGTAGGTAAAATGGTTGATGCACCAATCATTCATGTTAATGGAGATGATCCTGAGGCAGTTGTTTACGCAACTAGAATAGCAACTGAGTTTAGATTAAAATTTAATAGAGATGTTGTAATTGATTTAATATGTTACAGAAGATTTGGACATAATGAGGGAGATGAGCCATCTTTCACCCAACCACTTATGTACAAAAAAATTAGATCTCATCCATCTACAATTAAAATTTATGGTGAAAAGCTCGTAAATGAAGGACTTTTTACGAAACAAGATTTAGATCAACAAATTATTGATTTTAAAAATTTATTAGATGATCAATTTAAAAATGCGAAAGATTATAAACCTAAAATTAGGTGGTTTGAGGGAACTTGGTCGAGATATAAACCCGAAAGAGGTAAAGATAAAAGAGGTGTAACTGGATCAGATTTGAAAATTTTAAATAATATTTCTAACAGAATACATGTTTTTCCAACTGATAAAAATATTCACAAAACCATAACAAAAATTATGGAAAATAGAAAAAAAACTATTAATGAAGGCTCAAGAATTGATTGGGCAACAGCTGAGTCTTTAGCATTTGGTTCATTATTAGTTGAAGGTTATCCAGTAAGGTTAGTAGGTCAGGATTCAGGTAGAGGTACCTTTAGTCAAAGACACTCAGTTTTAAGAAATCAAATTGATAATTCAAGGTACATACCTTTAAACAATATATCTAGAAACCAAAAAAATTTTGAAATTGTAGATAGTTTTTTATCTGAACTCGCAGTTTTAGGATTTGAATATGGTTATAGTTTAGTAGAACCGAATACATTGACAATTTGGGAAGCTCAATTTGGAGATTTTGCAAATGGTGCACAAGTAATTATTGATCAATTTATATCATCTGGTGAAAGAAAGTGGAAAAGAGCATCAGGACTGGTTATGTTATTACCCCATGGTTATGAAGGACAAGGTCCAGAGCACTCCTCTGCAAGATTAGAGAGATTTTTACAATTATGTGCAAATGATAATTTACAAATTATGAATTGTACTACACCTGCAAATTATTTTCATGCTTTAAGAAGACAGATGCACCGTGATTTTAGAAAACCTTTAATTATAATGACACCTAAGTCACTTTTAAGAAATAAATATTGTGTATCGAATTTAGAAGATTTTAGTAAAAAAAATTCTTTTCATAGAGTGCTATGGGATCATGCTAGAGATACTAAGCAAAAAGGTTTTATTAAGTTAAAAGAAGATAAAAGAATTAGAAAAGTAATATTATGCTCTGGAAAAATTTATTTTGATCTTCTCGCGGCAAGAGAGAAACTAAAAATCAATGATGTGATTTTGTATAGAATTGAACAACTATATCCTTTCCCTGCAAAAAGTTTGGTTAAAGAGCTAAAACCATTTGCAAAAAATTCAAAATTTTATTGGTGCCAAGAGGAGCCCAAAAATATGGGTGCTTGGTTTGCTGTTAGAGATTATATACAATGGACATTAGAGACTATTAAGGCTAAAAACAATGCAATTTCTTACATTGGAAGAAGTCCAGATGCTTCACCTGCTACAGGTTATGCAAGAAGACATAATTCTGAACAACAAGAAATTATAAATAAAGTATTTGAATAAATGAGTGAAAAAATATTAGTTCCAGTTTTGGGAGAAAGTATTACAGAGGCTACGGTCACGAAATGGTTAAAGAAAAAGGGTGATAACGTAGTTGCTGATGAAGCTGTAGTAGAATTAGAAACTGACAAAGTAAACTTAGAAGTTCCTGCACCTGCGAGTGGTGTTATATCAGAGATCAACTCAAAAGATGGTGATACAGTTGAAGTTGGAACTGTATTAGGAATGATTTCAGAAGGTGGTGCTCTTAAAGAAGAAAAGGAAGCTGAGCCGGTTAAAGGAAACGTTGAAAAAAATAATGTAATAAATTTAGAAATCGAAAAGAAAAAAGATACAAAAATAACTCAAGAACCTTTATTGCTTGACGATGAACCATTGGTATTAACTGATGAAGTTGAAGAAACTAAGCCTATTAAACAAAATAAAACACTTTCTCCTGCTGTAAGAAAAATGGTTGTTGAAAATAAAATTAATTTAGATGAAGTAAAAGGGACAGGTAAAGATGGTAGAATTTTAAAAGGTGATTTAATAAGTTTAATGGGAGCTAACCCTCAACCTAACGAAAGAAAAATTCAATACGGTGAAGAAGAACGAATTAAAATGTCAAGACTAAGACAAACGATTGCTAAACGTTTAAAAGAGGCTCAAAATAATGCAGCTATGCTCACAACGTTTAATGAGGTTGATATGTCAAATATAATCTCGATGAGAAAAGATAACCAGGAAGATTTCCAAAATAGTTATGGAATTAAACTTGGCTTCATGTCCTTTTTTGTGAAAGCTTGTATAGTAGGATTAAAATTATTTCCTGCAATAAATGCTGAAGTTGAAAATGATGAAATGGTTTACAAAAATTATTATAATGTGAGCTTTGCAGTAGGAACTGAAAAAGGATTAGTTGTTCCAGTATTAAAAAATGCTGATGAAATGTCTTTTGCTGACATTGAAAAAAACATAAAAGATCTGTCAGACAAAGCAAAAAATGGTAGTCTTACCATAGAGGATCTTCAAGGGGGAACGTTTACAATTAGCAATGGAGGTGTGTATGGATCAATGTTATCTACTCCTATTTTAAACCCTCCACAATCAGCAGTTCTTGGAATGCATAATATTGTTGAAAGACCTGTTGTTGTTGATGGTGAGATAAAAGCTAGACCTGTAATGTTTTTAGCATTGTCTTATGATCATAGAATAATTGATGGAAAAGAATCTGTGAGTTTTTTAAAAACTGTTAAAGAAAACTTAGAAGATCCAAGAAGGTTATTTTTAAATTTATAATATGTCAGAAAAATTTGATGTTACAGTAATTGGTGGTGGTCCTGGCGGTTATGTTTGTGCAATTAGATTGTCTCAACTTGGACTTAAAACAGCATGCATAGAGTCTAGAGGATCTCTAGGAGGGACATGTTTAAATATTGGATGTATCCCATCAAAAAGTTTACTTAATTTATCTGAAAAATTTTACAGTGCTAAAAATTTTGAAAAAATTGGAATCGAGACTGGAGAAATAAAACTCAATTTAGATAAAATGATGAAAAATAAAGACAAAGCTGTAACAGTTTTGACTAAAGGAGTTGAATTTTTATTCAAAAAAAACAAAGTCACTTATTTTAAAGGCAAAGGTTCGTTTGTGGACGAGAATTCAATAAAAATTGAAGGCTCTGAAGGCATTAAAATAATTCAAACTGATAAAACAATAATCAGTACAGGATCAGAGCCAGTTTCATTGCCTGGAGTAGATTTTGATGAAGAGAGAATTCTTTCTTCAACTGGAGCCCTATCTATTCCCAAACTCCCCAATAAAATGATTGTTGTTGGCGGAGGATATATAGGATTGGAAATGGGATCAGTTTGGTCAAGACTTGGCACTGAAGTCACAGTCGTTGAATTTTTAGACCACATCACGCCTGGAATGGATCGAGATATTTCAAATGAATTTATGAAAATATTAAAGAAGCAAGGTATAAAATTCAACCTTAATACTAAAGTTGATAAAATAACTAAAAACTCTAATGGTGTAACGGTTGAGACTTCACAAAATGATGGCCAAAAAGTTAAACATGATGTTGATGTTGTTTTAATATCTGTTGGACGAAGACCTTATACTAAAAACTTAAATTTAGATAATGTTGGTGTAAAGTTAGATGAAAAAGGAAGAGTTAAAGTAAATAAAAATTTTGAGACTAATATTAAAAATATATACGCAATAGGAGATGTTATTGATGGTCCTATGTTAGCCCATAAAGCTGAAGAAGAGGGGATTGCCGTTGCAGAACTTATAGCAGGCCAATCAGGTCATGTGAATTATGATATTATTCCTGGAGTTGTTTATACATCCCCAGAGGTAGCTTATGTTGGTAAAACTGAGGAGCAATTAAAAAAAGAAAACATTGGTTATAAAATTGGTAAATTCCCTTTTATGGCAAATTCGAGAGCTAAAGCAATTGATGAACCAGAGGGTTTTGTAAAAATTTTGGCAGATCAATCAACTGATAAAGTACTTGGTGTACATATAATTGGTCCACATGCAGGAGAAATGATAGCAGAAATGTCCGTTGCAATGGAGTTTGGGGCCAGTTCAGAAGATATCGCAAGAACATGCCACGCACACCCAACATTTTCAGAAGCTATAAAAGAAGCGGCATTATCTGTAGATAAAAGACAGATACATTCATAATATATATCATAATTAATTTATGAAATATCCGGTTCTATTACCTAATATATTTGATCATCCATTTACATATCTAAGTAATATTAAATTAAAACCAGGAGATTATGTAAAAGTACCTTTTGGTAAGAAAAATATTATTGGTGTAATTTGGGATATTTTTGAAGAAAAGAATAATAAAGAATTTAAATTAAAATCTATAAATGAAAAAATTGAAATTGAACCACTAAGTAAAAATACAATTAATTTTCTAAAGTGGTTTTCTAACTACAATCTTGTACCCCTAGGAATGTGTTTAAAACTTCATTTGATTAATGACAAAAATTTAAAAATAAAAAATGACATCGATCTATTAAAATATGATTCATCAAGCGAAAAAGAAAGTTATCAACTTTCTGAAGAGCAAGAAAAGGCTTATAAAGAGCTATCTAAAAATGATAGCAGTTTTAGAGTTCATTTACTTCAAGGTACAACTGGTTCAGGAAAAACAATAGTTTATTTTAAAGCTATTGAAAAAATTATAAATATGGGATCACAGGCTCTAATTTTATTACCAGAAATAGGACTAACAAATGAATTTGAAAAAAAATTTAAATCTTATTTTGGATTTGAAGCTGCAGTTTGGCATTCAAAAGTCAGCCCAAAAAATAGAAAAATTATATGGAATGGATTATCAGCAGGGAAAATTAAAGTAGTACTCGGAGCAAGATCATCCTTATTTCTGCCATTCAAAAAATTAGGTTTGATAACTGTAGATGAAGAGCACGATCAATCTTATAAACAAGATGAAGGAATTATTTATAATGCTAGAGATATGGCAATATCAAGAGCTAAACATGAAAATATTCCAGTAAATTTAGTAACTGCAGTTCCATCAATCGAAACATATGAAAATATTAAAATTAAAAAATATAATTACTCAAGATTGCTTAATCGATATAAAGGTGCGAATTTGCCCAAACACCATGTTATAGATCTTTATCAAAATCAACTAGCAACCAAAAGTTCTATATCTCTCAAAACTATTGAAAAAGTAAAAGAACATTTAAATAAAAAAGATCAAATTCTCTTCTTCATAAATAGAAGAGGTTTTGCGCCCTACGTTTTATGTAAAAAATGTTTAAATGTTTTTACATGCCCTAGGTGTTCTATAAATTTAGTATTTCACAAAAATAAAAAAATTCTTTTGTGTCATTACTGTGGATATAAATCAAAATTAAATAGAGATTGTAAAAAAGGAGATTTTTGTGAGTTTGTATTTAGTGGACCTGGAGTAGAGAAAATTGCTGAAGAGGTTAAAAACTTATTCCCTAATAAAAAAACAATAATTTTTTCCAGCGACACAATGAATAAAGCATCTGGTAAAGATAAATTGGATAAAATTATATCTGGTGAAATAGACATTCTTGTCGGCACTCAATTAATATCAAAAGGATTTCACTTTCCAAAATTGAATTGTATTGTTGTATTAGATATTGATTTGACTTCTCAAGGACACGATCTTAGGAGCACTGAGAAAAATTTACAACTTTACCACCAGTTATCAGGAAGAGCAGGCAGAACTGGCAAGCCAGCAAATATTTATTTCCAAACATATAACTTAAAACCAGAAGTTATAAATCAAATTACAAATGAAGATCCTTTTAAATTTTTAGAAAATGAATTAAATTTAAGAAAAAAGAATAATTTACCTCCCTACGAAAGATTTATTGCTTTAATTTTATCTTCATCAAATGAAAAAAAATTAGATATAGATGCCACAAAACTTAAAAATATTTTATCAAAGTCTATAGATGCAAAAATTTTAGGACCTGTAAACGCCCCAATATATAGAATTAATAAAAAATTCAGAAATAGACTATTAATAAGAGCAAAAAAAACATCTAGTATTCAGAAAAAATTGAAAGATGTATTGAAAGAATTTCAACTCTCCAAAGGAATGAAACTTTCAGTTGATGTTGACCCTATCAGCTTCAATTAGCCCATTAAATCTTACCATTTTTCACAATCTGAGCCTTGAAGACTGATAATTCGTATGTTATCTAAGCAAAATTTTAAACATCTTCACAATTGAGAGTATAAATTGAGCGAAAACAAAATATCAATAACTTCTAATAACAGTTACGCGCAAGCATTATTTGAGCTGGCTAATGAAGATAAATCTCTAGCAAAGGTAGAGGAACAAGTTGTTGCAATAATTAGACTCATTAATGAGAGTGAAGAATTTAGATATTTAATTAAAAACCCCACGACAAGCATTGAGGATTTAACTAGAGTTATTGAAACAATTTCTGAAAAAAACAATTTTGATAATCTTTTAAAAAGATTTCTGATTTTTTTAATACAAAAAAGAAGATTTTTTTATTTAGAAAAAATTTTAAGTGATTTTATAGAGGTATGCTCGAAAGCTAGAGGCGAGATAAAAGCAGAGCTTTTTTCAGCTAAAGAACTTAATGAAACAGATATTTCTAAAATTAAAGAAGAGTTATCTCAAAACTTTGGAGCAAAGATACAATTAAATTATAAATTTGACCCAAGTTTAATTGGTGGTTTGGTTTTAAAAGTGGGAAGCACAATGGTAGATAATTCTATTAAAAATAAACTGCAACAAATTCAAAAACAAATGATAGAGGCATAAATGGAAATAAATCCTTCAGAAGTAACAAAAATACTAAAAGAACAGATAAAAAAACTTGGCGATAGAGCTGAAGTTTCAGAGGTCGGACAAGTATTGTCTGTAGGAGATGGAATTGCAAGAATTTACGGCTTGGATAATGTTCAGGCAGGAGAAATGGTTGAGTTTTCTGATGGCTCTAAAGGAATGGCATTAAACTTAGAGAGCGACAACGTTGGTGTTGTTATATTTGGCGATGATAGAGAAATTAAAGAGGGAGATACTGTAAAAAGAACTGGTGCGATTGTTGATGTACCAGTTGGAAAACAACTTTTAGGAAGAGTTGTTGATGGATTAGGAAATCCAATTGACGGAAAAGGAGCTTTAGATAAAAGTTTAGAGAGAAAAAGAGTTGAAGTTAAAGCGCCAGGAATTATTCCACGACAATCAGTTGGCGAACCAATGCAAACAGGTTTAAAAGCAATTGATAGCTTAATTCCCGTTGGAAGAGGACAAAGGGAACTTATAATTGGAGATCGTCAAACAGGTAAAACTGCAGTAGCTATCGATACAATTATAAATCAAAAGAAAATTAATGAGTCAGACGATGAAAGTAAAAAACTTTATTGTATATATGTTGCAATTGGACAAAAAAGATCAACGGTTGCTCAGATTGTAAAAACTTTAGAAGATGCTGGTGCAATGGAATATACGACTATAGTTTCTGCAACAGCCTCAGACTCTGCACCTCTTCAGTTTTTAGCTCCTTATACAGGATGCACTATGGGAGAATATTTTAGAGATAATGGAATGCATGCCTTAATTATTTACGATGATTTATCCAAGCAAGCAGTTGCATATAGACAAATGTCACTATTATTAAGAAGACCACCGGGGCGTGAAGCATACCCAGGAGATGTGTTTTATTTACATAGTAGATTATTAGAAAGAGCTGCTAAATTAAGTGATGAAAATGGAGGAGGTTCTTTAACTGCGCTACCAATTATTGAAACACAAGCAGGCGATGTTTCTGCATATATTCCAACAAATGTAATATCTATTACAGATGGGCAAATATTTTTAGAAACTGAACTATTCAATCAAGGAATTAGACCAGCAGTAAACGTTGGATTATCCGTATCTAGAGTTGGATCAGCTGCACAAACTAAAGCTATGAAATCTGTAGCTGGATCAATTAAATTAGAGTTAGCTCAATACAGAGAAATGGCAGCTTTCGCTCAATTTGGATCTGATTTAGATGCATCTACACAGAAACTTTTAAATAGAGGTTCCAAACTAACTGAACTTTTAAAACAAGGACAATATTCTCCCATGACAGTTGCAGAACAAGTTATATCAATTTTCTGTGGTGTAAAAGGTTATTTGGATGATATTGAACTTAAAGATGTAGCCGACTTTGAAAATAAAGTTCTACAAAAGTGTAAATCTGATAAACCTGAGATTATGGAGTCTATTGCCAAAACTGGAAAGATTGAGGAAGACATTGAAAAACAATTAGTTGAATTAATTAAAGGAATTAAATAATTATAAATGCCAAGTTTAGACGATCTCAGAAAAAGAATTACAAGTGTTAAATCAACTCAGAAAATAACAAAAGCTATGAAAATGGTGGCTGCAGCTAAGTTGAGAAAAGCTCAAGAGAATGCTGAAAAAGGCAGACCTTATTCTGAAAAAATGAATAATGTAATTTTAAATCTTTCAAAAAGTATAACAGATAAAGAAAATGCCCCAAAGTTATTGGTTGGAACAGGTGAAGAGAAAGTTCATTTATGTATTGTCCTTACTGCTGATAGAGGTTTGTGTGGAGGTTTTAATACTAACATTATTAAAAAAGCAAAAAGTTATTTCGAAAAAATAATATCTGAAAAAAAAACTTTAAAGATTATTACTGTTGGATCTAAAGGATATGATCAACTTAAAAGACAGTATAAAAGTTATATTGTAGAAAATATCTCTTTCAAAGAGTCAAAAAATATAAATTACTTCGATGCAGATAAAGTAGGAAAAATTATAATTGAAAAATTTGAAAAAAATGAATTTGATGTTTGCGCAATATTTTACAATAAATTTAAAAATGTAATTACACAAATTCCACAAGAGCAACAAATAGTTCCACTTAATGAAGATAAAGATGATAAAGATGACTCGGGTAATGATAATGACTATGAATTTGAACCAGATGAAGATGAGATTTTAAGTAATTTATTGCCGAAAAATATTTCAACGCAAATATTTAAAGCAATGTTAGAGAATTCTGCCAGCGAACAAGGTTCGAGGATGACAGCAATGGATAATGCAACCAGAAACGCAGGCGAATTGGTTGATAGGCTTACAATTGAGTATAATAGAAGCCGTCAAGCAGCAATAACAAAAGAGTTAATTGAAATTATATCAGGAGCAGAAAGTTTATAATTATGAGCAAAAAAGGAAACATAACACAAGTAATTGGTGCAGTCGTTGACGTAAAATTTGATGGAGAACTGCCAGAAATATTAACAGCCCTAGAGTGTGATAATGGAGGTAATAGATTAGTTTTAGAAGTTGCGCAGCATCTTGGAGAGTCAAGTGTTAGAACCATTGCTATGGATAGTACAGAGGGACTCAAAAGGGGTGATGAAGTAAAAGATACAGGTGCTCCAATTCAAGTTCCAGTAGGTCCAGAAACATTAGGACGAATTGTAAACGTAATAGGTGAACCAATTGATGAGAAAGGAAAAATTTCTACTAAAGAAAATTGGCCTATACACCGACAAGCTCCTTCCTTTAATGATCAGTCTACAGAAACAGAAATTTTAGTAACTGGAATAAAGGTTATCGACCTATTAGCACCTTATGCTAAAGGTGGAAAAATTGGATTGTTCGGTGGAGCAGGAGTTGGAAAAACTGTAATTATAATGGAACTTATAAATAATATAGCTAAGGCCCATGGTGGATTTTCAGTATTTGCTGGAGTGGGAGAGAGAACTAGAGAAGGGAACGATTTATATCACGAAATGATAGAGTCAGGAGTGATCAAACCAGAGGGAACTGGATCTAAAGCAGCATTAGTTTATGGACAAATGAATGAGCCTCCAGGAGCTAGAGCTAGAGTAGCTTTAACTGGTCTTACTGTGGCAGAGTATTTCAGGGATCAAGAGGGTCAAGATGTTTTGTTCTTTGTTGATAACATTTTTAGATTTACTCAGGCAGGTTCAGAAGTATCAGCTCTTCTTGGAAGAATCCCTTCTGCGGTTGGTTATCAGCCTACTCTTGCAACAGATATGGGAAACCTACAGGAAAGAATTACAACTACTAATAAAGGATCAATTACATCAGTTCAGGCAATTTATGTACCTGCAGATGATTTAACGGATCCAGCTCCAGCAACTTCTTTTTCACACTTAGATGCAACGACTGTACTTTCAAGACAAATTGCTGAATTAGGTATTTACCCAGCTGTTGACCCTTTAGATTCTACTTCTAGAATTTTAGATCCAAGAGTTGTTGGTGATGAACACTATCGAGTAGCAAGATCTGTTCAGAAAATATTACAAACATACAAATCTTTGCAAGATATTATTGCAATTCTAGGAATGGACGAGCTATCAGAGGATGATAAACTTACCGTAGCTAGAGCTAGAAAAATCCAAAGATTTTTATCTCAACCTTTCTTTGTTGCTGAAGTATTTACAGGATCTCCAGGTAAACTAGTAGATTTAGAGTCAACAATTAAAGGGTTTGACGCAATATGCAAAGGAGAATATGACCATCTGCCTGAAGCTGCTTTTTATATGGTTGGCACAATAGAAGAAGCAATAGAAAAAGCTGAAAAAATGGCAAAAGATGCAGCTGCTTAATGAGTAATCTTTTTAATATAGATATTGTAAACCCAGAACAATCTTTTCTTTCAAAAGACAATGTATTTGAAGTTGTAATTCCTGCTGTTGAAGGAGAGATTGGTATTCTTAAAGACCATATTCCAATTATCTCATTTTTAAAACCAGGAATAATTAGAGTATTTTCTGAATCTGAGGAACAAAACTTTTATGTTGAAGATGGTATTGTCGAATTTAAAGATAATACGTTATCTGTGTTAACTAGCTCAATTTTTGATTTAAAAGATGCTGATAAAAATTTTGTATCTGAGTCGATAAGCAGTGCTGAAGCAGAATTATCAAAAGATAATATCGATGATCAAAAAAGATTTCTTTTAAATCACAAAGTCGAAGTTCTAAAATCTATAAGTATTAATTAACTACTTTTTCTAGTTCTTTTTGAATTTCTTGGTAAACATGAAGTTTAAAATCTACAACTTTAGTTGTTAAATCTTTAATATCTATCCATTTCCAATCTAAGAATTCAGGATGTTTAGTTTTAATATTAATTTCATTTTCCTCTCCATTAAACTTTACAATAAACCACTTTTGCTTTTGGCCTTTATATTTTCCTTTCCAAATAATTCCTAAGAGGCGATCAGGAAGATCGTAAGTTGTGTATTTGTTTATTTCTTTAATTAGTTCTACTGACTTTATGCTTGTTTCTTCTTTAAGTTCCCTCAACGCTGCATCAAAATAATTTTCACCTTCATCAATACCACCTTGAGGCATCTGCCAAAAATCAGCAGGATTATCAATTCTTTTTGCAACAAATATCTTATTTTCTTTATTTAAGACTGCGATACCAACACCATTTCTTAGTGGAAGTTTTTGAAATTTTTCTTTCATTCTTAACCATTTAATAATTTAAGAGCAAATTCCAACTGGTTATCGGTATCTGTATTTATTCTAAATTCATCTGAACCTTCAGCAATAACTATATCTGGATTTACACCTACTCTTGAAATCGATTTACCTGATGGGAGATAGTATTTAGAAACAGTAAGTCTTATGGCACCTTCATTTTCTAAAGGAATAATTGACTGGACTGACCCTTTTCCATATGTACTCTCTCCTACTAATATCGCTCTTTTGTGATCTTGTAGTGCTCCTGCAACAATCTCAGATGCTGATGCAGATCCATAATTAATCAAAATAACCATTGTTTCTCCATCAATAATATCTCCTTTTTTTGCAAACCATTTTCTATTTTCATACTTCCTTTTACTTTTTGTTGAAACTATTTCTCCATTTTCTAAAAAATAATCTGAAATTTTTATTGCTTGAGATAACAATCCACCAGGATTGTTTCTTAAATCTAATATGTAATTTTTAATTTTCTTATTTTTCTTAAATTCTTTGATTTTATTTTTTATTTGTTTACTACTATTTTCATTGAATGATGTTAATCTTATATAAGCTGTTTGATCATCTTTAATTTCTGACTTTACAGATGCAACTTGTATTATTTCTCTTGTAATTGTAAATATAAGCGCTTTTCTTTCTCCTCTTCTTCTAACAGTAATCTCTATATCAGAACCAACTGGGCCTCTCATCAATTCTACAGCTTCAGAAAGAGTTTTTCCTTGAACTTGAACATCATCAATTTTAACGATGTAATCTCCAGCCTTAACACCAACCTCCTCAGCTGGCGAGTTATCAATTGGAGAAATTACTTTTACGACACCAGCCTCCATACTGACTTCAATGCCCAATCCTCCAAATTCTCCGCTAGTCTCAGTTTGCATATTTTTAAACGAGTCCGGAGACATATATGCTGAATAAGGATCCAAAGATTGCAAAACGCCGTTTATAGCAGCATCCATTGCTTCACTCTGATTAACTTCGTCAACATATTCTTTATTAATTTTATCTAAGACTTCGCTGAATAAATCAATTTTTTTGTAAATATCGTTTTCATTACTCAAAATTGGATTTGTAAATATGAAAAAAAATAAAGAAGCTATTAAGTATACTTTTTTCATATGATCAGTTTTTCTTTAGGAATTAATTCTGACCACATTTTTTCTAATTCATAAAATTTTCTTTTTTCAGGATTGAAAATATGAACAATTAAGTCTATTCCATCTACAAGCTTCCAATCATTACTATCTTTTCCTTCAATTTTACAATTATTTACACCATTAATTTTTAATTTTTCAAAAACTTGTTCAGATAAAGCTTGAATATGTCTTGATGATGTACCACTAGCTATAATCATAAAGTCCGCAACTGATGATTTTCCTTCGAGATCTATTGAAACTATGTCTAAGGCTTTATTAATATCAAGCGTTTTGATTATTTCATCTTTAAGAGCTGATATTTTTTCCATTAATTAAATTAAGAGTATCAAATTTTTCTTAATTGAGAAGATGAAATATTGACTTTATTAAACTTTATAAATTCAACTGCTTTTTTATTATATTTCTTAAATGATTTAGATCTAAAAGCCTTTGATTTGTATCCATTTCGATCAAACACCAATATTTTGCACATTTTAGTTATTGAATTGGACCCTTTCCATTTATGAAAATTTATTAGGTTATCTGCCCCCATTAAAAAATATATTTCTGAATGTTTAAATTTTTTTTTTAAATATGTAATTAAATCTACTGTACGATTAGATTTTATTATTTCTTCAAAACATTTAACTTTTATAAATTTATTATTTTTATTAATTTTTTTTGCATAAGCTGTTCTTTTATATAGATCATTTGGATTATTTTTTTTAAATGGATTTTGTTTTGTTATAGCCCATATAACTTGGCTCAAATTATAATTTTTTTTTGCTAATTTAGAAATTCTTACATGACCAACATGTGCTGGATCAAACGATCCACCGAGTATACCAATTCTTTTATTTTCTAATTTGCCCCGAACCATAAACTTCATATTTATAACTTACTAACTGATTTAAACCGACAGGACCTCTTGGTGGTAAGGTGTTTGTTGAAATACCAACCTCTCCACCAAATCCAAATTCGCCTCCGTCAGCAAATTGTGTTGATGAATTTTGAATAGCAATAGAGCTTTTTACATTTTTAATAAAGAATTTTGCTGCATTTTTGTTTTTGGTTACTATTGCATCTGTATGCATAGTTCCATATTTGTTGACATGGTCAACTGCTTCTTTGACATCATTCACTAATTTAACAGAAATAATGGGTGAAAGATGTTCTTTTGACCAGGTATTATTATTTGCAGGATATGTTTTGCCTTTAAATAATTTGCTTATTTTTCTATCAGCTAAAATTTTACAACCGCTTTTAGCTAGTGAATTTAAAATTAAATTCACTGATTTCGATTTACTTTTATGTATTAATAGAGTTTCAGTTGCACCACATATACTAGTATTTCTCAACTTAGCGTTTAACACTATTTTGTTTGCCATATTATCTTCTGCCTCTTTATCAATATATGTATGACAAATTCCTTCCAAATGACCAATAACAGGCACCTTTGAAAGTTGTTTAACTTTTTTTACTAAATTTTTTCCGCCTCGTGGTATTACAACATCAATGGAGTTTTCCATTTTTGATAATAAATAATCGACGAGTTTTCTGCTCTTGTTGTTTATAAACTGGACGTAATTTTCGTTTACTTTATTTTTTTTTAGAGCTTTCCTAAATAAATTTACTAAAATTTTATTACTATTATAGGCTTCTGAACCACCTCTCAATATAACAGCATTTCCAGATTTAAAACATAGTGCTGATACATCCGAAGTAACATTAGGTCTACTTTCAAATATTACACCTATAACTCCTATTGGTATTGTAACTCTTCTAATTTCAAGTCCATTTGGCCTTTTCCATTTGGAAGTTACTTGATTAACTGGATCTTTAAAAGAAGTAATAGTTTTAATAGTGTCAATTATACTTTTTAATTTGTTATTATTAAGAGTGAGTCTTTGAATTAAGTTTTCTTTTAATTTTTTTCCTCGTGCATAAAAAATATCTTTCTTATTTTCACTAATAATTTTATTCTTATTAATCTCAATTAATTTTACAAAATCTTTTAAAACTTTATTCTTTTTTTTTGGACTAATACTTGAATTCAAAGCTTTTCTAGAATTTAATCCAATTTTTTTAAGTAGTTTACTCATTAAATTTTAACCATATCATCTTTATGTATAACTTCAGACTTTGTAACATAGCCTAAAAGATTACTAATTTTGTTAGAATGTTCTCCTTTTATTTTGGATATCTCATCAGATGTAAAACTGCTTAAACCTCTAGCAAATTCTTTGTTATTTTTATCTAAAATTCTAACATGATCACCTTTAACAAATTTTCCTGAAACTTTTCTAATACCTGCAGCTAATAAACTTTTTCCATTTTTTAAAGCATTTAAAGCACCATCATCTATAATAATCTCTCCTTTTGGAGATATAGAGCTAATTATCCATTTTTTTCTTGCATCTAATTTAGATACTTTTGGCAAAAACCACGTCCCAGAATTATGTTCTAGTATATTTTTAATTGGTCTTTTAATTAAACCATTTGCAATAGCCATATAGCAACCCGAGACTTGACATACTTTTGCAGCATCAATTTTCGTTTTCATTCCGCCAGTGCCATACTCACTTGTGCTTTTACTTGAAAAATTTTCAATTTTAGAATCAATATTTTTTATTTCTTTAATCAATTTAGCATTTTTATGAATTTTTGGGTTTTTAGAATACAATCCATCAACATCAGACAATAATATTAAGCAATCTGCACCTGATATTTGTGCAACTCTTGATGCTAATCTGTCATTATCTCCATATTTAATTTCAGAAGTTGCAATACTATCATTTTCATTAACAACAGGTACAAAATTAAGCTCAAATAAGTTTTCGAAAGTTCTTTTAGCATTTATAGCTCTTCTTCTTTGTTCTGTATCTTCTAAAGTAATTAGAATTTGAGAAATATTTATTTTATTTGAGCTAAATGTCTTTTTAAAAAGATTCATTAATTCTATTTGTCCAATTGATGCAACAGCTTGGCTTTTATCAAGCTTTAAAGTTTTTTTATTTAATTGTAATTTTTTACACCCTAAAGCAATTGCTCCAGAACTCACTATAACAATGTTCTTTTTAAGTTTTTGTAACTCTTTAATATCTTTAGCAAATTCCAAAAGCCATTTTTCTCTAATAATTTTATTGTCATTTATTAACAAAGATGAACCTATTTTTATTACTACAGTTTTGGAGTCCTTAAGATACATAGTTTACCAACTTTGACTTTATATCTGATACTGATTTTTTATCCATTGTTGACATGAAAAAGATATTTTTTTTTAATTTATTCTTGAGTTTTTTTATCTTCTCTTTTTTTTCACCTTCATCTATTAAGTCAGTTTTATTTAAAACTACTATTTCTTTTTTTTTAACTAAATCTTTACTGTATTTTGATAATTCTTTTCTGACTTGATTGTAAGAAATAAATAAATCATCTTCAGTTATATCTATTAAATGCAGCAAAGTTTTGCACCTTTCTATATGTTTTAAAAATTTTATCCCAAGACCAGTTCCTGTATGAGCACCCTCAATTAAGCCTGGTATATCTGCTAAAGTAACTTCTTTGTCATCATAACTAGCAACCCCAAGATTTGGATTAATTGTAGTAAATTTATAGTTTGCTATTTTTGGATTAGCACTCGTCATTGATGCAAGCAAGCTGGATTTCCCAGCATTGGGCAATCCTATGATACCGATATCAGCAATTGTTTTTAGTTGAAGCCAAATCCAAAATTCCTCCCCTTGACCCCCTTTTGTAAATTTCTTTGGGGCTCTATTGGTTGAGGACTTAAACCTTGTATTTCCAAATCCTCCTTTACCTCCGCTTGCTACTAAAAATTCTTCTTTCTGACTTTTAAAATCATAAATAAGTGTTTTATTATCTTCTTCAAATACTTGTGTTCCTAAAGGTACTTTTAAATATAAATCTTCACCACCTTTTCCAGTTTTGTTTTTTCCGCTGCCATCCTTTCCTCTTTCAGCTTTGAAGTGTTGTTGATACCTGTAATCAATCAAAGTATTAAGATTTCTTTCACTTATAAGAATTACAGATCCTCCTTTCCCTCCATCGCCGCCATCAGGGCCACCAAACTCTACAAATTTTTCCCTACGAAAACTTGGAGATCCTGACCCTCCGTTGCCAGCTTTTACATATATCTTAACTTGATCTAGAAATTTCATATAACAACTATGTGAGTGTTGTATCTATTAATTGGGCTTTACAGAAACGTAAGTTCTATCAGATTTTGATTTTTTAAACTCTACTTTACCTTTAACAACTGAAAAAATCGAATGGTCTTTACCCATGCCAACATTTTCTCCAGGAAATATTTTAGTTCCCCTTTGTCTTACAATAATGTTGCCAGGCACAACCATCTCGCCACCATATTTTTTCACACCCAGTCTACGACCTGCACTATCTCTTCCGTTTCTTGACGATCCACCTGCTTTTTTCGTTGCCATAAATTACTTTTTATTTAGCTGCTTCCTTAGTTTCAACTGTTTTTTTTGATGGTATTTCTTTTCTTTTTTCTGCTTCAGAAATAACTTTACCATCTTTTGAATAGATTTTACTTATTCTTACCATTGTAAATTTTTGTCTATGACCATTTTTTCTTCTCGAATTTTGTCTTCTTCTTTTTTTAAAAATAAGAACTGTTCTATTTTTTCCATTTTTTATTAATTCAGCTTCAACTTTAGCTCCACTAATAGTCGGCTCTCCTAACTCTAAATTTTTATCATCTCCGTAAGCTAGTATTTCATTAAACTCTATTTTTGAATTTTCTTTTGAATCTTCGAGTTTTTCAACTTTAAGAATCTCTCCAGCTTTAACTTTATACTGTTTACCACCTGTTTGAATTACCGCGAATGACATAGTTAGCCCTAATTTTTATAGTGAGCAATATAGTCCGGGTTGTATTATAGTCAAGTTTAATAACTTAAAAATTATCCTTTAAATCCCGCAATTTTTTGAAATTTTCTAGATCGTTTGACTTAAGAAAAATGTTACAATTAAGTTCCTCACCAATTGTCGATGGCATACTAGTTTTACCTTGTTTAATTTTTTCTTTAATTTCTTTAATTTTGTTTAGTAATTCATTGTTATTAGAATCTTGTGCTAAACAAAATTCAGAATTCTTTAAAGTATACTCATGTCCACAATAAATTTTTGTATCTTTATCCAAGTTTTTTAAAACTTGTAATGAGTTATACATTTGCTCATAACTTCCTTCAAAAATTCTTCCACAACCCAAGGAGAATAAAGTATCTCCTGTAAAAATTAATTTATTTTTAAAAAAATGAAAACAGATGTGACCTATTGTATGACCTGGGACATGATATATTTTTGCTTCAAAAATATCTTCTTTCCAAATTTCACCATCATTTAAGCAAATATCAATTTGAGGTATTCTACTTTTATCCCCAATATAACCTACTACTTCTGCATCAAATTTTTTTTTTAATTCCTCATTCCCACCAACATGGTCATTATGATGATGTGTATTTAATATATATTTTAAATTTAATTTATTTCTCTTTAAATAATTTATAATTGGATCTGCCTCACCAGGATCAACAACACAACAATTTCTATTAGCTTCGTTAATTAAAATGTAAGAAAAATTATCTTTCAGACACTTAATAATTTCTACTTTCATTTAACTTTCTATTAAAAATATACCTAAGTGAGAGTCAAGATTTTTATAATTTAAATTTGATTTGTTTATTTCTGAAATTCGACTTTTTTTTAAAGCAATAGACTTATATATTCTAATATTCTTAGTACTGCAAAAATTATAAAAATCTTTAATTGTGCACATATGTAAATTTGGTGTGTTGTACCACGCATGAGGTAAATTTTCTGTTACAGGCATTGTGCCTTTGAACAATAATTGTAGTCTAACTCTCCAGTAACCAAAATTAGGTATGGTAACAATTACTTTTTTTCCTACTTTAAGTAATTCATTAATTACTAATTCTGGATTCAGAAATGCTTGTAATGTTTGGCTTAAAATAACATAATCAAAAGACGATTTAGGAAATTGTTTTAAATCGCTTTCAGCATTCCCCTCTATTACAGTTAATCCTTTTGATAAACAATTTTGAACTTTTTCTTTAGAAATTTCTAATCCACGAATATCTTTAGTTTTGTTTTCTTGTAAAAATTTCATTAAGTCTCCATTGCCACAACCAACATCGAGAACTCTAGTATTTTCCTCTATCAAATTAGATATAATATTAAATTCTTCTTTCATTTATAATTTTGTAGGTTGAATTAATATAATCACCAAGTGTTTTTAGGAAACTTGGAACATCAAGCAAAAATGAGTCATGCCCCTTATCAGATTCTATTTCTACAAATCCGACATCTGCACCAATAGAATTTAATGCTATAACTATTTCTCTATTCTCCGATGTTGGATACAACCAATCTGATGTAAATGATATTACAAAAAATTTTGTTTTAGTTTTTTTGAATGCATCAGATAAATTTCCTTTATACTGTTTGGATAAATCAAAATAATCCATTGCACGAGTTATATATAAATAACTATTAGCATCAAATCTATCAACAAACACAGATCCTTGGTATCTAAGATAACTCTCAATTTGAAAATCTGCCTCAAATCCATATCTTAGGCTATCCCTATCTTGCAATTTTCTTCCAAATTTTTCCTGCAATCCTTTTTCAGAAAGATAAGTAATATGTGCTGCCATTCTTGCTACCGCTAACCCTTTGTCAGGATTTAATTTGTAATTACTATAAAATCCATTTTCCCACTTACTGTCAGCCATAATTGCCTGTCTTCCTAATTCATTAAACGCTATGTTTTGTGCCGAGTGACTAGACGTGCAAGCAATCGGTATTGCAAGTTTTGCTTTATCTGGAAAATTGGCAACAAATTGAAGTACTTGCATTCCACCCATTGAACCACCTACTACAGCAAAAAGTTTTTCAATTTCTAAATATTTAATTAGCTCGTATTGAGCGTTAACCATGTCGTTTATAGTTATAATGGGAAAATCAGTTCCTATTTGTTTGCCAGTGGACTCATTTATGGTGCTAGGTCCATAAGATCCCATGCAGCCTCCAATAACGTTTGCACAAATCACAAAAAATTTATTTGTATCTATTGGCTTATTTTCTCCAACAACATAACTCCACCAACCATCTTTATTAGTTATTGGGTTTTTTCCAGAAACATATTGATCTCCTGTCAAAGCATGGAAAACTAATATTGCATTACTTTTTTTACTGTTTAATACCCCATATGTCTCATATGCTATTGGAAAGTTATTAATTTCCTTTCCACAATCCAATTTAAGGGGATTTGATATAATTATTTTTTTTGTATCAACATTCTTATTCATAATAATTTTACTGATTGAATTGTGAGAAAAAAAACATTTTAGCGGTTTTTTTATAGCGCTCGCAATTCAGTATAAATCAGCGCATGCAGCTTTTACTTCAAAGGAATTTATATGTCAAATATTACTCAATTAATTATTGTTTTATCTAGTTAAAAGACTATTTATAGTGAAATATTTACTATGACATTGCTAAGATTTAAAAACATAAAATTACAGAGTTACAAGCCAGGAAAATCCTTATTGGCTGGTAATAAAAATATTATAAAGTTATCTGCAAATGAATCTGCTTTAGGTGTCAGTAAAAATGTCGAAAAAATTGTTAAGTCTAAATTTGATATATCAAAATATCCAGATAGTAAATTTTCGGAGTTAACACAAAAAATATCAAAGAAGTATGGTTGTGATAAATCCAAAATAATTTGTGGCTCTGGTTCTGACGAAGTAATTCAAATGCTTTGTCAATTGTTCCTTAAAGAAAATGATGAAGTTGTTGTTCCTCAGTACAGTTTCCTCATGTATAGGATATACTCTAAAATTGTTGGAGCAAATGTAAAACTAGCTAAAGAAATAAATTTTAAGGTTTCAGTTAAAGAAATTCTTAAAAAGACATCAAAAAAAACAAAAATTGTTTTTATTGCGAATCCAAATAATCCAACAGGCACTTATTTAACAAAAAACGAGCTATTAGATTTAAGGAGAAGATTAAATAAAAATATTTTATTGGTTGTTGATGATGCATATTTTGAATATATGAAGAATAAGGATTACAAATCTGGAATTGAGTTATTTAAAAACTCTAAAAATGTATTTATTTTAAGAACATTTTCAAAAATCTACGGTCTGGCTTCATTAAGAATAGGTTGGGGATATGGTGATAAATCTATAATTAAAGAATTATATAAGATTAAACCGCCTTTTAACGTAAATAAATTTGCACAAATTTGTGCTGTAGAGTCACTTAAAGATAATAAATTTGTTAAAAAGTCAGTAATACATAATCTTAAATGGTGCAAAAAAATTAAAAATGAGATGTTAAAATATAATATTGGTACAAACAAAATATCTGGAAATTTCTTTTTATTAGATTTCAAAAAAGCAAAATTTACCGCAGATACAACTTTAAAAAAATTACAAAAATATGGAATTATACTAAGAGAAATGAATTCATATGGAATAAAAAATTGTTTAAGACTTACAATTGGTAACACAAAAGAAAACCAAATATTTCTTAAAAGAATGAAAACTATTTTTAAAAATGTTCAATAATATCCTCATTATTGGTTGTGGATTGATAGGCTCATCAATATTAAAGGCTTCAATACAAAAAAAAATTTCTAAAAATTTTTTTGTATTTGAAAAGTCTAAAAAATATAGATTTATTATAAAAAAATTTAACAAAAAAATTAAATTTTTAACAAGGTTAGATAAAAATTTAAATAAAATTGATCTTGTGATTTTAAGCACTCCTATGAGTGAATATTCTAAATTTTTTTTGTCATTAAATAAAAATCTCAATCATAATTCAATTATAACTGACGTTGGTTCAACAAAAAAAAATCTAATTTCTTTAAAAAAAAAAAAATTATCGAAAAATCTTGATTGGGTGATGAGTCATCCTATCTCAGGATCCGAAGTTAGTGGGCCCGAATATGGTAATGCTAATTTGTTCAAAAACAAGTGGTGCATAATAATAAAAGATAAAAATGTTCTAAAACAAAAAAAAGTAGAGAAATTTTGGAAATCTTTAGGATCTAAAATAATTATTATGAACCCTGATGATCATGATAAAATTTTTTCAGTCACTAGCCATCTACCTCACTTGATTGCTTACAATTTAATAAAAACTGCTCAGGATTTTCAGAAAAAAAAGAATAAAAATTTGATTAAATTTAGCGCAGGTGGATTAAGAGATTTCTCAAGAATTGCTGCTTCCAACGAAATAATGTGGAGAGACATATTTTTTGAGAATAAAACTAATATGATTGAAGCAATAAATCTTTTTATGAAAAATTTAAAAGATTTTAAGAAGAATATAAGCAAGAAAGAAAATTCAAAGATAATAAAAAAATTAATCAATTCGAAAGTAGTAAGAAAACAAATAATTTCTCAAAAACAAGATATTTCTAAACCTGATTTTGGTCGAGAGTAATTCAGATCCTTGTTACTTTCTTTACATTTAATTTCGCAGTTTCTTTAATTAGTTTTATCGTTTTTTTAATTGGCATTATGATCACTCTTTTTTTTGGACCATAAGCATGGATAAGATCATTTGTATTGATGCATATAGCAACATGTCCATTCCAAAAAATAATATCACCTTTTTTAAATTTTTTTTTGTATCGCACACCTTTTTTTTGTTTAACTTGATCAATCGTGTCTCTTGGAAAAAAATTATTATTAAATTTATAAAATATTTGCAATAGAGCTGAACAATCAATTCCTTCGAATGTTTTTCCACCCCATTTATATTTACAATTTAGAAAACTTTTAAATATCTTTACAAAATCAGAATTTTTTTTTTGGATTGGAAATATATCTTTTGATCTTAGCCATTTATCTTTTTTATACATAATGAAATTTTGATCCCTTTTTAAAATTTGTATTTTGCTCGTAAATGGTAAAAACTTTTTTGATTTCTTTTTTTTATTACCCAAAAAAATTCTAGCTTTCAAAATTCCAACTTTGTGAGTTGGATTGAATTTTTCGTAGCTATCAATTTTTTTTATAAAGCCTGAATATTTGTCATATGAAGTCTTTATTTTAAAATAATTATTTTTTTTACTAATTATTTTAAAACTCTCACCGTAGATAAGTTGAGAGCTAACATTAGAGTTCTTATCTGGTTCCTCTAATATATCGACAAAAGGCTCTTTTAAAAAAAAACTATTTTGCACCAATTTTAATTTTATTCCTTATAAACCATAAACAAATTAAAGATGGGATAACCATTAAAGTGGTAATTATAAAAAAAGTTCCCCAGTCTCCATTTAGCCAATCAACTAAAGCACCCGATGAAGAAGCAAGTGTCGTTCTTCCTGCAGTTCCAATTGAAGCTAGAAGTGCATACTGTGTAGCGGTATAAGTCCTATCCACTAAAAGAGAGATAAAGGCTACGAAAGCAACAGTTGCAAATGCTGCAGATATATCATCAGCGATAACCGCTAAAGCAAACAACCATTCAGATTTTCCTGACCACGCGAGAGCAGCAAATAATAAATTTGTTGCTGCCATAAATCCACCGGCAACAAACATTGTTTTTATTGTGCCAGCTCTCATAGCAAATATTCCACCTAATAATGTAAATACAACTGTCGTTATCCAGCCTAGAGTTTTAGAGTATATCGCTATTTCACCTTTTGAAAATCCAACCTCTTTATAAAAAACTATGGACATTCTTCCAAGAAATGCTTCTCCAATTTTAAAAAGAAAGACAAAGCCAAGGATTCCAACTGCAATTGAGAAACCATTTTTTTTGAAGAAACTAATTATTGGACCGCCTATTGTACCAGTAATATAAGCAACAAATTTTGTTATTACATTATTTGATCCAAGTTTTGATTGTATTATCTTGTCTGTTTCTTTTTGTTTATTTTGCCTATCTGTTGTTATAGGCTCATGTATAAAAATTAAACCTATGTTCATCAGGATTACTACTACGCCAAGAACTAAAAAAGTAGTTTGCCAGTAATCTTCAATTCCAATGTTTTGAAAAAATTCGGCAGTAAACAATGCTATAACACCGCCTAACTTATATCCGGTCCACCATCCAACTACAGCCATAGCTGCACCTGCTGCCATAGATTTTCCTTCATCAGCATTGATTTGTTCAATTCTTAATGCATCAACTGTAATATCTTGTGTAGCCGAAGCAATTGCTATAACTAATCCAACACTAATTAGTAACGCCAAATTTTCTGTAGGGTTAATAAAACTCCAAACAATTAAACTAAATAAAATTATAATTTGCATAAGGACAATCCAGCCTCGTCGATGCCCTAATCTTTTTGTTAAAAATGGAATTTGTATTCTATCAATTATTGGTGCCCACAAATAATTAAAGGCGTACACTCCAAATATTAAACCTGCCCATCCAATAGTCGATCTACTTAAACCTTCTTCTTTTAGCCAAAGGCTTAAACTGCTGGCAATTAAAACCCAAGGAAATCCACTAATTGCACCAAGAAGTAATATTCTTAGCATTCGAATATCCTTGTAAACTAAAATAGATTGCGACCAGGTTTGTTTTTTTTCAAACATTAATATTTTCTCCAAAAAGATGGAATAAATAATACTAGAATTGCAAATAATTCCAACCTTCCAAGTATCATTGCAGCACTGAGAACCCATTTAGAAAAATCAGACAGGCTAGAAAAACTTCCGTTCGGACCAATAATATCACCTAAACCTGGACCAACATTTGAAATTGACGTGGCTGCTGCTGAAATTGCTGTAATAAAATTCAATCCATCAAGCGATAAAAGCGCAGTCACAACAAAAAATATTAATATATAAAGGAATATAAAAGAAATAATTGAGTCCATAAATTTTTCATCCACATTATTATTTTGATATTTAATTTTGAAAATTCCTCGAGGGTAAATTATTTTTTTCAGCTGATTTGATATAAATTGATACAAAATTTGAACTCTAAAAATCTTTATTCCACAAGTTGTAGAACCTGCACACCCCCCAACGAACATTAAAATTATGAAATATACTAATGGAAATTGACCCCAATTACTAAAATTTTCTGTAGCATATCCTGTTCCAGTTAAAATAGAAATTATATTAAAGCTAACAGATAAAAAACTTATCTCAGTTAAGCTTTTATTTATAACAGATAAATAAAAAAACATTAAAAGAATTGAAATTATAACCAAAATTATAAAAGTTTTTATTTGTGTGTCTTTGAAAAATATTTTCTTATCTCCAGCTAAGTATTTGATGTAACTAATAAAAGGTATACTTCCAAGAATAATAAATATTATTGCATTAATTTCTATTAACGAGCTGTTAAAATAACCTATAGATTCATTATAATTTGCAAAACCTCCTGTCGCTATTGTTGTCATAGCATGCACGATGCTATCAAAAAAACTCATCCCAAATATAAAATAAAAAAAAGCACAAGTTAAAGTTAATAAGGAATATATAGACAATAATCTCAAAGAAACTTCTTTAGTTTTAGGAAAAATTTTTTCAGAAGTATCATTAGATGAAATATTGAAAAGTTGCATACCTCCTATATTCATTAAAGGCATTAAAGTGATTGCCATTACGATAATTCCAATACCACCAAACCACTGTAACATTCCCCTCCAAAGTAATATCGCTTTAGATGTTTCATTTAGATTTGTGATAATTGTAGATCCTGTTGTTGTAATACCAGACATGCTCTCAAAAAACGCATCTGTAAAACTCATATCCGTACTAGAAAAAATTAAAGGTAAAGAACCAAATATAGCAATACTTAACCACGAAAGTGCTGTGAGCAAAAAAGCTTGAGGTAAACTTATCTTTTTATCGTGATCATAATTAGAAATGAAAAATAAAAATCCAAAAACAATAGTAACAATCATTGATCCAATAAATCCTGCATCAATTTGATCAAATATTAATTGAACCAAAATAGGTACAATCATTGAAAGACCTAAAATAATTTGTAAAACCCCTAATGTAAAAAAGACAGTTTTATAATTGGACATTTTGAATGGACATTATTTTATGGTAAATAAATTTCAACTCTATATGAATTATTAAAAAGGCTGATATTAAGGATATTTAAGTAGTTGTGATAGACAAAACAAATTTTGACAAAACAAACGCCTGGCCATTTGTTGAGGCTAAAAAGCTATTAAGAGAGAGAAAATCGAACATAGAAAAAAAAAATAAAATAATTTTACAAACTGGTTATGGACCTAGTGGTCTACCTCATATAGGTACATTTGGAGAAGTTGCAAGGACGACAATGATTGTCAATGCCCTTGATCATTTAACAGATATTCCAAAGGAAATTATTACATTTTCTGATGATATGGATGGTCTTAGAAAAGTACCTGAAAATGTTCCAAATCAAGAAAAGCTCAAAAATAATCTTCACAAACCTTTAACGGATGTCCCTGATCCATTTGAAAAGTTTAGTAGTTTTGGAGAACATAATAATAATATGTTGAAACAATTTCTTGATAATTTTAAATTTAAATATTCATTTAAAAGTTCTACAGAACTCTACAAATCTGGTTATTTTAATGACACTCTAAAATTAGTTCTAGAAAATTATGAAAAAATTATGGAAATAATTCTTCCAACTTTAGGCAAAGAAAGACAGAAAACGTATTCTCCCTTTTTACCAATATGCATAGAAACTGGAAAAGTTCTTGAAATACCTGTTTTGGAAATTGATTCTAAATCTTCTAAAATCATATTTGATAATAATGGATCAAAATTGGAAAAAAGTATTTTAGACGGGAACTGCAAATTGCAATGGAAAGTTGATTGGGCAATGAGATGGTACGCTTTAGATGTTGACTTTGAAATGTATGGAAAGGATTTAATTGAGAGTGCAATTCTTTCAACTAAGATAATTAAAACATTAGGTAAATCTAACCCATCTGGTTTTGCTTATGAACTTTTTTTGGACGAAAAAGGTGAAAAAATATCTAAATCAAAAGGTAATGGAGTAACTATAGATGAATGGCTGAATTATGCATCTCCTCAAAGTCTATCTCTTTACATGTATCAAAATCCAAAAAGAGCAAAAAAATTGTACAGAGAAGTTGTTCCAAAAGCTGTTGATGAATATCTAGATTTTATAGAAAAAGGAAAAACTCAAAATGATTTACAGAAGTTAATGAATCCAGTTTGGCATGTACATAATGGATCAATGCCAGAGGAAAATACAATTATGACTTTTTCAATGCTTTTAAATTTAGTTGAAACAAGTAATGCGGACAGCAAAAAATTACTTTGGAAATTTGTAAAAAAATACAAGTCAGAAATTAATGAAAATGATCATCCAATTTTTGATAATTTAATTGAATATGCAATAAAATATTTCAATGATGTTATAAAAACAAAAAAAATTTACAAAACTCCAAATGAAAAAGAGAAAGTTGCACTGAAAGCATTAATTAAGTCTTTAGATAATTGTAATGATAAAATGGCTCCTGAAGATATTCAGACAAATATTTTTACCGTAGGAAAAGAAAATGGTTACAAAGAAAATTTAAGAGAATGGTTTAAGCTTATCTATGAGGTTGTATTTGGTGACGAAAATGGACCCAGAATGGGCTTCTTCATTAGTTTTTTTGGAGTAAATGAAACCAAAGAATTGATAAGAAAAAAGGTTGAAAATGTTTAATCTTATAAGACCTTTTATATTTAAATTTAGCCCTGAGGTTGCACACTCACTAGCAATAAAGGCTTTAAAGTTAAATCAGATACCAGCTATAGATAAAACAATCAGAGTTACTATACAAACTAAATTTTTAAACAAAACCTTAAATTCTCCTCTAGGTGTTGCTGCTGGATTTGATAAAAATGCAGAAGTTTACAATCCTCTATACAAACTAGGATTTGGTTTTGTTGAGGTAGGTACAATTACACCTAAACCACAAATAGGAAATCCGAAGCCAAGAGTGTTCAGATTGGAAGAAGATGAGGCTTTAATTAATAGACTTGGATTTAACAATATTGGATCAGAAGAAAGTAAAAAAAATATTGAAAATAATTCACCTAATGGATTACTTGGTATTAATATAGGACCTAATAAAGATACTGAAAACAGAGTTGAAGATTATTTAATTTGTTTCAGAAAATTTCATAATTTAGCAAACTATATTACAATTAATATCTCTTCTCCTAACACAGAAAATTTAAGAAACTTTCACAAAAATGAAGAGTTAGATAATCTTTTAAAATGTATAAATGAAGAAAAGAAAAATTTAAATTCAAATGTGCCAATAGCAGTCAAAGTATCTCCTGATATTGATGAAAAAAGTATTGATGAAATCTCAGAACTTTTTTTAAAATATAATGTTCAAATAGTTATAGTTTCAAATACAACAGATAGAAATAGAGAAAATATATCTAATATAAATAAATTAGAGAAAGGCGGTTTGTCTGGAAAACCACTTGAAAATATCTCTAATGAATTAATTAATAAATTTTTTAAATTAGTTGGAAAAAAAATATTAATAATTGGAGTTGGAGGCGTTGACTCTGCCGATGGTGTTTTTAATAAAATTGTTAGCGGTGCAACTCTTGTGCAATTGTATACAGGTATGGTTTATAAAGGACCAACTATTGCTTCAAAGATTAATAAAGATCTCGACGAAATTGTAAAAAGAGAAGGTTTTAAAAATATTTCTGAAGCTATTGGAACAAAAAATTAATCTTGACTGGTATTCTTTAAGACCATATACATCTTGAAAATTTATGTCTAAAAAATGCGAACTTACTGGTAAAATCCCTCTAAAAGGCCATAATGTTAGTCACGCTAACAATAAAACTAAGAGAAGATTTCTTCCAAATTTAAAGAAAGTAAAATTTAAAAGTGAACTTTTAAAAAAATCTCTGAGATTAACAGTTTCAAATGCAGGTGTTAGATCTGTAGATAAAAAAGGTAGCTTTGATAATTTCTTAAAATCTGCAAAATCAAGAGATTTATCGTTAAGATTAAAAAAGCTTAAAAAATCAATAATTGCAAAAACAGCATAATGAATAAAGTTTTCCTTACTCTCTCATTTTTAATGGGATTGGTTGTGCTAGCATCTAATTATTTAGTTCAATTTCCTATAAAATATTACGGTTTAGAGGAAATTTTAACTTACGGTGCTTTTAGTTATCCAATTGCATTTTTAATTACAGATTTAGCCAACAGATCCTTTGGAAAATTAGTAGCTAGAAAAATAGTCTATATAGGCTTCACAATTGGAATTTTGTTTACTTTAATATTTTCAACTAATTTTACTGATCTTATTTCTATAAGAATAGCAATTGGTTCAGGAACAGCTTTTATAATTGCACAACTTTTAGATGTTCAGATATTTGATCAATTAAGACAAAAAAAGTGGTTTATAGCACCTTTAACATCTTCTTTGATAGGTTCAACAGTTGATACTTTTTTATTTTTCTCAATATCATTCTATGGAACGGGAATTCCTTGGGTAACTTTATCATTAGGAGATCTTGCGGTAAAAATATTTGTTGCTCTTGTAATGTTGATACCCTTTAGGTTATTACTCGGTACACTAAAAGCAGCATAATTAAATTTTAGGTTCTTGTTGGGTCATGCAATGTACTGCACCAAATCCCCATATCAATTTGCTACAGTCAACTGTTTCGATTTTTCTATTTCTAAAGTAATTTTTGAAAATTTTAATTGCAATATTGTCTTCTTTTACTCTGAATATTGGAAGAATTATTTTTTTATTACAAATATAAAAATTCATATAACTTGCAGGAACTCTTGTATTCTCAATATAAATTGGTGAAGGCATAGGAACTTTTATAATTTTGAATTTCTTTCCTTTCTCACATTTACTTTCTTTCAATATATTTAAATTCTTATTTAAGTTTTCATAATTTATATCTTTTTTATTATTTTCTACCGCAGTCATAATCGTATTTCTTGAAACAAATCTTGATATGTCATCAACATGTCCATGTGTATCATCACCTGCAATTCCTTTTTTAAGCCATATAAAGTTTTTTATATTTAAGTATTTATTAAATATTTTTTCGTAGTCTTTTTTTTTAAAATTTTTATTTCTTTCTTGAATTTTGCTTAACAAACATTCTTCAGTTAATAGAATTGTACCTGAGCCGTTTACATCAAATGCTCCTCCTTCCATGATTATTTTTCTAATTCTGCCTTTTTCTTTGATTATTGGATCAATCTTTTTAAAATTAGCAATTTTACTAATACTATTATTGATTTTATTGTCATTTTTATAATTTTTATACTTTGACCATCCGTTAAAACCAAAATTTAGTATTACTTTTTTCTTTTCAACTTTATTTGTTATAAAGATGGGTCCAGAATCTCTTAACCATATTCTATCAGTTTTAATATAGTGGAGGTTGATATTTTTAATTTTATTTTGTTTTATTAATTTTTTTATATTTTTTATATTTTTGCTAACAATTAAGTTAATTTTTTGATTTTTTGAAATTTTTTTTATTATCTTTAAAATTACTTCAGGAATAAATTGATATAATCCAGGCCAATCATTTTTATTATAAGGCCAAGCAATCCAAACTGAATTTTGAGGCTCCCATTCAGCCGGCATTCTAAATTCATTAAAGTTTTCATTCATCTGCAGGATTTTTTAGTATGCCTTTATAAAAATCGATTCTTCTATCTCTTAAAAAAGGCCAATGCTCTCTGGCTGAATCAATTTTTTTATAGTTTATTTCACGAATTAAAATTTCTTCTTTTTTATTCCCAAGTTTTCCAATTATTTGCCCACTAGGATCTATGATCATTGAGTTTCCCCAGAATTCTATTTTCTTCTTACCTTTTTTTTCTGTTCCAACTCTATTTATAGCAACCACATAAGTACCATTTGCGATTGCGTGAGATTTTTGCATTGTTATCCAAGAGTCTAGTTGAGATTTTCCAAACTTTTTTTTCTCTTTAGGATGCCATCCAATAGCTGTAGGGTAAAAAATTATTTGTGCACCTTTAAGTGCAGTCAATCTCGCAGCTTCCGGGAACCATTGATCCCAACAAATTAAAGGTCCAATTTTACCAAATTTTGTTTTAACAGATTTAAAACCTAAATCTCCAGGAGTAAAATAAAATTTTTCATAATAACCAGGATCATCTGGTATATGCATTTTTCTATATTTAGATAAAATTTTTCCTTTCTCGCTAATAACGATACTAGTATTATGATAGAAGCCATGTGTTTTTTTTTCAAATAATGAAATCATTAATACTATTTGTAAATTTTTGGCTAATTCACAAAATATTTTTGTAGTTCCGCCAGGTATTTTTTCCGCTAGCTTAAAGTTGGAATGACTTTCTGTTTGACAAAAATAATTTGATAAAAATAGTTCTGGTACACAAATTATTTTAGCTTTTTTTGATGCTGCTTTTTTTATATTTTTAATAGCTGAATTTATATTTTTTTGAATATTATCTGAAATTTTACTTTGAATAATTCCAATTTTTACTTTTTTGATCATTAATCAAAATATTTTGGAAAAGTTTTTTCTGTCTCTATTTTTCCACTCTCCAGTATGATAGGCGTCACTTGCTATTAATGGTAAAACACTGGTGGCTTCAGCAAATACCATTTGTTCTTTGGTAGTATCAACCTTACCCCATGAACTTGCCTCTTTTAATGTTGAACTACTGCAAGCTCCATCTCTTGAGTCAGCAACAGTAATTTGTATTGCATATTTGTGCATATCTACATTTTTTCCCAAAAGTTCAGCACAAATTACCGTGTCTTGTATAAAGTTTTTAGGAACTCCACCACCAATCATAAATAATCCCGACCCTTTAGATTTAATTTTAATCTCTGTTAATTCTCTAAATTCTCTAATTGAGTCTATTGTAATATGATTTTTTGGATTTCTCTCTTGATGTATGACTAGTCCAAAACCTGCACTTGAGTCTGTAAATGCAGGACAGAATATAGGTACATCGTTATCAAAAGCTGTTTCAATTAAAGAACCTTTCTTTTTAGAATTAGTTTTTAGATATTTGCCAATCTCTTTAATAAATTCTCTCGATGTGTAAGACTTCGGCTCAAGTTTGTCTGCTATTTCTCCTATTGTTTTATCACAAACCTGGAGCTCCTCTTCATCGATGTAAGTATCATAAATCCTATCTATATAATTGTCTCTAAGTTCATTATCATTTTGATATTGTGATCCTTGGTAATGTTTAAATCCAAGCGCTTCAAAAAAATCCATATCTATTATAGATGCTCCAGTTGCTACAATTGCATCTACCATGTTGTATTTAACCATATCTCTATAAATATGCATACATCCAGCGGCGGAAGTAGACCCTGCAAGAGTTAAGAATATTGTACAATCTTTATCTTTAAGCATTTCATTATATATCTTGGATGCATTAGCAGTTTCTCTTGAAACAAAAGACATTTTTTCCATAGAAGATATAATTTTTCTAGAGTCAAAAGATGTAATATCAATATGTTCAACCTCTTTACTTAAAAAGTCTTTTTTTCTGTTATGATTAAGATTTTTTGTATCTGACATTATGCAACAAGAAACTCTCTATTTGTTTCTTTGTCATACATCGTCATTATTGGATCATCACAAACTTCGTAAATACTATCAGAATAATATCCATTAAATTGAGTTCTAAATGTCAATCCGTATGCTCCTAATTGACCTAATTCAATGTAATCACCTTCTTTAATATTATTAGGTAGAATAAAAGGTCCCTTCATATAATCCATACTATCACATGTTGGTCCATAAAAATCAAATGAAGTCAATTTTTTTGATATAATTCTTCCACTTGTAATTATCCTTGATGGATAAACTATATTAGGCACACCTGCATCAAATAAAGTTCCGTATGTTCCGTCATTAATATATAGCTTTTGTTTTTTTCTTAAGTTTACTCTCACAATTGTCGAACCACTTTCTGCAACAATTGCTCGTCCTGGCTCACATATAATTTCTGGTTTTTTTTCTAATTTTAATTTATTTAATGAATTTTTTATTTCCTCAAAATAAGAGTCTAATGATTGAGGAACTAAGTCAGGATAGATTGTCGGAAATCCTCCACCTATATTTATAACATCTGGAACTATTTTTGTTTTTTTTATTATATATTTAATTTCATTAATCCCTTTTGAATAGGATATTGGATGCATACATTGCGAACCCACATGAAAACTTAATCCTATTTTTTTTGCATACTGTTTTGTTAATCTATAAAGCCCTATTGCTTCAGAAGTTTGTGCGCCAAATTTTTTAGATAAATCTATTTCTGCGTGTTCATTAGAAACTGCAACTCTCACAAATAACTCTAAATCCTTAGCTTTATTGGTACTATTAAGAATTTTTATTAATTCATCTTTTGTATCTATTGAAAAAGTCTTAATATTATATTTGAAATATGCTTCGTTTATACTTTCCTTGCTTTTTACAGTATGCATGTAAGAGCATTTTGCATCTGGGCTGACACTTCTAATTGCCTCAACTTCTTTAATTGAAGCGATATCAAAATCATTAATTCCGCTTTCCACGATAGTTTTTAATACTAATGGATGCGGGTTAGTTTTAACTGCATATAGGATTTTACCGGGAAATTTATTCTGGAAAAATTTAGAAGCTATGTTTATAGAATCTCTTCTAATACAATAAACAGGTTCTGTTGGTTTCAGTTGATTTACTAATTTAACAACTGATTTAAATTTTTGCATTTAAAGCTCCAAAAAAAATTTAACAAAAAAAACCGGCATAACTGCTATGCAAGTTTATATAAAACGAGCATTTATGCAGAAAATGAGCCAATGTAAAGTAAAAATGTACCCTTGAAATAATTTAGAATGTTTCCATATAAGGCCCATGCCAGAAACAGAAGTATTAAAAAAAATAACAGAATTTGAGGATAAATCTCTACTTATAGTAGATGATGATAACCCCTTTAGAGAAAGACTTGCTCGAGCAATGGAGAAAAAGGGCTTTTCTGTTTCACAAGCAGAGGGTGTAAAAATTGGAATAGAGTCTGTAAAATCAAAAAAACCTGCTTTTGCAGTTGTTGACTTAAGACTAAACGATGGGAACGGACTAGAAGTTGTAAAAGAAATTCAGAAAAATAACTCAGAGAGCAGAATAGTGATGCTTACTGGTTATGGAAATATACCAACTGCAGTAGCAGCCATTAAAGAAGGTGCAATAGACTATTTAGCTAAACCAGCAGATGCAGATGACGTAGAAAAAGCACTTTTAGCTGATCCAAATAAAAAAGCTGCTCCACCAGAAAATCCAATGTCCGCTGATAGAGTTAAATGGGAACATATTCACAGAGTTTTTGAATTATGTAACAGAAATGTATCTGAGACTGCAAGAAGACTTAAAATGCATCGAAGAACACTTCAAAGAATTCTATCAAAAAGATCCCCAAGGTAATTCTAAATATATTTTCTAAGTTTAATAATTTTATTAACTATAGCTGTTAGTAATAATATCTTAAATAATTCAGCATAAAGGAATGGGTAAACACCAAATTCTAATATTGGTTTATCCCAACCGATTAAATTTCCAAGCCACAAAATACCCAAAATATATATTACTGATGTTGAAATTATAATTTTTAAAAAATTTAATATATGGTTTTTATCGTATGTAAATATGCCTGCTATCAGACATGCAAATATAAAACCTATTAAATATCCCATTGTGGGGCCAACAAAATAAGCTAATCCTATTCCTTTCTCTGGTGAGTTAGAAAATACCGGTAATCCAATAATTCCTTCTATCAAATAAAAAACTACCGAAAGTACCCCAACTTTATATCCAAAGGAAATTCCTAAAAACAAAACTATAAATGTTTGCATTGTCATAGGAACTGGATAAAAAGGTATTTTAATTTTTGCAGATATTGTCAATAAAATAGAACCTATTAATGCAAATATTACGATTTTAATTATTTTATTATTAGAAATTGAATTTACTAATTCCATTAGCTTTAAATTACTATTTTAATAAAGTTTAATCCACTAATATTTATTAACAGGATGTTTTATTCTTACTATAATACGTCAATTTATTATAAATTAAATTATGGGTAAAATTAAAAAAACAGATCATTTCTATCTTATTGATGGGTCCGGATACATATTTAGAGCCTATTATGCATTGCCACCATTAACACGAAAAAGTGATGGTCTGCCAGTGGGAGCAGTAAGTGGATTTTGTAACATGCTGTTTAAATTATTAGAGGACTCTAAATCTAGCGAAAATTTAGAAAAACCAACTCATTTTGCAGTAATCTTTGACTCTGCAAGAAAGAATTTTCGAAACGAAATATATTCAGATTATAAAGGAAATAGGTCTGATGCTCCCGATGATCTAATTCCACAATTCGATTATATTAGAAAGTCAGTATTAGCATTCAATTTACCCTCTATAGAAATGTTAAATTACGAGGCTGATGATTTGATAGCCACCTATGTAGACCAAATATTAGACGAAGGTGCAAAGGTTACAATTGTATCATCTGACAAAGATTTAATGCAACTTTTCAAAAAAAAGGTTCGTATATACGATCCAATGAAGAATAAGTTTATATCTAATGACGATGTAATCAATAAATTTGGGGTTGGTCCGGATAAAGTAATTGATGTTCAATCACTAGCAGGGGATAGTACAGACAATGTACCTGGCGTTCCAGGTATTGGTGTAAAAACAGCAGCAGAATTAATTAAGGAATATGGAAATTTAGAAAACCTTCTCAAAAACGCAAATAAAATAAAACAAAATAAAAGAAGAGAAACACTTTTAGAAAATAAAGATAAGGCTTTGGTAAGTAAAAAACTGGTCACATTAAAAAATGATGTTCCGGTGAAAGACAAATTAACTGACTTTGTTCTAAAAAAAGTAGACGTAGACAAGTTATACAATTTTTTGAGAGAGATGGAATTTAATAGGTTATTGAGTTCGGCAATTTCGACGTATGGTCAATCCAAATTTAGTGATGAAATAGAAGTCAAAAAAGAAACATCTAAAATATCAAAAGATAAATATTTTTTGATAAAAAATTTATCTGAAATAAAAGATTGGATGCAAGAAGCCGAAGAAGCTGGTGAATTTTCTATAGATACTGAAACAGACTCTCTTGACCCACATCAGGCAAATTTAGTTGGTATCTCAATTTCTAGCAAAATAGGTAAAGCTTGTTACATTCCTACAGGTCATATTGATAAAAATAATCTAAATGAAAAAGATGTTTTGAGAATTTTAAAACCATATTTAGAGGATAAAAGTTTAAAAAAAATTGGGCAAAATATTAAATTCGATTACATAATATTTCGCAAAAGGGATATAGATATTCAAAGCATGGAAGATACAATGTTGATGTCATACGTTTTAGATGCTGGGAAAAATAGACATAATATGGATACCCTTTCAGATATTCATCTTGGTCACAAAACAATTAAATATAAAGATCTTGTTGGATCTGGAAAAAAAGAAATTAAATTTAGTCAAGTAGAGTTAAATATTGCAAAAGATTATGCAGCAGAAGATGCTGATATAACTTACCGTTTATATAAAATATTTTTGAAATCGCTTAAATCAGAAAAATTACTAAATATTTATGAAATTTTCGAAAAACCTTTAATTAAAATTTTAGCATCAATGGAAATCAATGGCATAAAATTGGATAATAATTTTCTTAAAAAATTATCCGTTAAGTTTGAAAAAAAACTTCAAAATTTAGAAAAACAAATTTTTAAAATTTCAAAAAAAAAATTTAATATTGCATCGACTAAACAGTTGGGTGAAATAATGTATAATGACCTCAAAATTGCATCACTAAAAAAGACTAAAAAAGGTAGTTTTGCAACTGGTGCAGCAGTTCTAGAGGATTTAGCTTACAAAGGGAATGAATTTCCTAAATTGGTTTTAGAATGGAGGCAATCTAGTAAATTGAAAAACACATATTCAGATTCTTTGCCAGAGCATTTAAATCCCAATACAAAAAGAGTGCATACATCTTTTCTGTTAGCAGCAACTACAACAGGTAGACTTGCATCTAGTGATCCAAATTTACAAAATATTCCTATTAAAACTGAGGAGGGCAAAGATATTCGTAAAGCCTTCATATCAGAAAAAAATAAAAAACTTATATCAGCAGATTATAATCAGATCGAAATGAGAATTTTGGCTGATCTAGCTGATGTAAAAGAACTAAAAAAAGCTTTTAAAAATAATGAGGATATTCACTCATTAACCGCTAGCCAGGTTTTTGGTGCAGACATAAAAAAAATTGATGCTGATATGAGGAGAAAAGCGAAAGCTATTAATTTTGGAATAATTTATGGAATATCTCAATATGGTTTGGCCAAACAAATTGGTGTATCAAACAATGAAGCCGAAGAATTTCTAAATTCATATTTTATTAAATTTCCAGAAATTAAAGAATACATGAATAACACAATTAAATTCTGTAGAAAAAGTGGATATGTAAGAAATATTTTTGGTCGAAAAACTCATATTCCAGGAATCAATGACAAAAATTTTAATGTTAGAAATTTTCAAGAAAGGGCAGCTATAAATGCACCTATCCAAGGATCTGCATCAGAAATAATGCGACTTGCTATGATTAGAATCAATGATGAGCTAGATACTAAAAAAACAAATGAATTTAATATGTTGCTTCAAATTCACGATGAATTGATTTTTGAGGTAATTGATAATGGTACTAAATCTGCTTCTAAAAAGATTAAAGATATTATGACAAGTGTGAGAGATAGTGATTTGCATTCATTTTCAATACCATTATCGGTAGATGTAAACATAGGTGATAACTGGGGAGAGCTTCATTAATAAACATTTAATTGCCCAATTTTAAACATTTTAGTATTTTTATAGTTAAACATGAAACAAACAATTGCCCTTGTTGATGATGATAGAAATATATTAACTAGTTTAAGTATTGCTCTAGAGAAAGAGGGTTTTAATATTCAAACTTATTTAGATGGAGAAAGTGCCTTAATAGGTTTGTCAAGAAATCCCCCAGACCTTGCAGTTATAGATATTAAAATGCCAAGAATGGATGGAGAAGAATTGTTAAAAAAATTAAGAAAAAAAACATCTATGCCCGTTATCTTTTTAACTTCAAAAGATGAAGAGGTGGATGAGCTCTTAGGACTAAAACTAGGGGCTGATGATTTTGTAAAAAAATCAGGTGGCTTTTCAACTAAAGTTCTTATTGAAAGAATTCGTGTCCAACTTAGAAAAAAAGATAATAATTTAGAGGATAATAGAAATATAATTTCACATGGAAAATTAAAACTTGACCCTTCACAGCTAGAGTGTGAATGGGATGGCAAGCAATTACCAGATAAATTAACAACAACAGAATTCTTAATTGTAAAGGAATTAGCAAAAAGACCTGGAATTATTAAAGAAAGATCTCAATTAATGGATGTTGCTTATAGAGAAGACACAGATATTGAAGATAGAACAATAGATAGTCATGTAAAAAGGATTAGAAAAAAGTTTAAAAAAGTAGATAATAACTTTTCAGCGATAGAGACCAGATATGGTAGTGGTTATCGTTGGAATGTTAAATAATGGCTGCTTCAAAATCTAATAATCAATCTATTTTAAAAAAATTCTTAGTAATCAACTTTATTGTTTTTTTAGTGATAGGTGTATTAACATTATTTTACCTTAACACTGTAAAACCTACGCTCATTAAAAATAAAACTGCCTCGCACATAAAAATTATTGATAATACAACAGAAAATATTGATCGTTTAAAAATAAATTTCTCATCTGAAGATATTAGAGAGTTTCTGTTTTCCACTAAATTTTTATTTCAAAGTATAGATAGAGTGCAGATATTTGATAGTGAATTTAATCTATTAGGAGATACCGATACATTAGACTTAGATCCAAATGCTTTCTCAAGAAGTCTAAACATAATTGAAATGAGTGACTTAAATAATCAAAGTATTCAAAATAAGAATTTGGAAGAGAGTAATAAAAGCTTTGAAAGTAAAGAAATATTTGAAGATTTAAAAAAGTACTCATATTCATCAGATTATGGAAAACCGTTAACTTACTCTAAAGAAAACTATGATCAATTTTTATTAGTAACTGTTAAAAATGTAGTCAGTGAAAACAAAACAATAGGCTATTTAGCTATTACTGAAAATGCCAATGAAATAAAGGTTGCAATAGATGAAAGAAGAAATTTTATAATCAGAACTGCTTTGCTTGTCGCATTAGTAATTTTAATTTTTTCATATGTATTAAATAGATACTTCTTAAAACCAATTAAAAATTTGGTTCAATATACAAATATTATAAAAAACAAAAGTAAGGAAAAGACCAATATTGGAAATATAAAAAAAAGAAATGACGAATTGGGAAAACTATCAAATTCTCTTGATGAAATGACTAATGAATTAAACAAAAGAATTACTACAGCAGAAAATTATTCAACAGATCTTTTGCATGAAATCAGAAATCCTTTAGCATCTCTAAAAAGTGCCTCTGAGATAATTTCTGAAACAAATGATAAATCTCAAAGAAACAAATTAATTAATATTGTATCACATGACGTAGAGAGAATTGAAAGATTAATAACTGATTACTCTCAAATGCTAAGAGATGAGGCTGCAATTTCCTCTGAGAAAATGCAAAAATTAAATTTAAAAGAGATTGCCCAATCTGTTGTTGACGATTTTAACAGTATTTATGAAACAAAAAAATCGATTGGAATTAAATTGAAATCTAATGGAATTAAAAATTATAGTATCTTAGGGATAGAAAATAGAATTGAACAAATTATTGCAAACTTATTAGAAAACTCAATTTCTTTTAGTGAAAATAATCAAGAAATTACCGTCGAAATATCAAAAGACAAAAATGACAAAATTAAATTAGTTGTCGTTGATCAGGGATCTGGATTTAGTGAAAAGGATACAAATAAGATATTTAATAGATTTTATAGTAATAGACCTGAAAACTTTGGAGAACATTCAGGTTTGGGATTAAATATTGTCAAAAATTTAGTTGAAATTCATGGTGGTGAAATCAACGCATCTAATAATAAAGATAAAGGGGCAAGAATTGAAATAATTTTCCCAGAAGCGTAAATCTTTGTTGATATATTAAGTGAAATTGTTAAAAGCCTCTTTCTATGGAAGATTTTAAAGTAAAAGATATATCCCAAGCGGAATTTGGAAGAAAAGAAATTTCACTGGCTGAAACTGAAATGCCAGGATTAATGGCTCTTAGAGAGGAATATAAGGGTAAAAAACCTTTAAATGGAGCTCGGATTGTTGGTTGTTTACACATGACAATACAAACAGCTGTCTTAATAGAAACTTTAGTCGAGTTAGGAGCAGAAGTAAGATGGTCCTCATGTAATATTTTTTCGACACAAGACCATGCAGCAGCAGCAATTGCAAAAGCTGGAATTCCTGTATTTGCTTGGAAAGGCGAAACAGAAGAAGAATATTGGTGGTGTGTAAAGCAGACTATTGAAGGAAAAGATGGCTGGAAACCAAATATGATACTTGATGATGGTGGCGATCTTACAGCATTGATGCACAAAGATTATAAAGAATTATTAAATGATGTTAAAGGTTTATCAGAAGAGACAACTACAGGAGTTTTAGCATTAAAAAAAATGGAAAGTGAAGGCAATTTACTTGTTCCTGCAATAAATGTTAATGATTCAGTAACAAAATCTAAGTTCGATAATTTATATGGTTGCAGAGAAAGCTTAGTTGATGGAATTAAAAGAGCCACTGACGTGATGATGTCTGGTAAGGTAGCTATTGTAGCTGGATTTGGAGATGTTGGAAAGGGAAGCGCTGCTTCTCTTCGTCAAAGCGGTGCAAGAGTTATGGTTACAGAAACAGATCCAATTTGTGCTCTCCAAGCTGCAATGGAAGGTTATGAAGTAGTCTTAATGGATGAGATGATAAAAGAAGCTGACATTGTTGTTACTGCAACAGGAAATAAAGATATTGTGACAGCTGATCATATGAGAGAAATGAAAGATAGAGCAATTCTATGCAATATCGGTCACTTTGATAATGAGATCCAAGTAGACGCTCTTAAAAATTATAAATGGGATGAAATAAAACCACAGGTTCACGAAATTACATTGCCAGATGGTAAAAGAATTATTTTATTAGCAGAAGGTAGATTGGTTAATCTTGGATGTGCAACAGGACACCCAAGTTTTGTAATGAGTGCTTCTTTTACAAATCAAGTAACAGCTCAGATAGAATTATGGAATAACTCAGATAAATATGAGAAAAAAGTTTATGTTTTACCTAAACATTTAGATGAGAAAGTGGCCAGACTACATTTAGAAAAAGTTGGAGCTAAATTAACCAAATTATCAGATGATCAAGCAAAATATATAAGTGTAACACCAGAAGGACCTTATAAACCAGATGCCTATCGCTACTAAAAGTAGCAAAATAGATATTTCAAAAGAAATTATCACACAAAAAATTGCTGAAAAAATTGCAAGTAAAGTTAGCAAAAATACAACTTTGCTATTTTATGGAAACATCGGAGTTGGTAAGACTACATTTATTAGGTATCTAATTAATTATCTTCAAACAAAAAATGGTTTAGAAAAAACAGAAATACCTAGTCCAACTTTTAATATTATAAATGAATATGAGATTAATTCTTTGATTATTAGACATTTTGATCTTTACAGAATTAAAGATAAAAAAGAATTAAATAACTTGGGAATTAACGAAAACTCAGAAGATTATGCTAGACTAATTGAATGGCCTGAAATCTTGGGTCAAAATATAGAAAGTACATTTACATTAAAATTTGAATATGATGAAAAGCTTGAAAATAGGCACTTAATTATATCTAATAATATTAATTTTGATTTTAATGAATTTGAAAAAATTTAAAAAATTATCAGGAGATGCATCTTTTAGACAATTTTATAGAACAAATAATTCAGTCTTAGTTTATAGCAAAATTCAAAAGCGATC
>CABYJU010000003.1 GCA_902519325.1 uncultured Pelagibacteraceae bacterium | reverse complement strand
CGAAAATTAAAAATTTCAAGAATAGCCCTTCGACAACTTGGTTTAGAAGGTAAAATTCCTGGAATGGTAAAATCGAGTTGGTAGAAAGGAAAATATGAGTTTAAGTGATCCAATAGGAGATATGTTAGCAAGAATTAAAAATGCTCAAGTGAGAAATCATAGTAAAGTTTCTTTACCTTCGTCAAAATTTAAATCTAAAATCGCAGATGTATTAAAGGCAGAAGGTTATATTATAGACTATAAAATCAATGATGACAAAAAACCTTCAATTGAAATTAACTTAAAATATAACTCGGGAAATCCAGTAATAAATACAATAGAAAGAATTTCCAAACCAGGTAGAAGAATTTTTTCTAGCGCAAGCAGTCTTCCAAAAATAAATAATGGTCTTGGTATAGCAATTATATCTACACCACAAGGTGTCATGACTGATATTGATGCAAGAAAGAAAAAACTTGGTGGTGAAATTATTTGTAAGGTATTTTAATGTCTAAAATAGGAAAAATAAACATACCAATTCCAGAAAAAGTAAAAGTTTTGTTAACTGGGAATACAGTTAATGTTGAGGGACCTCTAGGTAAACAAGCAATTAAATTAGACTTAGAATTGTTTGAACTTAAAATTAATGAGGGTAAGGATGTATCAATAAAACCAAAAAAACTTAACGATATGTCTAAAAGATTATGGGGTATGAATAGAAGCTTGCTTAATAATGCTATTATTGGCGCAAGTAGCGGTTATGAAAAAATACTTGAACTTACAGGTGTTGGTTTTAGAGCTGCTTTAAAAGGAAATATTTTAAATATGCAGCTAGGATTTAGTCATGATATTAACTACGATATACCAGATGGTATCAAAATAGCAGTTGAAAAACAAACAACTTTGAAAATAAGCGGTTCAAATAAACAACAAGTAGGTATGGTCGCTTCACAAATTAAAAGTATTAGACCGCCTGAGCCGTATAAGGGAAAAGGCATAAAGGAAAAAGGTCAGTATATTTTAAGAAAAGAGGGTAAGAAAAAATAATGAGATTAAGCACAATCGAAAGAAAAAGATTTAGAGTTAGGAAAAAACTTAAAAATGTTTCTAAAGATAGATATAGACTAAGTGTTTCAAGATCTACAAAAAATATAAGTGCACAAATAATAGATGATGTAAAAAATATTACTTTAGTTTCTGCTTCATCAATAGATAAGGAAATTAAAGCACAAAAAAAAAACAAGTCAGAATTATCTACTATAGTTGCTGAAATGCTAGCAAAAAAAGCAAATGAAAAAAATATAAAAAAAATTTATTTTGATAGAGGTATTTATAAATATCATGGAAGAGTTAAAATTTTTGCTGAAACATTAAGAAAAAATGGAATGGAATTTTAAAAAATGGAAAAAAATACTGAATTTGTAGAAAAACTAGTTCATATAAACAGAATTACTAAAGTTGTGAAAGGTGGAAGAAGATTTGGTTTTTCAGCCTTAGTAGTAGTTGGTAATCAGAATGGAAAAATTGGAATTGCTCATGCAAAAGCAAAACAGGTTCCTGATGCTATAAAAAAAGCTAACGAATTGGCAAGAAGAAAATTAATACAGATACCTTTAAGAGATGGGAGAACAATTCATCATGACATATACGGTAAAGATGGCGCCGGAAAAATAAAATTAAGATCTGCTCCAAAAGGAACTGGTATAATAGCTGGTGGTCCAGTCAGAGCTGTTTGTGAAGTACTTGGTATAAAAGATATTGTAGCTAAATCTTTAGGTACAGCAAACCCTCATAACGTAATAAGAGCATGTATTAAAGCTTTATCCAAACAAAACTCACCTAAAAATATCTCGAACCTAAGAAATAAAAAGATATCAGAAATAATTGAGAAAAGAGGATAATGACATCTTTAAACACATTAAAAAATCACAAAACGAAAAAAATTCGCGTAGGTAGAGGTATTGGTTCGGGTAAAGGAAAAACTTCTGGCAGAGGTGTAAAAGGACAAAAATCAAGATCCGGAGTAGCTATAAAAAGTTTTGAAGGTGGTCAAATGCCATTATATAGGAGATTACCTAAGAGAGGATTTAACCCAATAAACAAAAATAATTTAGCTATTATAAATTTAGGTGATTTACAAAAACTTATTGATACAAAAAAAATTAGTTTAGATGTTAAGATAAATATTGAAACATTTAAAAAATCTAAATTATTTAGAAAATCAATAAGTAAATTCAAACTTTTATCAAATGGTAATTTTAATTCTAAAATTGATATTGAAGCAGATTATTCCTCTAAAATTGCTAAAGAAAAAATTGAAAAAGCTGGAGGAAAAATTACTATTAAAAATCAACCTAAATAATGAGTGCTTCAACACAGTCAAACGATTTAAGAAATAGAATTTTATTCACATTGCTAATACTAACAGTATATAGACTTGGAACATTTGTACCTCTCCCAGGAATTGATCCCGAGCAATTGCAAGTAATGATGCAAGGAAACCAAAAAGGCTTGTTAGGTATGTTCAATGTTTTTGCTGGTGGTGCTGTAAGTAGAATGGCAATTTTTGCACTTGGAATAATGCCATATATTTCTTCATCAATTATTGTTCAATTACTTACTGGGGTTTCTGATTATTTTAAAAACTTAAAAGCTCAAGGTGAAATAGGAAGGCAAAAAATTACGCAAATAACAAGATATGGAACAGTGCTATTAGCAACTATACAAGGGTATGGACTAGCAGTCGGTTTAGAATCATCAGCAAATTTGGTTATTAACCCTGGTATATTTTTTAAAATTTCAACAGTTACAACAATCGTAGCAGGAACAATTTTTTTAATGTGGCTAGGTGAGCAAATCACTCAAAGGGGTATTGGAAATGGTATTTCTTTAATTATTTTTTCAGGTATTGTTGCTGAAATCCCTAGAGCTTTAGTAACTACTTTTGAACTAGGAAGAACAGGTGCAATTTCAACCGTGATGATAATTTTTATTTTTTTATTACTTGTTGCAACAGTTATGTTCATTGTATTCATGGAAAGAGCTTTAAGAAAAATTCTTATAAATTATCCTAAGAGACAAATGGGAAATAAAATGTATGGTGGAGACTCTTCACATTTACCCTTAAAAATTAATTCAGCAGGGGTAATACCTGCTATTTTTGCATCTGCTTTGCTATTATTACCTGTAACTTTTTCGAATTTTAATGTTTCACAAAATGAAACATTTTTAAATATTTCTTCATATTTCTCACAGGGACAACCATTGTATATGTTGCTATATGCATCAGGTATAATATTTTTTACTTTTTTTTATACATCAATTACTTTCAATCCAAATGAAACTGCTGAAAATTTAAGAAAATATGGTGGATTTGTTCCAGGAATTAGACCTGGAGAAAGTACTGCAATGTATATAGATACTATATTAACAAGATTAACTACAATAGGAGCGTTGTATCTAGCATTAGTTTGCTTGATGCCAGAATTTTTAATTGCAAACTACCCAATTCCATTTTATTTGGGGGGTGCATCAGTTTTGATAGTTGTTGTTGTTGCAATTGATACAGTTACTCAAATTCAAACAAGGATGATGAGTTCACAATACGAACAACTTATTAAAAAAACTAAATTTGGTAGATAGGTGAATATAATATTGTTTGGTCCACCAGGTGCTGGTAAAGGAACTCAATCTAAATATCTTGTCAAAAAATTAAATGGTTACCAGATTTCCACTGGTGATATTTTAAGGGAAGAAATTAAAAAGGATACATTAATAGGAAAAAAAATTATAACTAATATGAATGAAGGTAAATTTGTTAGTGATGAAATTGTAAATAGTCTTTTAAAAAATCATGTCTTTGATCCCAAAAAAAAAGAAAAATTGATTTTTGATGGATATCCTAGATCCTTAAGTCAGGCAAAAAATCTAGATTTATTACTTAATAGCTCAAATCAAAAAATAGATTATATTTTTTTCTTAAATGTAGATAAAGAAACCATCGTGGAAAGAATAAAAAAAAGAAAAATTTTAGAAAAAAGATCTGATGATGATTTAGAAACAATATTGAAGAGATATGATACTTATATTGATACGACTAAACCAGTATTGGAGTACTACTCAAAAAATTCAAATTTTCATGAGATAGATGGATCAATGGAAATTGATGAAATAACTAATAAAATAGAGACTTTTTTGAATGTTTAAGACATTGACTTTGATTAATCTTCTTATATAAAAGGCACAATTTATCACTAAAACTATGGCTCGTATTGCAGGTGTAAACATACCACAAAATAAATTAGTTCATGTTGGACTTACTTATATTTATGGCATCGGAAATAAATTTTCTCTACAAATTTGTAATGAATTAGAAATACCAAAATCAAAAAGAGTTAACGAGTTAACTGATGATCAGATTTTGAAAATTAGGGAATATATTGATCAAAAATTTACCGTTGAAGGCGATTTAAGAAGAGAAACATCATTAAGTATAAAAAGATTAATTGATCTTGCAACCTATAGAGGATCCAGGCATAGAAAAAAACTTCCTGTCAGAGGCCAAAGAACAAGATGTAATTCAAGAACAAGAAAAGGAAAAGCAATAGCGATAGCAGGTAAAAAATTAACTCCACTTAAAAAATAATGAAAAAAGAAGTAACAGATAAAAAAGAGCAAAATATAGAAATTAAATCAAAAAAAAGCTCTTATTCTAAAAAGAAAAAAGGAAAAAAAAACATATTGAATGGTATCGCATATGTTCAATCTACTTTTAATAATACTATTGTTTCGATTGCTGATACGAGTGGTAATGTCGTCTCTTGGGCATCTGCTGGCCAAAAAGGTTTTAAAGGTTCTCGTAAGTCCACACCATATGCGGCACAAGTTGCAGCCGATGCAGCTGCAGCTAAAGCTTTAGAGGTAGGAATGAAAATTTTATCTGTTGAAGTTAAGGGTCCTGGATCAGGTAGAGAAACGGCTTTGAGAGCTTTACAAGCAAGAGGATTTAAAATTATATCAATTAAAGATACAACACCAATGCCACACAACGGTACGAGACCACCTAAAAAAAGGAGAGTTTAATGGAACAAACAGAAGTAAATACAAAAAATTGGAAATCATTAATTAAACCTGCTAAACTAGATGTTCAGTTGAGCGATGATAAAGCGTATGCAAAAATTACTGCTGAACCACTAGAAAAAGGTTATGGTTTAACTCTTGGAAATTCACTTAGAAGAATTCTTCTATCCTCAATTAGAGGCACAGCAGTAACATCTATTCAAATAGATGGTGTACTACATGAATTTACATCAATTAAAGGCGTGAGAGAAGACGTAACCGATATTGTATTGAACGTAAAATCTTTGGCACTTAAAAGCTCATCTGATGAAACAAAAAAATTAATATTGGACGCTAAAGGTCCAGGAGAAATAAAAGCTTCTGATATAACATCAGTTGCTGATATTGAAATATTAAATCCAGATTTAGTAATTTGTAACCTAGACGAAAATACAAAATTCCATATGGAAATGACTGTAGGGAATGGCAAAGGTTATGTTTCTGCAGATATGAATAAACCAGAAGAACCACCACTTGGTTTAATTCCAATAGACTCGTTATATAGTCCAGTTAAAAAAGTTTCTTATTCAGTTAGTACTGCTAGAGAAGGAAAAGCTTTAGATTATGATAAATTAACGATGGAAGTTGAGACTAATGGCTCAATCTCAGCAGAAGATGCAGTTGCATATTCAGCAAGGATATTCCAAGATCAATTAGGAATGTTTGTTAACTTTGATGAGCCGCAAGAGGTTATAGTTAAAGAGCAGCCTTCAGAGCCAGAATTTAATAAAAATTTGTTAAGAAAAGTTGATGAGTTAGAGCTTTCGGTAAGATCTATGAACTGTTTAAAGAACGATAACATTATTTACATAGGAGATTTGGTTCAAAAATCAGAGGGTGAAATGTTAAGAACACCTAATTTTGGAAGAAAATCACTAAACGAGATAAAAGAGGTATTAACCGGAATGTCTTTATATTTAGGAATGGAAATTCCTAATTGGCCACCAGACAATATTGCTGAATTGTCTAAAAAACTTGAGGAAGCTATCTAATGAGACATAAAATGGGCTATAAAAAGCTCAATAGAACTTCAGATCATAGAAAAGCATTAATTAAAAATATGCTTAATTCATTGATAAAGTATGAACAAATTACAACTACTTTACCAAAAGCAAAAGTTTTGAAGCCTCAAGCTGACAAAATTATAACTTTAGGTAAGAAAGATACCTTATCAAATACAAAAACATTAATCTCTAAGCTCCAAGATATTAAATCTACAAATAAAGTTAAAAAAACACTTTCTAAAAGATATGAAAATCGAAAAGGTGGATATACTAGAATTATCAAGGCTGGATTTAGATATGGTGATAATGCTCCAATGGCAGTGATTGAGTTTGTAGATAGGGATGTAGAAGCAAAAAGAGTAGATAAAAAAAAGAAAGTCCAAGCCAAAGATCAAAAAAAAGAAACCCTAAAAGAAGCAACAGCTTAAATTTAAATAAATGAAAAAACTGTTAAACGTTGATAAAACGTTCAATGGCATGCGTATTGATAGATTTTTAAGAAATCACTTCGGTCAAATTCCACAAAGTTTAATTGAAAAAAACCTAAGAAATGGAAGAATTAAGTTAAATAAAAAAAAAATTAAAAGTTCAAAAAAAATCCAATTTAATGACAAAATTGAATTACATAATTTTGAATTTAAAAAAATTATTAAGCAAAAAAAAGAAAAATACAATCCTAGTAATGAAATTATAAAAGAAAATGAAGATTTAATTATCGAAAATAATGATAATTTTGTGGTTTTAAATAAACAAGCGGGAATTTCAGTGCAGGGTGGTACAAAATCTAAAAAAAATATAATCGATATATTTGCAAAAAGTAATTTATTTAGAGATGAGAAACCATTTTCTGTTCATAGATTAGATAAGGATACATCTGGTGTTTTTATAATAGCCAAAAATAGAGAAACTGCTCAACTGCTTACCTCGCTTTTTAGATTAAGAAAAGTTTATAAAACTTATTTAGCAATATGTAATGGTGAATTAATTTTAAACGACAAAGGCATTTTAAAAGATGATTTAATTAGATTTGAAAATAAAAAAAAAATTGTTGAAAAAGCTGAAACAAAATATGAAATTTTAGATAAAAATAATAATGCAACCTTTATTCAGTTAAATCCAATAACAGGTAGAAAACACCAATTAAGAAAACAATTATTCAATTTAGGAAATTCAATTATTGGCGATAAAAAATATAATTCAATAAATATTTCAAAAGTAAATAATAAAAGTTTAATGTTACATTCTTATGAAATAAGATTTATGATAAATGAAAAAAAATACACATTTAGAGCCACACCTCCAAATTATTTTAGAAATATGTTAAAAACAAAAAGACTTAATTTTTAATGTTTGATAAAAAATTTTTTATTAAATCATTCTCTATATTTTTATAATTTTGTTTTTTAATTTTATTTAAATTTGAAACTCCTCTATCTCTGATTCCACATGGAATTATCTTTTTATATACATTAAGATCGTTCGATATATTTAATGCAAATCCGTGATAAGCAATCCATTTTTTTACCTTTATACCTATTGCTGCAATTTTATCTATTTTACCAGATTTCTGCTCAAACCAAATTCCAATATTTTTTCTATCAGCAAAACACTTTATGTTGTAAATTTTTAGAGTATCTATAATCGTCTTTTCTATTGCAGTTATTATTTTTTTTATATTTTTACCTCTTTTGTTTAAGTCGATGACAAAATAAAAAACTAATTGACCTGGACCATGATATGTTATTTTTCCTCCTCTATTCGTTTTAATAAAGTTTATAGATTTATCTAAAATCTCATTATCGTTAAAACTTGTTCCACCTGTATAAATCTCTTCATGCTCAAGTATCCATATAAGTTCCTTATCTTTGTTTTCTTTGATTTGCTCCAATCTATCTTCAAGCGTATCTATCGCAGATTTATATTTTATTGGTTTTACTGACTTTTTGATCTCTATTGTCATTATAAATTTGTATTATTTATATTTTGTATTAATAGTGCCAACTAAATTATAGGTAAATTTTATGACTATAGTGAAAAAAATAAAAGATAAAAAAGTTAACTTTGAATTTAACAAAGAATTCATCAAAGTTGTCACAGATAAAATTGCCTCAAATGATGCTGGATTTATTACAAATTCGTTCAATGCTATGCATCCCGCAGATGCTGCTGACATAATTGAACATTTAAGTCAAAATGATAGAGAAAATTTAATAAAATTAAACAGTTTCAAAGTTGATCCTGAAGTTTTTGTTGAATTAAATGAGTCAATTCAGTCTGAGATGATAACTTATTTGTCATCTGACTCAATAGTAAACATATTAAAAAATTTAGAATCAGATGACGCAATTAAGATTTTAGAAAATGTAGACGAAAAAGATAAAAATACAATTCTTAGCTCATTACCTCCTAAAGACCGATTTGCATTACTTGAAAGTTTAAGTTATCCAGAAGACTCTGCTGCTAGATTAATGCAGCGAGAATTTACAGCTATACCAAGTAACTGGTCTGTAGGACAAACAATAGATTATCTAAGAGAAAATAAAGAACTTCCTGAAGAATTTCTCGAGATATTTATTGTTGATCAAGAATTTAAACCCATTGGTACAGTTCCTTCATCAAGAGTATTAAGAACTCCAAGAGATACAAAAATGATGTCTATAATGGCTGAATCTCAAACTTTAATACCAGTTGATATGGATAGAGAGGAAGTTGGTAATTTATTTGAAAATTATAATTTGAGTTCAGCAGCTGTAGTAGATAAGTCTGACAAATTAGTCGGGATGATAGCTTATGATGATGTTCTAACTGTATTAAAAGAGGAAGCTGAAGAGGATGCTCTCAGATTAGCAGGAGTAGGTGATGAAGAAATAACAGATGGAGTAATAACAAAAACGAAGAGAAGATTTAATTGGTTGTTACTAAACTTGTTTACTGCCTTTCTTGCAACTTATTGCATTAGTTTATTTGGTGCAACTATAGAACAAATGGTAGTGCTAGCTTTTTTAATGCCAATAGTAGCATCAATGGGCGGTAATGCTGGTATGCAAACTTTAGCTGTCACTGTAAGATCGTTAGCAACACAGGATTTAACAAAAAATAATTTTACTAATAATATTATTAAAGAATTTAATATTGGGATTTTAAATGGAGTTATTTTTGCAATTATAAGTTCTTTGATAGTTCAACTATGGTTTAATGATATTCAGCTCTCACTAATAATTTCAATTTCAATGGTTTTAACTATGATTGTTGCTGGTCTTTTTGGTATTTTAGTGCCAGTTACCTTAAATAAAATGAAAATTGATCCTGCTATTTCCTCTAGTGTATTTGTTACAACAATAACAGACGTAATTGGATTTGTTTCTTTCTTGGGTGTAGGAGCTTATTTTTTATAATCAAAAATTATCAATCAATCTTACTCCATTAATATGATAGGCAATAAATAGTCTATATTTGGATTTAAAATTATCTAATTTCATTTTTTTCTCATCTCTAAATTCAAGATAATCAATTTTTATTTTAAATTTATTTTCAAGCTCATATTTGGTTTTTGACAAATCCACAAATTTATTAGTTTTTGATAGTCTTTTAATCTTATCTAATTTAATGGCAATTTTTGATGCTTTTTTTAATGATGATTTATTTAATAATTTGTTTCTTGTGGATAAAGCAATTTTATTGTGTTCTCGTATAGTAGGACATCCAAAAATATTTGTTTTATATTTTTTACCTAATATTCTTTTAATTAACATGTATTGTTGAAAATCTTTTTCACCCATATAAACATGCTTAGATTTAATAATAGATAATAATCTATTCATCACATTTAATACACCCTCAAAATGACCTTTTCTATATTTAGCACATAAAATTTTATCAGATTTATTAAGTTTAAAATTTTTCATTTTATTTTTATATATTTCATTGACCTCTGGTAAAAATAAATAATTAACTTTGAGTTTTCTTAATATCGAAATATCTTTTTTTATATTCTTAGGATAATTCTTAAAATCTATTTTTTGATTAAATTGTGTTGGATTGACAAAAATACTAACTATTGTTTCTTTATTATTTTTTTGTGAAATTTTTATTAAAGATTCGTGGCCTTTATGAATTCCCCCCATTGTAGGTACAAATCCAACATTTTTGTAATTTTTTACTGCCTTATTTAGTTCAAAAATATTTTTTAAAATTTTCATTTTTAATAAATATGATTATAAGTAAAACATCTTAATGATTAAACAAGCTATTATTCCTCTTGCTGGTTTGGGCACACGTTTGCTACCTTTGACAAGTATTTTTCCTAAAGAGTTGCTTCCAATAAATGGAAAACCAGGAATTGAGTATATTTTAGATGAATGTATTGAGGCTGGTGTAAGTGAAATAATTTTTATTATTTCAAAAAAAAAAGAGATGATTAAGAAATATTTCAATAATGATAATTTTTACAAATCAGTTATAAAAAAAAAGAAAGACCCTAGAATAATTAAAGAGTATAAAAAAATTCTTTTTTTTAGAAAAAAAATTAAATTTGTTTATCAAAATAAACCCATGGGTACTGGTGATGCTGTACTCAAAACTAAAAAGTTTATAAAAAATAATTATTTTTTAATACTGTTACCTGATGATTTAATTATGAAAAAGAATTGTTCAAAAGATATGATAAAAATTCATAAAAAATTAAAAGGATCTGTAATGGCCAGTATGAAAGTTAAAAAAAATAATGTAGATCGTTGGGGAATTTATTCAATTAAAAAAAATATTAACAAATTAAATTTTAAAATTGCAGATGTAATTGAAAAACCTAATGCTAAAGATGCTCCTTCAAATAACGCAGTAATTGGTAGATACATATTATCAAAGAAAATTTTTCATTATCTAAAAAATCAAAAAAAAGGTAAAGGAGGTGAAATACATATTACAGATGCAATAAGACGAATGATATTAGATCAATATTTATTCATTGGACATAAATTTATAGGTAATTATTTAGATTGTGGATCTATGAATGGTTATATTAAATCTGGAATTGAAATTTCTAAACTATGAAAATTTGCATTATAGGATCTGGTTATGTTGGTTTAGTTAGTGGTGCTTGTTTTTCTGACTTAGGTAATACAGTTACATGCGTTGATATTAATAAAGAAATTGTAGAAAAATTAAAGAAAGGAATAATACCAATTTATGAACCTGGTCTTCAAGAATTGGTTGAAAGAAACTTAAAAAAAAAAAGACTTTTATTTTCAACAGATATTTCTAGCTCAATAAAAAAATCAGATATCATATTTATTTGCGTTGGAACACCTACCAAAAATAATAAAGCTGATTTGAAATATGTATTTAATGTTGCCAAAAACATAAAATTTAATCTAAACAGGTATAAAATAATAGTTACAAAATCTACAGTCCCAGTTACCACAGGTGATAAAATTACAAAAATCTTAAAATCAAATAAAAATAAAAATAAGTTTGATGTTGTATCCAATCCCGAATTTTTAAGAGAAGGTGAGGCTATTAGAGATTTTCAATTTCCAGATAGAGTTGTAGTAGGCACAAGCAGCAACAAAGCAAATAAAATTATGAAAAAATTATATCTTCCTTTAATTAAAAAAGGAGGCAGATATTTTCATACTGCTAGAAGATCGGCTGAATTAATTAAATATGCATCAAACGCCTTTTTGGCTACCAAAATTACATTTATTAATGAAATTGCCAATTTATGTGAAAAATCTAACATTGATATTAAAGAAGTCGCAATTGGCATGGGTTTAGATGAAAGGATTGGGAGCAGGTTTTTACGTGCTGGCCCAGCATACGGTGGATCATGTTTTCCAAAGGATACAAGGGCACTTGTTTCAACTGCAAGAATGTTTAAAACAAATCTTTCAGTTGTAAAATCAGTAATTAATTCAAATGATAAAAGGTCTAATTTATTACTAAATAAAATTAGCAAAATAATGAATAACAAAATTAAAAATAAAAAAATAACATTTTTGGGTGTTACTTTTAAACCAGGAACTGATGATATGAGAGAATCTTCCTCATTAAAAATGATACCATCTTTATTAAGAAAAGGTGCACAAATAAATTATTACGAACCAACAGGCCAGAAGAAACAATTTAAATCCAAAAACTTAACCTTTTACGAAAATATAAAAGATGCTTGTCAAAATGCGGATTTAATAATTATCCATACAGAATGGAATGAATTTAAACAACTCAACTTTAAAAAAATTACAAAAAAAAGAAATTTTAAAGTTTTTGATATGAGAAATCTTTACTCAACTTCTGAAATGAAAAAAAATAAAATAAATTATTTTAGTATTGGTAGATAATTAATTAAGATCAAATATTGCATCAACTTCAACTGCAACACCTAATGGAAGGCTATTAGTGCTGACAGCAGCTCTTGCATGTGAGCCAGCTTCATCAAATACACTTTTTATTAGATCTGAGGCTCCATTTATGACTTTTGGCTGCTCAGTAAAATCATCAGTAGAATTAACATATCCAGTAAGTTTCAAACATGATTTAATTTTTGATAAATCATCACCACATGCTTTTTTTGCTTGAGATATTATGCTTAATGCACATCTTTTAGCTGCCTCATAACCTTGTTCAGTATTATAATCTTTTCCGAGTTTTCCTTTAATTAAATTTCCATTCTCATCAATTGATATTTGACCAGATATGTATAGTAAATTTCCAGATATTCTTGTAGCAGCATAAGATCCAACAGGATCATTAGCTTTTGGCAATTTGATATTTAAATTCTTTAAGTTTTCATCTGCCGACATTATTTGCCTTTCTTTTTCTTTTTATTTCTATCGTATTCTTTTCTTTTCTCAATTAAAATTAATGCTTCTTCCATTGTTAATTCAACAGGATCTTTTTCTTCAGGTATAGTCGCATTTAACGATTTGTATTTAATGTAAGGACCATACTGACCTTTCATGACTCTAACTGGCTTTTTATCTTCAGGGTGTTCTCCTAAATCTTTAATCATAGATGATGAAATTCTTCCTGGTTTAGCTTCAGCAATTAATGTAACAGCTCTATTTAATCCAATTGTGAATAATTCATCTACATTTTCTAGTCTAGCAGATTTATTTTCACATTTAAGGTAAGGGCCAAATCTTCCAACATTCACAGTAATATCCTTATCATTTTCAGGATTTTTACCTAAACTTAATGGTAATGAGCATAAGTATTTTGCCTTTTCTAAATCAATATTTTCAATGTCAATTCCTTTAGGAATAGAAACATTTTTTAAATTATTTTCTTCTTTCTTTAATTTTCTTTTTTTCTTTTTAGTTTTTTCATCTTCCTCTATGATTTCTTTTTCAAATTGCAAATATGGACCAAATCTTCCATTTTTAAGAAAAATATCTTTACCTTTATCATTTTTTCCAATGAATTTAGGTTCTGCTAGTGTCAATTGTTGTGCTGCTTTGGATTTTGATAGCGGTCTTGTAAATTTGCATTCTGGATAATTTGAACATCCGATAAAAGCACCACCTCTAAAACTATTTTTTAAACTTAATTGCCCAGCTTCACAAAGTTTACATTTTCTATCAATATTTCCATCTTTATCGACCTCAAATATAAGTGATCCAAGACTTTCATTTAATAGGTCTAATACTTCTCTGGTTCTTTTTTCTTTCACACCTGAAACATTAGAATTAAAGTCTTTCCAAAAGTTCTCTAAAACTTTTATCCAATTTTCTTTACCTGATGTTATATCGTCTAATTGATCTTCTAATTTTGCAGTAAAATCATAATCAACATATTTAGTAAATAATTTTTCTAAAAAAGCAGAAAGTAATTTACCTCTATCAGTTGGGAAAAATCTTTTATTATTTATGTCAGCATAACCTCTATTAGCTATTACTGAAATAATACTTGCATAAGTAGATGGTCTTCCAATTCCTAGCTCCTCTAATTTTTTAACTAGACTTGCCTCTGAATATCTAGGTGGTGGTTGTGTATAGTGCTGTTCATCAATATGATCTTCAAACATTACATCACCTTTTTCAACATCTGGCAAAATATTTTCATTGTCATCATCATTTTCATCGATCTTATATAATTTAAGGAAGCCATCAAATTTTAATGTTGAACCACTAGTTTTGAATATATTTTTATCATCATCTGAGTTGATGGTAATAGTTTTTCTATCAAATTTTGCTGACTGCATTTGTGATGATAAAGATCTAGACCATATCAAATTATAAAGTTTATATTGATCAGTACTTAAGTATTTTTTCATATCTTCTGGTTTTCGAATAATTTCTGTTGGACGTATAGCTTCGTGAGCTTCTTGAGCATTCTTTGCTTTTTTGCCACTATAATTTAGAGGTTGTTCTGGTAAATATTTATCACCATAATTCTGCATTATAAAATCTCTGAAAGATGTTATCGCATCTTTAGAAATATTAGTTCCATCTGTTCTCATATAAGTAATTAATCCTACGGTTTCACCTTCAATATCAATTCCTTGATATAGTCTTTGAGCAATTTGCATTGTCCTTGATGCTCCAAAACCAAGTTTACTCGATGCTGTTTGTTGTAATGTTGATGTAGTAAAAGGTCCTGATGGATTTCTGTTATAAGTTTTTGAACTTATATCTGTTATGTTATATTTTTTATTTTTTATTTTTGATAAAGCGTCGTTAATATCTTGTTTGTTTTTAAATGAAAATTTCTCAACCTTATTTCCATCTAATTGTGAAATAGTTGTATTTATTTTTTCATTTTTGTTATTTTTAAAAATTATATTTAAAGTCCAAAATTCTTTTGGTTGAAAAACTTCTATTTCCTGTTCTCTTTCGGTTAAAAGTCTTAGAGCTACAGACTGAACTCGACCAGCAGATTTAGAACCTGGTAATTTTGTCCATAGAATGGGGGATATATTAAAACCTACTAGATAATCCAGAGCTCTTCTTGCCATATAAGCATCAACTAAATGTGGCTCTATTTTTCTTGGATTATCTATTCCATTTGTAACTGCTTTTTTTGTTATTTCGTTGAAAACAACTCTTTCAACTTCTTTATCTTTTAATAATTTTTTTTCTTCAAGAAACTCTTTTACATGCCAAGCTATTGCTTCACCTTCTCTGTCAGGGTCAGTAGCTAGAATAATTTTTTTTGAATCTTTAGCACTATCTGTAATTTCTTTTAAATATTTTTTTGAAAAACTATCTACTTCCCAAATCATTTTAAAATCATTTTCAGGATCAACAGAACCATTTTTCGAAGGCAGATCTCTTATATGTCCATAGCTTGCAAGAACTGTATAATCTGATCCTAAATATTTATTAATTGTTTTTGCTTTTGCTGGACTTTCAACAATTACTAGATTCATATTTAGAGAACGTACTTAAAACAGTTAAACTGTCAAATTATTAAATTTTTGTCTTAGTTTCCTCTTTATTTATCAAGCGTTTAACGTTTTCTCTATGAGTGTAAAAAATTAAAATAAACATTATGAAGTAAAACATAATGTTATCATTACTATAAAAAAATATAAAAATAGGAACACTTAATGATCCAAGAATTGATCCTAATGATGAGTATTTAGAAATTAAATATGTAATTACCCAAACAATACCAAATACAATACCCAAAAAATAATTTAAAATAATCAACATTCCAACATATGTTGCAACACCCTTACCACCTTTAAATTTTAACCATATTGGAAAAACATGTCCTAAAAAAACAGATAATGAACAAATGTAAATAAATTCTGGATAATTTAACTTAACATAAATTATTGGCAAAACCGCTTTTAAAATGTCTAGTAATAAAGTTGAGTAACCTAAAAATTTATTGCCAGTTCTTAAAACATTGGTGGCGCCTATATTACCCGATCCTATTTCTCTTACGTCTTTTTTTAAAAAAATTTTTGTTAATAAAAAACCAAAAGGAATAGAACCCAATAAATATGATAAAAGTGATAAAATAAATATTTCCATTTAAATATTGTAAAGCTCTTGTCCTTTTACGAATGTATTTGTTACTTTTCCTTGTAATCTCTTATTTTCGATTGACGTATTTTTTGATTTAGAAACCAAATTTTCTTGCTTTACTATCCAAGGTTTATTTATATCAACAATACAGAAATCTGCATCATTACCTACAGATAAATTACCTTTATTAATTTTCAAAATTTTTGCTGGATTGGAGGTTAATGCAGCAATAATTTTTTCAAGTTTTACAGATCCATTGTGATATAATTCTAATGACAAGGATAATAACGTTTCAATACCAGTTGCTCCTGTTGCGGCTTGAGCAAATGTTAATCTTTTTTGCTCTTCATCTTCAGGTTTGTGATCTGAAACTATTACATCGATTGTACCATCATTTAATCCTTGCACTAAACTTAATCTATCTTCTTCAGTCCTGAGTGGCGGAGACAATTTTAAAAAAGTTCTAAAGTCACCAATATCATTTTCATTTAAAGATAAATTATTTATTGATACACCACAGGAGAATCTTACTTTATCTTTTCTATCTCTGATAATTTCAACTGCTTTTCCTGATGAAATTTGAGAAATGTGATAACGACAGTTATATTCTTCTAATAATGTTAAATCTCTCTCTATAATTATTAGTTCAGCTATTTCTGGGATGCCTTGCAAACCAAGTTTTGTCGAAATTATTCCATCATTTATCATGCCATTTTCAGCTAATTCTTGATCTTCCGCATGTTGCATTATTAAAGATCCCAAATCTTTTGCTGAATTCATTATTCTGGACATAACTCTTGTATTCTGAATTGTTCTAATTCCATCTGTAAATGCTATTATCCCTTTACTTTGCAGAAGACCAAACTCTGTCATATTTGTACCTTCAGTACCCTTTGTTAAAGATGCTGTGGGAAATATATTTATTTTTGATTTATCTCTGCCTCGTCTTTTTAAAAAATCTACTATTGAAACGTTGTCGATTATTGGATCAGTATTAGGCATTGTTACAACTGAGGTTACTCCCCCGGATAATGAAGCATTGCTCAAAGTTCTGAAATTTTCTTTATATTCATAACCTGGTTCACCCACAAATACTCTCATATCAACTATACCTGGGAAAATATAATTCTCTTTTAAATCAATAACTTTTTCTCTACTAGGAATGTTGTTTTTATTCACCTTTTTTCCAACACCTTCAATTTTTCCATCTTCACCTATTATTAATCCTCCTATCTCACTTATGTTGTTATAAGGATCAATTATATTTGCGTTAATAAAGTATTTTTTTTTCATCATTCACAAAAAATTTTTAAACATGCCATTCTTATCGCAACACCTAATTCAACTTGCTCTTTTACAACACTCATATTGGTGTCATCAGCTAGTTTTGTATCAATTTCAATACCGCGGTTCATTGGACCAGGATGCATAATAATTGAATCTGATTTTGCATATTCTAATTTATCCTGTGTTAGTCCATAGTATTCATAATACTCTCTATTAGATGACAGGAATGAACTACTCATTCTTTCATTTTGAAGTCTAAGCATCATTACTATGTCGCAATCTTTTACACCTTTCTTCATATTTGAAAAAATATTAACCCCAAATTTTTCTATATCTTTTGGTAAAAGGTTTGAAGGAGCTACAATATTAACTTCGGCACCCAACATGTTTAGCAAGTAAATATTAGATCTTGCTACTCTTGAATGTAGAATATCTCCACAAATTGCAACCTTTAATCCTTGAATTTTTTTTTTCCTATTCAATATAGTTAATGCATCAAGTAATGCTTGGGTAGGGTGCTCTCTCCTTCCATCACCAGCATTTAAAACAGCACAATTAACTTTTTGAGATAAAAGATTACAAGCTCCTGAATCTTGATGTCTAATAACTATTATATCAGGATGCATTGCATTTAATGTCATTGCAGTGTCTATTAGCGTTTCACCTTTTTTAATTGCTGAGTTTGTTATATTCATTGACATAACATCTGCACCTAATCTTTTTCCTGCTAGTTCAAATGAGCTTTGTGTTCTTGTTGATGGTTCAAAAAAGAGGTTAATTTGAGTTTTCCCCTTAAGTAAATCTAATTTTTTATTTTTGCTTTTGTTTAATTCAATAAATTTTTCAGCTTCTTTTAAGATTAAATTAACATCATTTATTGATAAATCTTGAATACCTAGGAGATGTTTTTGAGAAATTTTAATAGCTTTGGTTTTAGTTGCCATTAAAACCAACTCTATAGCCACAAAGGTTGATTAATGCAAGTATTAATTATTAATAAAATCTATGGCACCCTGTAAGATAAATGCAGCAGCATTTTTATCTATATTTTTTTTTCTTTTAGTTACGTTAATACCTAAATTTTCGGTTAATTTAAACGCTCCAACTGTTGATAATCTTTCATCCCAAAGACTTAATGGAATATCAATTTCTTTTGATATTGCTTTTGACACATCATTTACTGATTGAGAGGATTTACCTAAGCTACCATCCATATTAATTGGATTGCCAATAATTATTCCTTTAATATTATTTTCTTTAATAATATCCTCTAATTCATTGATAAGATCTTCAAATTTGGATTTGTTTATTGTTTTAAGCGGTGTGGCAATTTTTTGATTTTCATCACATATAGCTACACCAATTCTCTTTGAACCTAAATCAAGACCAATTAATCTAGATGTATTTAGCTGTTTCTTTTTAAATTCCTCAATTGTGATCATATTGTATATTATTTACTTAAGTGATAGTTTGCGGCAATATTTTTACCATATGAGTATAGATCTTAAAACAGTAAAGCACATTTCGAAATTAGCAAGAATTTCTGTTGATGATGAAAAAGCTAACAAATTAAAGGGCGACTTAAATAATATATTTGAATTTATAGAAAAATTAAATGAATTAAATACTGATAATGTTCAAGCTTTAACATCAATTGCTGAGACCACCCTAAGATTTAGAAAAGATGAAATTAAATCGGAAAATATCAGAGAAAAAATTTTAAAAAACTCACCTGAAGAAAATAAAGATTTTTTTGTTGTACCAAAGGTTGTTGAATAATGTCAGATATAACAAGTCAAAGTTTATTCGAATTAAAATCGAATATAAAAGAAAAAAAACTATCTTCAGAGGAAATTACAAAAGCATTTATAAACCGCGCTGAAAAATCGAAAAAATTAAATGTTTATGTTACAGATAATTTTGAAAAAGCAATAGATCAATCAAAGAAATTTGACTCTAATCCTAATTTAGATTTTAAACTACCAGGTATTCCTATTGCTGTTAAAGATTTATTTTGTACAAATGGAGTTAGAACAACAGCAGGTAGCAAAATATTAAATAACTTCGTTCCTACATATGAGTCTACAGTTACTCAAAATTTGTGGAGTCAAGGAGCAATACTTCTTGGTAAACTTAATTGTGATGAATTTGCTATGGGCTCTTCAAATGAAACTAGTTTTTTTGGAAATGTTCAAAATCCGGTAGGAGAAAATTTAGTCCCTGGTGGATCTTCAGGAGGTTCTTCTGCAGCTGTCGCTGCAAATTTAACTCCAGTTACCATTGGAACAGATACAGGTGGATCTATTCGTCAACCAGCATCATTTACAGGAACTGTTGGACTTAAACCTACATATGGAAGTTGTTCTCGTTATGGAATTGTAGCATTTGCTTCATCTTTAGACCAAGCAGGACCTATGACGAAAAATGTAAGAGACTGTTCTATGCTTTTAGAGGTGATCTCTTCATTTGATCAAAAAGATTCAACTTCAATTGATTACAAAAGAAATTCTTATTCAAAAGAATTATCAAAAGATATTAAAGGAAAGAAAATTGGTATTCCTAAAGAATATAGAGTTGACAATATGCCTGACGAAATTGAACAGCTATGGAAAAATGGTATCTTATATGCAAAAGATTGCGGAGCAGAAATTATTGATATTTCGCTTCCACATACTAATTACGCATTACCAACTTATTATATTGTTGCACCAGCTGAAGCATCTTCAAATCTAGCAAGATATGATGGTGTTAAATATGGATTTAGATCTCCTGGTCAAAATTTAATAGAAATGTACGAAAAAACTAGATCTGAAGGTTTTGGTGATGAAGTTAAAAGAAGAATTATGATTGGAACTTATGTTTTATCTTCTGGTTACTATGATGCATATTATCTAAAAGCGCAGAAAGTAAGACAATTAATAAAAAAAGATTTTGATGATGCCTTCTCTAAAGTTGATGCAATTTTAACCCCATCTACTCCAAGCTCAGCATTTAAAATTGGTGAAAAAACAAATGATCCAGTATCAATGTATTTAAATGATATATTTACAGTTCCAATAAATCTAGCAGGCTTACCAGGTATTTCTATACCAGCTGGTAAAGATAAAAATAATTATCCTTTAGGCCTTCAAGTTATTGGAAAACCTTTTGATGAGCAAAATATACTTAATATTTCTTATGCATTAGAAGATAAGATTAATTTTAAAAATGATATTTCAGACTGGTGGTTAAGTGAGTAAAAATAGTGAATATCTTATTGAAAGAGAAAATAAACAATATGAAGTGATAATTGGTTTAGAAGTGCACGCTCAAGTTACTTCAGAGTCAAAACTTTTCTCTCAATCATCAACAAAATTTGGTGCAGAACCAAACACACAAGTTAGTCTCGTAGATGCAGCATTTCCAGGAATGTTACCAGTTATAAATGAATTTTGTATTGAACAAGCAATTAAAACTGGAATAGGACTTAAAGCCAAAATAAATAAAAAATCTGTCTTTGATAGAAAAAATTATTTTTATGCAGATTTACCCCAAGGATATCAAATCTCTCAATACAAATATCCAATTGTCGGTGAAGGAAAAGTAATTTTGGATATGCCGAATGGTCAAAAAGAAATTGGAATTGAAAGATTACACTTAGAGCAAGATGCAGGTAAAAGTATTCATGATATTGATCCAAATAATACATTAGTTGATTTAAATAGATCTGGAGTGGCTTTAATGGAAATAGTAAGTAAGCCTGATTTGAGATCACCAGATGAAGTCAACGTTTATATAAAAAAATTAAGATCGATAATGAGATATTTAGGAACATGTGATGGCAATATGCAAGAAGGTTCTTTGAGGGCAGATGTTAATGTATCAGTAAGATTAAAAGGGGAGACTGAATTCGGCACCAGGTGTGAAATTAAAAATGTTAATTCAATAAAATTTATGCAAATGGCAATAATATCCGAAGCAAATAGACAAATAGATTTGTTAGAGGAGGGGAAAGAAATAGATCAAGAGACAAGACTTTTTGACACTAAAAGAAATGAGACAAGATCTATGAGATCAAAAGAAGATGCGCATGATTACAGATATTTTCCTGATCCAGATCTATTACCGCTTGAAATAAGCCAAGAGTTAATTGAAAAAATAAAATTAGATATACCTGAATTACCAGATGAAAAGAAAAAAAGATTTATAGATAAATTTAATCTTTCACCATATGAAGCAACAATTTTGGTATCTGATATTGAAACATCAAATTTCTTTGAGGAAGTTATAAAAAATTCAGATGTGAAATTAGCAACAAACTGGATTACAGGTGAATTATTTGCAGTTTTGAATGAAAAAAATTTAGAAATATCTCAAAGCCCAGTTAGTGCTAAAAATCTATCAAAACTTATAAACCTTATAAAAGATGGAACTATATCAGGAAAAATAGCTAAAACGGTTTTTGAACAAATGATAGATGGAGATCAAGATCCATTAATAATAGTAAAAGAAAAAGGTTTAAAACAAGAAAGCGATCCAAAAGCGATAGAGGAATTGATAAATAAAGTTATTGAAAATAATTCAGATAAGGTTGCTGAATATAAATCTGGTAAAGATAAATTATTTGGTTTTTTTGTTGGTCAAGCCATGAAAGAAAGTAAAGGAAAAGGCAATCCTCAATTAATAAACAAAATATTAAAAGAAAAGTTGAATGGATAAAAATTTCATAATTGATCAAAATATGATTAATTATATTTTTTCACATACAAATAATCTTCACAAAGTGCAAAAAAAATTATTAAAATATAACGAAAAACTTGGTCATATTAAAAAATTACAAATTTCAATTCTACAAGCTAACTTCATACAATTTATCATAAAAATTAATAACTATAAATCATACTTAGAAATTGGCACTTTTACAGGTTACAGCATTTTATCTGCTGCTCTTGCCTTACCTAAGAATTGCAAATTAATTGGTATAGATAAAAATTTAAAAACTAACAATGAGGCAATTAAGTTTTTTAAAGAAGCAAAGCAAGATAAAAAAATAAATCTTCTTTGTGAAAATGGAAAAATTGCTCTTGAAAATCTAATTAAGAAAAAGGAAAAATATGATGTGATATTAATTGATGCAGATAAAGAAAATTATATAAATTATTTTAATCAGTCTCTTAAATTGAAAAGCAAAAAGGGTATAATTTTAATTGATAATACACTTTGGAAAGGAGATGTTGCAAAACCAAAGATAAAAGACAAATTAACTATAAAATTAAGAGAATTTAATAAATATATAAAAAAATCACCTATTAATAAGTATATTTTACCAATTGGCGATGGTTTTACAGTTTGTTGGTAATTATGTTTGAAATCCTATCTTTTTATAAAATATCAAAACTTAATAAATTAAAAATTATTAAAAAAAATATTTTAAAAGAAACAAATAAGCTTGATATTAAAGGTCTTATAATATTATCTCCTGAAGGAATTAATGGTACAATATCAGGTAGTCATAAAAAAATTAAACTTACAATTACAAAAATAAAGAATATCTTATCAATTGATAAATTTGATATTCAAAATAAATTTAACTCAAAAATATTACCATACTCAAAAAATAAAGTTAAAATAAAAGGTGAAGTAGTTCCAATTAATGAAAAAATTAATTTTAAAAATTTTTTTAATAAGAAATATTTATCACCTAAAAAATGGGACGAATTTATATCTAAAAAAAATATTAAACTGATTGATGCCAGAAAACCTTTTGAATATAAGATTGGTACATTTAAAAATGCACTTAATCCAGAAACTAAAAATTTTAGAGATTTTAAAAATTATTTATCAAAATTTAATAAAGATGAATCAATAGGGATGTTTTGCACTGGAGGTATCAGGTGTGAAAAAGCGTCTAATTATCTTAATAATAAAGGTTTTAAAAATGTTTATATGCTTAAGGGTGGTATCTTAAATTATCTTAACAAAACTGATCCAAAAAAAAGTAAGTGGAATGGTGAATGTTTTGTTTTTGATAAAAGAGTTACTATTAAAAAAAACCTAGAAATTGGGAATTATACTGTTTGTGGTGGTTGTAGAATGCCATTGCATAAAAAACTAACCAAATCAAAAAAGTATAAAGTTGGCCTATCATGTCCAAATTGTTTTGATAAATTGACAAATGATCAAATAAAACGCTTCACAATGAGGCACAATCAAATGATAAATTCAAAAAAATAATATCATGAATATATTAAGTGATGACATCAAAGAATTAATTAAAAAATTAGCGATACCTGCATCTGTAGGTACACTCTTTCAAACGTTATATAATATTGCTGATACATATTTTGCAGGAAAAATATCACCTGAAGCTTTGTCAGCTTTAACAAAATCTTTTCCAATTTATTTTATTATTATTGCCTCATCTATTGGTATCACAGTTGCAGGTACATCACTGATAGGTAATAGTATTGGAGAAAAAAATAATAAAAATGCTTCAATTTATTTCTGCCAATTAATTTTCTTTTCTTTTTTGATAATTCTGTTGATTACTTTTATTGGTTTAAATTATGCATCAGACCTTTTTTCAATAATGGGTTCAACTAACGAGGTAATAAATCTTGGCTTACAATATACAGATATCATTTTCCTTGGTTCGTTTATTTTTATTTTAGTTGTTGCATTAAATTCATTACTTCATGCAGAAGGTGATACGAAAACTTATAGAAATGCTTTAATATTATCTTTTTTTTTAAACATATTGTTAAATCCAATTTTAATATTTGGATTTTATTTCATACCAGCTTTGGGTATGAAGGGTATTGCAATAGCAACTCTAATTGCTCAAACGGTCGCTTTTTTAATCATATTTAAAAAAGTTTTAAAAAGTAAATTAATTAAAAACATACTTATTTCTTATTTTATTCCTAAATTTTTTTTTTTAAAAAATATTTTTTTTCAATCTATGCCAATAATAATTTCAATTTGCGGTTATTCTATTGCTTCTGCTATTGTATTCAAATATGCAGGTTTATCAGGAGAATATGCAGCAGCTGGTTATGGAGCTGGCACCAAAATAGAACAAGTGGTTTTATTGCCAATCTTGGGAATAAATACAGCAATTATCACAATTATTGCTCAAAATTTTGGTGCACGAAATATTTTAAGAATTAAAGAAACGTACTTCCAAGCTATAAAATATGCTTTCATTATAATGATTATTTCTTCTTTTATTATTTATTTTGGTGCTGAAATGATAACAAAATTATTTTCAAAAGATTTAGAGGTCGTTGAATTTGGAAAATTATATTTAGAGATTTCAGCCTTTGTGCTACCAGCTTATCCAATATTTTTTTTATCAAATGGTTTTTTTATGGCTTTAAAAAAAGCTGAAAACGCATTAATTGCTAATATTTGCCGAAATGGAATTTTTCCATTTGTCGTATTTTACACTGCAATTTATTTTAATTCTGACTTTTCTGAATTTTTTTGGTTATGGGTAATATTCAATTGGATTTTCTCTCTGATGTATCTTGGTTATACTTATTTTTATTTGAATTATAAATTAGACAAAATTAGAGCTATCAACTAACCAATCATAAAGGTGTTCTGAAAACGATCTTCTTACAAATAAATTAACATTATTTTTTGACTTGTGATGAAGAATTACATCAATATGATTTACTATTGTTTGTGTTGATGAACCAACATTATTTTTAAATTTTTCGAAATTAAAAGGTGATCCAGATGATAATAATTCAAATATATTTTCTCCTTTTATATTTATGCAAATTAATTGTGAAGAGACATCAGTAATTGATCCAAAATTTAAAGACGAAATATCTTTATAAAGTTGATCAAAAATATTTGAATTTTTATTTTCATCAAAATATATCATCCATTCATCCGGACTTAGCCACAAAACATCATAGTTTTCATTTGATGAACTGGTATTTGACTCAGAAGGTAAAATAATAGATAGAATTTTACCCACTTTGGTAAAAAATTCTTTATTTTTTCCCCTGATATTAATTTTAATTTTTCCTTCAGATAAATTAATATCGATATTGTTTTTATTAATATTCGAAATATTTGGATGTAAAATGTCAAGCATTCAGTCTTTTATTCTCCTTATCTAAAAAAATTGTGTCAGAAACGGTCACATTAATATTTTTGTTTTCCATTGGAATAATTAATTTTTGACCTTTCATTGTTTTTCCACTCCTAACTACAGCTAAGGCAATTGATTTATTTAGGTTTGGACTAAAATAGCTGGAAGTAACATGTCCCAGCATATCTATAGGCTTTGATTTAACGTCTGAAACAATTTGAGCACCTTCTTCCAAAATTTCTTTTGGATCATCTGTAAGTAGTCCTACCAATTGCTTTCTATCTTCTCTAATAGTATCACTTCTATATAAAGACCTTTTACCAATGAAGTCATATTTCTTTTTACTTACAATCCAATCCATCTGTAAGTCTGAAGGAGTCATTGTGCCGTCTGTATCTTGTCCAACAATAATGAAACCTTTTTCAGCTCTGAGTAGGTGCATTGTTTCGGTACCATAAGGTGTCAAATTAAACTCTTTCCCAGCTTCTAAACACATTTTCCATAATGAATGTCCATATTTCGACTCTATGTTAATTTCATAGCTTAGTTCACCTGTAAAACTTATTCTCATTATTCTACAATTTATATTTTTAAGTTTATCTTCTTTAAATGACATATGAGGGAAGTTTTCATCACTTAAATCTAAATTTGGAAAAAGTTTGTTAAGGATTTTTTTTGAATTTGGACCACAAATACTTGCTGTAGAATAATGATCTGTCACTGATGTTAAATAAACATCTAACTCTGGCCACTCCGTTTGTAAATAATCCTCAAGTTTGCTTAATACATTTGAGGCCCCCCCAGTGGTGGTTGTCATTAGATAATGATTTTCAGATATTCTTGTAGTAACACCGTCGTCATAAACCATACCATCCTCGTTTAACATAAGTCCGTATCTACATTTTCCGATTGCAAGTTTTGACCAAGCATTTGTGTAAACTCGATTTAAAAATTCTGATGCATCTGTTCCTTGGATATCAATTTTTCCTAGAGTTGATGCATCTAAGATTCCCGCACTGTCACGTGCCGCTTTACTTTCTCTTTGAACAGCATCATGCATATTTTCACCGTTTTTTGGATAGTACCAGGGTCTTTTCCACTGACCAACATTTTCAAATTCTGCATTATTTTCCACATGCCATTCATGCATGGATGTTTTTCTTACTACTTCAAAAAATTTTCCAACATTTCTTCCAACTAGTGTTCCGAAAGTTAATGGTGTAAATGGAGGCCTAAATGTAGTTGTTCCTAATGAACCCATTTTTACACCGGCTGTATCAGCTATAATCCCAAGTGCGTGCATATTAGATAACTTTCCCTGATCTGTTGCCATACCAGTCGTTGTATATCTTTTTACATGTTCAATTGATCTAAAGCCTTCTTTTAAGGCTAATTTAATATCTTTTGCTGTTGAGTCATTTTGAAAATCTATAAAGCATTTTGTTTTACCTAAAGGTATTTTATTTGGTAATAGCCATATATTTCTTTTGTCGTTTTCTTTAGAGCAAATAATTTTTGTATCCTTGTAATCTTGATTATTTATATATAAGAATTTATTAATTTTATTAACTGTTTTATCTATAATATTTTCTAAATCAAAATCTCCATTGCATGAACCAACAGAAATTTGATCTTCACTATTTTCTTTTGGTAAGAATACCTGGTCATCATCTCTAAAATCTAATTTACCTCCAGATTGAGTATGCATATGCACCATAGGTGTCCATCCACCACTCATACCTAAACAATCACAACTTAATTTAATCTTATCACCCACAGTTGTATTTCCATCCTCCGATAGTTTCATTATTTCTAATGAATTTATTTTTCTGTATCCAAAAGTATTTGTAACGACATGATTGAAGTAGATTTTTATTCCTAGACTTTCTGCTTGTTTGATTAGTTCAGAGCTAGCAGATTTTCTTAAATCAATAATTAAATTCTTTATACCTTTTTTATGAAGTGAAATTGAAGTTTCGTATGCACTATCATTATTCGTAAATAATATTATGTTTTCACCACAGGTAACACCATAATAATCCAAGTATTTGTTTATTGAATTAGATAATAATATTCCTGGTCTATCATTATTATTAAATACAAGTGGTCTTTCAATTGATCCAGTTGATATTACAACTTTTTTTGCTCTTATTTTCCATAATCGTTGTCTAATCTTATTTTTCTTTTTTTCCTCTGGTAAATGATCTGTTAAATTTTCTTTAGCTAAAAGAAAATTGTATCCATGATAAGCTGCAATACTTGTTCTTGTCTTAATTGTTAAATTACTTAATTTTTTAATTTCTTGAATTTCATTTTTTAACCATTCACTTGATAATTTATCATCAATCTTAATATTTTCATTATTTTGATAAATTGTAGAACCACCAAGTATTTTTTTGTCATCTACTAATAAAGTTTTTAAATTATTTTTTGCAGCCATTTTTGCGGCAATAATACCTGAAACTCCACCACCAATTACCAATACATCGTAGTGAACATGTTTGTGATCATAGATATCAGGATCTGGTTCTGTAGGAGATTTTCCTAAACCTGCAGATAACCGTATTAATGGTTCATATACTTTTTTCCAAAAACTTTTTGGCCACATAAATGTTTTATAATAAAAGCCTGCAGGAATTAACGGTGATATAAAGTTATTAATTCCCCCAATATCAAATTTTACGTTAGGCCAGCAATTTTGAGAACTTGCTTCTAATCCTTCATACAATTCTAACTCGGTAGCTCTTACATTTGGTTCTGTTAGGTCTTTTTTACTACCAATTTGACAAATTGCATTAGGCTCTTCTGCTCCACAAGAAACTATACCCCTTGGTCTGTGATATTTAAAACTTCTACCGACTAAATGAATACCATTTGCCAAAAGTGCAGATGCCAAGGTATCACCCTCATATCCAAAGTAAGTCTTGCCATCATATTTAAATGAAACTCTCTTAGTTTCATCAATATATTCGGTTTTATTAATTCTATAATTGGGCATTACTTATAATTAACAGGAGGTTTTTCACCCATTTTATAAACAGATAAAATTTTATCATTCGATGTGTCTCTAACGACGTTGAACCATTTTCTACATCCGTGAACATGATTCCATCTTTCAAATTGAATACCTTTAATATTTTTTCTCATAAATAGATATTCCGCCCATTCATCATCGCTAAGTTCAGTTGGTTGTTTTGGTCTAACTATATGAGCTTCACCACCTGAAGAAAATTCACTTTGATCTCTCTCTCCACAAAATGGACAATTAATTAAAAACATTACTAATGTGCAACTGCTGCAGCACCATGTTCATCAACAAGATCACCGCTTACAAATCTATTTAAATTAAATGCTGCATTTAATTTATGTGGCTCGTCATTTGCGATTGTGTGAGCAAATAAATCTCCCGATCCTGGAGTAGCTTTAAAACCACCAGTACCCCAACCACAATTAAAATATAAACCTTTTATATTAGTTTTACTTATAATAGGGCTTGCATCTGGACATATATCAACAATACCTCCCCATTGTCTTAACATCTTCATTCTACTAAAAATAGGGTAGAGTTCTAAAATAGCCTTTAAAGTTTCTTCAACAATATTATGACTACCTCTTTGAGTGTATGAAACATATGAATCTGTTCCCGCACCTATAACTAATTCGCCTTTATCCGATTGACTTACATAAGCATGAACTGCATTTGACATTACAACAGTATCAATAATTGGTTTTACTGGCTCTGAAACTAATGCTTGTAATGGCTTACTTTCAAGAGGAAGTTTTAATCCAGCCATATTTGCAATTACACTTGAGTGGCCTGCTGCAACAACTCCAATTTTATTAGTTTTTATAAATCCTTTAGTGGTTTCTAATCCTTCAACTCTATCTCCATTTCTTTTTATTCCTTTAACTTCACAGTTTTGAATTATATCAACACCCATTTCGCTTGCGCCTCTTGCATAACCCCAGGCAACAGCATCATGTCTTGCAGTTCCAGCTCTCCTTTGTAATGTTCCACCCAAAACTGGGTATCTGATATCAGGTGATGTATTTATAATTGGGCAAAATTTTTTAACTTCCTCAGTATTTAACCAAACAGCATCAATTCTGTTTAGTCTATTAGCATGTGTTCTTCTTTTTAAATCTCTTACATCTTGAAGATTGTGAGCTAAATTCATTACACCTCTTTGACTGAACATCACATTGTAGTTTAGCTCTTGAGATAAATTTTCCCATAGCTTAAGTGCATGATCATATAAACCAGCACTAGCATCCCATAAATAATTTGATCTAATGATTGTAGTATTACGCCCTGTATTTCCACCACCAATCCAACCTTTTTCTAAGACTGCAATATTTTTTAAATTATGTTTCTTTGCTAAATAATAAGCAGTAGCTAAACCGTGTCCGCCACCACCCACAATAATGACATCGTATTCTTTTTTTGGCTCTGGATTTCCCCAAGCTTGTTGCCAATTCTCATGCTGTGATAAAGCATTTTTTATTAGAGAGAATACTGAATATTTATTTTTCATAATTTGGAGAAATTACTTGAATATGATTGAATATTCAATGATTTCAAGTTACACATATTATCGTGGAAGGATGGGTGAGCTGGTTTAAACCAGCGGTTTGCTAAACCGCCGTACGCTTGAAAAGGTGTACCGAGGGTTCGAATCCCTCTCCTTCCGCCACTAATAGAGCGGATTATTTCTAAAAAAATCTTTTAAAAGTATTGGTTTTTGAGACAAAATGTATCTATAAACATTGTAATTCTCCATAACCCTCTGAACATAGTTTCTGGTCTCTTTAAACTTAATAAGTTCTACCCAATCAACATAATCGATTTGTTTCTTTTGAGGATCTTTATTTATTTTTTTCCAATACTTCACTCTTTTTGGTCCTGCATTATATGCTGCTACAGCGAAAGGGTAGGATCCATCATAATCAAGAATTAAACCTGCAATATAAAAAGATCCCAAATTTATATTATACTCAGGACTTGTTGTTAAACGAGATTTTGAATAAGAAACTTTTGCCTGCTTAGCAACTGTCTTTGCAGTGTAAGGCATCAACTGCATTAAGCCTTGTGCTCCAACTCTACTTCTTGCAGATATATCAAACTCACTTTCTTGTCTTATAATAGATAATATTAAAGCTTGTTCTGGTATTTTTCTTGATCCAACTTTATTCGGAGTGCTTATTACTGGATAATTATATTTGTTATGAAACCTTTTTTGATAAGATGCTATTTTAGAAACCTGAATAGCAAAATCAAATCTAGAGATGTCAGTTGCTAGTTTTGCTGCTAATACCTCACTCCCTGCTGAAACATTGTCATTTGCTAGAAATCTTAAAATATGTTTCGTATATTTATCTTTTTTTACTTCATCTAATAAATGTACTATTGCCACTAATTTATTTTTGTAAAAACTTTCAGCATAATTTTTATCAACTTGAGTACTTTCTTTAAGTTCAAAAGTTTTATTTGGATATATTTTCATATGAGATAATTGACCATAATAGGTTGTTAGATATTTTGAACCTTCTTTAAACCACTTATCAGCTTCTTCCTTATTGTTTAGTGCCAAATTCGCTTTTCCAAGCCAATAAGCACCTCTCGATAAACTAATTGGATATCCAACATTATTATAAAATTTAGTAAAATGACTTTTTGCTAAAATTGGGTCTTTTAAGAAACTTAAAGCAATCCATCCACTCATCCATTCAGCTTCAGCTAATTCGGCACCCTCTGATAGACCATGTTTACTTGTAATTTTATAAGCTTGCTCATATCTTTTCTTATAAATAAGTGATCTCGCAATTATTGATCTTTCAACCCACCATTTATCTGGGCGAACCATATAGTCTTTATTATTTTTGATATTTAGTAAAATTTCTAAAGAACTATCAACTCTTCCTCTTTTCCTTCTCCATTTGAGTCTATCATAATTTAAACCTGCATCCTTTTTTAAACTCGGAGGCACATTTGATATAGCGCTATCAACTCCATAAGATCTGCTCATTAAAAGTTGCCTTGCTGTATATAAAAGTTGATAATCTTTAGGTAGATATCTTAACATTCTTTTAAGGTCCCAATATTTATTCTCCCAAGCTAAATAATCAGCTCTTTTAATATAATCACTACTGTTCAAATATTTTTTAAATTTCTTTCTAAAAAAAATTAGATCATTTTTACTTAAATCAGCTGTAATAAATCCTTCTTTTATTAAATTTATAGCTGACTCTTTATTTTTTGATAACAAAGCATCGCCTAGCATCATTTTTCCAAATCCACTTAAAGGAGGGTGTTTATCGAACCACTGTATAATTTCATTTTTAGTATGATTTTTAGAATTTATTTTATGCTCTCCTAAGTAACGAACTCTATCTATTCTTGGATAATCTTTTACTCTTTCGATAAACTGTTTATATTCTGTAAAAGTAGCCCTGTTACCAGTTGTAAGTAGATGTCTCCATTGAATAAAATCATAAATAGATTTTGCTCTTGCTTTACTTGCGGCTTTTTTTGCATCATTCCAATTACTTTTCTCCATAAATGAAATAGCCTGTTTTGCATACCTCAAATCTCTATCGCTATAAAATTTTTGTTTTTTTATCTTTCTTAATTTTTCCTTAACTATTAGAGGCTTATTTTTTGGAATTATTACACCATCAATTTTCTTAAATATCTCCGTGGTAGTAATTTTTATTTCCTTTTGAATTTCATCTTCTTTTTCAGATGGTTTTGGCAGAGGAATGATTTCAGCTATTTTTTTTGTTGTATTTTTTTCATTTAAATCTGGTTTTTTAATAGGAAGTATAGTTTCATTTGAAAAAGCAGATTGAAACGATAAGAAAAAAAGGATAATTGTTGTTAATAATTTTAAATACATTTTATTAAATCAAACAACTTATGTTATAAATAATTATGTTTAAAGGATCAAATGTAGCATTAATTACACCGTTTAAAGACAACAAGCTTGACGAAGAAAGTTACATAAAAATAATAAATCATCATCTGGAAAATGGAACAAATGGGTTAGTTCCAGTTGGAACGACAGGTGAGTCACCAACATTATCACATGATGAACATGAGAGAACAATTGAATTGTGTATAAAAGAAGCTACTGGTAAACTTCCTATAATAGCCGGTACAGGATCTAATTCTACAGAAGAAGCCGTATCATTAACAAAACACGCTGAAAAAGCTGGCGCGGATGGTGCTTTAGTTGTTACACCATATTATAATAAACCTACTCAAGAAGGATTATATCAACATTATAAATCAATCAACGATAACTGTGGAATTCCAATTATAATTTACAACATACCGAGCCGTTCAGTCATTGATATGAGCGTTGAAACAATGGCTAGATTATATGAACTAAAAAATATAGTTGGAGTTAAAGATGCAACTGGCGATCTAAATCGTGTTGATCAACAAAAAGAAAAAATGGGCAATGATTTCATTCAACTTACTGGAAACGATGATAATGCTTTTGAATTTAATAAACGAGGAGGAGTTGGGACAATTAGTGTTACTGCAAACGTAGCTCCTAAATTATGTTCTGAATTTCAAAAATTATCAAAATCTTCAAATGAGGATGATTTAAAAAAGGCTCAAGAACTTGACGATATGTTGCAACCGCTGCATAAAAATTTATTTATAGAAAGCAATCCTTCACCAGTTAAGTATGCTGCTAAATTACTTGGACTATGCGATGATGCTGTAAGATTACCTTTAGTAAAAATAACTGAAAATACAAAAAAGGAAGTCGAAAAAGCATTGAAAGTAGCAAAACTTATTGATGAGTGATAAATATACATCTGGTATCAAGATCATTACAATAAATCGAAAAGCTTCTTTTAATTTTTTCTTTAAGGAAATCTTAGAAGCCGGAATTGTACTAAAAAGTTCTGAAATAAAATCTGTAAGAGATGGAAAAGTAAATATCGCAGAATCATACGCAGTAGAAAAAGAAGGAGAAATTTTTTTAATTAATTCACATATACCTATATATAAACAAGCCAGTTATACAAACCACAATCCTTACTCAGAAAGAAAATTGTTATTTAACAAAAGGGAAATTAATAAACTAATTGGTAAAATGAATGAGGATGGTTTAACTTTAGTTCCAACCAAAATGTATTTTAAAAAAGGTAAAGCTAAAGTTGAAATAGCAGTTGCGAAGGGTAAAAAACAATACGATAAGCGACAAACCAAAAAAACTAAAGATTGGAACCGTGAAAAAGCAAGATATTTCAGACGCTCAAGTTAATTATGTATATCTATCTATAGGTTCTAATTTAGGAAATAGAATACATTTTTTAGAAAAATCTAAATATTTATTGGAAGCCCATAAAATTAAAATTATTAAAATATCTAGTTATTATGAGACCGAGTCATGGCCAGATCCAAGTTTTCCAAAATTTATTAATGCTGTATTACTGATAAAAACAAAATTAAATCAATTTGAGCTGTTTAAAATAATTAAGTCTGTGGAAAAAAAATTAGGTAGAAAAATAGCTCCTAAAAATCATCCAAGAAATTGTGATATTGATATATTAGATTTTAATGGAAAGATTACTAAATCAAATAAAAAATTTATCAATTTAGAGATCCCGCATCCAAGAATGCATAATAGAAACTTTGTACTTATGCCACTGTTTGAAATATGCAAAAATTGGTCTCACCCAAAATTAAAAAAAAATATAGTAAAACTCTTATCTTCTTTAAAAAAAAATAATTTAAGAAGTATTAAAGTTATCTAAATAAGTGATATAATAAATTGATGCTAAATTCTGACGAATTAATAAATAAGGTTAAATCTTACAATAAGTTTCTTAACCCAGAAACTTTAAGCAAAGCATATGATTTTGCAGTGAAAGTTCATAAAGATCAAAAACGACAATCAGGAGATCCCTACGTCATTCATCCTGTTGCTGTTGCAAATATTTTAACCGAACTTAAGTTGGATAGTGCAACGATAGCAACTGGTTTACTTCACGATACCATAGAAGATACTTATGCAACTTATAAAACTATAGAAGAACAATTTGGAAAAGAAGTTGCTGATTTGGTTGATGGAGTTACAAAAATTTCAGTTTTTGAAAACCAAGCTATTTCTAATTCAAAAGCTGAAAATTTTAGAAAACTCATCCTGGCAACTTCTAAAGATATTAGAGTCCTTCTTGTGAAACTTGCAGATCGTTTGCATAATATGCGAACTTTGAAGGCTATTGATAAAGAAGAAAAAAGAAAAAGAATTGCTAAAGAAACTATGGAAATTTATGCTCCTCTAGCTGATAGAATGGGAATGAATAGAATAAGAGATGAACTTGAAGATCTTTCTTTTGATATTTTAAATCCTGAAGCAAGAAAAATGATCAAAGATAGATTGGACACAATAAAAGATAATAATTTGATTAATTATAATTCAGTTCTTAGTGAATTTGAAAATCTATTAAATGAAAATGATATCGATTTTAAAATTTACTCTAGAGAAAAAACTCCTTTTTCTATTTGGAGAAAAATTCAAAAAAAAAGGACTTCATTAGAGCAAATTACAGATATTATAGGTTTTAGAATAATTTTAAAAAAAGTTGAAAATTGTTACAAAACCTTAGGTGTGATCCATAATAAATGGAATTGTATACCTGGTAGATTTAAAGATTACATTTCATCACCGAAAATAAATAATTATAAATCACTTCATACAGCTGTGATCGGTCCAAATAAAAGACCTATTGAAATACAACTAAGAACACAACAAATGCATGAATTTGCTCAAAGAGGCATAGCTTCTCATTGGAAATATAAATCGTCAGAAAAGTTTAACTCTTTAACTTGGAAGGAATATGATTGGTTAGCAGATTTAGTAGAAATTATAAATAAAAATGAAAATCCAGAACATTATTTTGAATATACAAAACTTCAAATGTTTCAAGAAAATGTTTTTTGTTTTACACCAAAAGGCTCAGTTATAAAATTACCAAAAGAGGCAAGTCCAATTGATTTTGCTTACGCTGTGCACACTAAAGTAGGTGATACTGCAATTGGATGTGAAATAAATGGAAAGGAAAGTCCTTTACAATCAATATTACGAAATGGAGATGTCGTTAAAATATTAACATCAAAAAAAGATTCACCTTCTTTGCATTGGATAACAAGTGCTAAAACAGGCAAAGCTAGAGCTGCTATAAGAAGATACTGGCAATACAAAGAAGACAGAAAGCCTACAGAAAAAAAATATAACACTACCCTATGGATGTCTCTACCTGACAGACCTGGAATATTAGGTGACGTTACGACGATGATTGGAACCAATAATGTAAATATTTCAAGTGTTGAAATGGTAGAAAAGACTAAAAGAACCATTAATTTTAGGTTCAACCTAATTATCCAAGATTTGAAAAACTTTACAAAACTTATTAGTGAGCTAAAACAGAAAGAATATAACTTCAAAATAATTAGACATAAAAACAAAAAATATGCTTTCTTTAAAAGATTCTTTAGCGGTTTTAAAAAAAACTAAGGCACTTTTAGAGGGACATTTTGTTTTATCTTCAGGTTTACATTCACCCAAATATGTTCAGTGTGCTAAATTATTAAGTTATCCAAAAAAATCAGAAAAATTTTGTAAATCCTTAAGCGCTAAAATAAAAAAAAAATTCAAAAAAATCGATTTAATTCTGTCACCAGCTATGGGAGGTATTGTAATAGGTTATATCGTTGGAAATTTATTGAACAAGGAAACAATATTTTGTGAAAGAGTTAATGGGAAATTTACTTTAAGAAGAGGTTTTTCAATAAAAAAAAATTCTAAAGTTTTGATTGTAGAAGACGTGATCACTACAGGTAAGTCAAGCTTAGAATGTGCTCGACTTGTAAAAAAATATAAATCAAAAGTAATTGGGTATGCGTGTTTGATTAATAGATCTAGTAAACCAAGTTTAAAAATTAAAGATAAAAATATTATTTCCCAAATTAAATTAGAAATACCAACTTATAAAAAAAATGATTTACCAATTGAGTTGAAAAAAATTCCAATTACAAAACCTGGAAGTAGATATTTAAAATGAAATCTAGACTAGGTGTTAACGTAGATCATATTGCAACATTAAGAAACGCCAGGGGAGAGGGACATCCTGATCCTATTTCATATGCAAGGCAAGTCATGAATTTCGGTGCAAATTCTATTACTATTCATTTAAGAGAAGATCGTAGACATATTCGAGATGAGGACGTAGCCATATTTTCAAAAATTAAAAGAGTACCTATAAATTTAGAAATGGCTGCTAATAATGAAATGCTTAAAATTGCATTAAAGTATAAACCTAATTTTGTTTGTATAGTTCCTGAAAAAAGGAATGAAATAACCACCGAAGGAGGTTTGAATATCACAAAAAATAAAAAAATAATTAAAAAAGTAATTAGTAAATTAAATTCAAAAAAAATTAGAACTAGTCTTTTCATCAATCCAAATATCAAAGATGTTTTTGCATCAAAAGAATTAAATGCAAAATGTGTGGAACTTCATACAGGAAAATTTGCTTTAAAAGTTAAAAATAACAAGAATTATTTAATCGAGTTCAAAAAAATAAAAAATTGTTCCACCTTAGCAAAAAAACTAGGAATGGAAGTTCATGCAGGACATGGCCTAGATTATAAATCGACTAAAATTTTAAGAAAGATTAAATCTATAGAGGAATTTAATATTGGACATTTTATAATAGGAGAGTCCATCATGTTTGGTATGAAAAAAGTAATCACGAATTTTAGAAAAATATTAAAATAATGATAATTGGTAACGGTGTTGATATTATTGATAATAAAAGAGTAGAAAAATCCTTAAAAATTAAAGGTTTTAAAAAAAGACTTTTTACATTGAATGAAATTAATCAATCAAAAAAATATAAAAACAAAACAAATTATTTTGCAAAAAGATTTGCTGCTAAAGAAGCTTTCGTTAAATCAATAGGCACAGGTTTTAGAGATAATATTAATTTTAATGATATTGAAATATACAATAATAAGAAAGGATCTCCTAAAATTAAAATTTCAAAGAAAATAAAAGATATATTAAAAAAGAAATTTAAATTAAAGAATTACGATATTCATCTCTCACTTTCAGATGAAAAAAACCACTCAATTGCTTTTGTTATTTTGAATAGAAAAAAATGAAAAATTTCATAATTGATAATTCTAAAACATTATTTTACGCACTAATAATCGCAGTATTTATAAGATCACTATTAATCCAGCCATTTTATATACCATCATCATCAATGGAAACTAACTTGCTTGTTGGTGACAGATTATTTGTTACAAAATTTTCTTACGGATATAGTAAACATTCATTTCCTTTTAGTCCTCCTATTTTTAAAGGACGCATATTAAATAAAAACCCTAAAAGAGGAGATGTCATAGTTTTTAAAACACCTGCTGATAATCGTACAGACTATATTAAAAGATTGATTGGTTTACCAGGTGATACGATACAGTTTATTGATAGTGATTTATATATAAACTCTAATCAAGTATTAAAAACAATTAAAAGTAAAAATGATAAGTTATATTGTGGATCATCCCAAATTAATGTCAATATATTTGAGGAAAAGCTTCCAAATGGAAAAAGTTATTTAGCTGCATATAGAACCGATATAACATTTTCTAATTCAGATAAATACATTGTTCCTGAAAATCATTATTTTTTCTTAGGTGACAATAGAGATTGTTCTAAAGACAGCAGATTCCTATCAGAGGTTGGTTATGTTAATCAAAATAATTTAGTTGGAAAAGCTCAAATTTTATTTTTCTCATCTAATCCAAGAAAAGGAAGTATCTTTAATATATTTAAATGGAATGAAATAGTTCGATTTGAAAGATTTTTTAATAAAATAATTTAAATAAATGAAACTAAACAAGCTACAAAAGAAAATAGGTATAAGTTTTAAAAATGAAAAACTATTGATACAAGCCTTAACACACAAAAGTTTTGATACAAAAAATAATTATGAAAAACTAGAATTTTTAGGTGATAGAGTTTTAGGATTTGTTATATCAAAGAAACTTTTAGAGTTATATCCAAATGAAAAAGTAGGCATTATTGATAAAAAACTTGCAAATTTAGTTAATAAAAACAAGTGCTTTGAAATTGGCAAAGAAATAGAGTTAGATAAGTATATTTTAACAGGAAACACTGAAAAGAAAAAAAAAGTTAATATTGAAAAAAAAATTATATCTGATTGTTGTGAGTCTTTGATAGGAGCAATTTATATAGATAAAGGTTTTGAAGTTTCATCAAAATTTATATTAAATTATTGGAAAAATTATTTAAACTTATCGGATGTTACAGTAATTGACTCAAAAACAAGATTACAAGAATATTCATTAAAGAAATTTAAAATATTACCAATATATAAACTTATTTCTAATACGGGACCAAGACATAAACCAAATTTTAAAATTAGTGTAAAAATTAAGGATAGTAAAACAGTTATCGCTGATGGCAGTTCAAAAAAAAATGCTGAACAAGCTGCCGCTATGAAACTTTTAGAAACTATTGAAATATAATGAATTGGCAAGATAAAGGTTACTTACTTTCAAAAAATAAATATAACGAAAATTCTGTAATCTCTGAATTTTATACTGAAAAACATGGAAAAATTTCAGGAATTATTTTTGGAGGAACTTCAAAAAAAATAAAAAACTACTTATTCGAAGGTAATAAATTGCATATAAATTATAATTCAAAATCTCAATCTAAAATTGGCTCTTTAAAAATTGAAATCGATGAATTTAAAACTCCATACTTTTTAGAAGATAAGCAAAAACTACTTTGTATTATTTATACTATGAATTTGATTAAAATTTTAACTGTAGAGAATGAAAAAAACAGTGAGATTTATTTCTTAATTGACAAATATTTTGAGATATTAAAAGATGAATATTGGCTTTCAAAATTTGTAAATTGGGAATTAAACTTTTATAAATTGATTGGATATGACATAAATTTTAATGATTATGTAGAAGAAGTTCCAGAAGGTAATAAAATTAATTATAAATTAAAAAATTCTGATAAAATTATACCAAATTTTTTAATAAATAAAGATGAAGCAGATATAAGCTTTGAAGATACTTTTAATGCTTTAAAAATTGTAGGAGACTTTTTAGATAAAACAATAGTTAAACCGAATAATCTTAATTTTCCTAAAACAAGATTTAATTTTCAAAATTCCTTAAAACTAATCTAGTTTTATTTGATCAGCAAAATATGTTATAATTGCATTCGCACCAGCTCTTTTAAAGGAAACTAGGCTCTCATATATTGATTTTTTATCTAATATTTTTTTTGAAATTGCATTTTGTATTAGACTATATTCACCTGATACTTGATAAGCGATAACTGGAATTTTAAAATTATTTTTAACTTCTCTAATTATATCAAGATATGGCATTCCTGGTTTTACTATAATCATATCCGCCCCTTCTTTTATATCTAATGCTACTTCTCTTAATGATTCATAATTGTTTTTAAAATCCATTTGATAAGTTTTTTTGTCTCCTTTTAAGAGACTTTTTGAACCAACAGCATTTCTGAATGGGCCATAAAAACTTGATGCATATTTAACTGCATAAGATAGAATTTGAACATCTTTAAGATTATTTTTATCTAAAGCTTTGCGAATTTTTAAAACCCTACCATCCATCATATCTGAAGGAGCAATCACATCGCAACCCATTTTTGCCTGCAATATTGATTGTTTAATTAAGATTTCTAATGTTTCATCATTTAAAATTTCATTTTTTCTGATTATTCCATCATGACCATGTGATGTATATGGATCTAATGCAACATCACACATTATTCCAATTTCGTTTTGATAATTTTTTTTGATGAATTTTATTGCTTGGCAAACTAAATTATTTTCATTTAATGCTTCATTTCCATATTTATCTTTTTTTTTTGGATTTGTATAAGGGAATAAAGCTACCATTGGTATTCCCAATTTTAGTGCTTTATCAACTACACTTTTTAATTTATCAATAGAGTACCTAAAAACATTTGGCATTGAATTAATTGGAACTTTTTTTGCTTTTCCTTCAGTAAGAAAGATAGGTAAAATAAAATCATTGTAAGATAGATCATTATCTTGGACTAATCTTCTAGACCAACTGAATTTTCTTGATCTTCTCAATCTTAAACTAGGATAGCTACCTGTGATAATCATTATCAATTAATTTTTTTGATGCGACAATAGTAATATTTATTATAATAGTCTATAAGATAGTAGAGCAGCGATGTCACAATTATTCAATGATTTCCAAAAACAAGATGTAAAATTTGATATCATAAAATTGAAACAAGCTTGTGATGAAGTATTAAAAATAAAAGGCTTTGATACAAGTCTTGGAATACCTCACTTCGCCGGTATACCTCTAAATCAAATTCCAGGTGATCCAGATTCTGTTAAAGGAAATAATGTAAGAGGCATTTATTGGACTAAACCAGATAGTACAGGTGTTGAGGTACAGAGGGAGAGTAAAATTGATGAACATAAATATACAGAATTTGTTGACGACTTTAAAAATACTTATTTCAAAGAAGTTTATGATCAATTAACAAAAAAGTATAAATTAGGCAGGATGAGACTTCTTCTTAAAGAGCCAAGATCAACATTGAGTTGGCATAGAGATCCTGAGCCAAGGCTTCATATACCTATATACACAAATCCTGGAGCAATAATGGTCGTTGATAATGTTGCAAAACATATGCCAGCAGATGGCTCTGTTTGGATTACTAATAATACTAAATATCACAATGCATTTAATGGCGGTGAAGAAAATAGAGTTCACCTTGTTGCTTGTGTTTTAAATTATAAATTTAATTAAATTGAAAAAAATTTTTATTGCTTCAGATCATGGTGGTTTTAATTTAAAGATGAATATTTTTAAATATTTGAATAAAAATTATTCTATAAAAGATTTAGGACCAAAACAAAATAAGAAGTCTGTTGATTACCCTGATTTTGCTCATAAACTTTGTAAACAAGTGGCGAAAAATAAGAAACATGTAGGAATACTTGTTTGTGGTTCAGGAGTAGGAATGTCTATTGCTGCAAACAAAAATAAGGGAATACGTGCAGCTTTATGCTATTCAGTAAAAAATGCCAAATTATCGCGATTGCATAATGATGCAAATGTTATAACATTAGGAGAAAGGCTTATTAAAAAAACAGTTGCCTTAAAATGTGTTGAGAGCTTTCTAAAAACTGAGTTTGAAGGCGGTAGACATATAAAAAGAATTAAAAAAATATAGGTAAATAAATGTCTAGTGAAAAAAAATATTTAAATACTCAATATGAAAACTTTTTTGAAAAAAAATTGTCTGAAGCTGATCCAGAAATATTTGATGCAGTAAATAAAGAATTAATCAGACAACAAAATCATATCGAATTAATCGCATCAGAAAACATTGTTTCACAAGCTGTTTTAGAGGCACAAGGTTCAGTACTAACAAATAAGTATGCAGAAGGTTACCCAGGTAAAAGATATTATAACGGTTGCGAACATGTTGATGTTGCTGAGTCACTTGCTAACGATAGATTAAAAAAACTCTTTAATTGTAAATTTGCGAATTCACAACCTCACTCAGGTGCGCAAGCTAACGGAGCAGTGTTTTTAGCACTATTAAAGCCAGGTGATACATTTATGGGAATGAGTTTAAATTCCGGTGGCCATATTACTCATGGTCTTAAAATTGCAATGTCAGGCAAATGGTTTAATGCAATAAGTTACGATGTGGACAAAACATCTGAATTAATCGATTATGACGAAGTTGAAAGATTAGCAATTGAAAATAAACCTAAACTTATTATTGCTGGAGGGAGTGCATATTCTAGGGTGATTGATTTTAAAAAGTTTAGAGAAATTGCTGATAAAGTTGGAGCATTCTTTATGGTAGATATGGCTCACTTTTCAGGTCTTGTTGCTGGTAAAGGTTATCCAAATCCTGTTGATCATGCTCATGTCGTTACATCTACAACTCATAAAGTTTTTAGAAGTGCCAGAGGTGGAATTATTTTAACAAATCACGAAGATATTTATAAAAAAATTAATACAGCTGTATTTCCTGGTTATCAGGGTGGCCCTCTGATGCATATAATAGCAGCAAAAGCAGTTGGATTTAAAGAGGCATTAGAACCTTCTTTCAAAGAATATATATCTAATGTTTTAGCTAATGCAAAAATTCTTGCTGAGACATTAAAGTCAAATGGATTTAAGATTTATTCTGGAGGAACTGATACTCATTTAATGTTGGTAGATTTAAGACCTTTTGGTGTTAAAGGTAATGCTGCAGCTGAAAGTTTATCACGCGCTAATATAACGTGTAATAAAAATGGAATTCCATTTGATACAGAAAGTCCAATGGTAACATCAGGTATAAGACTAGGTTCTCAGGCAGCAACTACTCGAGGATTTGGTTTAAATGAATTTAAAATAGTTGGTGAGTTAATTACTAAAGTAATTAAAGGTTTGTCATCCAACCCTGATGATAATACTAAAATAGAAGACGAAGTAAGAAAAGAAGTTGTTGATTTATGTTCAAATTTCCCAATTTATAAGAATTTGGGATAATGAATTATGATTTGTCCCTGTGATAAAAAAGGTGAAACTTCAGTTGTAGATTCTAGACCTACTGAAGATGGAACAGCTATAAGAAGAAGGAGGCTTTGTAGCTGTGGACAAAGATTTACTACATTTGAAAGAGTTCAATTTCGTGAGCTAACCATTGTTAAAAAAAATGGAAGAAAATCACCATTTGATAGAGATAAATTGTCTAAATCCATTTATGTAGCTCTAAAAAAAAGACCTCTTGATACTGAAACAGTAGAAAAATTTATTTCTAAAATTTCTCGATCACTAGAAGAATTTGGTCAAAGTGAAATTTCTTCGAACACAATAGGCACAATGGTAATGGACGGATTAAAAGAATTGGACCCAGTTGCATATGTAAGATTTGCATCAGTATATAGAAATTTTAGAGAAGAAAAAGACTTCGTTCAATTTGTTGATAAAATCGATGTCTTTAAGAAAAGATAAATCATCAAAAAAAAGTAAAGCATTCATGAGATTGGCACTAGAACTTGCTAATCAAAATAAAGGGTTAACAGGACTAAATCCATCGGTTGGATGTGTAGTAACACATAAAGATGAAATCATTTCTTACGGAAAGACAGATATTAATGGCAGACCTCATGCTGAAGTAGCAGCCTTAAAAAATAATAAAATAAATTTCAAAAATTCAAATATGTATGTAACATTAGAACCTTGCGTCCATTATGGAAAAACACCACCTTGCACAAACATTATTATAAAAAAAAAGATTAAATTAGTTAATTATTCCATTGAAGATTTTGATAAACGAACAGCAAAAAAAACAAAAAGTGTTTTAAAAAAGAGCAATATTTTGGCTAAAATTGGTTTAATTAAAAATGAGGCAAATAAATTTTACAAAGATTATAAATTCTCAAAATTTAATGATATTCCATACGTTACTGGAAAATTAGCCGTTTCTAAGAATAATAGAATTTATTTATTTAAAAAAAAAATTACAAATGAACATTCTCATAAAGTGTCTCATTTATTAAGATATAGAAATCAAGCAATTTTAACATCTTATAAAACTATTAACTCTGACAATCCTAATTTAAATTGTAGAATTCAAGGTTTAGAAAAGTTTTCACCAGTAAAATTTATTATTGATAAAGATTTAAAGACTAAAATAAATTCCAAAGTGTTAAAACCTAGCTCAAATAAAACTTATATTTTTCATAATAAAAAAGATAAAAATATTATTAATAAATTTAAGAATAAAAATGTAAAACTTATTTTTATGAAAATAGAAAATAATAGTTTTGATTTAAATACAATTTTAAAAAAAATATACTCATTAGGTTATGCAAGTTTATTACTTGAGTCGGGTCCAAATCTCTTAAAATCTTTTTTAAACAATAATTTAATAAATAATTTCTATTTATTTAAAGCTGATTATAAAATTAATTTAAAAAATTCATTTGCTCTAAATTCTTTTATTGATTTATTGTCTAAAAAATTTAAAAAAAGATCACTAATTAATACTTTTTTAGATAAAGAAAAACTTTTTAGGTATCAGTAAATGTTTAATGGAATAATTTTTAATACAGGTAAAATCACAAATATTACCAAAAGAGCTAAAGGAATAAATGTCTTTATTAAGTCAAAATTAAAATTAACTAATAAGCAATTAGGTATATCTATTTCCTGTGATGGTGTTTGTTTAACATTAATATCATATAAAAGAGGTATATCTGAATTCTATTTATCAAATGAAACTATTAGAAAATCAAAATTTAAGAATTCTAATGTTGGTGATTATGTTAATTTAGAATTACCATTAAAGTACGGACAAAATATTTCAGGTCATATTTGTCAAGGTCATGTTGATACAGTAAGCAAAGTTATAAATTTAAAAAATGTAGATAAATCCACAATCTATGAATTCAGTATTGATAAAAAATTTTATAAATATTTAGTCGAGAAAGCATCAATCTTGATTAATGGCGTGTCTTTAACCATAGCCAAAATAAAGAAGAATAAATTTGAAATTTGGGTTATTCCACACACATTAAAACTTACAAATTTAGCAAACATTAAAAAAAATGATTTAGTTAATATTGAAATAGATATTTTGTCTAAATATGTAAAAAAATTTATTAATGATAAAAAATAAATTTAGCTCAATAGAAAAAATTATTTCCATCTCAAAAAGAGGAGGAATGTATATTCTTGTAGATGATGAAAATCGAGAAAATGAAGGCGATTTAGTATTTAATGCTAGTGATGTTAATTCTAAAAAAATTAACTTTATGGCAAAAAACGGTAGAGGTTTAATTTGCTTAACACTAAATAAAAATCAAGCGAATAAACTTGGCCTAACCTTTATGGCACCTGTTAATCAATCAAGAAATCAAACAGCCTTTACTATCTCAATAGAGGCCAAGAAAGGTATAACTACAGGTATTTCAGCTAAAGATCGATCACGAACAATAAAAGTTGCTACAAAAAAAAATGTATTAAAAAAAGAAATTGTTTCTCCAGGTCATGTATTTCCAATTATTTCTCGAGAAGGTGGAGTGCTAGTTAGAGCAGGTCATACTGAGGCATCTGTCGACATAGCTAGACTCGGCAATAAAATTCCAGCTGCTGTAATATGTGAGATTATGAATGAGGATGGTTCGATGGCAAAAGGTGATGATTTATTAAAATTTGCAAGTAAACATAAACTTCATATTGCAAAAATTGAAGACTTAATTTCATACAGATTAAGAAAAGAAAATTTTGTTAAAATAAAAAAAATATCTACAATTAATTTAAATAATCAAAAATTTAAAATTTATGTTTTTGAGAATTCAATTGATGGTTCTGAACATTTTGCATTAGTTAAGGGTAAAATAAATAAAGGCATATCACCAAGGGTTAGGGTTATTTCATCAAATGTAGTTCAAAATTATCTAATAAATCAAAAACTTCCTAACTCATTTGAAAAAACTCTAAAATATTTTAAAAAATACAGTAACTGTGTAATGATTTTTATAAGAGACCCAAACTTAAAATCTGTTACCCAAACACTTAAAGAATTTAAAGGTAAAAAGTCTAAAACAAAAGAAAAGGATCAATTAATAAAAAGTTATGGTATTGGAGCTCAAATAATTAAATCTTTAAAAATAAAGAAAATGATATTAGTTACTAGAACTCTAAAAAAGGTTGTTGGGTTGGATGGTTATGGTATCAAGATTATTAAACAAGAAATAATAAAATGAAAAACAAAGTATTAATTATACAAGCAAATTACTATAAAGATATTTCAACTGCCCTTCTTAAAAGTGCTAAGAATGAATTAAAGAATTTTGCAAAAATTAATATAATTTCTGTTCCGGGTGTATTTGAGATACCTGTGATTATTTCTAAAAATTTAAAAAAGTATGATGGTTTTGTAGCACTTGGATGTGTAATTAAAGGTCAAACCCCTCATTTTGATTTTATATCCAAATCAACAACTGATGCAATTATGAATATATCTGTGGAGTCAAAAAAACCTGTTGGTAACGGAATAATCACTTGTTTAAATAAAAACCAAGCAATAGCTCGTGGCAAAAAGGGTAGAGAGGCAGCTAACGCAGTAAAAATAATATTGTCTTTATAGAATGTCACTTCATTTTAGTAAAAAAAATAACCCAAGAGTTATTATAATACAAAAGCTTTACAGCAAATATTATAACAATGAAGTAGAATTAAATTTTCCAAAACATCGTTTCAAAAAATTTATAAAAGATGTAGTCAATGGTACAATTGAAAGAGATGATGTAATTCACGAAGAAATTACAAATCATTTAAACGAAGATTTAAAAATATCAAACCTAGATAAAGTTTTTCAAGTAATAATAAAAAGTGCGATTTTTGAATTAATGTATAAACCAAAAATATCTTCAAAAATAATTATTAAAGAATATCTTAATGCTTCCAATTTCTTTATTGATTTATCGCAAACAAAATACTTGAATGCTTTGCTTGATAAAATTTCAAAGAAATTAAGAAACTGATGAATGAAGAATTCTTAATAAATAGTTATTTAAAAAAATTATCTAAAAATAATCCATCATCGCTTAATTTAAATGATGATGTTTTTTTTGATAAAACTAAAAAATTAGTTATTTCCGTTGATACTTACAATGAGGGTATACATTTTTTAAATTTTAATAAACCAGATCTTGTTATAAGAAAAATAATAAGATCTTCTATATCAGATATTTATGCTAAAGGAGTAAAACCAAATTATTTCTTCTTAGCTGGCTCAGGTAACAAAAAACATTTTACAAAAAAAAATATGTCATTAATTAACAAATCTTTATCCAATGAGCAAAATAGATTTAATATAAAATTATCTGGTGGTGATACCACATCCTCAAAAAATCTAAGTTTTACAGTTATATCTTTAGGATATTCAAATAAAATTGTTTATAGAAATAAAGCAAAAATTGGAGATGACATTTATTTAACTGGTAATATAGGTGACAGTCACATTGGTTTAAAAGCTTTAAAAAAGAGAATTAATTTAAACTCAAATCAAAAAAAATATTTTATTGATAAATATTATTCACCCAATTTACCTATAAAGTTTAGTTTACATCTTTTTAAAATTGCAAATTGTTCTATGGACGTCTCAGATGGATTGGTAATTGATCTGAATAAATTAATAAATAAACAAAAACTTGGTTATTTAATCGATATAGATAAGATCCCGATATCAAATAATTTAAAACAATTAATTAAACACAAAAAACTCAATACATTAGACTATTTATTCAATGGTGATGACTATCAAATTTTATTTACAGCTTCTAAATCAAAGAGAAAATATATAAAAACTTTATCATCTAAAATGAATCAAAAAATTTCTATTATTGGGCAAATTAATACTAAATCAAAAAATTACTTATTAGATAATAGAAGAATTCCAATAAAATACCTTAAATATCAGGGTTATTCTCATATATTCTAAGAAGTTAAATATTGCCTTTTATAATCTTTTTTGTAATGTCCGCATTTTAAAAAATAACTAAAACACTTATTTAAGGAATTATATGTCTGTTGATACCATTTTATTATACACAATTTTTGCTGGAATTTTATCCATTGTATATGGATTTGTTACAGGATCTTCAATTTTGAATGCAAGTGCAGGAAATGCAAAGATGCAAGAAATTGCTTCTGCTATTCAAATTGGAGCAAAAGCATATTTAAACAGACAATATAAAACAATTGCTATTGTTGGAGTTGTTGTATTAGTTATTATTAGTTTTGCTTTTTCAATATTAGTAGGAATTGGATATTTAATAGGAGCAGCATTATCTGGTATAGCAGGTTATGTCGGTATGCTAGTTTCTGTTCAAGCTAATGTACGTACAGCTGAGGCATCAAGAAAAGGTTTGTCTCAAGGTCTTTCAATAGCATTCAAATCTGGAGCAATCACAGGAATGTTGGTTGCTGGTTTAGCATTATTAGCTATTGCAGTTTATTACTACATATTATTGTCAGCTGGTGTTGACGAAAGAGAAATTGTAAATGCACTAGTTGCGTTAGGCTTTGGTGCTTCTTTAATATCTATTTTCGCAAGATTAGGTGGTGGAATTTTTACAAAAGGTGCTGATGTTGGTGCAGATTTAGTTGGAAAAGTAGAAGCTGGTATTCCAGAAGATGATCCTAGAAATCCTGCTGTCATAGCAGATAATGTTGGTGATAATGTTGGAGATTGTGCAGGTATGGCTGCAGATTTGTTTGAAACATATGCAGTTACGATCGTTGCAACTATGGTTCTATCATCAATTTTCTTTGTATCTGATTTAAATATGATGGTTTACCCATTAAGTATTGGAGCTGCATGTATCTTAACATCTATAGTTGGTACTTTTTTCGTAAAACTTGGACAATCAAAAAATATAATGAATGCACTATATAAAGGTTTTGTTGCTACAGCTATTTTATCTTTGGTTATTTTATATCCTATAACAGATTATGTTATTGGTTTGGATACTAACTATTCTGTTAATGGAGTCTCTTTTAATGGTTTGAGTTTATATTATTGTGGTGTCATTGGTTTAATAATCACAGGATTATTAATATGGATAACCGAATACTACACTGGTACGGATTATAGACCTGTAAAAAGTGTTGCAGAGTCATCAACGACTGGGCACGGTACTAATGTAATTCAAGGTTTAGCAATATCTATGGAAGCTACAGCAATTCCAGCAATAATAATTGTTGCTGGTATTTTATTAACTAATTCAATAGCTGGTTTATTTGGAATTGCAATAGCTGTAACAACTATGCTTGCACTTGCAGGAATGGTTGTTGCTTTAGACGCATATGGTCCAGTAACAGATAACGCTGGTGGGATTGCAGAGATGTCAAATTTACCTAAAAACGTTAGAAAGACTACAGATGCGCTTGATGCAGTTGGAAATACTACTAAAGCTGTAACAAAAGGATATGCAATTGGATCGGCAGGATTAGGAGCTCTAGTTTTGTTCGCAGCATATACTGAAGATATTAAACATTTTTCAAAAGAAGTTGGATCTAATCTTGAAGGAATAGTAGTTACATTTGATTTATCAAATCCTTTTGTTGTTGTTGGTTTATTGATTGGTGGAATGCTGCCATACCTTTTTGGATCTATGGGAATGCAGGCTGTTGGTAGAGCAGGTGGTGCAGTGGTAATAGAAGTAAGAAGACAATTTAAAAAAATTCCTGGAATAATGAAACGTAAATCAAAACCAGACTATGGTAAATTGGTTGATCTTTTAACTAAAGCAGCAATTAAAGAAATGGTAATACCTTCATTATTACCAGTTCTTTCTCCAATAGTTTTATATTTAATTATTTTACCAATTGGTGGACAAGTTGCAGCATTATCTTCTGTAGGTGCTATGTTGTTAGGAGTTATAATAACTGGTTTGTTTGTTGCAGTGTCAATGACAGCTGGTGGAGGTGCTTGGGATAATGCTAAAAAATATATTGAAGATGGGAAGTTTGGAGGAAAAGGCTCAGAAGCTCACAAAGCTGCTGTAACAGGTGATACAGTCGGTGATCCATATAAAGATACCGCTGGACCTGCAGTAAATCCAATGATTAAAATTACAAATATTGTTGCTTTATTATTACTAGCAGTAATTGCAGGATAAAATTATTTTTTCCTTGTTCTTGCTGGTGCATTAATTTTTTCTCTTAGACTAGTAAATATATTATAGATGACATTATCTTGTTTAAAATCTTTTTCTGTTGTTTGCTTTAAGTATTTTAGATCATTCATATTTTCTAAATTTAAAATTTCTTTATTTTTAATAACACCCATCTTGTTGAATTCTACAATTAAAACATTATTTTTTTTTATGACCTGATTACCGAGTTTAATAATTGATTGGTTTGTTTTTAATCTCTCAATATAAAACCATTTATTTTCATCAAAATCACTTATTGATGAAGGCGGACCTATAAGTTTAAGTAAATCGTTTTTATTAGTACTATTTACTTTTATAATATCGTATTTTTTGTCTAACAATTTGTTGCCATGATAATTTGACACCTTATTGCCTTTGCAATTAATAATAAAAACAAATAAAATTATAAATATATATTTCATGTCATCAAATTATTTAAATATTTACAATAATTTAATTAAACTGACCAGAAATAAAGAATTATACAATGTTAATAAACAGGATACATTTTATCAAAGAATGATTGTTTTTTTTTTTCATTTAGCTTTTTTATTAAAAGAATATAAGAATGATGAAAGTAAAGAAAATCTTCAAAAATTTTTTGATTTTTCAGTTAGACAGATCGAATTATCAATTAGAGAAATTGGTTATGGAGATGCATCTATTAATAAAAAGATGAAAGAATATGTTAACTTATTATTTTCAATTATTGATAAAATTCATAGCTGGGAATTAAAAACCAACGACCAAAAAATTGATATTATCAAATTTTATAGAGATGATATTATAAATTACCAAAATATTGTTAATTATTATGAAAAATATAGAAAATATTTAATAAAAAATACTTTCAATAATCTTACAAAAGATATAATAACGCTTTAAAATTATTGTTATGGCAGTACCAAAACGTAAAACTACTAAATCAAGATCTGGAAAAAGAAGATCGCATAATATTTTAAATCCAAAAAATATTATTGAGGACAAAAAGTCTGGTGAATATAGATTGTCTCATCATATGGATCTTAAAACTGGTTTTTATAAAGGTAGACAAGTATTAGACCCTAAAGAGTAAACTAATTATGGACAACCCAATAAAAATTGCAGTAGATGCAATGGGTGGTGAAAATTCTCCTACCAAAGTTATCAAAGGCATAGAAATACATAATTTGGCAACTAAAAATATTTTTTATAATATTTTTGGAAATACAAAATTAATAGAACCAATTATAAATCAAACTAAAATATCTAAAAATAATTATAAATTAATCCACACAGATAATATTATTGAGGATACAGATAGTGCATTGTCAGCAGCAAAAAGAGGTAAAGATACTAGTATGTGGTTATCAATAGAGAGTCTTAGAAAGGAGGAGTCTGATGCAATAGTTTCTGCAGGTAATACTGGCGCTTTATTTGTTATTGCAAAATTAAATTTGAAAATGATAGAAAAAATTGACAAACCTGCACTTTCAGCTCTCTGGCCAAATAAAAATGGCATGAATATTGTTTTAGACTTAGGTGCAAACATTGACTGTAATGAAAAAAATTTAATTGATTTTAGTTTAATGGGTGCAGCTTTGCATAAATCTTTATTTGAAAATGAAGAGTCTAAAGTTGCTTTATTAAATATTGGGTCAGAGGAATTAAAGGGTAATAATATAATAAAAAATACTTATCAAACACTAAACGATAATAAAAATTCATTATTCAAATTTGAAGGTTATATTGAAGGAAATCAAATTATGAATGGTGATGTTAATGTTATTGTAACAGATGGTTTTACAGGAAATGTTGCTTTAAAAACAGCTGAAGGAACTGCAAATTTTATAACTTCAGAACTTAGAGAGGCTATGTCTTCTACCTTTTTAGGTAAAGTATCTTCAATATTAAATTTAAAAAATCTTAAAAAATTTAAAAAAAAACTAGATCCAAGACTTTACAATGGCGCAATTTTACTTGGTTTAGATAAACCAGTAATAAAAAGTCATGGATCTACGGATGAAGTAGGTTTTGCGAATTCTTTAAAAGTTTGTGAAAAAATTATAAAAGGTAAATTAATAGATAAAATAAAGAAAAATATAATATAAATGAGAATTAATTTAACAAAAAAAGAAATAATTAATTCTATATATATGCAATTAGGTTTTTCAAAAAAAATTTCTGAAAACCTTTTAGAGGATTTTCTTACTATATTACTAGATGAAATAATTAAAACTAAAAAAGTTAAAATTCCAAAATTTGGCACTTTTATTTTAAGATTTAAAAAAAGTAGAATTGGAAGAAATCCAAAAACATTAGAAAAAAAAATTATTCCAGAAAGAAATGTAATTTTATTTAAACCATCAAAGGATTTACTAAAATTTATAAATAATGGTAAATAATAATAAAGTTTATAAATCTATAGGTGATGTTGCAAAGTTATTAAATCTAATAAATAAAAAAACTGGTAAATTGTCAACCCACACAATAAGATTTTGGGAAAAAGAGTTTAAACAAATCAAACCATATGTTTTTTCTGGAAATAGACGTTATTATGATACACGTTCTATAGAAATCTTAAAAAAAATTAAATTTCTTTTAAAAAATAAAGGTATGACAATTAAAGGTGTAAAAAAGCAACTAGAAACTAAAAACTCTAAACTTGACGAGATTGATAATAAAACTATAAACACTGAAAAGTTAAAAAATAAAATAAATAAAATATCAAATATTTTAAAAAAGATTAAATACGATGGCTAAAAAAACACACATAAAAGTTAGATTAGTTCCAGAAGAAAAACCTGATAGCCCTTTTTTTTATTATGTAAAAAAGCCAGCAGGTGGTGAAAAAGCAAAAGTTAAATTAAAAGTCAAAAAGTATAATCCCGCTACAAGAAAACATGAAATATTTGTTGAAAAAAAGCTACCACCACACAGTAAGTAACTATCTTTTTTTAAAATTTCTTCTTTCAAAATCAATATAAGACATAATCATATTTTTCCAAATTCGATTAGTTATCTTTGGATCAATTTTATTTTTAATTGATTTTTTTTTTATATTTTTAAGAATTAATGATATCCTTTTTTTATCTACAATTTCGTGTTTATGAGTTTTAAGTTTAAGTACATCTTTAACAATACTAGTTCTAATTTTTATCAATTTAATAAGCTTATTATCAAGAAGATCTAATTTTTTTCTTAATATGTTTAATTTTTTTTTTTTATCAGGCGACATTTGATCAATTGGAATTATAAATAAATATTATATTTAAACAATTATGTATACCGAAATTAATACAAAAATGAAAATTTACATATCAAAATGGTTATTATTTATGTTTTTTTTAGTTGCAGCAATGATCGTTGTAGGTGGCTTAACAAGACTTACCGACTCTGGATTATCAATTACTGAATGGGAAATATTTAAAGGTTTTTTTCCACCAATGAATAATGATTCATGGTTATCATACTTTGAATTATATAAACAAATTCCAGAATTTAAACTACAAAATTATTCAATGACCTTGAGTGAATTCAAAGTGATTTTCTGGTGGGAGTGGGCGCATAGATTTTTTGGTCGCGTTATTGGCTTGTCCTTCCTTATTCCTTTAATTTTTCTTACTATTAAAATAGGTATAAAAAAACTTTATAATTTTTACTTAATATTTTTTTTAATTTGTTTCCAAGGTTTTTTAGGTTGGTACATGGTACAGAGTGGCCTTGTGAATAATTTAGATGTAAGTCACTTTAGGTTATCTGTACATCTGCTTTTTGCATTTATAATTTTATCTTTAATTTTTTGGAATTATTTAAATTTGATAAATTTGAATAAAAAAGATAAAAAAATTACTAATTATATACCTGAATTTTTTTTATTATTAATTTTTTTACAAATTATTATTGGTGCATTTGTCTCGGGTATGGATGCTGGAAAAATATATAACACTTGGCCATTAATGGGTAATTCTTATTTTCCAGATGATAATAAATTTATAAGTTTATTTAAATTATCTGCTTTTAGTGATCCATCATTAGTACAATATTTGCATCGAAATTTAGCTTATTTGATATTTACTATATACATAGTAATTTCATATATAACTTTTAAAAATAAAATTTTTTATTTATTTAAACCTGTAATTATTTTAGGTTTAATTATTTTATTACAAATTATATTAGGTATTCTTACTGTTTTGTCTGGTGCAAGTATTTTAATTGCGTCGTCACATCAATTTAGCTCAATATTATTAATTACTTCAGCGCTTTATTTTTTATACAAAAATAAATTTAGTTAATTATTTTTTTTCAATTACAAATAATTCATTGTTAAAATATAATCCTTTGTTTTGATTGACTATATCTTTTACAATTTTTTGGTAATAATTTTTTCTTTCAGCATTCATTATTTGCTCATCTGATATTTGGTTAACATATACAGCAGCATTCCATGCTGAAAATATCAATGATGTAGCAATTCCTCCGCTAATTTCATTTGGTAGTGCTCTTAAAACATATTTAATATTTTGTTTTTTATTAAATTTTAATTTGTTTAAAATTTCTTTATCAGTATTGTTTTTTATATATTTAATTATTGATTTGTATAGTGAGGGAAATGGCTTTTCTTTTGGCCAGATTTTTTTTATAATTTTGTTTCCAGGATCTTTTCCACACGCATGAACTACTACTAGTTTACCTTTCTTATCCAATGATTTTATCATTGGATCAATAACATATTTAACTTTTTTTTCTGCAGATATTCTTGATCTATATGGTTGTGAAGCAATTATTAAGTCATAACTATTTTTCCCATTATTTTTTTTTGGAATAACATTTTTCAAAGAAAATTCTTGATCTTTTCTATAAATTACAATTACAGATGGCTCTTTGTATGTAGGATTTCCATTTCTTGGATTTCTTTCAATTTGCCATTTTTTATTTAAAAATTCTTGATTTAATCTTCTTAATTGATTTGAAAAATCGAGTGAAGAATTTCCTTTAAGTTTAACTATTTTCCAATTCATTTTTTTTTGTTTATTTTTGTCATTTGATTTAAGTGCAGTTGATTCTACATAATTTAAATTAGAGATAACAAATACTGTATTTTTATGTTCGACAAATCGATCTGGAAGTTTTTCAAGTCCTAATCTAACATCTTCCATACTTATCTCTTTTGTGCTTACCAATAGAGGAATATGAGGCATTTTCTGATGACATTGTCTCATTACGCTCATCAATAATGAACCATCACCCATACCTGCATCAAAAATTTTTAATGCAGGAAATTTTGGTTTTAATTTTTGTACAATAGGTTTTAAAGCATCTGCAATCTTATTCTTTTCATTAGTTGTTGTAACAAAAAGTAAATATTTTTGCCTATTATCAAAAAATCTAAAATTCTTTTTCATACGTGCTAATACGTAATTATTTATTTGCTGGATAATTAGTTGTTATGAATTTTTTTAAAACATTTAATACTCGATCTGCTTCCTCTAATAACATCATATGTCCACAATTATCAATTATGTCTATCTGACTTCCTTCAATTAAATTTGCTAGTTTTTTTCCTTCTTTAACTGGACACATCTTGTCGTCAGTTGCAAGTATAGAAAGGGTAGGTATTGTAATTTGTTTAGCAGCTTCAAAACCATTTTTGTAATTATCACATGCTCTAAAGTCTACACCGAGGGTATTTTTTATTGTTCTTGTTTTAGCTAACATAGAACCGGTATTAATATGATATAAACCAGGTACAGGGTGACCACCAAAGTGCCCAGCTGGTCCATGAGCCCAGTCCATCATTAATTCAACCGCTTTAGGATCATTATTTTCAGCCAAAGATAATAATTCAGGGTTCATTGGAATTGCTCCAGCACCACCCATTAAACTTAATGTTTTAATTTTTTCTGGATTCCTTGCTGTACACTCAACTGTAACCAAGCATCCTTGTGAGTGACCAACTAACGAAGCTTCTTTATATCCAACTGCATCAATTACATCACTTACCCAATCTGCCATGTCTTCAATTGATTTTAAACTTTCACCTCCTGATAATCCATGTCCAGGCATATCTAAAGCTAAAACGCTATAGCCATGAAAAGCAAAATATCTTGTTTGCAAAACCCACGTCATATGAGTTAGTCCACTACCATGAACAAATATTATTAATGGTTTATTTTTATCGAATGGCCTGCCTCCCGTAGAAGCATAAACCTCGTTATCATTTACCTGAAACTTCATTGATTGGATACGAGTCTAGGTTTCCTAGCAGCTCTAAATCCATTTTCAAAGTCATTTTTGATATCATCTATATCTTCTATACCAACTGATAATCTGATCATATCATGAGATAAACCCGCAAATTTTAATGTAGCTTCATCCATTTGAGAATGTGTTGCTGATGCTGGATGAATTACCAATGTACGTGTATCCCCAACATTTGCTAAATGAGAAGCAAGTTTAACGTTATTAATAAATGCTTCACCTGCAGCTTTTCCTCCTTTAATACCAAATGCAATCATTGATCCTTTGCCATTTGGTAACAATTTGCTTGCTAAATCATGATCGGGATGATCTGGTACACTCGGGTGTGAAACCCAAGCAACACTATCATGACCTAATAAATACTCGACCATTTTTTCTGCATTCTCGCAATGTTTTTTCATTCTGACAGAAAGTGTCTCTATACCTTGTAACACATTCCATGCATTTTGAGGGCTTAGACAAGGACCAAAATCTCTCATACCCTCTGCTCTTGCTTTCATTGTAAATGCTGTTGGTCCAAATTCTTCAGCAAAAGATAATCCATGATAACCTTCATAAGGTTGAGTCATTGTTGGAAATTTATCATTTTGCATCCAGTCAAACTTACCACCTTCAACAATTATACCAGCCATTGAAGATCCATGACCTGCCATCCATTTAGTAAGTGAATGAACTACAATATCAGCACCGTGCTCTATAGGTTTGCATAAATAAGGTGTTTGATAAGTTGCATCTACCATTAAAGGAATACCTGCGTCGTGAGCTATTTTAGCAATCTCAGGCATATTCATTATTTCATTTCCTGGATTACCAACAAGTTCTCCAAAAATACCTTTTGTGTTTTTTTGAATTGCTTTTTTAAATCCCTCTGTATCTCTTGGTTTTACAAAAGTTGTTTTAATACCAAATTTTGGAAGTGTTAGTCTAAATAGATTTACAGTTCCACCATAAAGCTGGGATGATACAACCAAATGATCTCCTGCTTCGCAAAGTGTCATTACTGCAAGAAATATTGCGCTCATGCCAGACGAAGTAGCAAGAGCGGCTGTTCCACCTTCTAATGAAGCAACTCTCTCTTCTAAAACTGCAACCGTTGGATTTGATATCCTACTATAAATATGTCCACCTCTTTCTAGATTAAATAATGCTGCTGCATGATCTACGTCATCAAATAGATACGAAGTTGTTTGGTATATTGGCACTTGTCTTGAACCTGCATTTTTATGAGGTTGATATCCTGCGTGTAAACTAAGGGTATCGAATTTATACGTTTTAGGATCCATTCCTTTTTTATCTGACATTTAGTTGCTCCTGTTTAAATTTTTAAGATTTTATTATAAACAAATATTAACGCTTATTTATAGCTTAATTATTAGTTAAAACTATCAAAAATGACTTAGGTTATAGCTGTATATCGTTTGACAATATATCGATTTATAAGTATTAATCCCGCAATTATGACTAAATTTCTTAAAAAAGACGACCTGAATAGTAAATGGTTTGAAATTGACGCAACTGGAGCTGTTGTAGGAAGATTAGCAACTCTTGTATCAAAAATTCTTAGAGGAAAAAATAAACCTACATTTACTCCTCATATGGATAGTGGAGATTTTGTTGTTGTTAAGAACGTAGATCAATTAAAATTCACAGGAAATAAGTTTTCAAATAAAAAATATTATAGACACACAGGTCATCCCGGTGGAATTAAAGAAACAACACCTGAAATATTACAATCTTCAAAACCAGGTGAAGTTTTAAAGATGGCTGTTAAAAGAATGTTGCCCGGTGGTCCTTTAGCTAAAAAACAATTGACTAAACTTAAGGTTTATTCAGGATCTGATCATCCGCACTCAGCGCAAAACCCTGAGGTAATAGAGATTGGAAAACTAAATTCAAAAAATATAGTTAGAAATTAAAATGGAAACAAATCAATCAGCACCATCAAAAATAAATTTAGATTTTAAAGATGCTAAATATGCAACTGGAAGAAGAAAGACTTCAATTGCAAAGGTTTGGTTAAAAAAAGGAACCGGTAAATTTTTTGTTAATGGAAAAAATCTAGATGATTATTTCACAAGAGCTACACATAAAATGCAAATACTAAGACCTTTTGAAATTATCAACCAATCTACAGAATACGATGTTAGATCTCAAGTTATCGGCGGTGGACACACAGGTCAAGCAGGAGCATTAGTACATGGTATATCAAGAGCACTATTACAATTCGATGAAAATCTAAAACCAACACTTAGAAAAGAAAAACTTACAACGAGAGATTCTAGGTCTGTTGAGAGAAAAAAACCTGGTCGAGCAAAAGCTAGAAGAAGTTATCAATTCTCTAAAAGATAATATCATTTTATTAAACAACTGTTATATTACAATATGTCTAAGATTAATGCTTTAGTTGCAGGAGCTACTGGATACATAGGTATTCAATTAGTTAAATTATTAACAAAACATAAAAGAGTTAAAATTAAATATCTTTGTGGTGATACTTCTGTAGGTAAAAAAATTAGCTCTTATGATAAATACTTCAATAAATATAAACTACCAAATATTGTTAAATTTAATAAAGAGTTATTAAAAAATGTTGATGTTATATTTACTGCATTACCTAATGGAGAGGCTCAAAAAATTTCAAAAAATTTAAATAATAAAAATATTTTAATTGATTTAGCGGCAGATTTTAGACTTAAATCAGCCAATGATTATTTTAAATGGTATAAAATAAAACACAATGCTCCTAAATTAATCAAAAAAAGTATTTATTCTTTACCTGAGTTAAATAATCAGAACATTAAAAAATATAAGATAATTTCCTGTCCAGGCTGTTATCCAACATCAATTTTATTACCCCTAGTACCGTTAATTAATAAAAATATTGTTAAATCAAACAATATCATAATTGATTCTAAATCTGGTTATTCAGGTGCAGGCAGAAATATTCATAAAAAATATAACAACAAATTTTTAAATGAGACATTGAGTGCTTATGGTTTAGCGTTTCACAGACACAATTCAGAAATTGATCAGGAACTAAAAATAAAAACTGGCAAAAAGGTAAAATTTCAATTTACACCTCATCTATCACCAATGTTTAGAGGAATATTAACTACTATGTATTTAGATCTTAAAAGAAATGATTCTCTTGAAAAAATTTATTCTTTTCTAAAAAAATATTACAAAAATAATAAATTTATTAAAATTTTGAAACCAAATACATTTTTAGGAACTAATGAAGTAATAAACACAAATAACTGTCATATTTCTGTGTGTGAGAGCAAATATAAGAATAAAATTATTATATTGTCAGCAATAGATAATTTGATTAAGGGTGGTAGTGGACAAGCTGTTCAAAATATGAATATTTTATTTAGATATAAGTCTGACGAAGGATTAAATTGATGAGAATACTGACAATATTATTAATTTTTTTATTTTTTAATAATTGCTCTAATCAAAACTTTGGTTCTTTTTTAAAGAAAAAAAATGATGATATAGTTCAAAAGCCAAATTTAGACATTGATAAAAATATTTCTTTTGAAGATTTTAAAAATAAAATTATTAATTATGGAAAAAATAGTAGTTTTCCAAGTTTAGATAATTGATATGACTAAAAAGCTTAATATAGCAATTGTTGGATTAGGGCAGATTGGTAATTATCTCTATAACGAATTAAATACAAAAAAAAAAGATATTCTAAAAAAAACTGGAAAAATTATCTCTGTTTCTGCAATTTCAGCTAAAAATATTAATAAAAAAAGAAAATTTAGAATTAATAAGAAAATATTTTATAAAGATCCCTATAAAATTTTTAAAAATAATAAAATTGATATTTTAATTGAAGCAATTGGTCAATCTGATGGTATATCAAAAAAAATTGTTGAATTTGCACTTAAGAATAAAATTCATGTTGTAACTCCTAACAAGGCATTAATTTCTAAACATGGTAATAACCTTTCTAAACTTGCTGAAAAAAATAAAGTTAATTTAGAATTTGAAGCGTCAGTAGGAGGTGGCATCCCTATATTAAGAACTATTAAAGAAGGACTAGCAACTAATAAGATAAGTAAAGTATATGGAATATTAAATGGCACTTGTAATTATATATTATCTGAAATGGAAGAAACTAAGTCTGGCTTTTCAACTGTATTAAAAAAAGCTCAACTATTAGGTTATGCTGAACCAGGTAATCCAAAATTAGATTTAAATGGTTACGATGCTTTAGCTAAAGTTAAAATTCTTTCTGCTTTGGCATTTAATAATAAAGTATCAAATTCAAAATGTTTAATGGAGGGTATTGAAAATATAGAATACAAGGATTTAGAAATTGCAAATCAATTAAATTATAAAATTAAATTATTAGGAATAACAGAAATTGTTAATAATAAATTATTTGAAAGAGTTCATCCGTGTTTAATTAAAAAAAATACTTACATCGCAAATGTTAATGGTGTTATGAATGCTGTTATAATTGAAGGTAATCCAGTAGGGGAGAGTATTTTGCAAGGAGAAGGTGCTGGACCTGGTCCAACATCATCTGCTTTAATGTCTGATCTTTTGTCAATTTTACGTGGAAATATCAAATACCCTTTTGGGATTTCTGATAATAAAAGAAAATCTCCTTCAATATATAATACTGATAATTATTCAAATGCTTTATATATTAGGCTTGAAGTTAAAGATAAACCGGGTGTTCTATCTGAAATCACAAAAAAATTTGCTAAACACAAAATATCCGTTCAAAGATTAATACAAATACCAAATAATAAAAATAAAACTGCTTCTATTGTGATTATAACTCACAAATCTTTGGAAAAGGATTATCAGAAATGTATTAAATCTTTTAAATCAAATTTAAATATTATTAAAAACCCTGTATTATTAAGACTTTTTTAATGGAACTTTATTTAAAGCTCTTTGAAGTTCTATTCCCTGTATTTTTTATTGTTGGAATTGGTTTTTTATTAGGGAAAAAAAATCCAAATTTTGATACTTCGTTTATAACATCTTATGCTGGAAATTTTGGAACTCCAGCTTTAGTAATTTTCTCTCTTACATCTACAGGTGTCACATTTGATATATTTGCAGAATATTTTATTTACGCATTAATATTACTCTCATCATTTGCTTTAATCGGTCTTGTTTTTTTAATTCTTATGAAAAAAGATTATATCAGAGAATTACCTACTTTTTTTTTACCTAATACAGGCAATATGGGTATACCAATATGTCTTTTTGCATATGGTAAATTGGGAATGGGCGTAGCTGCAGCTATATCATCATTGGTAATACTTTTACATTTTACTGCTAATATATTTCTTGCAAAACGAAAATTTGATTTTTCAATAATCGTAAAAAGTCCTTCTTTCTATACAATTATTTTGACCGTTATCTTTTTATACTACGGCAAAGAAATGCCGGTTTTTGTGATTAATACAACAATGCTTTTGTCTTATGCTATGATTGTTATGATTTTAATGTCTTTAGGTATTGCCTTAACTCAAATGAAAGTATTTTCTTTGAGAGACTCGATCATTACGTCTATAGGTAGAGTAATTCTTGGTCCAATTGTTGGTTTTTTTATTATAAAATTTTTTAATTTATCTGGTTTTGCAGCTGGAGTTTTACTAATTCAATCTTCTATGCCTAGTGCAATACTTTGTTATTTGGTTGCTTCAATGTATTCACCAAAAAAAAATGTAGATAATATTTCCAGCACAATTGTTGTTTCTACTTTAATGTCATTGGTTACAGTGCCAATAACAGTATTTATCGCTCTTAAATATTTTGCTTAAATGAAAGCAATATTTTTAAATTTATCCGCATGGATGGTTTTGCCATTTATGGATGCCGTTGCTAAATACTTATCTTCGGATTTATCTTTTTTTCAAATAACGTGGGCTAGATATTTTTTTACAGTTGTATTCACAACTTTTTTTATGTTTTTATTTTATAAGGAGCAATTGAAGTTTTCTCAAAATATCAAATTACAAATAATTAGAGGTTTGTCTTTATTTTTTGCAAATATATGTTTTTTTTACTCCATTTCTGTAATCTCAATGGCAAAAGCGTTAACATTGGCATTCGTTGCTCCATTGGTCACAACTGCTCTTTCTCCATTTTTACTTAAAGAAAAAGTCGGATATAGACGGTGGACTGCTGTATTAGTCGGTTTTTTTGGTATTTTAGTTGTTATAAGACCTGGAATTATAGAGATTAATCTTGCTAGTTTAGCAGCTGTTGGAACAGGCTGTTTTTACGGCTTTTATCTAATAATAACTCGAAAATTACATTCAACAGATAGTCCTTTACTCACATTGCTGATTACAGGCGTAGTAGGGGTCATTATCGCATCTTTTTTTGTTCCTGTTGTTTGGATTAATCCTACTACAATACAATGGTCTTGGATGGCTCTGATGGGTATATTTGCCTGTTTAGGCCATATATTAATCATTTTGTCTCTTCGTTACGCTGATGCTTCAAAATTAGCACCATTTGGTTATTTCGAGATAATTACTAACCTTATTTTAGGGTATTATGTGTTTTCGGATTTTCCTGATAAATATACTTTTATTGGACTTTTCATAATCGTTTCGTCAGGATTATATGTTTTTAAAAGGGAATATTATCATAAATATAAGTAAATATATATGTACTATATATTAATACAATACTTTAATTAATGTATGTAAACTATTGTATTTATTATAATTTATATAATATCTCAACAATAATTAATATGTATTAAATATAAAATAATGGAATAAAAATTATAAAATTTGTCAATTAGATATGTCCTGGTAATTAAAAATAATCAATAAATATAGGGTTATTTGAATTATAAAAATAGATAATGAAATTAGATTATGAGATAGGGGACAATATTCAATAAAATTAACAATTATGATGAATTTTTAGAACAAATCTATTGATAATAAAAACTTAGTTTCTTTTGATATGGGAATTTCTTAATATTAATTGATATAAATATACCAAAAAATAATAATTTTCTAAATAACTACCGAAGTAATGCAATTTATGAATATAGCGTTTAATGCCCCAAATATAGGCCTAATTTAAAGATTTCATTTTAGAAGCTGCAACCAATAGGGGAATTTAAAATTGTAATACTAAATGTTGTTAAATTTTAAAAAAACGTTGGTATTTCTAACTTTTAGAGCAAAATACCCTCAGATTTGAGCAGTTTTTTCTTGGTTTTTATACCACCTTTTCCTGAATATCCTCCGAGAGACCCATCAGACCTTATTACTCTATGGCATGGTATTTTAGGAGCATATGGATTTTTTCCAATAGCATTAGCTACAGCTCTAACAGCTTTTGGCTTATTAATACCCTTTGCGACGTCAGAATAGGTTAAAACACTACCTTTTTTGATTGTTTTTAGGTATTTCCAAACTTTAATTTGAAATTTAGTTCCTTTAAGGATCATAAAAAAAAAACCCTGTATCTCTGCACCTTTTCAGGTACAAAGATCAGTAGTTTTTTGGCACGTCGTTGTATGCGCTACCGCCATGCCTTCCACCCCGCAATTTTAGCGCTACTCTGCGTGGTTTTCTGCCCTCTGGGCTTGAATCTCTCGATTTTTCCCCAGATGGTCAGTTAAGAGTTGCCTCTTAATTCATTTAAGAGATTATCATAGTGCAAATATGATTAGTATCACTTTATAGTTGATTATTAAGGGTTTTTAACAGCTGTGAATAGCGTTAACAAACTATCTAGGACCAACGAAAATTAGAATAAAATAAGATAAATAGAAAATTATTGTTAAAACAGATAAGAAATATACTTCTAGTGATTTTCCATTTTTTTTGTAAACCAAATAACTCAGTATAGTTAATCCTAAAGATATTATTAAAAAATAGCTTGTAGGAATTTCTCCATCTATAGTCATAAACTTTGTTTTAATTCATTTGACATTTAAATTCACTTGATATATTACTAATGATAATTAATTGTTATCAATAGTAATAATATGAATGAACTGACAACAGACCTAAAATTGCTTCATGAGGCAACTTTAAATAACCTTAAAAGCTCAAAGTCAAATAACACTCTAAGAGCTTATAAATCAGACTTTAAAGACTTCGGAGTTTTTTGTGCAAAGCATGGGTTAAATTCACTACCAACAGAACCAAAAATAGTTTCCTTATACCTTACCCATCTCTCTAAAAACTCAAAAATAAGCACTTTAAGACGAAGATTAGTATCAATAAGCATGGTTCATAGGCTAAAAGGGCATTATCTTGACACAAAACATCCAATCATCGTTGAAAATTTAATGGGAATTAGAAGGGTCAAAGGAAGTATTCAAAAAGGTAAAAAACCTATATTAATCAATCATTTAAAATCAATTATTAATGTAATAAATGAACAAAAAACTGAGGAAATAAAAAAACTTAGAGATAAATCAATAATCTTAATTGGCTTTGGAGGAGGTTTTAGAAGAACCGAGATCATTTCAATTGATTGTGAGGATTTAGAATTTGTTCCTGACGGTTTAAAAATCACTGTTAAAAGATCAAAAACTGACCAATTCGGAGAAGGAATGACTAAAGGACTGCCCTACTTCGAAAATGAAATTTACTGTCCTGTTACAAATCTAAAAAAATGGTTAGAAATTTCTAAAATTAAGTCTGGACCTATTTTTAGAAGATTTTCTAAAGGTTTATCATTAACAAACAAAAGATTAACTGACCAATCTGTAGTTTTATTAATGAAAGAGTATTTAAAGTTAGCAGGCATCGAAAACAAAAATTTTGCAGGTCATAGTTTAAGGTCGGGTTTTGCTACAGTAGCTGCTGATTCTGGCGCTGATGAGAGAAGCATAATGGCTATGACAGGTCATAAAACAACACAAATGGTAAGAAGATATATTAGAGAAGCAAATATATTTAAAAATAATGCATTAAATAAAATTAAAATATAATAATCTTAAATTAACTTATCTCTGTATCCATCAATTTTTTTTGAAATATAATTATTAGTTAGATAGAAATGTTTATAAATCCTTTTTTGTAAAGACTTTTTGAAAGACTCATTTTTAATTAGTTTTTTTATAGATTTTTCAACATTTTTAACTGTTAATGTCTTTAATTTCATGGCTTTGGGAGATGCCTCCCTTAGACCGCCTTTATCTGTTATAATTAAAGCACATCCCGCACTTGAGGCTTCAAGAGCTGTTCTACCAAAAGGTTCACTCTTTCTAGGACAAACGATAGAAATATCTGACTTAATAAACCATTTTGTAACTATATTGTTTTTTTGAAAACCTAAAATTTTCAAATTTCTATGTTTAAAAACATGCTTCTCTCTAGGTTCATCACCAATAACAATAGCATTCCAATCCGGGTAATTATTTAAAATATTTATAATAGCTTCTCCAAATATATCGTAACCTTTGGAAATATTTAACCTTCCAACAAATAAAATTATTTTTTTTTTGTCTTTAAAATTAATTATTTTTTTACTCGTTGATTGATTAATAACCTCAAGTTTGTTTGTGATATATTTTTTATTTAAACCTTTAGTAAATTGATTCAAAGTCCAATTACTATTAAAAATTATTTTTTTTGTTTTATTGCATAAATTAATTCTGTCATTTAATGTTTTTGCTAGTTTCATTTCAAGTGGATTATTGTGGAAATATAAAACAATATTTTTATTTTTCTTATAAATAGAGTTTATGTATTCAGGTCTATTATGAATTTCAATTAAATTTGATTTTTTTAATTTTTCTTCAACAAGAAATTTTTTTACATAAGCTTTACTGCTGCTTCTAAAAAAAAATTTTGTAAATTTTAGATTAGTATAATTTGTTAATAATTTTTTTTTAAATGAAGTATTTCCAAATACTTGGATATTTTTTTTATATTTACTTAGTTTGATTGTATCATTTAAAAAAAGTGAAACTGCACCAGCGTAATCAGGGGTAAAATTTTCTTTATATGGAAGTAAAATTGAGATTTTCATTTATAAAAACTAGATTTTAATTTATTTCTAAGTTTGTAGTTCTTTTTAAGTTTATATTCTTCTCTCATGGCCTTAGATTTTGAATCATAACTTATACTATAGGCTAATACCCATTTTCTACCTCTAGTAAATTTTGCTCCTTCCGAAGCGTTATGTTTAGCTAATCTTTTCTTTAAATTGTTAGTATATCCAACGTAGCTAAGATATTTCTGTTTATTTTTAGATATGATTAAATAAACAAAATATTTCATTATGGCGGTCCCTAGGGGAATCGAACCCCTCTTTCATGGATGAAAACCATGTGTCCTAACCGATAGACGAAGGGACCAGAGATGGAGTTTCTATTGTAATTATTGAAAATAATCAAGCTATAGGTTCCTCACTTTTTATAATTTCTATTGTAGATTCTTTGTGTGTGACAAGAGTTTCTGTAATAAATTTTGTATTTTCTTTTTTTACAGCTGCAATTATTTCAGTATTGGTAATACCTGTCGCACAAAAAATACTATCCCCTTTAACAATTTCATTTAACTCATATTTTTTATTTAGGTCAGTTATTCCCATTTTTTTTGCTCTAGATTTATCTTGATCGGTAGTAAATAAAAATCTTCCCTGAAATTTGCACCCATAAGCATCCAAAGCTGCTGCAGAGATTACTCCTTCGGGACCCCCTCCAATGCCTAAAAATAAGTCTATATTATACTTTTTATCAGTAACTAAGAGAGCACCACAAATATCACCATCTGAAATTAATTTTAAATTTACTTTTAATGATTTTAATTCTTCAATAATCTTTTTATGTCTTGGTCTATCAAGAATACATACTGTAAGTTCATTAATATTTTTATTTTTAGCTTCTGCAATATTGGAAATATTTTTTTTTATAGGATAATCTAAGTCTGTTGCATCGAATGGAATATCTTTGCCTACTGCAATTTTATTCATATAGGTTTCTGGAGCATTAAATAAATTTCCTTTATCTGAAATAGCTAAAACTGATATTGCTCCTGGAATATTTTTTGCTGCAAAGTTTGTTCCTTCAAGTGGATCTACTGCTATATCTAGGTTTGGACCATTACCCTTCCCAAGCTTTTCTCCAATATATAACATTGGTGCTTTATCTAATTCACCTTCACCTATCACTACTTCTCCATTAATTTCTAGATTATTTAAATCATTTCTCATTGAGTCCGTAGCAGCTTTATCAGCTAATTTTTTATCCCCTTTACCAAGATATTGATAACAATTAATAGCTGCTCTTGAAGTAATTTTAACAAGTGAGTTGATCAAATCTTTATTTAAAGACATTAAATATTTTCAACAGTGGATTCTTCTGAATTATATTTCAATCTAGCTTCAAATTCACTTAATCTTTTCCATACTGAAATCAATTCCACTATAGTAGACCAGCTTCTAACTAAGTATTGTAATGAATTTTCAACTCTTCCAAATGCTCTAGTTATCTGTTGAACAAAACCTAATGTTATCGCACCTGATACTATAGTTGGTGCTAAAGCTAAATATGGAACAATTACCATTCCTTGAAAATAGCTCCATTTTACTGCATTGAAATACAAGTAGTGAAAATATGATTTATAATGAATACCTCTAACTCTATCATATAATTGACCGATTGTTGGTGGAGCTGCTCTTATTGGATCGTCTTCACCATGGACTAATTCTTTTCTATAACCTGCCTCTTCCTTTTGAATATCATATTCAATACCAGGCAACTTTATTCCTACAGCAGCTAACAAAACTGTCCCACCAAGTGCAGATATAATTGCAACCCAAACTAAAGCATGATCAACTTCTCCAATCCATGGAAGTACATCGACTTGTTTAGATAAACCCCATAATATTGGCAGGAAGGCTACTAAAGTCATTATACTATCTAGAAGTCCAACACCAAGGCCTTCCATTATTCTTGCAAATTTTAAAGTGTCTTCTTGAACTCTTTGCGAAGCCCCTTCTGTTAAACGAGCTTTTAACCATTGAGAATGATAATATTCAGCCATAGAAGTTCTCCATCTAAATACCCAATGAGAAACAAAAAAACCTGTTACAATAGCAATTATAATCCAAAGACCAGCAACTTTTGCAAATGTAAACAAATATCCAATAAATTCAGTTTCTGTTACTGATCCGGGCTCTGTCAGAGCTTTTTGAAGAGTATCATAAAATTCGCCAAACCATTCATTAATTTTTACATCTAATTGCACTTGATACCAGGTTGAAACTAATATGAAAATTGATCCAAATATACTCCAACCATACCATTTTTTTTCGGTAAAAAATTTAAACATTATTTTGTAAAATTATCAGCGTAAGATTTTAAAGTAATTTTTCTTTTATTTGGCTCAATCACTTCAAAATCAATTTTATTTTTTTTTGCATATTCAATTGCTAATTCTTTTGAGGAAAATTCTAATTTTAACTCACCATAGGTATCTGTAGAACTCTCCCACCCCATCAAAGGATTGATCCCGGGATCATCTGTAATATATTCAATAATCCATTTATCAAATTTCTTTAATCCTGACTGCATTGCCGTCTTAGACGGTTTATAAATTTTAGCTTTTTTCATAAAATGGTCGGGGTGGTAGGATTCGAACCTACGGCCCCTTGGTCCCAAACCAAGTGCGCTACCAGGCTGCGCTACACCCCGAATGCAGTACTAATACAGTAGATAAAAAAAATTTCAAAGTATATTAATCACTATTTAAAAGGAAATTTTACAAAATTTGCTATATATAAGTATCTATGATCATTGAATGTCCAGCTTGTTCTAAGAAGTTCAATATTAATGAAAAATTAATTCCAGATGAAGGTAGGCTTTTAAAGTGCGGCAATTGCGATCATACATGGTTTTATAAAAAGGAAGAAAATTTAATATTAGAAACTGAAACTATAAAAATAAATGAGATTGAAGAAAATAAATCAGAGATTAATATAGAACCAGTTGATGCACCAATAAAACAGACAAAAAAAATAAGAAAAAAAATTTCAAAAAAATCTTTGACAAAAGAGAGTAAATCAAAAGAATTAGTGTCTATTGATAAAAATTCTGTTTCAAGAGAAAACAATATTATTAAAAAAATATTTCTAATAATTATTTCAATTATTGCCTTTATTTTGCTTATGGACACATTTAAAAATCAGATATCTGTTATATTTCCTGGTATATTAAAAATGTCAGATAGTCTGTATCTAGTAATAAATGACTTGAAATTATTTATTAAAGATTTAGTCAGGTAAAAATGATTCAGATAATTACAAAACCATTTAGGTGGTTTTTTAAATTAGAAGCTGCTAGTGGTCTTGTTTTACTTTTTGCAGCCATAATAGCTTTAATTGTAAGTAATTCTAATTTAGCAGAAATATACTTTTCTACATTGAATAAATATTTATTTTTAGGAATAAATAATTTTGGTTTAAAATTATCTGTTTTACACTGGATAAATGATGCCTTAATGGCAATATTTTTTTTCTTTGTAACATTGGAAATTAAAAGAGAATTCTTGCAAGGAGAGCTTTCAAATATAAAACAAGCACTCCTTCCTATTATTGCTGCAGTTGGTGGTATGTTGGTGCCTGCATTATTTTATATTTTTATTAATTTTGGAGATAGTGAAACAATGAATGGTTGGGCTATTCCATCTGCAACTGATATTGCATTTTCTTTAGGAGTACTATCATTATTGGGTAAAAGAGTTCCATTATCTCTAAAAGTTTTTCTAACTGCTTTAGCTATTATAGATGACCTAGGAGCTATAGTAATTATTGCATTATTCTATTCAGGTGATCTGAGTATTAAATATTTAAGTTTAATGCTGTTAGCTTTTATCGTTCTTCTAGTAATAAATAAGTTTAATATAAAAAAATTTTTACCTTATTTAATTGTTGGAATATTTCTTTGGGACTTCACTCACAATTCTGGCATTCATGCAACAATTGCCGGTGTTTTGCTAGCAATGACTATACCTCATAGAAAAAAAGACAAAGACTTTTCACTACTAATAAAAATTGAACATGCGATTAGTCCATATGTTGCATTTGGTATTATGCCATTATTTGCTTTTGCAAATGCAGGTGTTTCACTAGAAGGTTTATCTTTTGCATCATTACTTAATAAAGTTCCATTGGGAATATTGTTAGGATTGTTTGTTGGAAAACAATTGGGAGTATTTGTATTTTCTTATGTTTCAATAAAAATGAAAATAGCTCAAATGCCTAATAATTCTAACTGGTTTAATTTTTACGGTGTTGGAGTTTTAACAGGTATCGGGTTTACAATGAGCCTATTTGTTGGAAACTTAGCATTTGTTGAAAATATGCAATACATGGATGGAGTTAAAATTGGAGTTTTGACTGGGTCATTATTATCCACTTTATTTGGGTACTTCTTAATACTACTTACACCAAATAAGTAAGTAGTTTATGAAAAGATTAATAATAATAAGTTTAACAGTAATAATGTTTTTTTTTAAAAATTCAGCAATCAGCAACGATCAGAAAAGTTTTTACGATCTAGAAATAGAGAGTATTAATGGAGATATCATTAAATTAAAAGATTATCGAGATAAAGTTATACTTATAGTAAACACTGCCAGTTATTGTGGTTTCACAAAACAATACGAAGATTTGCAAGATTTATGGGATAAATACAAATCTAAGGGTCTTATTGTTCTTGGAGTGCCCTCAGACACTTTCAATCAAGAAAAAAAAACCAATAGCGAAGTAAAAGAATTTTGTGAAGTTAATTTTGACATAAATTTTCCATTAACAACTATTACAGAGGTAAAAGGTAGCGATGCTCATGAGATTTTTAAGTGGGCAGAGAATAATTTTGGCAAATCTGCAATTCCTAAGTGGAATTTTCATAAAATATTAATCAATAAACAGGGAAATGTAGAAGATACTTATGCGTCTTTTACAAAACCTACTTCGGATAAAATCATAAATAAAATTGAAGAAATACTATAGTTCAATCGTTAAACCATCATGTGCAGGTATAACATTTTTAGGTATAACTTTCTTTAACTGATTATAATCTAATACTGGTGATAAATTTGAAAGAATAGCTTTTTCTGGTTTAAATTTTTTAATAAATAATAAAGATTTTTCCAAATTAAAGTGTGATGGATGAAAATTGTACCACAAACAATCAATTATTAAATACTTTAGATTTTTGAAATAAGAATAATCTTTTTTGTAAATTTCACTTACATCAGTAATATAAGCAAGTTTTTTATCAATTATAAAACAATTAGAATTGACTGTACCGTGCTGAACAACAATCGACTTTAAATTTACCTTTTTATTATTATGTTTAATAAATGAATTTATTTTTAAATTATTTAATTTTAAAGTAGCTGGATATTCTTTTGAGAAACTTTCAAAACAATATGAAAAACTTTTTTTTAAATATTTGGATGTTTCATTATCAGCATAAACATTAACTTGTTTTCTACTATTAATAAAAAAAGATCTTAAATCATTTATTCCATGAGTTTGATCAGCATGCATATGTGAATAGAATACTTTATCAATTTTCTTAATTTTATGACGTAATAACTGTTCTCTCAAGTCTGGAGATGTATCAATTAAAATATTTTCATCAGTTGTTTTAATAAGTGCAGAACATCTTGTTCTATAATTTTTCCTATTTTTAGGATCACAATTTCCAAAAAATCCATCGGGTCTTGGCACACCCATGGAGCTTCCACAACCTAATATTATAAATTTTATGCTCATTATTGAAAAAAAAGTCTTTCAAAATTATTGTTTGTAATAGTTTCTAATTCATCAAAAGTTTTTGACTTTAATTCAGAAAGTTTTTCCAATGTATATTTAATAAAAGAAGGTTCGTTTTTTTTACCTCTCATTGGTATAGGTGCTAAAAAAGGACTATCTGTTTCAATTAAAATTTTATCATTTTCAATCATTTTAAATGTGTCTTGAAGATCATTACTATTTTTAAAAGTAATTATTCCACTAGCAGAAAAATAAGCATTTAATGTCATCATTTTTTTAGCAAACTCTTTTGAACCTGTGAAACAGTGCATAAGTATTTTAACATCACTATTTTTATATCTATTTAAAATATCAAAAGTTTCTCTTTCAGCGCTTCTAGAATGAACTATTAAAGGATAATTTAGTTCAATGGAGGATTCTATATGCGTCTCAAAACTTTTAATTTGATCATCTTTTTTACTATTTTCATAATAGAAATCTAATCCAGTCTCTCCTACTCCAATTATTTTTTTAAATTTATTAGCATTTTCGACAATGAATTTTTTATCCATCTTATCATTGCTAGATTCATGAGGATGAATTCCTATACTTCCATAAATTATTTCATCAAGATTTATAATCTCTTTAATATTTTCAAAACTTTTTGAATTGGTTGAAATAGTTAAAATTTTCTTTAATCCATTTTCCTTAGAACGTTTAATAACATCACTGATGTTTGAATAAAGAGGTTCGTGATCAAGATGACAATGTGAGTCTATCATTTTTCAATTTTTTTAAACAAAATATCTAATTTATTTATTTTTAAATCTTTTTTTAAAATTTCATTATTATCAATTGATGTAAAATCAATAGAATTTTCTGTTTCATTAAAAACGTTTAACACTTTTACTGATGTTTCTGGTATTACTGGATAAAGTAAGATAGTTATTTTTCTAATTAATTCTAATGCAGTATAAACAATCGTATTCAACCTTAATCTATCATCTTTCTTCTTCCAAGGTTCCTGATCATTAAAATATTTGTTTGCCGCAAACAATCTATCAACAATAAAACTCATATATTGGTTTATATCTTGATTATCTATAAATGATCTTATTTTATCTAGATTATTTAATGGTTTTAAAATTTCTAAATCCTCATCAGTAAATTTATGATCAGGTATTAAAGATGAACAATTTTTTTCAACAAAAGAAAGTACTCTTTGACAGAGATTTCCAAAATTATTTGCTAAATCACTATTAATACAATTTTCTAGTTTTTCCTCTGAAATATTTCCATCATTACCAAAAGAAACTTCTTTAAGTAAATAATATCTTAATGGATCTAGACCATAGACATTTATGATTTCTAACGGATCTAAAATATTTCCTTTTGATTTTGACATTTTTTCATCACCGGAAAGGATCCATCCATGTCCATAAACCCTTTTTGGAGGCTCTATATTTGCAGCTAACAAGAATGCTGGCCAATAAATAGCATGAAATCTTAAAATATCTTTACCAATAATATGTAAATCTGCTGGCCAAAAATTTTTATATAATTCGTTATTTTTGTCAGGATATTTTAAAGAGCTTAAATAGTTTGTTAATGCATCTAACCATACATAAACTACATGATTTTCATCACTTGGTACTTTTACTCCCCAAGAAAAAGTTTTTCTACTAACAGATAAGTCTTTTAAGCCACTTTTGACAAAGCTGATTACCTCATTTCTCCTACTTTCAGGTAATATAAAATTTTTATTTTTTTCATAAAAATCCAATAACGGTTTTTCCCATTGTGAAAGTTTAAAAAAAAAAGATTCTTCCTCAACCCATTCAACAGCTGAACCAGATGATTTAGCAACTTTTAAACCTTCTTTTTCTTCAACTTCATCTTCATTATAAAAAGCCTCATCTGATACAGAATACCAACCAGAATATTTAGACAAAAAGATTTGCTTATTTTGTTCAAGTATGTTCCATAAATTTTGCACAGATATTTTATGTCTATCTTCTGTAGTTCTTATAAAATCAGTATTTGATAAGTTTAATGTTTTTGTTAAATCCTCGAATGTTTTACTTATTTCATCACAAAATGATTTTGGATCTTTATTTAACTTTTCAGCAGATCTTTGTATTTTTAAACCATGTTCATCTGTGCCTGTTAAAAAATAGACATTAAAACCATCAATTTTTTTAAAACGAGCAAAAAAATCAGCAATTATACTTGAATACGCATGTCCCATATGAGGTTTTGCAGAAGGATAGTAAATTGGTGTCGTTATATAATAATTTTTATTCACTTAGTAATTTATCCTTAAATTCTAAAAAAAAAGTTTCATAATCAAGATTAAATCTTTTTACATTAGATAATTTTGAATAATAATATTCTTTAACTTTATATGACAATTTTTTTGTTGTGTTTATATGTTTATAAAAAAATAATTCAATAATCATATTTA
>CABYJU010000002.1 GCA_902519325.1 uncultured Pelagibacteraceae bacterium | reverse complement strand
TTATCAATTTTTTTTACACCGTTTAATGTAAAATAATTATTATTATCTATCCAATACATTGGTCTTTCTAATTTGTTATTATTTACAAAATCCCATCCATCAGACAACCAATACTCATGGTTTTTATATCCACCATCATTAATGAATTCTTTCCATTCTCCATTAGTAATAAATGAATATATTTTAAAAGGATCTAATTGTATTTCTGATACTGGTAATTCGTTATCGTAACAAAAAATATCCTCATTGTTTCCATATTTAAATTTTTTACTAGTTTCTAATGTCAATTCATTTTCCTGTTTTGCAGTTGGTTTATCGTCGTTAGAATTATAAGTCGGCATCAATGGATTGTTATAAAAAATATTTTTAATATCCATTAACATTAATTCTTGATGCTGTTGTTCGTGATTTGAACCAAGTTCAACTAAAAATGATGTTCTGTTATTTTTTGTTCTTTTTAAAAATTCAATAATATTTTCAGTTACATAATGTCTGTAATTAACTACATCTTTTAATAGCGGTCTATTTAGTGAACCTCTCTTATTTCTAGGATTAAACTCACCTACAGAATTGTAATAAGAATTAAATATGTAATTATAATCCTTGTTAAATGGTTTGTAACTTTCATCCAATTCTGACAATATGAATTTTTCGAAGAACCATGTGGTGTGACCAAGATGCCACTTAAGAGGACTAACATTTTTGCTGGGCTGTATGACCATATCCTCAGCCTCTAAGTTCTCACACAGAGATAGAGTTTGTTGTCTTGTTTTGGAGAATAATTCTGTAATTTGAGATAATTTATTTTCCATGACTAAATTTAATTAAATTTTCAGATCATGACAATGGGTTACAATGTGTTCATCTGTTTAATATTTTTATAGACACGGAATATAAAATAATTAAGAATTTACTTATGAATTTTTCTTTAGAAATAGGTCCTAAAACTGATTTAAGCACGTTGCCAAAGGTAAAAGATGTTTATGTTACAATGCTACCTGGGGGTGATTATAAAGAGACCGCTCAACAGTCTGGAGAGTTAGTTAAAGAGGGATTTAATCCAGTTCCTCACTTCCCAGCAAGGTCAATAAATGATGAAAATCAGCTGAAAGATTATGTTTCTAGATGTAAAGATTTGGGTGTTAAGCAGGTCTTGGTGATAGGTGGAAGTCGTGACCCGATTGGAAAATTTGATAGCTCATATCAAATGCTAGAGACAGGGTTTTTTGATGGTATCAAGATTGGAATTGCTGGACATCCCGAGGGGAGTCCTGATATATCCGACTCTGATTTAGAAAAAGCTATGATAGATAAAAAGCCTTATGCTGATTATATAGTTACACAGTGGCTAATGGATACTCAGCCTATTATAGATTTTATCTTAAAACAAACAATACCAGTTCATGTTGGAATAACTGGGCCAATGAAAATATCTAGCTTAATTAAATTTGCTAATATTGTAGGGGCAAAAAATTCCATTAACTTTCTTAAATCTAATTTTAGTAAGGCGTTAGATTTATTGAAACCTAAAGACCCTAATGATTTAATTGGGAAAGTTAAATCGCATACTGATTATTTCCACATTTATACATTCGGCGGCTTGAAGGAAACTAACAAGTGGTTGAAGGAGAATAACTATGTCTAATGAATTTGACTATAGTAAACTAAGACATACAACATCAGTAGATCAGTCTGATAGAAAAGTACCATATAATTTGAGACAAAGCGGACCTACTAAAGTTGAGATGCTAATATCAACAAGAGTAAGGAAATCTCCATACTGGCATTTATCTATGAAGGCAGGATGTTGGAGAGCAACTGTTTATAACAGAATTTATCATCCAAGAGGTTATGTTAAACCTGAAGATGGTGGTGCAATGGTTGAGTACGAAGCAATTAAAAACCATGTAACAATGTGGAATGTTGCAGTTGAAAGACAAATACAAGTTAAAGGACCAGATGCAGAAAAATTTGTTGATTATGTAATTACAAGAGATGCTACAAAAATTTCTCCAATGAGAGGAAGATATGTAATTTTGTGTAATGCATATGGAGGAGTATTAAATGATCCTATTCTTTTAAGAATATCTAAAGATGAATTTTGGTTTAGTTTATCAGATAGTGATATTGGATTATATCTGCAAGGAGTAAATGCAGATGAAAGGTTTAATGTTCAAATTAATGAAATAGATGCTTGTCCTGTGCAAATTCAAGGTCCTAAAGCAAAAGCTTTAATGAAAGATCTTTGTGGAGGTGAAGTTGACATAGACAACATGCCTTTTTATGGACTGGCGTCTGCAAAAGTTGGTGGAAGAAGTTGTATTATTTCTCAAACAGGATTTTCAGGCGAATCTGGATTTGAAATATATTTAAGAGAAGCAACTTTATATGCTGAAGATATGTGGAATGCTGTTCTTGAAGCGGGTAAAAAACATAATTTAATGGTCATTGCTCCTGCACACCATAGAAGAATTCAAGCTGGAATTCTTTCATGGGGACAAGATATGGATCATGAGCATAATCCTTTTCAATGTAATCTTGGATATCAAGTTTCCTTATCTGGTAAAGGTGAATGGAACAAAAAAGGTGATTATGTTGGAAAAAAAGCTCTTGAGAAAATGAAAGCTGATTTAAAAGCAGGTCATAAACCTTACAAACTTCAATTAGTTGGACTTGAATTAGGAGGAAAACCTATTGAAGAATATGCTCCAGATTTTTGGTTAATTTCAGAAAATGGAAGTGAGCCTGTAGGATTTATAACTTCTCCTTGGTATCACCCAGAAAAACGGAAAAATATTGCTATGGGATACGTTCCATTTGATGGAACGCTAAATGCAAATGGTTTTCCAAGAGGTAAGGTTGGATCGAAATTTAAAGTCCATCTACCAGAAAAATATTCTGATAAACCTGGGGAACCAGTTGATGCAGTTGTAGTTGATATTCCATTTACAGAATCTTACAACGCAAATACAAGAGAAGTAGTCAGTAAGTGATAAAAATTTTTTTAGGGGGAATTTAATTCCCCCTAAATATGACGAAAACCTTTTTCATAGTTGTTTGCATTATAATCGCTATTGCTCTAATAATATTCCCATTAATCGTTTCATATAAGGCACAAAAAAAAAATAAAGATAATTAATGTTTGCTCAGTTTTTAGATATTGTTTTTAAATCGTTAAAGCTTGATAAAACTCTTTATAGAACTCCAAGATATTATGGAGAAGCTGGAATTTATTTTGCAATTCTAATTATGATTTTAGATGGGGTTGCGGGTGCTATTGCAGCTAATACGATTGTAAAAACATCAGTTGGTATATCTGGTTTAACAGCATTATTAACATGGCTGGTGTGGGCAATTTTTATATTTGTAATTGGGGTTAAAATTTTTCCTGATAAAGATAGAAAAATTCCATTTAAAAGAGTTCTTATAGCCGTCGGGTACGCACATGCTCCAGCCCTGATAAGATTTTTTGCGGTTACACCAGAATTGGTACTTTTAATTATTTTTCTAACTCAATTTTGGATATTTGCATCTTTGATAATAGCTACCAAACATATTTTAAACTTAAAGTCTAACTTTAAAGCATTTGGAATTGTATTTTTATCTTTTTTGATTATTTCTTTTCTTACAATTTCTTTTGTAATGACAAAAATTAATGCACTTCCAATAAGTAACTATAGTTAATTTTTTTCTATAATTAAAATTAAATTTGAGGTCAAAGAGTAAAATTTTAATTTTAATATTTTAAAATTTACAAAGTTATTTATTTTACAAATTTTAATTAAATCATTTTTTGATAATAAGTTCAGATTTTCTTCTTTTGCCAAAAAATCGTATTTCAAAAAAGTTAAAATTTTTCTATGAAGTTTTTTTGGTAACCAATGAATTAGTGGTAGCATAGTATGTGTATCTAAAGGATAAAATCTATTTGGTGTTGAAACTATACATCTTTTTTTCGATATTCTATGGAGTTCTTTTACAAAATCACATTGTTTTTCAAAGCTCCCTACATGCTCTAAAGTGGCATTTGAAATTGCTATATCATAAGAGTTGTTACTTAATTTAGTATCTCTTCCGTCTCCAGTTAAAGTTTTTAATGTTGGAAATATTGTTTTTAAATTTTCCAAATTTTGATTTGAAAAACAAGTAATATTTTCTGGGTATTGGTAGTGATGTAAAAAAAAATTTTCATGTTTTTCACGAACGGGAGTTGTTCCAATATCTATAATTTGATCATTAGTAGAAATATATTTTAACATTAAGTTAAATAGCTTTTTTCTTGCTATATATAAGTTCTTGAAAAAAAATTTACTTTGGTTCTCTCCATAAATTTCCTCAATTTTTCCCATATTTCTTAGTTTTATTAATTTAGTTTTTTTCTAATTTTTTTATCGAAATTATATTATTTGATAATTTTGAATTATTTTTTTTTATAGAATCATAAAAATTCCAGGCAAGAACAATAACTGTAGGATTGACTATTTTACATTTTTCTTTTGGTATTATTGGAATTTTTACTCCAGGCACATATTTTCCATGTTTCAATTTGTTATCCTCTATTATGAAGTCAATTTCTTTATTTATATTGAAATAATTTAATGAAGTTGTTGCTTTTGCGGGTGCTCCATAACCTATTAAGATCTTGTTATCTGACTTCATTTTTTTTATATTTTTTATAACTTTTTGTTTTAAATTTTCTATTTTTTTTCCGAATTTTATATAAGTAGAAATTTTTTTTAGTCCAAAATCCTCTTCTTCTTTTAGCATTCTCTTCACACTTTTATCAATTTTGACACTTTTTTGTTTTGAAACATATATTCGAACTGAACCTCCATGAGTATCTATTTTTTCTGATTTAAAAATAAACAAACCTATATTATTTAAAAAATTTTTTAATGTTGATAATGACCAATAATTAGTATGCTCATGATAAATATTATCAAAAGTTAAATCTTTTAATGTGTTCAATAAATATTGTACCTCGATAATTATCTTGCCATCAGGTTTAATGAGTTTTTTCATACATTCAGCCATATTTTTTAAATCATCAGAATGCGCAAAAACATTTGAAGCTAATAATAAGTCGGCTCCATTTTTGTAAGGAATACTAGATTTTTCTTGAAGGTATCCATGAAAGGTATTTATTCCTTTTTTGTTTGCAAGATCTGCTAAATTTTTAGCAGGTTCTATACCTAATATATTTTTAAACCCCAAATCTAAAAATGGTTTTAAACCAATTCCATCATTACTACCGACATCTATAATATAAGATGAACTATCTAGTTTAAATTGTTTAATATAATTTTCTGCTGCAGATTTAAAATGATCTCTAAAACTTTTTGTAGTAGACGATTGATATAAGTAATTAGAAAACATTTTATCACTATCTATTGAAACTGATAATTGACAATTATAACAATCTTCGCAAACATTAAGTTCAAGAGGATAAAATTCACATTTATCATCTTTATTTCTTAGTAAATTATTTGCAAGAGGTTGGTAACCTAAAGAAATAACTCTTTTTAATTTTTTTGAATTACAACATCTACAATTAGTTTTATAAATAGATATAAGCTTATTTTTTTCTTTTTCATCAACAAATTTATAAGGGATAGTATGGGTGATACCATAATTTTTATGCTCCCTTTCTCCTCGAACCAAATTTAAAAATATAGAGTCTTTAGTAAATACCATTGTGTGTGCAACATTAGGCTGGGTCACAATCATTTCACCTTCATTAACCAAATGAGTTACTTTGGCTGATTTTTCATCAACTAAATCCTTATAAACACTTATAAATTGTCCTTTAATTAATAGACACTTTTGTTCTTGAACTGGATGAAAATGATTAGCTCTCATCGTATTTTGTTTAGACTCAATATACCCAATCATGTTGATTGGCTCAGGCAAATCATAATTACTTATTTTTCCTCTTTCATCAACAAATTCTCTTTCTCCTCCAAATGTATATTCTAAATCTTTATCAAATTTTTTATAAGACCATTTGTCTATCATTTCTCTTAAATTATTTTCTAAATCATAAACAAATTTAAAACCTGTTTTTAACAATTTTTTATTAGATAAAGTATAACCTTTGTTGGGAACCTCATCTTTTGTTTTCACAATTCTTACTTTAGGATTAATTTTTTTACAAATATCTGCAACTTTTTTAACTGTCACATTTTCTTTTGATAAATTATAAATACCATTTTTTAATTTTTCATTTTCTTCAGCAAATTTAAAGCATCTTGCTACATCAATTAAAGGTACTAGACTTTTCAACTGAACCCCACCTCCATATAATTTTATTGTTCCGTTTTGTGATGTGATCTTTGAGAATAAATTTGGCATAATTCCAATTCTCATAGTATCTGTTGAAAAACCGTAAACTGAACCTAGTCGAAAAATAATATGTTTTTTTCCTGATCTAATAATTTGTTTTTCATTTTGGACTTTACTAGATGAGTAAGCCAAAAAGGTATTTGTTTTTTCTTTTTCATTTAAATTTTGTTTTGGCTTTTTCAGACCTTCAAAAACTACATGAGTTGAAGGAAATATAATTTTAGCATTAGAGTTCATTGAATTTAAAACATTTTGTGTTCCAACTAATGCTATTTTTTTTGTTAATTCATCTTTTTGTTTATCTGAGTCTTTTTTCACATATGCGACATCTGTTATTCCCGCTAGATGATGTACTGTATCTGCGTCAGACAAAAGTGTTCTTATTTCTTTAATATTTAGAATGTCTGCTTGTATAAATTTAATCTTTCTCCTTTTAAGTTCATTAACTCGTTCAGATATAAATCTATTATCAATTACAATAACTTCATATTTCCAACTAAATCCGGAATAAAGTTTGCTTAACTCTGTTCCAATATAACCAAGACCACCTGTTATTATAATCTTTTTCATAAAATTAAATTAAAACTTTCCTTTAGTAATCTGGTATATTACTGAAAAAAAATGATACCATCTAATTTTTTTTCCGTCTTCTATTGATCTTCCATTATAATTAATTGGTATTTCGTAATTATTTTTTGATTTTTTTATGATTTGACAAAGTATTTCAGCTTGCTGCCCAAAACCAAAACACTTTAATTTTTCAGTATTTATTAAATCTTTTTTAAATGAAAGATAGCAACTATAAATATCAGTAAATGTACAATTAAATAATATATTAAAATATAAAGTCAAAAATTTATTTGCAACTAAGTTTAAAAAATTGTGTGATCTAGAGAACTCCTTATATCGCATTCTCGATCCAAATATTATATCTGCGTCATATGTATCGAATATTTTAATAAAATTATCAAATTCTATAGGATCATACTCAAGATCAGCATCTTGAATTATGATATATTTACCTTCTGCAGCATTTATACCTTTTATAACTGCATGTCCCTTTCCCATATTTTTTTCGCTAATAATTAATTTTTTGTACAGCTCCTTATTTTGCTCAAGTAATTTTATAGTATTATCTGTGGACCCATCATCACTCACAATTACTTCATAAAACATTTTGGAAGAACGTGTTTCATTTATTCTTTTTAAAATTTTAATAACAGTGCTTTCTTCATTATATACTGGAATTATAATGCTAATTGTTTCTGTCATATATGATCTATGTATTTATATACTTATATAAATTAAAACAATATTACAATGCATGTTAATTTAAAAACTAAAGTAATTGATTAAATATTTATAAAGTCAGAAATTAATAGTCATAATGGGAATAAAGTTTTTGATATTCTACAGGAGTTGCAAAGTTTATATCCCATGAGTATTAAATTTTGAGTCACAGTTTCATCTTTCTTTTCACATTCATCACAAATATCATTTAATTCCTCATTATCTAACTTGTCTGAATTATAATCAAATTTATCAGTCATTATCTGTCAATCCTGCTCCAGCAGTTTTTTGTTTTAACTCATCTGTTTCTTCCACAAATGTGTTTTCAGATAATTTTGTTAATTCTTTCCAATCTTCCTCAGAAAAATTATTCTTATTTTCTAAGAATTGTATTTTAATTACATTAGCTTTTTCCACAACTTCACTACTTAAATAATTTGAATAAATTGATTGATTGAAATTTAATAAAAATTCTTTTTGATCTATTTTTAAAAAAATTCTCTTCCCTGTTATTTCAGACGATCTGCTGACAAATGGCAAAAATATTAATGGGTAAGCCACTTTTTCTATTTCTATATCAATATGTTCTTGGATAGAAATGGATTGATCAAAAAAACTTAAACCAAGTTTAATTGGACAGTAAAAGTTTTGAGGTCTGTTGCTTTTACTAAAAGATTGGCAATTTTCAAACTTTTCATCGTTAAAAATCCTAAAATATTGGTTTATGTTTTTTATTCCTGGTAAACCAAATAATTCAAGTTGTTTAATGTTTTTTCCTATTTCTTCTGCAACTCCCCAGGAAAAACCCTTTGCTTTAGTTGAACGTTTAACAATTGTGTCAATTTCACTGAAACTTATCATTAATTACTTTAGTTATATATCCAATATTGATTAAATGAATTAAGCTCATATGGTAATGGAGCTCCCTGAAACATACAAATCCTTAACCACTTATCAGATCTTGGATCGAACTTTACTGCCCCAAAAAAAGATAGTTTAAGTCTTAACATATCAATAGGAATTAATTTTGACCCAATGGTGTTATCTTGAATTTCAGAATACGGATATTTCTCTGTTATAAAGACTCTTCTTACAATGTGTCTTAAATCATTATTCTGTACTAGAAAATTACCAATCTTTAAGCTATTTTTTAATGTAAAAATCGTTTCATAAAGTTTTTTTATATCTCTTGCAATTGCTGTGGGCTGCTCTAGTTCTGAACCATTATCTTCAAACCGATCTCCAATTCTAGGCTCTTCTTTATTTTTTGATATGAACCAAAATTTTTTATTATTTTCATTTTTTGAAAAATCAATTTTTAAAATATCTGAATAATTTTTCTCTATTGTTTCTCTTAGGTCATTTATTGTTCTATCTACTGGTATATTAAAACTGCTATCCTCGTCTGAATTCATTTGAGAAATTAAAGGATCGGTTATTTCATTATACGGCTCCATCATTAGAGACACTAAATACTCAACTCCTTCTTCTGATAAATTTTCCTCTGCCCAGTTGTATAATTTGTCGAATATATAAAAATTTGACTTATCAATATTATGTTTCAAGTAATTGATTAAATTTTGTAAATCATTTATTAAATTCTGAATTTTTTTCTTTTGATATTCGCTGTCAGTATTCCACGAAGTAACGTTTTTTAAAGATTTTGATAAACAGTTGTAAAAAATTTTAAAGTCTTCTTCTGATACTTTTTCAATTTCTCTTATTTTTTTTAATGCAGTTTCTTTGGCTAGAATCCAATTATTTAACAATGAAGGATGATTTACAATAAATGGTGCCATCCCCAATCCAGTTGAATTACCAATTCCTAAATTTCTACAAATATCTAAGTCTAGTTCTACAGCATCTTTAGGATTTTTGTGTTTTGCAATATGATTTACTTGATCAAAAGTGAATTGTCTTACAAGATAAACCAACATCATTTCTAATCTAAAAGGACCATTTATTTCATCTCTATTTTTAATTCTAAACCTGTCTGCTAATCCAAATTTTCCTGAGCCATACACTGCAGTTGTTCTGTACAAATATCCAACTTTAGAAAGTTCATTAGTATTTGGCTGGATACCTTTCGATAAACAATCAACCACATAATTAAATGCTCTAACTGACCTATTTGCTCTTGAAAGAGTTAGTTCTTTATAAGAAAGTCTACCAACTTCTTGCTTCGGTACATTTTGTGAAAGTCTATCAATATCAAATTTTGAGGGAATGCCGTCGTACAAAGCAAATGCGGCATCCCATTTAGTTGCTATTACTCTATCTGATCTTTCCTCATCCTTAAGTTCATTAGCAAAACAAACTAAAGAATATGTTTGTTTTTCTTTTGAAAATGAATAAACGGCAACTCCATAGCCCCTGTCAGTCAAGTCAAACAAATCTCTGTTATATTTCCAATCTTTGAACTCATTTAAAAATGATCTTAGAAAAGATAATTTAGATTGATGAAACGATCCAAGTCTAGAGAGTTTCATTACTATTTTAGGATCTCTTAGTGGAACTTGCATCAATTAATTCCTTTATAAAAATTAAACCAGTTATTGCCAAGTATCTTATTTATCTCTTCTTCCTTAAAACCTTTATTTTTTAGTTCTGTATTTAAATTATTAAATCCTCTTGCATCCAAAAACCAATCTGGTTGTTTTGGAAAACCAGGTTTATCTTTATTGCCTTCACCAAAATTTTTTGATTTTGACCATGTTCCATTTCTCATCCATTCAACTACACTGTCTGGTTGGTTTAAACATAAATCTGATCCAATACCAACATTATCAATACCCATAATTTCAACAGTTCTTGCAACCATTTCACAAAAGCTTTCTATTTTACAATTCGTTCCTTCTTTTAAATGGTGAGCATACAATGATAACCCTAACATTCCCCCACTTTCAGATAAAACTTTTAATAATTCTGTAGATTTATTTCTTTTAGCTTCAAACCAAAAAGTAGGATTTGCATGAGTGATCGCAATAGGTTTTTGACTAATTTCAATTGCATCAAGTGTACTTTTTTCTGCTGAATGAGACATGTCGACAACGATACCTACTCTATTCATTTCTTTAATAGCCTCTTTTCCAAAATTAGTAACTCCGCTATCATTTTTTTCATAACATCCAGTGGCTAATAATGATTGGTTGTTATAAGTTAATTGCATAAATCGACAACCTTGTGAGTGTACTTTTTCTATAAGACCTATATCATCTTCAATTGGTGAACAATTTTGAAATCCAAAAAAAATTGCAGTTTTGTTTTCTTCTTTTGCTTTTGTAATATCATTGTAGTTATTGCCTAGAAATATAAGATCATTATTTTCTTCAAAATGTTTATGCCACTCTTGTATTCTTTGTTGTAATTCATCATAGTCTTCGTGATAAACTAAAGTTACATGAACTGCATTTAATCCAGCTTTATTATTTATTTCAAAGATTTCTCTAGACCATTTACAATACTGAAGATTATCAATTCGATAATTCATATTTGATATACACTATTATTATTATTGAGATTGTCACTAACTTAAACTGTCTTTAGCTAAAAATTGCAATTTAAAGGAAATATCTGTAAATTGATATTAGTTTCATGAAATACAAAAAAAAATCACATAAAGTATCAATTGTAATGGGCAGTCAGTCTGATTACAAAACAATGAAGAATTGTGAAAAAGTTCTTAAGATTTTAAAAGTTAATTATGAGACAAACATAGTATCTGCACACAGAACGCCTGATAGACTTTATGCTTATGCAAAGAAAGCAGAAAATAACAATATTTCTATTATTATTGCTGGTGCTGGAGGATCAGCACATTTGCCTGGTATGATTGCTGCTATAACTAGAATTCCAGTCATAGGCGTTCCTATTGAAAGTAAAAAGTTAAAAGGTTTAGATAGCCTACTATCAATTGCTCAAATGCCAAAAGGAATCCCTGTTGGTACTGTTGCTATTGGAGAAGATGGTGCAATCAATGCTGGTTTATATGCTGCTTCAATTATAGCTACTTATGATAACAATGTGAAAAAAACACTTTTAAGTTGGCGAAAAAAACAAACATCAAAAGTAAAAAAAAAACCAAAGTAATTAATGTCTAAACCTGATCTAGGAATAATAGGCGGTGGACAATTAGGAAGTCTATTAGCATCCGCAGCAAAAAAACTAAATATTAAAACGATTATTTTATCAGACGATAAAGATGCTCCTGCAATTAATTTCGCTGATGAATTTATTTATGGAGATTACCAAGACATAAATATTATCAATAACTTTTTAGAAAAAGTCGATCTTGTAACATATGAGTTTGAAAATATCCCATATGATATATTGAAAAAGATTAATCAAACCAAATCTGTATTACCTAGTCCTGAAATAAATAAATTAATTCAAAATAGACTGACTGAAAAAGAATTTTTAAATAAAAATAATATAACTACAACCCAGTTTGTTAATATAAATGATTTAGATGATATAAAAATAAACGATAGATTAATACCTGGTTTATTAAAAACTTGTACACTTGGTTATGATGGAAAGGGCCAATATAAAATAACTAATGTAAATGATTTAAATGAAGATTTTGATTTCTCAAAAGGCTACATCTTAGAAAAAATAGTAAATTTAAAAAAAGAAATTTCAGTGGTAGTTACAAGATTTGGTCATCAAAAATATGAGATTTATGATCCAATAGAAAATTATCATGAAGAACAGATTTTAAAACATTCCAAAATTCCTGCTGATATAAGTGATAAAATTAAAAATAAAGCATTGGACTGGGCTAAAACAGTTGCTGAAGAGCTTGATTATATTGGTACTATGTGCGTTGAATTCTTTATAGATAAAAATAATAATTTATATGCAAATGAAGTTGCACCAAGAGTACATAATTCTGGACACCTAACTATAAATTCACACAACATTAGCCAATTTGAAAATCATATCAGAGCTGTATGTGGACTTGAAAAATTAGAAACAAAAAAAATTTATAATGCAAAAATGCTTAATTTGATTGGTGAGGATATATTAGAATATAAAAACAAAAAATTTAAAGAAAATGAATTTTTTTATGATTATTTAAAAAAAGAAGTTAAAGCTAAAAGAAAAATGGGGCATTTAACAACTATAGAAAAATAGTTTTAAGATATAGTTTGTATCAAAGAAATATTATTGTTTGTAGGTTTATTAACTTCCTTTGAAACTTCATGAAAGTTTAATTTTGTTTTTTTACACTCTTTAAGAAAACTCGATCCTGTTAATTCAAGATTTAAATATCTATTAACATCATTTTCATTAATTATGACAGGTTGTCTATGATGTATTTCTTTAATATTTTCATCTGCATCCTCGGTTATTAAACAAAATTGATCATTGTCATAAATAGCCGCTAAATACATAAGCTTTTTATCCTCTCTTAAAAAATAATAAGGTGTTTTATTTTCTTTTTCTCTTTTCCATTCATAAAAACCATCTGCCACAGCTACACATCTATGTAATCGAATTAATTTTTTGAAAGACACTTTTTCATCAATAGTTTCTAGTCTTGCATTTATTAAAGGTTTAAAATCTTTTTGCTTAGCCCAACTAGGTACTACTCCCCACTTTAAATTTTCTAGAGTATTTCCATTATTATATTTTTTAATCACAGGTAATTTTTGAAATGGGTGTGCATTATAATTTTCATTATCTTCAACTTGTATAGCTGACTTAACAAGTTTTTTTGTTTTTGTAACGGGGCTAGTTATTACGTATCTTCCACACATATTTAATTTTCTTGGTTTAATCTAGATTTAGATTATATGTTTTTCAAAACTATGAAATCAATAGAAAATAATTTTGATGATCCGCAAGTAAATGAGTTGCTAATTAAGCATTTTATTGAATTGAGATCAGTTTCTCCTGAGGGGAGTTCGCATGTATTAGATATACCTGGATTAAAGGTTCCAAGTATAAAATTCTGGAGTTTGTGGGAAAATAATGAATTAATTGGTTGTGGAGCTCTAAAATTATTTGATGAAACACATGGAGAATTTAAATCTATAAGAGTTTCAGATAAGTTTAGAAATAAAAAATATGGTGGAAAAATAATTTCACATCTTATTGAAAAATCTAAACAAATAGGAATTACTAAACTAAGTGTCGAAACTGGTGCGGGTGATTTTTTTGCGCCCGCTAGAAAACTTTTTAAAAGTTTTGGTTTTAAAGAGTGTGGGCCTTTTGCGCACTATAAAGACGATCCTAATTCGTGCTATTATTCAGTAGACATTTGAGGAGTTTAGTTTGGAAACTGATAAATCAAGACCTTTTGTACTATATGTTGCTGAAATCATTTATCGAAAGATATATGAAATCAAGATTAAAAATCCAAATTTAACTAATATTCAAGCTTTCGAAATATTTATTGCATCAGATGATTATAATGAAATTAGCTCAGGAAATTTTCATGATAAATGGTTTAAAGAACTTGAGAATAATGACTACATAGATAAATCTACAAAAAAAAAGATTAATCAAGAAACTATAAGACTTTTACAAATACAAAAAGATACTATGATTAAACAACTAATGAAAATCCCAAAATTATATTACGCAAAAAGTCACTTTCCTTTGGAATTGTCTCAAAGAGCATTTGATCATTTGTGGAGAGTTTGTGAAAGTTATGAACTTTGGTGTAAAGAAACTAAACAAAATGGATTAATATTATTAAATTTAACAGAATAATTTATGAGTAATAAAATTTTGAGATTTATAGATAGTACTTTAATTGATTTAGGAAGACAGTTTAAATGGACCTATCTACCACCATTGATGATTTATCTTGCTGCTGGTATTTCAGGACTAACAGGTATTGTTGGAACTTTTTTTGTTAAAGACTATCTAAACTTATCTGCTGCTTTTCTTGCTGGACTGGGTTTTTGGGCTGGAATTCCATGGGCACTGAAGATGCCTTTAGGTCATCTTGTTGATCTTATCTGGAATAAAAAAAATTACATGGTTTTTGTAGGAGCTTCCTTAATCTCATTAAGTTTACTTATAATGTACGGTTTAATAATTCATACTGAATGGATGTCCTCAATTCTTTCAGTTGAAACATGGTTTGTGATCAGTGTTTTGCTTGCTCCGATTGGTTATGTTGTGCAAGATGTTGTAGCTGATGCTATGACTGTAGAAGCAGTTCCTTTAGTTGATGATAGTGGAAATAAATTTTCAAGAGATGAAATCAAACTTATGCATACAACAATGCAAACTCTTGGAAGATTTGCAATAATTGGTGGAACTGTTTTAGTTGCTTTAGCCAACGTTATCCTCTTTAAAGGAGTAGACGAACTTGAACAAGCAGATAAGATAAGTTTATATGGTTCGATTTATATATATGCTTTAATTATTCCAATTGTATCTGTCCTAGGAATATTTCTTGCTTCATATCTAAAAAATCAAAAGAAAAGAAAACTAATTGAACAAGGTTTAGAGGGTGACCAAGATTATGCTCCTTCAGAGAGAACTGAAGTAAACTGGTGGATATTGGGTGGAAGCTTGGTTTTTGTTATTTTCACTTTAGGTATTGGATCATTCAAAGTGCCATTTGCTCAAGAAATTGTTTTCGTAGGTTCAATGGCAATTATTGTATTTTTAATGAATAAATTAGTTAAAGAACTTCCTCAGGATTTAAGACTTACTGTTGTAGGAACAGCAATAATAATTTTTATTTTTAGAGCAATGCCAGGACCTGGTCCGGGTTTATCTTGGTTTGAAATTGATGTACTTGAATTCAATGAACAATTTTTTTCTGTATTATCTCTTATAGCCTCTGTTTTAACGCTTGTTGGTATTATTTTATTAAGACCATTTATGGCAAACAACTCTATAGCTAGAATAATAGTAATTTTATCTGTTGCAGGCGCAATTTTATTTTTACCAAGTGTTGGTATGTATTATGGATTTCACAATTGGACATCATCAATTACTAATGGAGTTGTTGATGCCAAGTTTATTGCAATATTAAATACTGCACTTGAGTCACCTTTGGGACAAGTCTCAATGATACCTTTGCTCGCGTGGATTGCTAAAAATGCTCCGTCACACTTAAAAGCAACTTTCTTTGCAGTATTCGCATCTTTTACAAATCTTGCTTTATCAGCAAGTGCGTTAGGAACTAAATATTTAAATGAAATTTATGTTATTACTAGAGAGGTAAAGGATAAGGTAACAAACGCTATTCTTACCACTGCCGATTATTCAGATCTAGGTATTTTGTTGATAACAGTAACACTAATAACTTTAATAATTCCAATTGTGTTTGTGGTTATTATTCAAAAAACTAAATTTAAAACTTCAGAATAATTTTTATTCAGCTTTATAGCCAAATTCTAAACAAGCATCAGTTATTGAATGATAAAGAGATTCACCAAAACTTCTTAAAGCGAATATTCTTACTTTTCTTGGATTTGAACTAACAAAATCAATAGTTATTGTAATTGCATGAAAAGCAGAATTAGAACATTTCCCTTCATCAAGGCCATCTAAATTTAATGGACAACCTTTTTTCAATACTTCATCTACCAAAAAACCTTCTAATTCAAGTATTGTTCTTGAATGAGATAGATCAGTTAATGCAAAATCATCATGACTTAGGTTTTCTAAAATAGATTTTTCTATTTCTTTATTCTTTGAAACGACTAACCAATTATCAGGTCCCATCCATAAAATTCTTGTATTAGGATTTGAAGATACCAAAAGAGTCTGGGGTAAATTTAAATTATCTATTTTTATTTTATCAATACTAATTGAAGATTTTTTATATTTAACAATCTGATAAATCAAAATATCTTTGATTTCTCTAATATTTATTAGCTCATCTTTACTATCGTGATTGCCAAACAATCCATGTTTATGAATATTTTCTAGTGCAGATACATTTTTCATGATCTAACTCTTTTTCCTTCAGGATCAACATAATGAGAAGAAATAACTTCTACTTCAATTGATTTATTTTTTAATGGTGATACCGCAAAAAACTTTTTACCTATCATATTTTTTCCATCTTTCATAATTGCTAGTGAAAATGGATTATTATTTTCTACACTCCAACAAGAAGAAGAAACATGGCCAAGTTTAGGGTTTGGTAATTTTGCATTCTGATCTTGGACGATATGAGATCCTTCAGGAATACTAGACTTTCTATCAATTGGAATAAGTCCAACAATTTTTTGTCTGCTCTCAACATTAAATGCTTCTCTTCCTAAAGAATTTTTGCCAATAAAATCTTTTTTCTTTGAAACTAATCCATTTAATGAAACATCTGATGGGATTGTTCGGCCATCTAATTCTGGTCCTGCAACGTGTCCCATTTCTATTCTTAATGTTGATAAAGCTTCAGTTCCGTAAGGCTGATTTCCAAATTCTTTTCCTACTTCCATCATTTTCTCCCACATGAACATGCCATGATCTGATTTGACATTAATCTCATATGCAAGCTCACCAGAAAATGAAATTCTAAAAATTCTTGATGGAACACCAAAAAATTCTGCTTCTTTATAGCCCATAAAAGGCAAAGCCTCATTTGATACGTCTAAGTCTGGATATAATTTTGATAACATGTCTCTAGATTTGGGTCCTGCAATTGCAGCCCCTGCCCATTGCTCAGTTGTAGAGACAACATTTACGTTTAATTCTGGCCAAACAATTTGAAGATAATATTCTAAGTGAGACAAAACATTTGCAGCTTGTGCAGTTGTTGTTGTCATATGATAATGATTTTCTGAAATTCTTGTTGTTGTTCCATCGTCCATGACAATTCCATCTTCTCTAAGCATTAATCCATATCTTGCTTTTCCAATAGGTAATTTCATCCAAGCATTTGTATAAACTCTGTTTAAAAATTCTGCTGCGTCTGGACCTTTAATATCAATTTTTCCTAATGTTGTTACATCGCATATACCAACATTCTCTCTAACGTTTTTTGCCTCTCTCTTTGAAGCTTCAAATAAAGTTTCATTTCCTTCTTTATAATATCGAGGTCTTTTCCAAGCACCTGCATCAACAAATACAGCATTATTTTTCTCATGCCATTCATGCATTGGAGTTTTTCTAGTCGGCAAATATTCCATACCTACTTCACGACCAACTATTGTCCCGATTGTAATTGGTGTGAAAGGTGGTCTAAATGTTGTGTGTCCTACTTCAGGAACTATTTTATTTTCTATATTAGATACCAACTGAAGACCATTTAAATTACTTGTACGGCCTTGATCTGTTGCCATTCCAAGAGTTGTATATCTTTTGACATGCTCTATTGATCTGTAGCCTTCTCTAAGTGCAATTTCTATATCAGAAACAGATACATCATTTTGAAAATCAACAAATCTTTTTGGATTTTCATTTTTAGGTAATGGCATACACCAAAATTTATCATGAGCACCATATTTTTTTTCATTTACATTTGGAATTGCAATTTCTGTTTTAGTATCTGTAATTTTAGCAGAAAGATTTGAACCATTTTCAAAACCATTTTTTAAACTTTCTTCTAAAGTAAAAGATCCATTTGCTGCGCCAACTGAGGTCTCATGTTGTTTTTTCTTATCTGGAATAAATGCATCAATTTTTTCTTCATACTTAAGTTTATTTCCTGATTGTGATGCTAAATGAACAGATGGTGTCCAAAATCCAGACACACAAATACAATCACATTCTACAGTTTCTATTTTCTCAAAAGAATTTTTATCTTTATTCAGTTTGCCAATTTTTGCAGATTTAACTTTTTTGTATCCATTAGCGACAATAACACCGTGGGAAAATCTTATATCAATTCCCTTTGATTTTGCTTCATCGATTAATTCTGATGAATGTTCTTCTCTAGTATCTAATATAATTGGTTCAACATTATTTTTTTTGAACTCTAAAGCTGTTTCATATGCACTATCGTTATTAGTAAATATTAAAGGTTTCTTTCCTACTAAAACTCCGTAGACTTTCATATATTCTTTTGCAGCTGCTGATAAAAAAATTCCTGGAGTATCATTGTTTCCAAATACAATTGGTCTTTCAATTGAACCAGTTGATAAAATTGTTTCTTTGGCTCTAATATACCAAAGTCTTTGTCTTGGAGTAAATTTTGATTTTTTCTCTAAATGATCACTAACTCTCTCAAACATAACCAGCATATTATGATCATAGTAACCAAAAACTTGAGATCTATTTTTTACTGTTACATTAGGCATTGATTTTAATTCACTAATTATTTTTTCTGCCCAATCTTTTCCTGATAAATTATCGATGCTTACATCGTCGGTCAAAAGTGTTCCTCCAAATCTTGGTTTATCTTCAGCTAAAATTACTTTTGCTCCATTTTTTGCAGCAGCATAAGCGCTTGATAATCCAGATGGTCCGGATCCAGTAACTAATAGATCACAATACTCAAATTTATGTTCGTATCTTTCTTTATCTTTTTCTATTGAAGCAACCCCTAAACCTGCGGCTTTTCTTATGAAAGGTTCGTAAATTTTATACCAGAAGCTTTTAGGCCACATAAATGTTTTGTAATAAAACCCAGCAGGGAAAAACATTTTTAAAAAATTATTAATTGCACCAATATCAAAATTAACTGATGGCCAACAATTTTGGCTAGTAGCTGATAAACCTTCAACGAGTTCCATTTCTGTTGCATTAACATTTGGCTCTGAATGACCATTGAATTCTACTTGTAGTTTTGCGTTTGGCTCCTCTACTCCTGCACCAAAAAAACCTCTAGGTCTGTGATATTTAAAGCTTCTACCAACTAAGTGTATTCCATTTGCTATTAAAGCAGATGCAATTGTATCACCTTCATATCCAAATAATTTTTTACCATTAAAAGTAAAAGATATTTTTTTGTTTCGATTAATTAATCCCTCTTTATTTAATCTAAATGGTTGGCTCATCTTATTTCTTCAGTAACTTTTGCAGTTTGGAAAATTTCATGTGTAGCGGTGTCTCTTTGCACCTTAATCCATTGTCTACATCCTGCTATGTGTTGCCATAACTCTACATGTTTCCCTCTTGGACTTTTTCTCATATAAACAAAATTATCCCAATCTTCAGTTGAAACTTCTTCATTTATATTAGGTCTTTTTACAGTTGCATCACCTCCATATGAAAATTCTTTTTGTGCTCTTAAACCGCAATAAGGACATTTGATGTATAACATTTTTTAACCAATCCAGGTTTTAGTTCCTAAACCTTTTTCATCTAAAAGATGGCCTGTAGAAAATCTATTTAATCTTAATTCTGAATTTAATTCATGAACTTGATCTTGCGCAATTGTATGAGCAAATGTCCAACCTGAGACAGGAGTTGATTTAAAACCTCCATAACACCATCCGCAGTTTAAATATAAACCTTCTATATGAGTTTTATCAATTATTGGAGAACCATCCATAGACATATCCATAATCCCTCCCCATGTCCTTAACATTTTTAATCTACTTAAAAATGGAAATAAAGCTAAGCCACCTGTCAATACATGTTGTATAGTTGGCAAGTTACCTCTTTGAGCATAACTGTTGTATCCATCTAGATCACCACCCATTACCATCTCACCTTTATCTGATTGACTTATATAAAAGTGGCCTGCACCAAAAGTTACAACTCCATCTAATAATGGTTTTACAGGTTCTGAAACACAAGCTTGCAGTACATGAGTTTCTATCGGCAGTGTCATATTTAATTTTTCAGCTAAAATATTTGTGCTACCTGCAACACATAATCCAACTTTTTTTGCTTTGATATCTCCTCTTGAAGTTCTAATTCCTTTTATCTTTCCATTAACAACATCAAACCCAGTGACCTCACAATGCTGAATTATATCTACTCCCATATCATCTGCTTGACGTGCATAACCCCAAGCAACAGCATCATGTCTTGCGGTACCAGCACTTGGTTGCATTAAGCCTCCAAAAATTGGGAAACGCACTTCATCGCTAAAGTCAGCCATTGGAATTAATTTTTTAACTTCGTCTCTATCCAATAATTTTGCATCTATTCCATTTAATCTCATAGAGTTTCCTCTACGAGCATATGCGTTCATTTGAGCATCTGAGTGGGCTAAATTTATTATTCCTCTTGGAGAAAACATCACATTAAAGTTCAGTTCTTGACTTAAGTTTCTCCATAAATCCATTCCAAATTCATTAAATCTTGCATTAGCATCGTACATAAAATTTGATCTTATGATCGTTGTATTTCGACCAACATTTCCACCACCAATCCAACCTTTCTCAATGATAGCTACATTTCTAATATTATGTTCTTTTGCTAAATAATATGCAGTAGCAAGACCATGTCCTCCACCTCCGATGATGACTACATCATATTCACTTTTTGGAGTTGGATCTTTCCAAGCAACTTCCCAATTTTGGTGATTGGAGAAAGCGTTTTTGATTAGACTAAATACTGAATATTTCTGCATCCGTAAGTTCTATAAAATTAAATATAAGTTTTTGCTAATTTTTTTTATATATATTTTTTAGATGTTTAAATACGTGACAAAAAAGGATAGTAATTCTGCTCATTAATAAGTAATTAGATTTATGTCAAAATCAGATATCCAAATTGCACGAGAAGCAAAAATGAAACCCATAAATGAGATTTTGGGTAAAATTAATGTTTCAGACGAACCAAGTGCTTTTAGCCCTATGGGACGTCATATTGCTAAAATAAATTTAGAATATTTGGATAGTTTAAAAGATAAACAAAATGGAAAATTAATTTTAGTTACTGCTATTACACCAACTCCTGCAGGTGAGGGAAAAACAACTACGTCAGTTGGTTTAAATGATGGATTAAACAAAATTGGTAAAAATTCTATAGTGTGTTTACGTGAACCTAGTTTAGGTCCTTCGTTTGGAATGAAAGGTGGAGCAGCTGGTGGTGGATATGCTCAAGTTGTTCCAATGGAACAAATCAATTTACATTTTACTGGGGATTTCCATGCAATTACATCTGCTCACAATTTATTGTCAGCGTTAATTGATAATCATATTTATTGGGGAAATAAATTAAACATAGATGTAAGAAGAGTAGTTTGGAGAAGAGTTATGGATATGAATGATAGATCTTTAAGATCTATCAATATTAATTTAGGTGGAGTAGCTAATGGTTTTCCAAGAGAAGATGGTTTTGATATTACAGTAGCATCTGAGATAATGGCTATCTTTTGTTTAGCAAATGATCTTGAAGATTTGGAAAAGAGAATCGGTAATATTACAGTTGCTTATACTAGAGATAGAAAGCCTATTTTTGCAAAAGATTTAAATGCTCATGGACCAATGACTGTTTTGTTAAAAGAAGCAATCAGGCCTAATGTAACTCAAACGTTAGAAAATAATCCTGCCATTATTCATGGTGGTCCTTTTGCAAACATTGCGCACGGTTGTAACTCTGTAATAGCAACTAAAGCAGGTTTAAAACTAGCTGATTATGTTGTAACTGAAGCTGGATTTGGAGCAGACCTAGGAGCAGAAAAATTTTTAGATATTAAATGTAGAAAATCAAATTTAAAACCTGAGTGTGTAGTTATTGTTGCAACAATCAGAGCATTAAAAATGCACGGCGGTGTGGCTAAAGATGATTTAAAAAATGAAAATGTAGAAGCGTTAAAAAAAGGTTTAGTAAATTTAGAAAGACACATTGAAAACGTAAAAAAATTTGGTTTACCGGTAGCGGTTGCTGTTAATCATTTTATTGCTGATACTGATAATGAGGTAAAAGAGTTAATAAATGCTTGTTATAATATGGGAGTTAAAGCTTCTTTATGCACTCATTGGTCAAATGGTGGAGAAGGGACAAAAGAACTTGCCACACATGTTGTAGATTTAATTGATCAAAAAAAAGCAAATTTTAAATTTTTATATGATGAAAAAACACCTTTGTTAAAGAAAGTTGAGACTGTAGCAAAAGAAATTTATCGAGCAAACGAAGTTGTTGCTGACAGTAAAATAAAAGATCAATTAAAATCTTTTGAAGAAGCGGGTTATGGAAATTTACCTATATGCGTAGCAAAAACACAATATAGTTTTTCTACTGATCCAAACGCAAAAGGTGCTCCAACAGGCCATTCATTACCAATTAGGGAAGTAAGATTATCCTCAGGTGCAGAGTTTATTGTTGTTATATGTGGAGCCATCATGACAATGCCTGGACTTCCTCGAGTTCCTGCAGCAGACTCTATTAAGCTTAATGAAAAAGGTGAAATAGAAGGCTTGTTCTAATTTAAATTATTTAGCCAATTTTCTAATTCTCTCATCCTTGCATCTTTATTTGAAATTTTATTTTCATCTTCTATAATTTTTACATGAGAGTCTATTTCCATTTGGTCAATAAATGCTTTTTTTTCTAAAAGTCGATCTCTCCTAAAATGAATTAAGCTTATCATTTTGGCATAAGTTATCTCTGGGTGATATTGTATTCCCCATACATTCGTTGAACCAACATTAAAATTTATACCCATGACTTTATTTATTGGATTTGATGAAAGTAATGTAGAGCCCTCAGGTAATTTTACAACTTCATCAAAATTAAATGCAGGGGTATTAAATTTTTTATTTTTATTTTTATAAAGCGGATGTTTAAGACCATTTTCGTTTATTTCTATGTCGTGAGCTATTCCCCTGTGAGCGCCATTAGGGCATTTCTTTACTTCACCACCAGCAACGGTCACAGCAACTTGCATTCCCCAACATATTGCGAATATATTTTTTATATTCTTTTGACATTCCCTCATAAAGTTTAATTGTCTTCTTATTTCTGGAGTATCATTGTAAATATTTAAACTACTACCACCCCATATCATTCCATGATATTTAGTTAAATCTTTAGCTACTTCATTAATATTTTCATCTGATGAAGGATTAACAACATCAATATCTAATTGATCTGTAAAATAACTAATACTGTCTTTTAAACTTTCAGTATGAGTTTTAATTCCACCATCAGTAAAGCTTTGATTTTCTTCTCTAAGGTTACCTTCAACTATCAGAATTCTTTTCATTAAAATAATTTACCTGAAATACTATGTTCATAAAGTGCTTTCATGTCATCTTTGCTCATTGTTCTTGGATTGGTAGAAGTTGAAGGATCTTCTAATGCCATAACTGATAACTGCTCTAAATTTATTTTATTTACATCAACAATTTCTGATAATTTATGCGGTATATTTAATTCTTTTCTTAGTTCTAAAATCCACTTTAAAAAACTATCAAAACTTTTATCGAGTTTGAGATAATCACATATAGAAATTATCCTTTTTTCAATCATATCTTTGTTAAAAGTTAATACATAAGGCATAAAGATAGCATTTGATAAACCGTGGTGAACATTAAATTGTGCATTAATAGGGTGGCTTAAAGAATGAATAGCACCAAGCCCTTTTTGAAAAGCGGTAGAACCCATGCTAGCTGAAGCTAATAATTCTGCTCTAGCATTTAAATCTTTACCGTTCTTAACTGCTTTAATTAATGAGTTTTTAATTAACTTCATTCCCTCAATCGCAATTCCATCAGCCATCGGGTGAAATCCAGGCGCACAAAAAGCTTCTAAATTGTGTGCCAAAGCATCCATGCCTGTCGCTGCAGTCAATCTTGGAGAAAGATCTAAAGTTAAATTAGGATCTAAAATTACAATTGAAGGTAAAAATTTCGGGTGGAAAATAATTTTTTTTATACCTGTTTGTTTATTGATTATAGCTGATGCTCTTCCAGTTTCTGATCCTGTCCCTGCTGTAGTGGGTACAGCAATGATCGGTGCAATGTTAGTTTCATCTGCTCTTTTCCAATAATCACCTATATCTTCAAAATCCCATAATGGTCTAGACTGTCCTGTCATAAAAGCAATAGCTTTACCTACATCAAGACCGCTGCCACCACCAAATGCAATAACTCCATCACAACCTAATTTTTTAAACTCCCCCACTCCCTCTTCCACATTCTCGCCTACAGGATTACCTGAAAAATTTGAAAAAACTTGAAGATGATTAAAGGTTTTTTTTAAATCTAAAATAATATCTTGAACCATTTTTAGATTAATTAAATCCTTATCTGTGACAAATAATGGTTTATTAATTTTCAAATTTTTACATGCTATGCTTAAATCTTGAATTCTGTTCTCTCCAACCCAAATTGTAGTAGGATAATTCCAATTAGTTTTCATATTAAAATAATATTTAATTTTTCTATTTTTCTTAGTACAATATATTTATAATTTTAATTGTAGAGGAAAAATTATCATGACTAAAGTCGCTATTATCGGTGCTGGACCTTGTGGATTATCAATTCTGAGGGCTTTTGAACATGCCGAGAAAAAAGGAGACAAAATACCTGAAATAGTTTGCTTTGAAAAACAAAGTGATTGGGGAGGTCTTTGGAATTATAGCTGGAGAACGGGATCTGACCAATATGGAGATCCAGTTCATAATAGTATGTATAGATATCTTTGGTCAAATGGACCTAAAGAGTGTCTTGAATTTGCAGATTATTCTTTTGATGAACATTTTGGAAAGCCAATTCCTTCTTTCCCACCTAGAGAAGTACTTTATGATTATATCACTAGTAGAGTAAGTAAAGGAAATTTAAGAAATAAAATTAAATTTAATACAAGAGTAGTTAATACAGTTTTTAAATCAGACAAATTTGAAGTTAGCTATCAAGATAAAGAAAATGATAAAATTTTAACTGATCATTTTGATTACGTTGTAGTGTCCACTGGTCATTTTTCAGTTCCTTTTATACCTGAATATAAAGGTATGAGTTCATTTCCTGGAAGAATAATGCACTCACATGATTTTAGAGATGCAGAAGAATTTAGAGGAAAAAATATTATAGTTTTAGGAAGCAGTTATTCCGCTGAGGATATTGCGCTTCAATGCAATAAATATGGAGCAAAAAGTGTAACAATTGGCTACAGGCATAATCCTATGGGTTTTAAATGGCCTGAAGGAATGAAGGAAGTATTCTATTTAGATAGATTAGAGGGAAAAAAAGCAATTTTTAAAGATGGCACGGAACAGGATGCAGATGTAATAATACTATGTACTGGTTACCTACATCATTTTCCTTTCTTGGAAGAAAATTTAAAACTTAAAACAAGAAACAGACTTTATCCTCCAAAATTATACAAAGGTGTTGTTTGGCAAGATAATCACAAACTTTTGTATCTAGGAATGCAAGATCAGTTTCATACATTCAATATGTTTGATTGCCAAGCTTGGTACGCAAGAGATGTTATAATGGGGAAAATAAATATACCAAATGGAGGGGATATTGAAAAAGATATTAATAAATGGGTTGCTTTAGAAGAAAAACTAGAAAATCCTGATCAGATGATTGATTTTCAGACTGAATACACAAAAGAATTACATGAGATGTCAGATTATCCAAAAATAGATTTTGAACTAATCAGAAAACATTTTAAAGAATGGGAACATCATAAGGTTGAAGATATATCAACGTATAGAAATAAATCTTTTTCATCTCCAGTAACAGGGTCAGTAGCTCCTGTTCATCATACAGCTTGGGCAAAAGCAATGGACGACTCCTCTGAAACATTTCTAAATAAAAACTAAAAATCTAATCTAATTTTCTAGAACCAGGTCTAAATATAAAGCTGCGCTCCATGAGAAATTATTTGCGCCCATAACTGATCCATCTTTATAACTGTAATATTCATGAAAACCTTTTTCTTCAATTAATTCTAAAGTTTTTTTTTTGATTTCATTTGCATATTCTGGCTCTTTTTTAATAAGTCCTTGATAAATCAACCAATTACAATTTATCCATATTGGACCTCTCCAATATCTTTTTTCTTCAAACGAAGGATGATTTGGTTTTATTGTTGAGAAATAGTAATTGTCATTAATATTATGATTTTTTAAATTATTAATAATTTTTTTATTTAATTGATCATTTTCTAAATTTGCAAATAAAGTAAAATAATTTGTTATTGATGGAACAACAATATTCAAATTAGTTTTTAAATCTTTTGAGACAAAATCATTAATATTATCATCATATAATTTTAATATTTGATTTTCAGTTTTGGATACGAAATTATTTAAATCATCGAAATTTAAATCTAAATTTTTAGCTAAGGTAAGTAGATCTTTATTTGCTCTCAAAAATAAAGCATTAAATCCAACATCTACTACATTAAAATCAGAAATCTCATACAATTTATGTGGATCATACTGAACATCCCTAAATTGATCTCTTAAAGTTACATATCTATCATAATCAGTTTTTAAAGGTCTCTCATCAGAGTTTGAAACTTCAAGGTCTCTTCTTTTATAATTAAGGTCTTTATCTACTTTGATATTGCTCATTGGCTGATCCCAAATTGGAGAATTATCATACCCACTTTCCCAAGGATGTAATATGGATACAAGGCCCGTTTTATTAGGATCTCTGAATTTTATGAACCAATCATGATAATTTTTAATTTTTTTGATTACTTTAATTATCCTTGAGTTTTGATCATTATTTAATTTATTTTTTTCAACAATTTTTCTCAAAATACTGGCTAAAACTGGTGGCTGAGTAATACCAGAAGAAGGTATATTTTTTCCACATTGCCAAGTTGTGTGATTTGGAAAATAAGATGTGTCTTTTTCATGAAAAAGAATGTGGGGTACCATACCATCGTCCCACTGACCATTAAGCAAAGTTTCAATTTCTATAATTGAAAAATCTAAATTAAAGTAAGAATAGCCAAGAGCTATAAAAGCTGAATCCCAATTCCATTGAGCAGGATATAATTTGTTATTAGTAGGAAGTGTGTAGCCATTTTTTCTGTTGCCTAATAATATTTTTTTTGCCTCTTCTACTTTATTTTGCATTATCCTTTAACGCTTCCTGCAGTAAGACCACTTACTAAATATTTTTCAAAATAAACAAAAATTATTAAAATAGGCAAAGTTACTACTACAGACCCTGCCATCAAATATTGTCTAGGTGTTTCAGCTCCAACATTCAGAAACTGAATAGCTCTTGATAATGTGAATGTATTTGGCCGGTCTAAAAACATTAATGAAAACAAAAATTCATTCCAAGCTATCATAAATACATACAAAGCTACTGATGATATTGCGGGTAAACTAAGTGGGAGTATAATTTTAAAAATTATACCAAGCCAATTTTGACCATCTATTATCCCTGCTTCTTCTAATTCTTTTGGTATACTTTTAAAGTAACCTTGCAGCATATAAATTGCTACAGGTAAGGTTGTAGCTGTATAAACTATTAGTAAACCCTCAATAGAATTTCTTAAACCAAGTTGACTAAAAATTGTGTACAAAGGTATCACTAAAACTATCGCTGGAAACAAATAAATTATCAATATGGATGTTGATAAAAAATTTTTTCCAAAGAAATTAAGTCTTGCAACAGCGTAAGCAGCTGGTATTGCAAATATTAATGTTATAATGACTGTGCCTAAGGAGACTATTGTGCTCGTTAGCATATATCTTCCAAAATTATAATCTTTGAATACTATAAAATAAGATTTGAACAACTCTGGCAATCCTTGTGCAAAATTAATACTAAAGTCTAAGGGGTTCAATAATAATAATGCTTGTGTTTTAAAGCTTGTAACTAACATCATGTAAAAAGGGAAAAGAATTACAAAAGAAAACAGCGTAATACCAAATAATGTTAAAAAATTAAAGGATAATTTTTGAGACGAATGATTTTTTGACAAAAAGTTTTTGTCGTAGTTTTTTATGTTATTGAAAAAAAATAATGAAATTAAGAATATGCCAAAACTGTACCAAATAGGTAAATTTATAGAAATAAAATAATCAAAGATAGAAAATAAAAGTGCAAGTGTAGTAATTTTAATATTTAAATTAAATTTTTTTCCAATTAAAAGATTTATTACACATAGAATTATTCCAAAGGTAAATAATTTATTAAAATTGAAATTTGTTAATTCAATTCCTTGTAATGTAACTAAGATTTTCCAAATACAAATTAATGAAAACAAAAACAAAGACGAGATAAGGCAATAAGTAAATATATTTTTAATTTTCATCAGCTCTTTTTCCTAAAAGTTTAAAATAAATAAACATAAAAATTAATAGAAACGCTACAATCACAATAGAAACTGCAGAACCCATACCTATATCCCCGATTGAAAAACCTTGTTGATATACATTTATTGGCAATGTTCTTGTGCCTGATGCCCCACCAGTGAGTAAGAAGATGTCTTCAAATTTATTAAAATTCCAAATAAATCTAATCATAAATAAAATTGAAATCACTGCTAATATCTGGGGCAAAGTAATATTAAGAAATTTTTGGATAGGATTTGCACCATCAACATCAGCTGCTTCATACAACTCTTTTGGAACTGCTTGAAGACGAGCAAGAATAAATAAAAATGCTAGAGGAAAATATCTCCAAATTTCAAAAATAATTACAGTTGTTAATGCTAACCTTAATTTAAAATCAAAACCAAGTATGTTTAAAGTTACGTATTTTTGTCCTAGTAAATTTATTGGTCCTTCAATAATTTGATAATTAATTAATAAATTATTTAAAGTTCCACTTGTTGGATCAAGTAAAAGTTCCCAGGTATAAGCAAGAGCAACTACTGGTGCAACATAAGGAAACAACAAGACACTTCTCATAAATGTTCTTCCAAAAAATTTTTGATTTACCATTTGTGCTGCCAAAATTCCAAAAACTATTGCACCTATTGTTCCAAAAAAAGTGTAATAAAAAGTTGTTGATAATAGATCTATAAATGCTTTGTCTTTGATTACTTTTTTGAAATTATTTAAAGTAAATTCATAAGTTAATAATATATTTTGTGACTTACCTGATAGTTTAGGTTTATAAGATTTTATTTCCTTCTTTGAAATTTCTTGATTATTAGTATTTTGAAAAACTATTTCTAAATTTTCTCGGTATTTTTTTGGCCAATTACCTAATTTACACATAAGTAAATTTGATTTAAATTGACATCTATTATCTAAATTTGTTGGTTCGAGATTGTCTGGATATTTATCTTTAAATTTTACATTAGTAATTTCTTGTGTAAGAGAACTATTTCTTAATTTATAAATTATTTTTATTTGAGTTGGATTATCGTTAATTGATTTTACTAATTTTTTTGCTCTTGGTTCAGGAATTCTTAAATCTTTAAGTTCTACATTTTTAAAACTAATCCAAATATTTGAGAATATTGGAAATAATATTATAGAAAATACCAAAAAAACTGATGGTAATATTAAAAGATAAGCTGTTCTTTTTTCAATTTTTGCAAGTTTTGAACTCATAAAAAAAAGCGGATAATTAATATTACCCGCTTTTTTTAATTTTTTAAATTACTAGAAGCTAGCTAGTACAGTATTAATTTCATCTACCGCTTCATCTAACGTCAATTGATCGTCAATATATTGTCTAGTGATTCTATTTATAAACTTATTGTTAATAATTTTAGATGCTCTAGATAGTTCACCTTCTTTTACGCCCCATCTATTAGCAGTATCTAAACCAGCAACAATATTATTTATTACATCTGCAGAATATAGATCTGTTAAAGGAGCTTTTCTATCAACTCCAACAGGCAGTTTACTCCAAGCTGTTGTAAATGCATTTGGATCACTTGCATTACCTCTTCTTACAGGGAACTTACCTTCTGGTGCTATAGATAAAGTGCTTGTGTATCCTTCATCCATTGAATAAAGAATAAACTGCTTAGCTTCATCGGTATCTGCATCTGCAGTTACACCAAAGTATCTAACATCCGCCCAAGCTGCACCTTTTACATTATTTGGTCCACTAAAATTAGTTATAAATCCAGTTTTAGATGCCAATTCTGGTGATGTAGGATCACTGTTAATTGTTGGTGGAGCTGAATCTCTTAAACCAGCTAATTCATCCATGATAAATGGTGACCAAATTATCATTGGAGTTTTACCAGCGAAATAAAGTTCTCTTGATTGTTTCCAATAAAGTTCTCCTGGAGGGCTTGCTTTAGCTAATTTTTTATAAAACTGTAAAGAATTTTTTAAAGCTCTACCTTGTTTTTTTGTTCCACCTTTTTTCACGATGTTTACACCATTTGCAAGCAGAACATGTTCCAAAACCTGGCTCATAAAGTTTTCATCAGTTTTAGTTGCAGCAACAAATCCAAACATATCGTTACTAGATAAAGCATCTATTGCTTTCTCAATATTTGCATAAGTTGTTGGTGGTTCTAAACCAGCAGCTTTAAATAAATCTTTTCTGTAAACGACCATTTGCGTCCATCCATCTACTGGCACGGCTGCAATTTTGCCACCTTTTTTAGCCATCTTTAAAGCGCCTGGAGCAAAAGTATCTTTTCCAAGTGTTTTAATTATATCATTATTTGCATCAACGTCTAAAATTCCCGCTTCAGCCCATGGCAATACATATTGCAATGTATGATAAATTACATCAGGAAGATCTCCTGCTGCAGCTGCTGCAGTAGCTCTTGTTCCTAAATCTTTTTCATCAATCGGGATAACTTCAACTCCAATTCCAGTTTTAGCTTCAAAAGCTTTAGCCATCTCTTCTTGTTTAGCCATTCTTGCTGGTTGAGTTTCTGTCGTCCAGAATTTGATATCTGCAAATGCAATTGAATTAAAAACAAAAGCTATTGCAGAGATTGTTATTAATATATTTTTAAACATATATTCCCCTCTTTTTCGTGTTTTCTAAAGTTATTTAAAAATTAACACATAATGAACATTTAAAAGAAGAATAACAAGTATCTAAATTACGCAATACTACCTGAGATTGATTCAAGAATTTTTAAAAGAAATACCTTTATTATCAAATAAATGGCAACGAAATGGATCAAAACCTATTTTAACAGTGTCACCTACTTTAATATTTGTGTCTCCATCAGTTTGTACAACAAGAGGATCTCCCTCTTTCTCCAAGTATAAATATGTTCCTGACCCTAATTTTTCTACGACGAAAACCTTGCTTTCCCAAAGTGTATCTGATTTTGCGTTTAATATTAAGTGCTCTGGTCTTATTCCAATTTTTATACTATCCCCTTCTTGAATATTTTCAGAAATTTTTGGTACATTTAACTTTCCAGTCCCCATTATATCTACTTCAGAACTCTTTGAACTTTTACTCAAAATTTTACTATCTATAAAATTCATTTTTGGAGATCCGATAAAACCTCCAACAAATAAGTTATCTGGGTTATTATATAAGTTCATTGGTGATCCCTTTTGTGAAACTATCCCTTGATCCAATACAACAATATCATTTGCAAGTGTCATGGCTTCAGTCTGATCATGAGTTACGTAAATCATTGTTGCATTAAGTTGATCATGTAATTTTGCTAATTCTACCCTCATTTGGACTCTTAACGCTGCATCTAAGTTAGATAATGGTTCATCAAATAAAAAAACTTTTGGTTTTCTTGTAATGGCTCTTCCTATTGCCACCCTTTGACGTTGTCCTCCAGATAATTGTTTGGGTTTTCTCTCAAGATACTCCTCTATTTGCAGAATTTTAGCAGCCTCCATTACTCTTTGCTCTATTTCTTCTTTTGATTTTTTTTCAATCTTTAAACCAAAAGCCATATTATCAAATACTGTCATATGAGGGTAAAGAGCATAAGATTGAAATACCATTGCAATATTTCTTTCTTTAGGTGGCAGATCGTTAACAACTTTATCGTCAATAGATATTGTGCCAGAGTTAATTTCTTCTAAACCAGCAATCATTCTTAAAATTGTAGATTTACCACAACCACTTGGTCCTACTAGAACAGTAAAAGACTCACTTTTTATATCAAGAGAAACATCTTTTATAACATGAGTACTTCCAAAATACTTATTTACTTTATCTATTTTAATACTCGCCATTTTAATTTAATATTAATTTTTTATTGTTAATTATAGATTTAATTAATTTTGTCATCAAAGGGATTTTTTTTTGTTGAATTTTTTTTAATACAAATGGAGCAATTTCTCTTGCAAGTTGCTCTCCCTCAACAGTTTCATTTGGCATAAATTTTCTTTTAGCATTGTTAAATGTATAGCCTTGCCCCAAGTAACCACCCATTTTACTATTTCTACCTCCTGCAGCACTGACGTATAGATCTCCGACTCCGGCTAATCCAAGAGCAGTTTCAATTTTTCCTTTAAAATATTTAGTAATATATATCATCTCATTTATAGATTTTTTGAATAAACTTGAAGACATATTTAAACTATCTCCAGCTCCAATAATCATTGAATAAATATTTTTAATTGAAGAACAGATCTCAACTCCAATAACATCTTTCGAAGTTTCAGTTAAATAGTATTTTGTAGTTATCATATTACAAATTTTTTTTGCGGTTTTGATATTTTTATTAGCAACAATCACACTTGTTTGTTTTTTATTTGAAAGTTCTTTTGCTAAGCAAGGTCCTTTTAAAACTGAAACATTTATATTTTTATTAGTTTTCTTTATATCCTCTGAAATAGTAAAAATTTTCTGTTTTTTTTTCTCATACTTTAAACCTTTAGTAAGAATAAGAATTGGACTTTTGATGTTTGATTTTTTAAATTCTTCACTTATAAAATTTATTCCCGATAAACTTAACGCAACAACAACTAAATCATATTTATTAGTTAACAAATGAGTTGAATACTTTTTGTATATTAATTTATTTGGTAAATTTATTTTCAAACTAGAATGATATTTCTTTTTTGAAGACAAATTTTTAATAAAAGTTTTATTATAGGGCTCTGTGATAGTTACTTCGTTTTTATTATCTATACATGGAAAAGTAAAAGCAGATCCCATTGCGCCACCGCCTATTATTAAAATTTTTTTCATTTAAGCTTAAGCAATTCCTAGATGTTTTTTTCTTTTTTCTACCCAAGTTCTTATCAAATTGTCAAAGATTAAACCTATAAAAGCTACACAAATACCTAAAGTTAATCCAATACCAGCACCATTTTTATCTGATAAAGCTTTTAAAATATATTGTCCTAAATCCTCTGTGCCTATAAATGCTCCTATAATAACCATAAATAATGCAAACACTATTGTTTGATTTATACCAAGCATCATATGAGGGAATGCTAAAGGAAATTCTATTTTTGTTAATCTTTGAAATTTATTTACACCAGACATCGTCGCTGCATCATGTAGACCTGCTGGAACACTTCTAAGCCCTTCAATTGTGTATCTGGTTGCTGGTATAGTTGCGTAAACAATTACAGCAATAAGAACAGAAGTGTCAGTTATTCCAAAAAGCATCATAACAGGGATAAGATAAACAAATGATGGAAATGTTTGAAATATATCACATACGCCTAACATAAATTTTGCAGAATGTTGATTTTGAAAACATAATGTGCCAACTGTAAAACCAATTATACAAGAAACGATTACCCCAAATGTTGCCATATAAGCCGTTACTAAAGCCCTATCCCACCAAGGGCTAAGAGCTATGAATAATGTCAAACCACAAACTACTAATGCAGATCTAATTCCACCAATTAAATAGCCGGCACCAACAACTAATACTAATGTAGCAACGGCTGGCATCCTTAAATACAAAGCCCTCATTGGTTGTAACACTTCTTGAATTAACCATGTATTAAATGCTTTTATATAAACAAAAAAGGTATCAAAAATCCAATCGACACCTTTATTCCAAAAATCAGCAGTCGATATTCCTTTATTGTGTGGCACTTCAAATAAATAATTGTAACCACCTTTAAAATAAACAGATCCAAAGTAAGCGAGTAAAATTCCAATTATGACCGTAATACTAAAAAATAATAAATTTTTATTTCTTTGAAAAAAATTTAAATTACCAAAATAATCAACTTGTTTGTTTGCCCATGCTAATGACATCTTATCTAATAAAATTGCTATTAGACTAATACAAAGACCAGCTTCTAATGCTAATCCAATATTAAGCTGATTTAATGCTAACAATAAGTTGAAACCCAGACCTTTCGCGCCAATGAAGGCTGAAATAACAGCCATAGAAAAACACACCATGATCACCTGGTTTACACCAATTAATATATCTCTTCTGGCCGTTGGAATTAGCACTTTAGACATTAGTTGCCAATTGTTACAACCACTCATTCTTCCAGCCTCAATTACTTCTGGAGGAATAGCTCTCAATCCTAATAAAGTAAGCAATATCATAGGTGGAACAGCAACAACCATAGTTATAATTACTGCAGCATGGTCACCGACGCCAAAAAGCACAAGCGCAGGAACTAACACTGCATATTGTGGCATTGTTTGCATAACTAAAAGAATTGGATATAAGGCTTTCTCTACACGTTTACTTTTATAAGCTGCAATACCTAAACTTAAACCAAATATAAAAGATAGAGGCGCAGCAACTAAAATAAAAGAGAGTGTTTGCATTGATGGTTTCCATTGTCCAAATATAGATATGTAAACCATGGTTAAACCAGCAAATAGAGCCAATCCAATGCCACTTAATTTATAAGCAAGTATTGCAAAGCCAGCTGCAACTATTGTCCAAGGTAGACCTGGTAACTCTGCCCAAGGGTTCGCATCGATCCAATCCCAACTTGTAAAGGCAACAATTGTTTCAAGTCCACCTAATAGAATTTCTCTAATTAATTCTATTAAAAAGGTCATAAAAGCTGTTAAATTTCTGCTAATTTGCAAAACTATTGGTCTGGTTTTAAATTCTTGAGTGTCCTCATTCCAAAACTCCATTGGCATCCACTCATTCATTAAGAAAAACAAGGAGTCATTTATCCATATTGGTAACCATCCAAGTAATGGAGGAAGACGCCAGAAAACATCAAAGGCGTAATATCTTACTTCTTTGCCTAAAAATATATAACTACTTTGATTAGGGTCTTTTACGAATTCAGCTTGGCCTCTAATGAATTTATATGTTTCTGGAACATCAATAGCAAAACAAAGAGCAAAGAAAACAAGTAATAGAAATAACCACTGAAATATTTTTGGATATTTTTTTAAAAATTCCATAATTTATTTTCCGTTCTTTCTTCCGCCAAAGACAGTATTTATTATTTTTGTCGGATTGATTGACCCAACGGTTTTATTATTTTCATCTATAACTGCTACAGATTTTTCTTGCGTTAATATTTTTTCTGCAACATTTTCTATGATTTCATCTTTTGAAACTTTAACATCACTTAAATTATTAGATATAGATTGATCCATTACATCTTCAATTAATAAAACTTTTTCTCTAGGTACTTCTTCAGTAAATTTTCTTACATATTCTGTGGCTGGGTTTAGAACTATATTTGCAGGTGTATCTAGTTGTTCAATTATACCATCTTTCATAATTGCAATTCGATCAGCAAGTTTTAATGCTTCATCAAAATCATGAGTAATAAACATAATTGTTTTTTGTAATTTTTCTTGAAGTCTTAAAAATTCATCTTGCATTTCTTTTCTAATTAAAGGATCTAAAGCAGAAAAAGGTTCATCTAAAAACCATATATCAGGTTCAACTGCTAGAGATCTTGCAATACCCACTCTTTGTTGTTGTCCACCTGAAAGTTCTCTTGGAAAATAATTTTCTCTTCCATCAAGTCCAACTAATTTAACCATCTCCATTGCTTTATTAATGCTCTCCTCAGTTTTGATACCTTTGATTTGAAGAGGAAAAGCTATATTTTCTACAACGGTTTTGTGTGGAAGAAGAGCGAAGCTTTGGAAAACCATTCCCATTTTGTTTCTTCTAAGCTCAATTAACTCTTTATTATTTAAATTTAATAAATCTTGACCTTCAATGAAAATTTTTCCACCTGTTGCATCTGTTAATCTTGATATACACCTTAGTAAAGTTGACTTACCAGATCCAGATAAGCCCATTACAACAAGCATCTCTCCTTTTGCCACTTCAAAAGAGGCATTGTTAACACCTACTATACAACCATTTTCTTGAAATGTTTTAGCATCAACATTACCATTTGAATCTTGAAGCATCTTTTTGGCGTTTTCACCAAAAATTTTATAAACTGCTTCGCATTTGATTACTGCTTCAGACATAATTCTTATAAAAGTATACGAAAATTAATTAAATTAAAATCAATATAATTGAAGCTTATTTCCATTAAAAATTTTTAATAAAATAAACCCTTGTATCAATTCCAGTACTTAAAAAACTTAAGGCTTCACCGCTTACTTTAATTGTTTCGTCTACTCCTACGTTATTTCCACTAACTGTAAAACCTGCAAAACATTTCTTTTTTTCAGCATCCCATTCAACAAATGTTTCATCAATCTTATTGCCGTTAATAGTATAAATTTCGTGTGCTCTAAAATTTAAGAAATTTGCACCCATTATCGCTCTTTGGGGGATAAGCTTTGTGGCATTACACACTCCCTCATACAATTCATCTGATAATTTATAATGATCAGTACCATCAAAAGTTACTAATATACCCGAGGGAAGTTTTGAAATTAATGCACTTAGTTTTCTCTCTTTTGCAATTCTCTCTTCTTCCAATTTCATTTTCCTAACTAATTCATCACCCTCGCTAAATATATTATTTAAAATAGCAAAAGAAGAAATTATGACTATTGTTAAAACTATTAGTCCTATAAATTGTTTTAGGTTCTCGGGTAATCCTTTTAATTTATTAAATGAAGTTTCGTTCGACATTAATCTTGTAATTTACCGTTTTTCCAAATTCCTACTTTTTGGTCGCCATTAGCCCAAGTAAATGTTCCTTTGCCATTCATAAAACCATTAGCCCACTCTCCTTCATAAGTAGAACCATCTGGGAAAGTTAAAGTTCCAACTCCACTCCAAACGCTATTTTTAAACTCACCTTTATAGATATATCCGTTTGGCCATGTTTCTACACCTTGGCCATTTTTTTTTGTTCCTACCCACTCACCTTCATAAGTAGTTTTATCTGTATAAACCCATTTTCCATATCCATTTTCACAGTTACCTTCTTTACATCCGGTGCTTCGAGCAAAAACTGATGAACTTATTAATAAACTTAAAAAAAAGTAAAAAAGATATTTTCTCATAAGTATATTTTACACAAATCTTTACAAAAAAAAATCCCCCCCAACAGAATTGGGGGAGATCTTAATTTTTTAACTTTTATCCTTATTTAAGGAAAGCTTTCCAAGTTGACTCGTTATCAGCTAACCATTTTTTAGCTGCATCTTCGTGAGTCATTTTGTCAACGTCTACTAAAGCTGCCATTGCACCAATTTGACTTGTTGAAAATGACAATTTTTTAAACGCTGCTGCTGCATCTGGATGAGTTTTTGGAAAATCTTCGTGTACTGCTTTTTTCAAATAACCATCCGGAGAACCACATTTTCCGTCACCACCATCTGCTGGTCTGCAACCAGCTGTGTATGGAGGGAAGTCGATAAATGTAAAACCAGCACCATCAGTAAAGTTTGGTGTCCAGTTGAAAATTATAGTTCCTCTTCCTTCTTTTTCAGCAGCTGCTAATTCTGCCCAAAGTGCATCAGCACCTCCAGCAAACTTAACCCACCATAAATCACCTAAGCCTAGAGCATCAATCCTTTGAGGGATCAAGTCACCATGCCAAGTCTGTGGTCCTTCCAACATTCTTCCTTTTCCATCTGGAGAGTCAGGTGTTGTAAAGTTTTTTGCACAGTCTGGGTTTTTTAGAGCTGTCCAATCTGGTAGACCTGGACATAGACCTTTTTCAACAACCCAGTTTGGATATCCCATATCCTCAAGAGTTCTTGCTTCATGATCACCCCAGTCTAGTAAACCACCTTTGTCTAAAGCTGTTGTAAATGACTTACCGAAAGCAGATTCCCATACCTCATGAGATATAGTTACATCACCAATTCTAATTGACTCGTAAACCGCTTGAGAGTCAGCATTTACATATTTAACATTGTTACCCATGCTTTCAAAGATACCACCAATAACATAGGCCATAACAATTTGACTTGACCAGTTATGAGTTGGGATCACTATGGGTTTTTTACTGTCAGCGTTAGATATTCCTGCAAAGCTTACTACAGTAATTACTATAGCTGAGAGTAAAGATAGTATTTTCTTCATTTATTTCTCCTCTCTTAATATATTAAGTAAGTAAGTATCCTTAAATTTAATCTCACAGTCAACAAAAGTTGGTACTAAAATTTATATATACAATTAATCAGTACTGATTTATTCTTAAACATAAGTAATCATTGATTTAAAATGTTAGAAGAAAATTTAAGAATAAATGAACCTGGTTTAAATGTTTTGCCACCTGGGGTTGAAAGATATGTAATTAATGGCGGTGGATTAACAGGGGTTCAGGTTTTTCCGGATGATGAAATTGAAATTATTAATAATGAAGGAAATCAAATTTGTGAAATAGTTGTTTTTAATTCTGATGGAAATTCAGATCCATCAATTTTAAATTTAAAATCTTCTAAATCAGAAAATGATATAATTAAAATTTTAAATAGAAATGAAGAAAGTTCGAAAATTGCTTTGCGCCAATTAGAAAAAAGAAATCTTAAAATTTCAAAATCTAAATCTTCAATCCTTTTTGATAATGACACTCCACCTGGAGAAAAAATTAAAATAAGTTCAAAAGATAAATGTTATTGCATTTTTTCTGCACCTGGTAATGATATGTTGGTTCATGAACAAAATCCTCCTACAGAATTAACTTTATTTATTAAAAGAAATAATATTGTTGATTATAAAGAACATAGAATAATTCCAGATCCAATTTTTGATCCTCTAGACGAAAAAAATATTGCAAAACAATCAGCGATTTCTTTTGAAGTTAAAGAAGGAGATTATATTCAAATAATTTGTCCAACTGGTAGACAATGTTCAGATTTTGTTGCTTTTGATACAGCTAAATTAGGTAAAGGTATTGAGAAAGGTTTAGATTGGCAAACAACCAGGACCTTTATGGGAAATACATTTCCAGGACCAGGATTGTATTCAAAATTTTATGATACAGACCATGAACCTTTAGTAGAAGTAATAAGAGATACTGTTGGTAGACATGACACTTTTAATCTTGCTTGTACATCAAAGTATTACGAAGATGCTGGTTACTTTGGACATCCAAATTGCTCAGATAACTTAAGTGGTGCCATGGAAAATTTTGGCGTTAATAGACAAAAAGGATGGCACGCTATAAATTTATTTTTTAATACTTCGGCAGGAGGTTTAAATACGGTGCTTTCTGATGAATCATTTGCTAGACCTGGGGATTATGTAATATTAAGAGCTTTAAAAGATTTAACGTGTGGAACATCCGCCTGTCCAAGTGATATAGATCCATGTAATTCATGGAACCCTACAGATATTTTTGTTAGAACTTATGAAAAAAAAAGAGAATTTACAAAATCTTTTGCTTTTAGAATGAAACCAGACTCAGAATTAAAACTAACAAAAAATACAGGATTTCATGAAAGAACTTCTAAGTTAACAAGAAACTTTGTTGATGCTAGAGGATATTGGCTACCCAATGATTACACTAAACATGGAGTTATAAATGAATATACAGCATGCAGAGAAAAAGCAGTTTTAATTGATTTATCTTCATTAAGAAAATTTGAAATATTAGGTCCGGATGCAGAAGAATTGATGGACTATACTTTAACTAGAAATGTTAAAAAATTGTCGGTTGGACAGATTGTTTATTCTTCAATGTGTTATGAAAATGGTTCTATGTTTGATGATGGAACATTGTTAAAAATGAGTGATCATGGATTTAGATGGGTATGTGGTGATGAATACGCAGGAGAATGGTTAAAAGAACAGGCAAAAAAGAAAAAGTTTAACGTTTTAGTTAAAAACTCTACTGATCAAATAAATAATATTTCTCTACAAGGACCAAATAGTAGAAAAATTTTAGAAAAGTTTATTTTTACTCCACCAACACAACCTTCTATTTCAGAATTACAATGGTTTAGGTTTACAATCTGTAGAGTAAAAGAACTTAGTGGAATTCCATTAATGGTTTCTAGAACTGGATACACAGGCGAGTTAGGATACGAAATATGGTGTCACCCTTCAGATGCACCAGCAGTTTGGGATGTGCTTATGGAAGCTGGCAAAGATGAAGGAATAATACCTGCTGGTTTTGGAGCATTAGATTTATTAAGAATTGAAGCTGGACTAATATTATTTGGTAATGAATTTGACGGCCAAGTTGACCCTTTTGAAGCTGGTGTTGGATTTACGGTTCCTTTAAAAACAAAAACAGCAGATTTCATTGGTAAAGAAGCATTAATAAAGAGAAAAGAAAATCCACAAAAGAAATTAGTTGGATTAGAACTTGTAGGCAAAGAAAAAGCTAATCACGGTGATTGCGTTCACATTGGAAGATCCCAAGTTGGCGTAGTTACAAGCGGATGTCTATCTCCTACTTTGAATAAAAATATTGCTTTGTGCAGAATTGATGTAGGTCATTCAGAAATAGGTATGAACGTTGAAGTCGGTAAAATTGATGGACATCAAAAAAGAATACCTGCTAAAATTGTTGGTTTCCCGCATTACGATCCTCAAAAAACACGTGTAAAATCTTAATGTCAAAATCATCAAAGGATTTACTGGAATTTTGGGAAGATCAAATGAAACTGTCCCATACATCCAGTAATTACTTTTTCAGAAAGTCTCCTTCACATTATCACATGATGTTGATTGTGATGAATTCCTATAAATTAAATGAAAACTTATCTGTCGAAGAACTTAAGACTAGACTTTTCAAAACCTCTAGACCCAAATCTGCACTCATGATCAAAGAAGCTTGTGATAAAGAATTTTTTTACCTCGAGAAAACCGGAAATGACCATAGAAAAAAGTACGTTTTACCCACACAGAATTTTGTTAATGAATTTAACGAATATTTGAAAACTCTCAAAAATTTGAGTTTTTAATTAAAAATCTAATAAATATTTAGAATTTATATAAATTATATATAAAAATTATTATATTCTTTCCTTTGCTAAAAAATTAAAGTTCGTTCATGTCGTTACCGACAAAAGCAAAAGTTGTAATAATTGGTGGAGGAATTCACGGGTTAAGTACTGCTTGGAAACTTTCCGAAAAATATAAAAATCCAAACGATGTAGTTGTCTTAGAAAAAAAAGACACTGCTGCAGGTGCAAGTGGAATTGCATGTGGAGTTGTTAGAAATAATTATTTTCAACCAGCAATGAGAGAATTAATGGCTCATTCAGTTAGTGTTTGGGAAAGTGATCCAGAGGCATTTAAATATAATGCTGTTGGCTATATGCAAATTTCTCCGGAAGTAATGCATAAAGATGTTGCAAGTATTTATCAACAACAAAAAGCTATTGGATATGAATCAGAATTTATAGAAGGTGAAAAAGATTGCATGAAATATATGCAAGGAATTTTTAGTGATTGGCAAGCAAAAGGTATTACATCAGTCTTGCATGAAAAAAAAGGTGGATATGCATTTAATAAGGACTCAATTAAAGCACTGGAGAAAAAAGCAAATTCAAACGGTGTAAACGTTCATAAAGGAGTAAAGGTTACAGGTTTTAAAAGAGGGAGCAACAGCAATGCAATTACTGGCGTGGTTACAGATAAAGGTACAATTGATTGTGATCAGGTAGTTATTGGAGCAGGACCATGGGTAAGAGATTTTTGGAATATGTTGGAGTTACCAAAAACTACAAACATAAAAGATGCTAAAAATGGAAAAATGCATGAAGTTGAAATGTGGAAGTACTGGTTTTTACAAGAAGGTGTATTGGGTGTGGATGCAGATTATTTAAAAACTAATGAAGGTAAACCGCCTCCAGTAATTCATGTTGATACAGATGCGCCACTTTATTCTGACAAAGATGGTAAAATAATTACAGAAGACTTATGGGGTATTTATTATAAACCTGATATTGAAGGATTGGGAGTTCAAGGTGGAACATCACCTTACATTGTTCAAAAACATTTTGATGAAGTTAATGTTGATCCGTATGGGATAGATTCTCCAGAATATCAAACTACTGATAAATTTTCTGATATGTGGACTTCAGCACTTGCACATATTCAAAAACGTTTTGTTGGTAAATCTCATCTGTATAGAAAGGGACCATCAGGAGGATTGGGTTGTTTAACTCCAGATTCATTCCCGATATTCGATAGATTTTTTGAAAATGTTTACATGATTGCAGATGCAAATCATGGTTATAAAATGATAGGTGTTGGTCACCTTGTTGCACAAGAAATTTTAGGTCATGAAAGTGAATTATTAAAACCGTTTAGGTTCGATAGATATGAAAAAGGAAAACTTCATCCGACATCGAACAGTCCGTTTCCTTGGAGCTAATTTATCTAAGTAGACAAACGTTTTTTTTTCAGTTACCTTTTTGATCTGAAAATTCAAAGGGGGAAGAATGACGGATCTTGAAAAACACGTAAACCAACCAGGTAGAGCTAAACTCGTCAAAAAAGTTAGAGAAAAAATAAACGAATTAGGAATTACTTATATCTATTATCAATTTATTTCAGTAACTGGAAGAGTTGTTGGAAAAGGAATACCGGCAGACCACTGGGAAAGAACTGCAGAAAAAGGTTTTCAATTGGTTTATGGAGCAACAGCAAACTTATTTTTAGATCGTCATAATAATTATATTGGTTATGGTCCAGAGGCTATGGAATTGGTAGGAATACCTGATCCAGAAACTTTTGTTCAATTGCCTTGGGATAAGAGAGTTGGAAGAGTTTTTGTTACATGTTTTAGAAATAGAGAAGAAAGAAAAAATCCAGGTGGTCATTTAACAAGTGACTGCAGAGGTAATCTTAGAATTTTCATGAATGAGTTCAAAAAGAAACATGGATTAGAATTAAGAGTTGGAACAGAGCCTGAAATGATGTGGTTAACAAAAAATCCTGACGGAACTCCAACTGGACAAGGTTTCTCAAAACCTTTCTGTTATCATATTGATCAATTTGAATCATTAAGACCTGTGTTTATGAAGGTTATTGAATACGCAAAAGCGATGGGTCTTGATATGATCCAAGGTGACCATGAAGATGCTCCTGGTCAATTAGAGCTTAACTGGACATTTGATAATGTTTTAAGAAATGCTGATAGATTATCTACGTATAGACAAATTTGTGCTCAAGTAGCAAGAGAACATAATCTTATAGCTTGCTTTATGACTAAACCATTTATGGGAGTTTCAGCAAGTGGATGTCATACCAACATGTCTTTGTGGAAAGGTGGAAAAGTATCAGTAAACAAATTGGGTAACAAAAAACTTCCAGGTGTAGAAGAAGTCTTTAGCTATGTATCCGGTGGAACTAATACTTTCATGCCAGATACTAAGGATATGCAATTGCCTGGAAAGATTGGATTACAATCAATTGCAGGGATAATGAAACACTTGCCAGCTTTAACAGCAATTGGTTCTTCGACAGTGAACTCATATAGAAGATTATGGGATCAAGGTTTTTGGGCACCAGTTTATGCTGACTGGGGTTATCAAAATAGAACATGTGGTCTAAGAGTATCTGCTCCAGGTAGATTCGAGTACAGATCAGTTGACTCTATGCATAACCCATATTTATTAGGTGCAGCATTACTTAAAGCTTGTGATGAGGGAATATCTAAAAAAATGAAACCAGCTAAACCAGAGTCTAGAAATATATACGAAGCTCAAAAAGCTGGTAAAGATGTTAAAAAACTTCCACTAAGTTTAGGTGAAGCTTTAGATAGATTGGCGGAAGATGAGGTAATAAAATCATCAATGCCAGATGAAATGTATAAAGTATTTAATTGGTACAAACGAGATGAGTGGGAAAAATTCTTGGGTGCAACAACACAATGGGATCTTGATACTTATCTGGATTGTTTACCATAATTTAATAAGGAAATTATATGTGCGGGATTGCAGGATTAATTCATAGAGGAAATACTTCAAACGTTGGTTTTGAACTTCAGGGTATGCTTCAAGCATTAAAGCATAGAGGAGAAGATTCAACTGGATACGCTCTATACGGAAAAACTGACGGTCAAAATTTCATCATGCGATTTAAGGTTGGTGAAAATGTTGCAGAGGGAAGTTCTTCAGTAAAAGAAGATGTATCAGTTTATGACGAAAGAAAAAAAATTGTTGATTCTTATCTTTCTGAGCTAGGCGCTAAAGTGATAAAAGAGGATAGAATTCTTCCTTATTCATTGCGATATGAAATTCAATATGACAAAGATTTAATGGAATTTTCTCAAAAAATAGAAAGTGTTGAAGGTGTAGAAATATTATCTATGGGAAAATCTCTAGAAGTAATTAAAGATTTAGGAAATGCTGAAGTAGTTTGTAACAGATATAATTTAGATAAAGTTGTCGGGACACATGCAATTGGTCATGCTAGAATGGCAACAGAGTCAGGAGTGGATATTAAATCTGCTCACCCATTTTGGGGTTATCCTTTTAGCGATGTGTCAGTCGTTCATAATGGACAATTAACAAACTATTGGAATAATAGAAGAGTATTGGAAAACAAGGGCATGAGATTTATGTCAGAATGTGACTCGGAATTAATCGCTGTATATCTTGCAGAAAAAATGAGAAATGGAGCTACATTAGAAGAGGGAATGAAAGAATCTCTCGTCGGTTTAGATGGGGTATTTACTTATTTTGTTGCTACAAAAGATAGTTTAGGAATGGCGAAAGATACAATGGCTGCAAAACCACTAGTATTGTATGAGTCTGATGATTTAGTTGCAATGGGATCAGAGGAAATTGCAATAAGATCAATATTACCACAAGAAATCGAAACTTATGATCCTTTTGATGGAGAAGTTAAAGTATGGCAAATTTAAAAACATCAGAAAAAAAAAGTAAAGCTCAATCAATGGGACTTCATACAGAAGTCTTAACTGGAAAAACACAACAAAAATTTTTTAATCCAGATGAGGCTGAGAATTTTTATTACTTTGGGACATATGATGTAGATTTTAACAAAAGAACTGAAATTGACGTTAAGAACATGGATTGTCGTGAAGCAAATAAAAAAATTGATGAATTAATGAAAGATGGATACGGAACAATTGTAATAAAAAACCCTCAAGGGAAACATAGTTTGGGAGTTGGAATCCTCAATAAATTAAATTTAATATTTGAAGGTAGCTTAGGATACTTTGGATGTGGATCAATGGATGGTCCTATTGTTAGAATTAATGGAAGAGTGGGATGGTCATGTGCAGAAAATATGATGGCAGGAAAAGTAGTAATTGAAAAAAATGCAGGTTCATGTTTTGGTGCGGCAATTAGAGGTGGAGATCTGATATGCAAAGGAAGCGTAGGTGCCAGAACAGGAATTGATCAAAAAGGTGGAACAATAATTATTGGCGGAGATGCTGGTGCTTTTACAGGTTTTATGATGCAGAGAGGGCGAATTATTATTCTTGGAGACGTTGGAATAAATTTAGGAGACTCTATGTATGATGGGACAATTTTTGTAGGTGGAAAAATTGGATCATTTGGTAGTGATGCTGTCGAAGCTGAGTTAACTGATTCAGATCAAGACTGGCTTAAAAGAAAATTAAAGGTTGCGGAGATCGGAGAAAACTTCGATGTTTCTAAGATGACCAAAGTTGTAGCAGGAAAAAAACTTTGGAATTACGATGCTCTTGAACCTACAGAAAAAAAAGGAGCAATTTAAATGGCAAAGAAAAAAAATGGTAATGGAAAGTCAAACGGACATTCTAATGGTAATGGAATAGCTTCAAGAAACAAAAGTTTGTTAGGACACAACGCTATTTTTACTCCAGAAGTTATGGACGACATACATATCAAAGCGGAATTAGGAAGATACAGAATGAGAGGAATGGCTTTGATGAAAAAGATACCTACTTTCGATGATCTAGTTTTCTTGCCAGGTACATTAACAAGATTTGTTATTGAAGGTTACAGAGAAAAATGTGAGACCAAAACTATTATTGGTCCAAGATGTGAAAATCCAATTGAACTTGATATTCCAGTTTACATTACGGGAATGAGTTTTGGAGCTTTATCTTATGAAGCAAAAACTGCATTAGCTAGAGGTGCTACAATGGCTGGTAGCGCAACATGTTCTGGTGAAGGTGGAATGATACCAGATGAGAGAAGATATTCAGAAAAATGGTTTTATCAGTGCATACAATCAAGATACGGTTTTAACCCACACCATGCACAACTAGCTGATGGAATTGAGGTATTTATTGGACAAGGACAAAAAGTTGGAATGGGTGGTCATTTGATGGGTCAAAAAGTTACTGACCAAGTTGCAGAAATGAGATCGCTACCTGCGGGTATTGATCAAAGATCTCCAGCAAGACATCCTGATTGGCTGGGTCCAGATGATTTAGCTTTAAAAGTTCAAGAGCTTAGAGAATTAACAAAAAACAAGGTGCCAATTCAATTAAAACTTGGAGCAGCTAAAGTGTATGATGATGTAAGGATGGCAGCAAAATGCGATCCAGATTCAATTTATCTTGATGGAATGGAAGGTTCAACAGGTGCTGGACCACACATTGCAGCTGCAAACACAGGTATCCCAGGAATAGCAGGAATTAGAGAAGCAAGAAGAGCTTTGGATGATGTAGGTAAAACTGGAAAGGTAACTTTAATTTATGCAGGTGGTGTTAGAGATGGAGCAGATATGGCTAAAGCTTTAGCACTTGGTGCAGACGCAATTGCAATCGGAACAGGCGCAATGGTGGCATTAAATTGCAATAAAGAAATACCAGAATCTAATTTTGAAAAAGAAATGGGTGTTCCCGCAGGTCATTGCTATCACTGTCATACCGGTAGATGTCCAGTAGGAGTTGCTACTCAAGATCCAAAATTAAGAAAAAGATTAAATCCTGATGATGCAGCATTAAGAGTTTATAATTACTTGCATGCGATGACATTGGAGGCTCAATTGTTGGCTAGAGCATGTGGAAAAACAAATATTCACTCGCTAGAACCAGAAGATATGGCTGCATTAACAATGGAGGCGTCTGCTTTAGCTAAAGTGCCTCTTGCAGGAACAAATCATACAGTAGGAGTTAAAGATTTCCATAAAATCTAATAGCAAATATGCCAAAGAAAAAAGGTAAGAAAAAAGTCAAATCAAAAGAGATCAAAGGTCAATTAGGAAAGAAAAAAGAGACTGCTAGAGAAAAAATGATTGGCCAAACAATTGGCTATCGATATGACGTTAATCTTTTGCCTGACTATAGTCGACTCACTCCATTTTTAAAAAAATATATAGAAGCTATGGGTTGGGATGATCTTAATTGGTTAGAAGATGTTCATATGGGATATGAAGAAAATAGACCTGCTGTATTCGATAGAAATGCTAACGGTTGGGTAACGATACCAAGTAAAATAAAATTACCTAATAATCAGCAGGATAGAGATATGATAGCTAGAGAATTATTGGTAAAGTTTCAAATGTCCCCGAATCATCCTCTGGTTGACCTTAAAAAAGCATATTTAAAATTCTAATTTCAATTTCAAGTTGATAAAATAATTATTAACTTCTACTTTTTATAAATAAAATAAAATTGTCAGCGTAAAAAAAATTTCATAGAGTCTATTAACTATTAATAGGAGAGAGAAATATGACTGATCAATTAGGTGCTCTCACAACCTTATTTACAGAATTTTACTATTGGGTAACTGTGGTTCTTATGTTTTTGATCCACGTGGGATTCTGTATGTATGAAGTTGGGGCATCTCGTTACAAACATCACCAACACACTCTTATGAAAAATACAATGCTGATACCACTGGTAACAGTCACATGGTTTTTCTTTGGTTGGTGGATATACTGGGCATTTCCAACAGGACCCGGATTAGCTCCTTCGATTATGACCGAAAGTACTGGTCTAGTTCTTGGAGGTGGATTTGGTGGAAATGATCTTGCTAATCCTACAAATGCATTGATGGCCGTAAATCTTAATGATCATATAATGGGTGTCTTCTGGGCAGCCTTTTTATTATTTTCATGGACTGCAGCTTCAATTGTATCTGGAGCGGTTATTGAAAGGATAACTACTTTTGCATTTGGAATACTTGCAATTGCAATTGGATCTGTTTTCTGGACAATAGATGCTTCATGGGGATGGCATTTTGATGGATGGATGTTAAAAATATTAGGATATCACGATGCTTATGCTTCGGGAGTAATTCACGCAATTGCCGGAGGTTTTGCCTTAGGTGTTCTAATTGTTTTAGGACCAAGAATTGGAAAATTTTCATCTAGCGGAGAACCGAGAAACATTGGACCAAGAAATCCTTGGTTAGTGACTGTTGGATTATTCTTAATCTATACAGGTTTTTGGGGCTTTTACGCTGCATGTAATGTTCCGATTTATGATCTTGGACCTGAATATGGTATGGAAGGTGTAACTTTCTTTACTGCAACGAACATCTACCTAACTCCCACCACACTTAGTGGAATAACGATGAACTTTTTAATGTCGTTATCTGGAGGGTTGTTAGCAGGGTATGTGGTCTCGAAGGGAGATCCTTTCTGGACTTATTCATCAGGACTTGCGGGAATAATATGTGCATCTGCAGGTAATGATTTATATCATCCAATACAATCAATGATAATCGGTATGATCGGAGTAGTTATAGCTTACAAAATGCATTACTGGGTCGAGAAAAAATATAAAATCGACGATGCAGTTGGAGCAGTAGCTGTTCATGGTTATGCTGGATTTGTTGGTCTTGTGATATGTGGTTTCGTTTTAAATGGTTATCCTTCATCTGGATACAGTGTTGGAGCTATGTGGGATGGAACTAATTATGCAGCAATTAATCCTCTTGGAATGTTTATCGGTGCAATAATAATGTTTTTTGTACTAGGTATGCTTCCTGGATATATAATTGCAAAAGTTCTTCACGGAATGGGTAAATTAAGAATACCAAGAGAAGTAGAACTTGCAGGACTTGACTATACAATTATGGAAGAGGCTAAAGAAGACGAAAAAGCTGTAGTCTCGGCCAGTAGATAAAGGAGGTATGTAAATGGCAACAGTATCAAATTGGATAGATCATTTAAGTGCCTCTGAGGTACAAGGATCTGTCTATCCAGGTGTTGGTTCGGAAGGAGTGCTAGTTATAATAGCAATTCTTATTTGGGTTGGCTGGCATATTATTTCATCTAAACAAGAAGATGGTAAGATGAATGCAATTGTCAGAAAAAAACCAAGTGCTAACGACTGGAAAAGCAATATAACAGACGGTTAAAACTTTTAAGAGGGCGCATGAAATACTGTGCCCTCTTTTTTTTTAATGCAAAATTCTGAAGAAAATAATCAAAATGAAAATAAAACTCCTAGCAAAATGGCACGTCTTGCATGGCCAAAAGCAAAGTATGGAGTAATTATAGCAATATTAATTATTATTGGTGTAAATTTAATTTATTACAAAGATTTCTTTTTATCATTTTTTAAATAATTGTGTTACGTTATTAGATGGCAAAAAATTTATTTAAAATTTCAAAACAAAAAAAAATTAAATATTTTTTAATAAGTTTTGTAGATTTATTTGGTGTATTAAGATCAAAATTGGTTCCTGCTCATGCGATAAAAGATATGCAAGTAAATGGTGCTGGATTTGCTGGATTTGCAGCTTGGTTAGATATGACGCCAGCTGACTCTGATATGTTTGCAATACCTGATCCTGACAGTTTAATTCAACTACCATGGAATAAAGAAGTTGGTTGGTTGGCTTCGGATTTATGGATGAATGGTAAACCAGTCGGTGCTTCACCAAGAGTGATGTTAAAAAAACAAATAAAAAAATTATCTGAATTGGGATACAGCATGAAGTCAGGTGTGGAGTGTGAGTATTTTTTGATTTCTCCTGATGGGAACACAATTGCTGATAATAGAGATACTCAATCTAAACCTTGTTATGACCAGTCTTCATTAATGAGAAGATATGAGCTTATAAAAGAAATTTGTGATTGTATGATTGAAATGGGATGGGGTCCTTATCAAAATGACCACGAAGATGCTAATGGGCAATTTGAAATGAATTGGGATTATTCAGATTGTCTAAAAACTGCTGATAGACACACTTTTTTTAAATTTATGGTTAAAACTATTGCAGAAAAGCATGATTTGAGAGCAACATTTATGCCAAAACCTTTTGAAAATTTAACTGGTAACGGATGTCATGCACATATTTCTTTATGGAAAGGAAAGAAAAATATCTTTCTTGATAAACATGATAAGCTTGGGCTAAGCAAGACAGCTTATAACTTTTTGGGAGGCATCATGAAACATGCTTCATCCTTATCTACTTTTTTTAATCCAACAATAAATAGTTACAGACGAATAAATGCTGCACCAACAAAATCTGGTGCCACATGGTCTCCAAGCAGTATATCATATACAGGAAATAACCGTACACATATGATAAGGGTTCCTGATCCAGGAAGATTTGAATTAAGACTTATGGATGGATCCGCAAATCCTTATTTACTTCAAGCTAGTGTATTAGCAGCAGGAATGGAGGGATTAAATAAAAGAATTAATCCTGGCAAACCTCTTTTTTGTAATATGTATGAGGATTATAAAAAATATCCAAACCTTTCTAAATTACCAAATGAACTAAAAGATTCTCTTGATAAAATTGAAAATAATAAAGAAATGAATAAAGCATTTGGAAAAGAAGTAATTAAAAGTTATGTCAAGTTAAGGACTTCGGAATTAAAAGATTTTAATGATAACGAAAAATTTGATAAGTCCAAACCAATTACAAAATGGGAAAGACAGAATACTCTAGACTGTTAAAGTGAAAAGCTTTGATAGTTATAGAAAATGGAAACTTACAAAATTTATATCGAATAAAAATTATAATTTTAATCGAAACCATATTTTAAATATCATTTCGTCAAAAATAATCACTGACGCGTTTAATTCTATATCTAAGTGGAAAAACTATAAAAAAACACCATTATTAAAATTAGAGAAACTAAACAAAAATTTAAAACTTAATAATATTTTTTACAAAGATGAGTCGAAAAGATTTCATTTAAAATCATTTAAAGCTTTAGGTGGAGCATATGCTGTAGAAAAAATATCTAAAAGGAAAAAAAATATAATAATATCATCTGCAACAGCTGGGAATCATGGTAGATCAGTTGCTTGGGGCGCTCAAAGATTGGGTTTACAATGTAAAATATTTGTTAGTCAATATGTAAGTGAAGCAAGAGTAAAAGAAATTGAAAAATTTGGAGCTGATGTAATTCGAGTAAAAGGTAATTACGAAAACTCATTAAACGAGTGTAAAAAATTATCAAAAAAGAATAATTGGAATATTGTTCAAGATGTATCTACGAAGAATTATAGTTATGTTCCTTTGCTAACTATGGCTGGTTATTCAATTATGATTAAAGAAATTTCAAAACAAACTACGCATTATATTACACATATATTCCTTCAAGCTGGCGTTGGTGGCATGGCAGCAGGTGTAGTTGCAGGAGTTGCAAAATATTTCAAGAGAATTCCTAAAATAATAATAGTTGAACCTGATGGAGCTGATTGTGTACTTCAAAGCATAAAAAACAAAAGTTTAAAAAAAATTAAAATAAAAAAAGAAAGTATAATGGGTGGTATGTCATGCAATGAAATGTCTCTCATACCTTGGCATGTATTAAAAAAGGCTAGTAATTGTTGTGTCACTGTAAATGACTCAAAAGTTCCTAAAACTGTTGCAATGCTTAAAGACAAGAAACTGAGTAAAAGATCAATAATAGGTGGTGAATGTGCTACACCAGGAATTATCAGTCTTATAAGTCTCTGTAATAATCCTAAAACAAAGAAATTAATAAATCTTAACGAAAAATCTAACGTTTTAGTTATTGGATGCGAAGGTAATGCAGATGTAAAACTTTATAAACAATTGCTATCTAAAGGCAGAAAGTAAATTATATGTCAAAAAAAGCTGTTGTTTGGATAAGAGACGATTTTAGAATAAAAAATAATACTGCATTATCTTATGCAACAAATAATTACGATACTGTCACAGCATTATATATTTATAACAAGGAAAATTTTGATGATGTTAGAGAAGCTCAAAAATGGTGGGTAAATAAATCTTTAATTAATTTTAAAGATGAATTAATTAAATACAATATTGAATTAGAATTAGTATTTTCTGATGAGATAACTTTTTTTAGTAAAGTCAAAGGCAAACAAGAAATTTCCATATTTTGGAATAAAATATATGAGCCATCTCAATTAAAGTTAGATAATGATCTCATTAAAATTTTTGAAAAAAACAAAATACTTTCAAAATGCTTTAAAGGAAATGTTCTTAATGAATATAATAATGTTACAAAAGATGATGGAAGCCCTTATAAAGTTTATAGTCCATTTTGGAGAGTTGGAGAGCAAATTTACTTGGATAGTATCCCAAACAAAACATTAAAAGTAAAAAAAGTTAAGAGCAAAATAAAATTATTCAAAAATAATAATGTTCCAGATCAAATTTTACCAAAGAAAAATTGGTACAAAAAATTTGAAAAATATTGGGACCCAACAGAAAAACAATCCGAAAAATATTTAAATGAGTTTGTTGAAAATAGAATGTTGAAATATGGAGTTGACAGAGATTATCCAGCTATAAATGGTTCATCAAAACTTTCGCCATTCATTAGAAATGGACAAATACATGTAAGTAACATTTGGGACAAATGTTATAAATATAAATCAAAAAATATTAGTGTTAAAAAATATCTAAATGAATTAGGCTGGAGAGAATTTTCACATAGTTTAATTAATTATTTCCCTGAAATGCTAAAAGGTAATTTAAGAAAAGAATTTGATAAATTTCCATGGGATAAAAATGCAAAAAATTTGAAAGCTTGGAAAAATGGTATGACTGGATACCCAATTGTTGATGCTGGGATGAGACAACTTTATGAAACAGGTTGGATGCATAATAGAATTAGAATGGTAGTTGGTTCTTTTCTTGTAAAACATTTAAGAATTAATTGGAAAGAAGGTGAAAAACATTTTAGAAATTGTTTGTTAGATTTTAATGAAGCAAACAATGTTGCACAATGGCAATGGGTTGCTGGCTGTGGTGCAGATGCAGCCCCTTATTTTAGAATTTTTAATCCTATATTGCAGGGTGAAAAATTTGATAAACAAGGTTTGTATGTAAAAAAATGGGTACCTGAACTTGAGAGAGTTCCAAGTAAATTTATTCATAAACCATGGGAAATGGAAACAAAATATCAAGAAGCTATAAAAACTAAAATTGGTTCTGATTACCCTTCTCCAATAGTTGTACATGAAGAAGCCAGAAATGCAGCTCTCAAAGCATTTCAAACTTTAAAAAATTAATCTCCAATAAAATGATGAATAATCAGCCTTTTTGTAGAAGCCAACCTATGTTCAAAAAGGTAAATTCCTTGCCAAGTTCCCAGCAAAAGTTGTTTGTTTTTTATACTGAGGGATATTTGATTGTTAGTTAACGCTGACTTTATATGAGCTGGCATATCGTCCTTACCTTCTATTGTATGAATATATAATTTATTATCCATTGGAGCAATTTTATCAAAATAATTAATTAAATCTGATTGAACATCAGGATCAGCATTTTCTTGAACAATTAAAGATGCACTAGTGTGCTGTATGCTTAAATTTAAAATACCATTATTAAAATTATTTTTATTTATCCAGTCTATCGTTTGATCGGTAAATTCATATAATTTTTGACCATTTGTTTTAAGTTCAAGATTAAAAAATTCTTGTCTCATAAATTCTTTTTAGATGTTAGTTCATATAATCGGCTAATTGTACGCTTAAATGGTTTTTCCAATAACCTTGATGATGTGAGTTTATCAATATTTTGTTCTGCACTAATGGCCATAGGTATATTTTGATCATACACGATATCTAAAAAAGTAATAAATCTTTGTTGTTGATTTGAATTTAAATCATTAAACGCTGGTACATTTTCCATAACTATAAAAAAACAATTTTTTACTATTTTTATATAATCCTCTGATCCTAAATTTTTATCACATACTTCTTTAAAAGTTAATCGAACAATTCCATCATAAAAATTTTTTAAAATAAATTTTCTTCCTTTAATATTTAAAATCTTTTCTTTTAAAACCTTATCTTTAGTCATCACTCTAAATAATTTGTTTATTTTAAAATTGTTTTCTTGATTTAAAGGTGAGTAATATCTTTGAGTTTTATTACCTTTGGACTTTCTATAATCATCATCTATATTTAATTGATATTCAAATGATTGCTTTTGCATTATTTTTATAAAAGGTTTGAATTGATCTCTTTGCAACCCATCTTTGTACAAATTTTCTATTTTTATATTAGAAGTTACAATAATTTTTAAATCTTCTTTAAATATTTCATCAAATAATTTTCCAAGTATCATTGCATCTACTATATTTGTAACTTGAAACTCGTCAAAATATATTAATTTTGCTTTCGATTTTAATTTTTTAACAAATTTACTTAATTTATTTTCATCATTTTTATCTTTGGATTGGTGTACAAAGTCGTGAAAGCTAAGCATAAACTCATTGAAGTGAAGTTTTAATTTTTTACCTTCAACTAAGTCGAAAAAAAAATCTAATATCATAGTTTTGCCGACGCCAACATCCCCATAAAGATAAAAGCCTTTTCTATAATTTTTTTTTGATAAAATTTTTGAGATAAATGATTTGTAGTTTAATTTATAATATTCTTCTAATGTTTTTATGAGTTTTATCTGATGAGAATTAACATCTAAATTTTTCTTTTTGCAGTAGAGTTTAAACTCTTTAACAAAACTTTTTTGCATTAATTCTTTTTTGAATTAAAATCGATACCGTATTCTGATCTTGGTCCTTTTCTCAATCCAAAAGGTCCTGAGATAAAAATTGTCATTGGCCTTGTTCCTGGCTCAAGGTCTACTCTATGATATGCATTGGCTGATCTAAATCCAATATATCCAGGTTTTCTCCAGAACTTGCCTTTTTTAGTAGTTTCCCAATAACCGCCTCTCAAAATTATTGTAATATAAGGGAATAGATGATTATGAACTCCATCCCCATGATCGTCATCCAACATTTCATGAATTAAAATATTAAATGGAAACCATTTTGGTCTATTCCTAAATAATAAATAATATCTATTCATCCATGGTTTAGCTTCATTAAATTTTGGATGAGATGGACCCCTATCTAAAACTACTTTTTTTCTTCCAATTTTTTCTAAAAATTTTAATAACATTAATTTGATCTTATAATTCCATTATTTTTAATTAAAAAAATATTAGCATTATTAATAAATGGTCTCGATATTTTTTCGTTATTAAATTTAATTACTTTCTCTGTTTGTGAATTAGTTAAATTGATAATCAAAATTCTTCCATTATCGGTAGACAAATAAATTTTATTCTTAGCAATAACAAAACCTACTGGTTTAACTTTTTCTCTTTTTTTAAAATTTGAGAAAACATCAGTTATCCTAATTATATTTCCAGTCTCAGTATCAATGACGAATAAATATCCTTCCTCAGAAATATTAAAGATATAATTTTCAGAAATCGTAGGCTTTAAACTTGAATTTAAAGTTTGTTTCCATTTTACTATTCCAGTTTTTGAATCAATTGAAAATATTTCGTTTTTGTTATTAGAAAAATATATTGTCTCATTATTTAAAATTATTTCCGAATTTTTAAGACTGAATGCATTTAAGATAATTTCATTACTTTGAGTAGGTGTTTGCCAAACTAAACTACCATCATTAATATTTAATGCTGTAAGATCACCTAAATTATTAAGTGAATAAACAATATCATTTTTAATAATTATAGATAATTTTTTTTGTGATTTAATGAATGTATTTTCTGTTTTAAAATTCCATAGTTCATTTCCATCTACTATTGAGAAACATCTAATTACATTATCAAAATCAACAGTAACAAATTTATCATTTTTTATAGCAATATTTGAGTTAAATGGAGATAGACTGTCCTTCTTCCAATTTAGTTCCCCATTATCTAAATTTAATGAAAAAATATTTGAAAGAGTATCTACAGCAATAATTTTATTATCTATATAATTAAAATATAATATTGGATTAAGTTTTCTCTCTTTCTTTGAGTAATGATTTGCTTTCCACAATATTTCAAATTTTTCATTAATTCTGAATATCGTTCCCTTATTATCAAAATAAATTAGATCGTTATTTTGAATAAACAAAATTTCTGTATTGATTGAATTAAACTGTTTAATCCTTGAGAATTTAAATGTTTTCTTCTTTTCAAATGTTGGCTCAAAGTTAATGTTTCCATTATTATTTGTAATATTATTTACAAAACTATTGTCTTTAACTAATTTAGAAAGATTTATTTGTATATTTGGATTTAATTGTTCTTGAATTGGTTTAATTTCTTCAAATAAAATTTTAGAATTAGTATTTTCTACAGATTTATCACTTTGACCACAAGATGATAATAAAAGTAAAAAGACGAAATATAATTTTATCCTACTCACTGAAACTAGATCTTAGCCTTTTTTGAGCTTTAGTTTTTATTTTAGAGTTATTATTTTCAAGACTAACTATTTGCTCAAAAAATTCTTTTGATTTTTGCATTTGATTTTTTGATAAATAATATTCTGCCATAATATAAAGACTATGTGGTTTCCATATACTATCCGCTTTAATTAAAGGATTAAAAATAGCTAACAATTCATTTTCATCTGAAAAATCTGAATTATATAAGCCTTTTTTAAAGATTATTAGCTCTTTAAACTTTTTATCCAAGCCAATATCATTAATTAAAATATCAAAATAATTGTTAATTTCATCTTTTGAATTTATCAAATCGTTATCTAGCAAAAAATAGAAAGCTAGAGGAGAATATGTTTTGTCTTTAGCATTAATCACCTCTTTAAGATCCGGGATCACATTATATTTATTATCAGCTTCATATCTTATTACAGCTAAGTCGTATTTATCAGCTAATTTTTCTCTTTTGCTAGATTGATATTCTTCAAAAGAAAAGTAACCAATTAAAGCCAAAATAATTATTACTAATATCGAAATTAAAGAATTTTTATTATTTATGAAAAAGTTTTTAATTTTTTCATTACGTGTTTGGGTATTTATTATTTCAATATCTTCATCCATTAAATCATGTTCCTAAGTACATATTGTAAAATTCCACCATTTTTGTAATACTCTAATTCGTTCTTAGTATCTATTCTACTTAACATTTTAATTCTCTTGATATCTCCAGAGACATATTTGATTTCAACATCAACTTCATCTCTAGGATCTATGCCTTTTTCTAAGTCAATAATAGAAAATAGTTCTGAGCCATCTAATTTTAGATTAGTTCTATTTATTCCATCTTTAAACTGTAATGGTAGTATACCCATTCCTATAAGATTTGATCTATGAATTCTCTCAAAACTTTCTGCAAAAACAGCCTTTACACCTAAAAGTTTGGTTCCTTTGGCCGCCCAATCTCTAGAAGATCCAGTTCCATACTCTTTACCACCAATTACAACTAAATCGGTACCTCTTTTTTTATATTCAACAACCGCATCATATACTGGCATTACTTTTTCCTCAGGGTACAACTTGGTAAAACCACCCTCAGTACCAGGTGCCATTTCATTTCTAATTCTTATATTTGCAAAAGTTCCTCTCATCATAACCTCATGATTCCCTCTTCTTGCTCCATAGGAATTATAGTCTTTTGGAAGTATTTGATGTTTCATAAAATATTCTCCAGTTGGACTATCTTTTTGAATTGATCCAGCAGGTGAAATATGATCAGTGGTAATGCTATCACCCAATATTAATAGTGGTCTTGCATCCTTAATTTCTTTAAATCCTTCTGGTTTATCAGGAAGGTTGTCAAAAAACGGAGGTTTTTTTACGTACGTTGAATTATCTTCCCAATTATAAATATTGGTTTCCTCTGTTTTAATTTTTTGCCATTGTTCTGGTCCTTGAGAAACATTTGAGTATCTTTTTATAAACATTTCTGCATTTAATGAATTTCTCAATGTTTCTTCTATTTCTTTGTTAGATGGCCATATATCTTTTAAAAAAACATCTTTACCATCTTTATCTTTACCTAATGGATCCTTATACAAATCAAATCTCATAGTTCCTGCTATTGCATAAGCAACGACTAATGGCGGAGACGCTAAATAATTTGCTTTTATTAAAGGTGAAATTCTTCCTTCAAAGTTTCTGTTTCCAGATAAAACTGAGACAGCATAAATATTATTATTTTTTATGGAATCTGAGATATTATCGGCTAATGGACCTGAATTACCAATACAAGTTGTACATCCATAACCAACTAAATTAAAACCTAACTTATCTAAATAAATATTTAGCCCAGCTTTTTCTAGATAATCTGTAACTACTTGTGATCCAGGTGCCAAAGATGTTTTTACCCAAGGCTTAGTCATTAAACCTTTTTCAATTGCATTTTTTGCTAGTAAACCTGCTCCAATTAGTACACTTGGATTGGAAGTATTAGTACAAGAAGTGATTGCAGCAATTAACACATCGCCATCGGTTATTTTAAAATCTTCTTTTTCAACATCATAAATATTTGGCTCTTCTTTTTTTGTAATTTCTGAAAATACTTTTTTAAAATTTGATGATGCGTTAGTAAGTAGAACTTTATCCTGTGGACGTTTTGGTCCAGAAATAGTTGGTACTATAGTTGACATGTCTAAAGATAGTGTGTCTGTAAATTCAACATCTAAACTTGCCCAAAGTCCTTGTTCTTGAGCATACTTTTTTACAATTTCAACATTTTGATCTTCTCTTCCTGAGAATTTTAAATATTTTAAAGTTTCATCATCAATTGGGAAAAAACCACAAGTTGCACCATACTCAGGTGCCATATTTGCTATAGTAGCTCTATCTGCTAAAGTCAGATTTTTTAGTCCTTCGCCATAGAATTCAACAAACTTTCCAACAACTCCCTTGTCTCTCAACATTTTAACTACTGTTAAAACAAGATCAGTTGCTGTTGTACCTTCTGGCATTTTTGATTTCATTTCAAATCCAATAACTTCGGGAATTAACATTGAAATAGGTTGACCTAACATTCCAGCCTCAGCTTCAATTCCACCTACTCCCCAACCCAAAACAGATAAACCATTTACCATAGTTGTATGACTATCTGTTCCAACCAAAGTGTCTGGAAATATGTATTCTTCATCTTTATATTTTTCATTCCAAACAACTTTTGAAAGGTATTCCAGATTGACTTGATGACATATCCCAGTTCCTGGGGGAACTATTCTAAAATTATTGAATGCTTGTTGACCCCATTTAAGGAAAGAATATCTTTCTGCATTCCGATTAAATTCAATATCAACGTTTTCTTTTAAAGAATTTTTATTTGCAAATTTATCTACTTGTACAGAGTGATCAATTACCAAATCAACTGATGATAATGGATTGATAGTACTTGGATCTTTATTTTTTTCTTTTACAGCCTCTCTCATTGCTGCTAAATCTGCAACTGCAGGAATTCCAGTGTAGTCTTGAAGCAACACCCTCGCAGGCCTATATGCAATTTCTGTGTTAGAACTTTTAGATTTTAACCAATCTTTAATAGCTTCAATTTGATTTTTATTAACCGTTATATCGTCCTCAAATCTTAACAAATTCTCAAGTAAGACCTTCAATGATTTTGGAAGCTTTGATATACCTTCTAAACCATTTTTCTCAGCCTCTTTCAGTGAGTAAAAATTATAACTTTTGCCGTTAACTGAAATTTTAGTTAACGAATTGAACGAGTTTTTGTCTCCTGGTTTCATATTTAATAATAAAATGTAGCTATGCAGCCTAATAAAAGCGCTGACATAACATAATTGAACCATTTAATAAATTTCTCATTTGTCGCGAATTTTCTCATAAATTTACCAATTAAAGTCCAAAATAAGATGCTAAATATAGCAAAAAAAAAGGCAGAAGTTAGGAGCCAGAAGGAATAAATAAAAAAGTTATCTCCAGATTCGATATAAGTTGATACTGCAATAATTGCAACGATTACTCCTTTAGGATTTAAGAATTGAAAAAGAAATGTTTCTATAAATTTTACAGGTTCAAGTTTTTCTTTTTGATTTGATGATCTAGAAAATGAAATTCTGTAAGCCAAGTAAACTAAAAATGCAGAGCCTGTAAAAACTAAAATTTTTTGAATTATTGGATATAATTTAAAAATGTTAATTAGCCCAAAATTGACTAAAGATAACATTGAAGTAAAACCAAATATAACACCTAACATTAGAGGTATAGTTTTTTTTACTCCATGATTAAAACCTGAATGAGATGCAACAATATTATTTGGGCCAGGCGAACAACTAGTAACAAAAAAAAATAAGCTTAATGATAATAATTCTGGATGCATTTAAGCAATCGGTAATCCATTCTCTGCTTCTTGAGATGGATGAACTAAAGTTACTCTACCCTCTGCATCTATAGCTCCAAGAATTAATACTTGCGAAACAACTCCAGCAATATTTTTTTCTGCAAAATTACAAACACCGATTACTTGTTTTCCTTTAAGATTCTCTTCATTATAATAATGAGTAATTTGAGCTGAAGATTGTTTTATCCCTATCTTTTCTCCAAAATCAACTTCTACAACTAATGAAGGTTTTCTTGCTTTTTCATTTTTTCTTACAGAAATAATTGTTCCCAATCTAATATCTACTTTATCAAAATCTTCATACGTAATTTGTTCTTTCATAAATTTAATATATAATGATTTGTAGATGAGTACAGAAAATAATCCTGATAAAATTTATAAAGATTCGATACGAATATTGACAGATTTGATTGCTTTCAAAACTATTTCTGGAAACGATAATAATAGTCTCATTAATTATTGTGATGATATTTTAAAAAATTTAGGAGCAACTTCATTTAGAATTTTTGATGGAGATAAAAAAAGAGTTAATCTTTTTGCTTCTTTAAAATCTAAAAATGGAAATGGTAAAAAACCTATTATTCTTTCAGGTCATACAGATGTAGTCCCGGTTTCAAAAGGCTGGTCTACTGATCCATTTGTTGCAACTATAAAAAATGAGAAATTATTTGGGAGAGGTTCTTGTGATATGAAAGGTTTTATTGCATGTGCTCTAGCATATGCTCCTGTATTTAGAGAAAATAATTTAGATAGAGACATTCACTTTTCATTTACATTCGATGAAGAAACTGCATGCATTGGTGCACCATTATTAATAAAAGAATTAAAAAAAAGAGATATTAAAGATGGAATTTGTATTATTGGTGAACCAACCAATATGAAAATCATTGATGCCCATAAAGGTATGAATGAATATACAATTCACTTTGGAGGTTTAGCTGGTCATAGTTCTAAACCAGGCCAAGGTGTTAATGCAGTTGAATATGCATCGAGGTATGTAAACAAATTACTAGAAATTAGATCAAAACTAAAAGATAGAGCTCCTAAAGATTGTATATTTAATCCACCATATTCTACATTATCAGTTGGTGGAGTTTCAGGTGGTATAGCTCATAATGTTATCGCTGATAAATGTAAAGTTGAATGGGAAACTAGACCAGTGGTCAGAGAAGATGGAGATTTTGTAAATCAAATAATAGACGATTATGTTGATAAAGAATTATTGCCAGAAATGAAAAAAGTTTTTTCAGATGCTTATATTAAAAAAGAAATTATAGGTGAAGTAGTTGGATTTAATAGATTGAACGATTCCGAAGCTTGTGAATTTGTTTCAAGTATAACTGGTGACAATTCAAGAGAAGCTGTTTCATTTGGAACAGAGGCTGGACTCTTTCAAGAAGTTGGTATTAGCACTGTAGTTTGTGGGCCCGGTTCGATTGAACAGGCTCATAAAATTGATGAATATATAGAACTTAATGAATTAAAGAAATGTCTAGACTTTTTAAAAGGTGTAAAAGATAAATCTATAAATTAATTCCAACCACCTACAGATTTAACTTCTAAAAATTCAAGCAATCCTTCTTTACCCGCTTCCCTTCCAATTCCAGAATGTTTGAAACCTCCAAAAGGTGCATCAACTGCAATACCAGCACCATTTACATCAACCATTCCAGATCTAAGTTTTCTGGCAACTCTTTGTACCTTTTCCTTATCTTGAGTTTGAATATAGTTTGTTAATCCATAATCAGTATCATTTGCAATTTTAATTGCCTCTTCTTCAGTTTCAAATGGAATAACAGATAAAACAGGACCAAATATTTCTGTTCTTGCAATTTCCATTTCATTTTTCACATCTGCAAAAACTGTCGGTTTTACATAATAACCATCATTTAATCCGTTTGGTTTTCCAATTCCACCTGCAACTAATTTTGCTCCTTCATCTATTCCTTTTTGAATTAAACCTTGAATTTTATTGAATTGAGTTTCAGAAATTACAGGACCAATATGCTCTCCATTTTTATTTGGATCATCTACTTTAAATTCATTTGCATATTTTCTAAGTCTTTCTATCGCTTCATTATAAATTGATTTTTCAACAAGCATTCTTGTAGGGGCATTACATGATTGTCCAGAATTTCTAAAACATCTAAATGCACCTCTTTCTATTGCTTCAGCATCAGCATCTTCAAATATAATATTTGCACCTTTTCCTCCTAGCTCCAGACTTACTCTTTTAAAGTCCTTTGCGGCATTTTGAGAAATTAAAGCCCCTGCTCTTGTAGAGCCGGTGAATGAAATCATATTTACATCTGGATGACTTGTTAATGCATCTCCAGTTATTTCCCCATCTCCATTTACTAAATTAAAAACACCTTTCGGAAATTTTGCTTCATCTATTAACTCAGCTATGATCATTGCCGATAAAGGTGCTAGTTCCGAAGGTTTTAAAATCATAGTACAACCAGAGGCCAATGCAGGAATGACTTTTAAAGTAACTTGATTTATTGGCCAGTTCCATGGTGTTATTAAAGCACACACGCCTTTAGGCTCGTATATTATTCTTTGATTTTTTGCATGATCTCCCAAAGGTTTTTCGAATTCAAATTCTTTTAGATAACGAATAAATGATTTTGTATGACTCGCACCAGTTCCTGTTTGTAGTTTTGACGCAAAGTCTTTTGGTGCTCCCATCTCTTGAATAATTGCATCTGTAATATCATTCCATCTTTTTTTATATAATGAATAAAAAACTTCTAATAATGACAATCTTTCTTCTTTAGAGGTAAATCCCCAGGTTTTAAAAGCTTCTTTAGCTGCTAAAACTGCATCATTGATATCCTCCTTACTACCTAAAGAAATTACTGCACAATTTTTTTCTGTTGCTGGATTTATGACCTCAATATCTTTTGGGTTTTTTGGGGGTACCCATGAACCATTAATATAAAAATTTCTCTTTTCAATCATGCGCGCAAATTATCCTTTCTTCATGATTTTGCAAATAAATTTGTTAATTCATAAACAATTGTTGCTGCAGCTAGAGAGGTTACTTCTGCATGGTCATAAGCAGGCGCAACTTCAACTACATCTGCAGAAATCAAATTTAAGCCTGATAAACCTCTGAGGACGTTTACCATTTCTCTTGTGGTCATTCCTGCAATTTCAGGTGTTCCTGTGCCTGGTGCAAATGCTGGATCTAATACATCAATATCAATGGACAAATATAATGCATTATCACCTACTCTATTTTTTATTCTTTCAACGATTTTATCAATTCCTTCTGTTTGAAATTCATCACAATGAATAATTTTAAATCCAAAGCTTTCATCATTTTTTATATCATCTCTGCTATAAAGTGGACCTCTTATACCTACATGCATAGAGGTATCATCTAAAAATAAATTTTCCTCACGAGCTCTTCTAAATGGAGTGCCATGCGTATATGGTGCTCCAAAGTAGGTATCCCAGGTATCTAAATGGGCATCAAAATGAACAAGTGATACGGGTCCATTATTCTTTTTATTGGCTGCTCTAAGTAAAGGCACAGCAATTGTGTGATCTCCTCCAAGGCTTATTATTCCTCCAACTTTATTTAATAAATCGGTTGCTCCTGTTTCAATTTGTTTGATGGCTTCATCAATATTAAATGGATTGCAAGTAATGTCGCCTGCATCTGCAACTTGTTGTACTTTGAATGGTTCTACATCATAATTAGGATGATAATTAGTCCTTAAATGTCTTGATGCTTGTCTAATACTTTGTGGGCCAAATCTTGCACCTGGTCTATAACTAGTTCCTGAATCAAATGGCACTCCGACAATAGCAACATCACAACTTTCTACATCTCTTAGCTCGGGTAATCTTGCAAATGTAGAAGGGCCCGCATATCTTGGCACATCTGTGCCGCTAACAGGCTGAATAGGTTTTTTAGACTTTGTCATTTTAGTAATAAGAATATTATTAGAATGATCCAGAAAAAGGGATAATAGAAATATATGTATTTTTTTGCAAACATCTTAGGCACTGACTCATGATCTCTATTAATATTTTTTTTTCTTTTTCTTTTTTTCATTAAATAAATCCTATCACATTCATATTATATCTAATATCATCAAAATTATTAAAATGAGATACATTATATTAATATTTCTGTTATTTTTTAATTTTTCTTATGTAAATGCAGATGCAATATATAATTTGATTAAGATTCCTAATTTAGAAGTTCATAAGGTTGATAATTTAAATGGTATCAAATATTTGGTATCGAAAAGAGGTTTTGTAATAGGTGATACAAATAATATTAAATGTAACGGTATAAATAATAGTGATTTGGATCGTGAATTTAATATAATTCAAAATAATCTAAGAGATTATAACTCAAATTTCTTAAAGAAAATAAATTTGAAATTTGTAGTTCTATGCAAAAACTTACAAATTTCAGGCATTAATACAGGAGGTATACCAGATAATAAATTCAGGACTTTAATCTTAGACTTAACATTTAACCAAAACTATTTCGAAAGAATGATCCATCATGAAATATTTCATATGATTGATAACAGTTTTCCTGAGCTTTTTAAAAAAAATCAATGGAGTGAACTTAATAATAAAGATTTTTCTTACGCATCATGCTCTACATGTACTGATTTATTAGGTTTAGATTTAGAAGTTACGAAAGGCTTTTTAACAGAATATTCAATGAGCACAGCCGAAGAAGATATGGCTGAAATTTATTCATTATTAAAAACAAACTTTAAAGAAATAGATCTATTAATTAAAAAAGATAATATTCTAACTAAGAAGAAAAATTTCTTAATAAATGGTCTTAAAGAAATAGATGAAAAGTTTATTTTTTGAATGATAAAAAAAATTAAACCATCGCTATCTGAAAAAATATTATTTATTTTTCTTATTCTACTTATTATTTTAACTTTAGGTTCATTTTATATATTAAATAATAAATGTCTTTTTGTAAAAAAAATCGATTTAAATAACATTGATTTTAAAGATAAGCAGAATATTGCAATTATGGAGGTTGAATGCGGTAATGTTCTAATAGAATTAGATCCTAAAATTGCACCTAAAGCTGTAAATCGATTTAAGAAGTTAATAAATAGAGGTTCCTATAATGGTTCAACTTTTTATCGAGTAATAGAAAATACTTTAATACAAGCTGGAGATATTGAATATGGAAATGTATCTAATCTAAATTATTCTAAAGTAGGAACTGGTAAGTCTGGTTTAGGAACAATTAAATCTGAGCTTAGTAGTAATTTTTTATTTAATGCTGGCTCTGTGGCTTTTGCTAGGAAAGATCAATTCGACACAGAAGATAGTGAATTTTTTATTACTTTAATAGATATACCAATATATCAAGGTGAATATACTCCAATTGGAAGAGTAATTGCAGGGATGGACTCTTTAAAAAAAATTAAAACGGGAAATAAATCAACTTATGTATTAAAACCGGATTATATTAAAAATATAAAGTTATTAGTTAACTAGAGGTTTTCCAGTTGATAATGTGTGTTTAATTCTATCTTGGGTTTTACTTGTCTCAATTAATTTCATGAAAGCATCTAACTCTAATTTAAACAACTGATCTTCTGTAAGCGTTTTATCTATAGTTGTATCACCACCACTTAGAACATTTGCTAGCTCTGTTCCAACCATCATTCCATGATCTAATATAATTTTATCGTTATACAGTTTTTCTAACATACCAACCATTTTGTCTTTTAAAGATTTGCCAGATAAATTAAATGTGCATTCTTTTGGAGGAGTAAATTCTTTATTTTGATCCAAAATTTTTCTAGCTTCATTTAATAAACTATTTCTGCTCATAATTTTTTTATTTTCAGGGATTAAATACTTTAGAGGTTCAGCTTCTACTGGAGATGTTGCAGTTTTTGCATAACCAATGATATCAAAAACTTTTAAAGGTGCAAAATCTGGATCGTTTTTTGCCTCTTCTGTTTGAGACCATCTCCATAACATTTCTTTACATCCTCCTCCAGCTGGAACTAGACCAACCAATGTTTCAACTAATCCAACAACAATATTTGTATGCGAAGCAACAAAGTTACTTTGAACTAAAACTTCAAAACCTCCTCCAAGTGTAAGACCTGATGGTGCTGAAACTACTGGAAATTTTGAGTATTTTAAGTGTTTGCATGTTTCTTGAAAATAACCGACAAATTTTTCTATTGATTTAAAGTCACCTTTATTTGCAAAATTCATAGTATATGTTAAATTAACACCGGCAGAAAACTGCATACTTTCATTAATAATTATCAATGGCTTGTCTGTAGCGTTTTTTAAAGAGTCCATCGAGTCATAATCTAAAGCGTTTGCTTTAGTTGTAAATTCGACAATGTTAAATTCAGGAAATCTGTAAATTTCAGCAGAATTATTTTTATCAAGTTTAAGGGCTCTTGGTTTAATTTTTCCTAAAGTTTCAATTTCAGTATATTGTTGTCTCTCGCCATAAAAATTTTCATCTTTAGATTTTGATAAATTTTCTAAAAATTTATTTCCCTCAAAATTATCAATTTTTTGAAAAAAATTATTTACTCCAATTTCTTTTAACATTTCAAAAGGCCCTCTAGACCAATTGAAGCCAAGTCTCATTGCTTCATCGATGTCATTAAACTTATCTGTAATACCTGGAACTAATGAAGAAGAATATTTTATTATTTTAGAAATTACTGACCAAGCATAATCTCCATATTTATCTCCACGATTAATTAATTTTTTTAAATCAACTTTTTCAGATTTAATATCTATTTTTTTTGAAGGAGAATATTCCCCAGTTTCAAGATTGATGGCCTCTAAAATTTTCTTACCACCCTCTTTATTCATTCTATAAAATCCACCTTTTCCTTTTCGACCAGTATATCCGGTCTCTATTAATTTTTTTACAAGTGGCATTTCTCTTGCTACAGGTTGAAATGGATCACTTTCAGGTAATTCTTTAATAAAACTTTTCAATACATCTGCCATTAAATCAATACCAATTAGGTCATACAATCCAAATACTCCAGTTTTAGGTATACCCATTGGTCTGCCAAAGACAGCATCAGCCTCTTCTACACTAAGTTTCATATTAAATGCTTCGGTCATTGCAATTTGCATTGCGTAAACTCCAATTCTATTACCTAAAAATCCTGGAGTGTCATTACAGATAATTGCACCTTTACCTAAGTCTATTTCACAAAAGTTTTTTAAAAGTTTAACTTTATCTAAATCACTTTCATTACTTTTTACTATTTCAAGTAAATCCATGTATCTAACAGGATTAAAGAAGTGAGTTATGCAGAAATCCTTTTTGTCTTGCTCAGATAATTTTTCTGATAGAACACTTATTGGAATAGATGAGGTATTAGATGAAACAACAGACTCTTTTTTTCTATGTTTAAAAATTTTTTCGTAAATATTATGTTTTATATCTATTCTTTCTACAACAGCTTCTACAATCCAATCTGCATTCGAAACCACATCAAAGTTTTCTTCAATGTTCCCTACATGTATATTATCTAATTTTGATTTATCTATTAACAAAGGAGGTCTAGATTTTCCTATTCTCTCTTTAGCCTTTTGACTAATTTCTGTAGTTAAATCCAACAAAGTAACAGGAACATTTGCGTTACATAAATGTGCAGCTATACCGCTCCCCATTGTTCCAGAACCAATTACAACTACATTATTTATTTTCATAAAGAAGATTTCTTATATTAAATTGAGACTGAGTAGGAAATAAAATAAATGTCATAACTACTGCTGTAAACTTGCTAATTCATCAATATTAATATGACATCTAATAGCGTTACCATTTTCACCTATTTGCCACGGTGGAACCTCTAAATTACAAATATCGCCAATTTTCCTGGGGCATCTTCCTTGAAAAGAACAGCCTTTCTCAGGGGGTTTTTCCTCTACTATATCCTCAGCTACTAATTTTGGTTTTATATCTGGATCTGGTTCCAAAACAGCACCTAATAATACTTCAGTATAAGGATGTGATGGAAATTTGTAGACATTTTGAGAAGGACCAATTTCGCATAATCTTCCTTGATATAAAACTGCAACTCTATCACTAATTGCTCTAACAACAGCCAAATCATGAGAAACAAATACATAGGTTGTTCCTAGATCTTCTTTTAATTGTTGTAATATGTTTAAAACAGCTGCTTGAACCGAAACATCTAAAGCAGATGTAACCTCATCACACAAAATTATATCTGGTTTAGCAGCAAATGCTCTTGCAACAGCAACTCTTTGTTTTTCACCTCCAGATAGTTGTCTAGGATATCTTGACATATAAAACTCTCCCAACCTTACTTTTTTTAGTAGATCGATAATATTTTTTTTTAATTCTTCTCCTGATAAATTAAAATATAACTTTAAAGGTTGGGAAAGTATTTGCTCAACTGTGTGGTTGGGATTTAATGACTCATCTGGATTTTGAAATATAAGTTGTATTGCTCGCAGATCATTTGGATTTCTCATTTTTAAATCAGAAGATAATAAACGATCATTTTCAAATTTAATTTGACCATCTTTTGTTTTAAGTAAACCAGCAATTGATTTTAAGATAGTAGACTTACCACTTCCAGACTCTCCAACCAGAGCAATAGTCTCTCCTTTTTTTATATCTATATTTATATCTTTAACTGTTGGGTTTTGATCAGATATTTTATTTAATAATTGATCAAAAAATTTCTGCTTTGCATAACTAATTGAAACATCCTTTAGTTTTAAAACTTCAATTGCTTCACTATTATTTGATTTTTTTGTTATTGAAGTTTGTAAATTATTATTTTGGTTTATTAATTCTTTATGATTAAAACATCTGACATTGGTATCTAATTCTTTAATATGTTCCAGATCTGGTGAATTTTTTTTGCAATGATCAGTTGCTAAGTTACATCTATCATAAAAACTACAACCTTCATTTATGCTTCCAGGCTGAGGTTGGCTTCCTGGCATAGAGGCTGGCAGTCCAGCTAGTGAAAGTTTAGGTATCGATTTTAACAATCCATAAGTATAAGGATGAATAGGTTCCTTTAATATTTTTCTTGCTGGTCCTTCTAAAACAATTTCTCCCGCATACATTACAACTATTCTATCACTGACTTGTGCTATGGCTCCAAGGTCATGACTAACATAGATCATAGATGTTCCAGTATCTTTTGCTATAAATCTTAATAGTTCTAATACATGCGCTTGTGTTGTAACATCTAATCCAGTAGTTGGCTCATCTAATAAAAGTAAATCTGGTTTGCCAGCCAATGCCATTGCAACAGCCACTCTTTGTTGCTGTCCTCCAGAAAGCTCGTGAGGATAACGAAAAGCCATAGTTTCTGGTGAAGGAAGTCTGACTTTATTTAGTAACTCAGAAATTTTTTTATCTCTCTCTGTTTTGTTTAGATCTGTATGTAATCTTAATGCCTCATCAATTTGGTATCCAATTTTTAAATTTGGTGTTAGTGCTTGTCCTGCATTTTGAGGTATCATAGCTATTTTTCTACCTCTAATTTTTTCTAGCTGTCTACTGCTCATCTTCAATAAATCCTCAGATTTAAAGAGGCATTCACCCTTAAGAGGAAATAAGCCTTGTTTTATATAGCCCATCATAGCAAGTGCTAATGTGCTTTTTCCAGAACCAGACTCCCCTACAATCCCTACAGTCTCTCCTTTTTTAATATTGGTTGAAACATTTCTAAGTATTGAAATTTGTTTGCCCTTCTGACTGTTAAATCCAATTGATAAATTTTTAACGCTTTCAATTATTTCATTCATTTAAACAGGTGCCTTGGTTGAACGATCAATGCCTAAAGCTTTTGCAAATGCATCAGCAGTTAGATTTATTCCAATAATTAATGAACTTAATCCTACTATTGGAGCAATTACAGACCAGTATGCAAACGACATCAATCCTCTAGCGTTGGAGATCATTAAACCCCAATCAGGTGTTGGAGGGCTTACACCAAAACCTAAGAATGACAATGAGCTAAATCCTAATAACATCCAAGACCATCTCATTGCACCTTCTACTAATATAGCGTCTCTAACATTTGGAATAATTTCATTCCAAATAATAGACATGTTGCTATGACCTCTTGCTCTGGCTGAAACTATAAAGTCTTTAGCAATAACATCGTGAGTAGCAGCTCTAGCAACTCTTACTATTCCTTTACCATAAAAAAAACCTAGTGCAGGAATTAAAACCTCTGTTGATGTTCCTAAAAGAGAAACAATTAATAACATTGCAAGTATCCAAGGGATAGAAAGAAACGCATCAACAACTCTCATTACAACATCGTCAATTTTACCTCCAACTAAACCACAAAAAATTCCAAGTAAACCTCCCCACAGAAGAGCTATAAGTGATCCAAAGAAAGTTACCGTAAGAGCTGTTCGCCCTCCAAGTATTGTTCTTGTGAAAACATCTCTCCCCAAGCTATCTGTTCCAAACCAATGTTCAGCTGAAGGTGCAAGTAACATGGTATTTGGGCTAATAGCTTTATAATCGTATGGTGCAATGTAAGGGCTTATTAATGCTAAAACTACATGAAATAAAACAATTGTTAGACCAATTAATCCAGAAGGCTTGGAGGCCATAGTTTTTAAAATCTCAAAAGACTTTTCTAGCTTATTTTTTTGTTTATCCTCTGTAACTAAATTACTCTGCATTTTACTTTCTTATCTGTAAACTTTTTAATCTTGGGTTAAGCATGAGCGTCATTAAATCTGCTATTAAATTTATTCCAACATAAATTGATGCCAATATTATTGCTAATGCTTGAACTACAGGTAAATCTCTATTTGATATAGATTCTATTACTAATCTACCTAAACCTGGATAATTAAAAACAACTTCTGTAACAACAACACCTCCTAGTAACCAAGCAATTGTTAACGCAACTACATTTATTGCTGGTAATAATGCATTTGGCAATACATGTCTAAATACCATTTTCCAATATGGAACACCTTTTAAAATTGCCATTTGCACATAATCACTAGCCATTACTTGAATTACACTTGAACGTACCATTCTTGCCATGTGTGCAGTCATAATCATTGAAATTGCAACAACAGGTAAAATTATATTTGAGAGTAATTCATAAAAAGTTGCATCAGATGGTATAATCACAATGCCTGGTAGCCAACCAAGCCAAATTGCAACAATTAAAATAAGCAAAGTAGCACTAATAAACTCAGGAATAGTCATTGAAAAAATTGTGATAGTTGAGATCATTATATCTGGAAGCTTATCTCTCCAAAGAGCAGTTATTATTCCTAATACAATTGCTAAAGGAATTCCTATGAGTATTGAAACAGAGGCTAAAACTAAAGAGTTTTTAACTCTTGGACCTAGTACTTCATTAATTGGCATTTCTCCACTTAAAGAGTAACCAAAATCACCTCTCATAACATTTGATGCCCAGTCCAAGTATCTTTCATAAGCAGGAACATCTAGACCAAGTCTTTTTATGCAAGCATCAAGAGCTGCTCCATAAGCTTCTCTTTCTAAGTATGTTGTACATGCATCCCCAGGTAAAACTTCAACACCTACAAATGTAATTAACGATACTATAAATAAAGTGATAAGCCCTAGTCCAATTCTTTTTAAAATTAATAAAAGCATAAGATTAACTAGAACTTTTTAACAAAAATAAATTAAATAGAAATAAAATAAAGGCCGCTAGTATGCGGCCTTTATCTAAATACTTTTAGTCAACTTTAACTTTGTGCCACTGTATAGAAAAGTGGTCTACAGCATCAAGGTTTTTAACTTTTGATGAAGTAACTACAAGTCTAGATACATGGTATGGGATCATTGTTCCACTTTGTTCCCATAAAGTCATTTGAGCATTTTGATATGCTTTCTTTCTTTTATTGAAATCTAACTCACTTCTAGCATTAGCTAAATTTTTATCAAAGTCAGCATTTTTGAAATAAGATTCATTCCATTTGGCTCCACTATGATAAGCTTCGTGCAAGATTGTATCTGCTGGTCTTTGGTTCCAACGTGTCATTGAAACTGGTTTTTTCATCCATACTTCATTCCAATAACCTTTAGATGGTACCATTTCAATGTTAACTTTAATTCCAGCTTTTGCAACTTGTTGCTGAACAACTTCTGCAATTGTAGGCCAAGTTGGTTCTAATGTTGCTGGGTAAACAGTCAATTCAATTCCATTTGGATATCCTGCTTCTCTTAATAAATTTTTTGCTTTACTAATATTTTGAGGACAATCCATTTGTAAACGATATTGATCAGATGGCATTACAGGTGTATCACAAGATACAGTTGCTGCACCACCCATGACTAGATCTACAAGCTCTTGTCTATCAACTGCTAACCTAAAAGCTTTTCTCACTTTAGGATTATCAAATGGAGCAGTATCAGTTCTCATAACCACACCTCTCCAGTTTCCAGTAGGAATTACAGTTGTTGTAAATTTAGAATTACTGTCAAATATCTTTTTTTGATTGAAAGGAACATATCTATTCATATCAATTTGACCCGTTAAAAGTGCTTGGATTCTTGCTTGAGCATCTGGGATCGCAATGACATGAACTTCCGCAACTCCTGGTGCACCTTCCCAATAATCTGGGTTAGCTTTTAGAATTGTTGTGCCTTCTGGATCAAATTTATCAACTATAAACGGTCCAGTACCAACTCCTGTTTGTCCAATAGTGTCTCCTGATCCCTCAGGTATCATTCTTAATCTGTAGTCAGTTAACAGTAATGGAAAGTCAGCAAATGAAGTTGATAACTTCATTTTAACAGTATGTGAATCTACTACCAAAATGTCTTCAACAACATTTAAACTTTTTCTGACCGGAGATCCGATATCAGGATCTTTAGCTCTCATCAATGAATATTTAACATCTGGAGCATCAAAAGCTGATCCATCATGGAAATATATTCCTTTTCTTAAATTAAATGTCCATTCAGTTGCATCAGAATTAGCACTCCAATCTGTTGATAATGAAGGTGATGGAACACCGTTCATATCAGGTCTTACTAATCTATTTTGTGTTTTGATGACAACTTGAAATAAACGCCCTTTCGTTATGGCATCTAAGTTAGTATCTTTTCCAAATCCAAGATCATGTGATACTTTAAATACTCCACTTGATGCATTGGCAATAGAAAAAGATAATATCAGAGACATAAATGTCGCTGAAAAAACTTTAAGTATGTATTTCATAAGTTCCCTCTTTTTCTTTAGTTGTTTAAATAATTAAAAAGATAACAATTCCAGAACTAGATAACAACATGCAAAATGTAGTGATTCATCTACTAATTGAATAGATATTTTAATTAATATACACTTTTTCTAAATTTATAAATGCAAAACGAATTAAACAAAGTCAGATTTTCTGTAAAACCTTTAAAATCCAATGGTAATAAAGTTGTTGAGCTTGCACGAACCGTCGGGATACATCCTCTAGCATATCAAGAACTTCCCTACGATCCTGAGTATTCATTTTATGCAGGAAGATTAAATCCAGAAGTACTTTCACACGCTACCGCTGATGAAATGTATTGGAAAGTAAGACAAGAAGTAATATTTCGTCATACTGGTGAACATCCATATGAAATATCTGGTCCTGATGCAGAAAAACTTTTACAAAAAATATTCACTAGAGACATTTCAAAAGTAAAAGTAGGAAGATGCTCATATCAATTTGCTTGTTACAATGATGGAGGTATGCTGACAGATGGAGTTTTACTAAGACTTGAAGAAAATAAATTTTGGTTTGTTCAAGCTGATGGAGATCTTTTTTCATGGTACAAAGCTCACACTGATAATCTTAATGTAAAAATTACTGACCCAGATGTTTGGGTTAGTCAAATTCAGGGGCCAAAATCTATGGATCTTTTAAAAGTTTTAAGTAAAGAAACTTTTCCTGAGAATTGGAAATATTTTGATTGGAAAGAAATAACTATACTAAATGAAAAGGTAATCATAAGTAGATCGGGTTTTAGTAATGAACTTGGTTGGGAAATTTATTTTAGAAAAAACAATAATACTGAAAAAGTTGGAGATTACATACTTGAAGAAGGAAAAAAAATGGGAATGATACTTACAGGGACCCCTGGTTTCAGATGTAAAAGAATAGAATCTGGATTATTATCAGCTGGGCAAGACTTTAATCATGAAACAAATCCATATGATGTTGGTTTAGGTAAGTATGTCGATTTAAAAAAAAATTATTTTATTGGAAAATCAGCATTGATGACTGCTGATAAAGAAAAAAGATGTTGGGGAATACGAGTAGAAAATGGAACAGGTTTAAAAGGAACTTACATAAAATTTAATAATGAAATAATTGGAAAAATTACATCTAGCACTTGGTCACCTTTTCAAAAATGTGGTGTTGGAATAGTTTTAATGAATTCTACAAAACATAAACCAGGATTAATAGTGGATGTTAATTGTAATGATAATAAAATTCATAAAGGTGAGATATGCACCTTACCAATGTATGACTTTAAAAATGAAATTGTAAGAGGTTTAAAAATCGATATTCCAACAGGTCCTTCTCCGTGGTCAGGAATAAAAAAATAATAATAGCAATTGGTGGTGGAGGATTTACACACTCATCTGATGAAGACTTAGATGAATTTGTTATAAATCAAGTTAATAAATCAAAAATCAATATCGGTTTTTTACCTACGGCTAGCAATGATAATCAAAAAAAGATCGATCTTTTTTATAAAAGATTTAAATCACAAAAATTTAAATTATCTCATTTTAATCTCTGTTCTAGTGTTGAAGGTTTTAATGAATGGATGACGAACAAAGATATAATTTATGTAGGAGGTGGTAATACCTCTGACATGATTAATATTTGGAAAAGACATAATCTTATCAAAGTGTTTAAAGATGCATATGAAAAAGGAATAATTCTGAGTGGAATAAGTGCAGGAGCTGTCTGTTGGTTTGATTGGATATTGTCAGACTCAGTCAATAAAGAGCTAAGTCCATTAAAAGGAATAAATTTTTTAGATGGAAGTTGCACACCGCATTCTTCAGATAATAATCGACTTCGACAATTTATTTCAGAAATTAAAGATGGAAATTTGCCAGACGGAATAGCTATTGATGATGGTGTAGCTGTGCTTTTTATTGACGGAGTTCCTTCAGAGGTTTATTCTTCAAGAATTAATCATGATGCTTATTATGTGACTAGACATGATAAGATAAGTTTAAAAACATATATAAAAAATTTAAATGGATAACATTAAAGCCAGTAAAAAAATTTTTAGTATTGAAGATGCGAAAAAACTATCAAAGAAAAGATTACCAAAGATAGTTTACGATTTTATTGACGGTGCATCAGGAGATGAAAAATTATCAGAAATTAATAGTTTTGCTTTAGACCAAATACGTCTTGAACCAAGAGTTCTAAGAAATATAGAGGAAAGAAAATTAAAAAAAAGTATTCTTGGATTTAACTATGACTATCCATTTGGTTTTGCCCCAATGGGTATGACAAATCTTTCATGGCCGGGCGCAGACTCAATGCTGGCAAGAGAGAGTGCAAGAAATAATATACCAACTTGTGTATCGATGGCTTCCACAACTACCTTAGAAAAAATGTATGAGCTTTCAGAGGGTCATTCGTGGCTTCAACTTTATATTTTTCAGGATGAAGCTTTTGTCATGGAATTACTTGATAGAGCAGAAAAAACTGGTTATGAAGTTGCTATACTTACTGTTGATGTTCCAGTTTTATCTAGGAGAACTAGAGATGATAAAAATGGATTTTCATATCCATTTAAAATTGGACCTAAACAATTTTTTGATTTTGCAACTCATCCTGTTTGGTCAATATCTACATTAATTAATGGAATACCAAAGCCAATGAATTACGAAACTTCAAAAAGTGGAAAAGGTATTTTTAAAAGAAAAGAAAGTAGAGGAAAAACAGATTGGGAAACTTTAAAAAGAGTAAGAAATAAATGGAAAGGTAAATTAATTGTAAAAGGTGTCATGTCATCTGATGATGCAGTTAAAATTAAAGAAATGGGTGCTGATGCCATACAAGTTTCAAATCACGGAGGTAGACAATTAGATAGTGCCTCAGCAGCAATTAATATCTTACCTTTCATTAGAGAAGCAGTAGGAAATAATTTTCCAATTATATTTGATAGTGGAATAAGAAGCGGTAGTGATATTGTAAGATCATTAGCTTTAGGAGCAGATTTTTCAATGATTGGAAGACCTGTAATGTATGCGATGGGTGCTGACGGAGCTAGCGGGCTAAGAAGAATTGTAGACATAATTAAAGAAGAAACTAGCACAACACTAGGTTTGGTTGGATTAAATGATATTAATGAAGTTTCTTCTGATATAATTGAACAGAAACTTTTTATGAATACAACTTACTGATATGGAAAAAAAAATAAGAGGCGGAGCATTAATTGCAAGAGCATTAAAAGATAAAGGTATTAATAAAGTTTTTACTCTATCTGGTGGGTTTTGTAATCCTGCAATTGAAGGTTTCATGGAATGTCAAATTGATGTAGTTAATTGTCCTCATGAACAAATAGCTGGACACTTAGCAGATGGACACACAAGAATTACAAGAAAACCATCTGTATGTTTAGTTGGGCCAGAAGGTTTTGCAAATGCAGTACCATCCATGATGGAAGCATGGGGAGAAAGAACACCGATAATTTATATAACTGGATCAAGTAGTTTAAAAAGACAAGGCTCAGGTGGCTTTAAAGAAATTGATGATGTTTCAATAGCTGCTCCTCTTACAAAATATAGTGCAAGCATTACAGATGGAACAAGAATTAGAGAATTTGTTGATAAAGCTTACAGAATTGCAACGAATGGATATCCTGGAGCTGTTCATCTAAGTTTGCCAGTAGATATAATGTTTTCTTCATTTGAAGAAAATGTTGGACTGGAAGAAAGACCATTTTCACATAAAGCAAAGCCAGTTGCTAAGGCATGGCCAGATCCAAATGCTCTATCAAAAATACTTGAGCTAGCATGTAATGCAAAAAAACCTGTCATAATTGGAGGACATGGTGTTTGGTGGTCAAACTCAGAAAAAAATTTAGAGACTGCTGGTGAAAGTTTAAATATTCCAGTTTTTAATGTGCCATATCATCAAAAACTTTTGGGAGAAGAGGCAAATGCATATATGGGTTTAGCAGATATTCACCAATATCCACCCTCAGAATTTGCATTACATAACTCAGACTTGGTTTTAATGATTGGTGCAAGGTTAGATAACCAAATGAATTTTGGTAACCCTCCTTTCATTCCAAAAACAACAACTTTAGTTTGTATTAACGGCTCCCATGAGGAAATTGAGTTTAATAGAGCAGCTGATCATAACCTATTATGTGATCCAGGAGTATTTTTAGATACTCTATGTAATTTAAAGAAAAATAATAAATGGAATTTAGGAAATAGTTGGTTTCAAGATAATAAAAATAGAAAAAAAGATTGGGTGGATAAATCTTTAAATGAGTTAAAAATTGAAGCGGATAAAGCCAAAAAAAATGGTGGAAAAATTCATCCGCTGCAACTAGCGTTAGATGTTCAAGACGCAATGGATGAGAAAGATTGGCTTGTTATTGATGGAGGAAATACTCATTTCTGGTCGGAGATCGCAATAAATTTAGCTGGTGCTCAAGGAAAAAAATTGGGTGGGATTTTGCATCCTGGCACATTTAGTATGCTGGGTGTTGGTGTATCATTTGCATTATCTGCAAAAAATAATAACCCTAAATCAAATGTAATTTTAATTAGTGGAGATGGTGCATTTTTATCTGGAGGCATGTCTATAGAAACTGCATTTTTTGAAAAGAAACCAATCGTTGTTGTTATTGACAATAATGGTGGCTTAGCATCAATTGGTCAACAACAAGAAAGACTATTTGAAAGCGGAAAAAGAGTTGCAACAGACTTTAGAGATATACCTTTCCACAGTATATTTGAAGGTTTTGGGGGTCATGGAGAATTAGTAACGAAAAGAGAAGAATTGGGTCCAGCACTAAAAAGAGCTATTGCAAGCGGTAAAACTGCATGTGTAAATGTAAAAGCTAAACCAGTATTAAGTCCAATTGTTGCTGCTGTGGCCAGCAAGAGAGAGAAATCGTCAATAGAGTAAAATGGCAAAATTTAGCTCACATTTATTGAATGGCTCTGATGGAACTCATGCAAGTAACGTCAAAGTAAAGATTTATCAAATACAATCCTCAAAATTAAAAAAGCTTTTTTTGAATACAAAGACTGATGGAAATGGTAGGATTAACAAGCATTTCAATCTTAGCAAAAAAGATTGTAAATGCGATTATGAAATGATTTGTGATATTAAAAGATACTTTAAAAAAAATAAAATTGTGGGTGAAATAGTTGTAAAATTTAAAATGACTGATAATAAAAAAAATTATCACTTGCCAATAATAATTTCTCCTAACAGCTATACAGTTTGGTGGTCAAGATAATATATGGCTTCCTTGATACAAAGCAAAATTAGCACAAAACTAAATATGTCTAGGAGAATAAGAAGAACTCCTTACACCAAGAGAGTTGAAGAATGTGGTGTAACTGATTTTACTGTTGTAAATCACATGCTCTTACCAAAAAAATTTCAGAAATCTGTTGAGGATGATTATTGGCATTTAAATGAGCATGTTCAGCTATGGGATGTTTCTTGTCAAAGACAAGTTCAGATATCAGGTCCAGACGCTAGTTTATTAGTACAAAAAATGACGCCAAGATCATTAAAAAATATGGAGACTGGAAAATGTTTTTATATTCCTATGATAGATGAAAATGCTGGAATGATAAATGATCCAGTGTTGTTAAAGTTAGATGATGATATGTTTTGGATTTCAATAGCAGATTCTGATGTATTGCTTTGGGCAAAAGGTATTGCAGTTGGTTTAAATCTAAATGTGAGCATAACAGAACCAGATGTATATCCTCTTGCAGTACAAGGTCCAAAGTCTGAAGATTTGATGGCATCAATATTTGGAGAAGATATTAGAAAATTAAAATTTTTTAATTTTAGAATATTTGATTTTTTAGGAACTAAACAAGTTATTGCGAGATCGGGGTATAGTAAACAAGATGGATTTGAGATATATTTTAAATGCTTTGAAGATTACTTTGACAAAAATGAAATGGGAGAAAGAATTTGGGATATAATATGGAAAGCGGGGAAAGAATTTAACATTGCTCCAGGATGCCCAAATTTAATTGACAGAATAGAAGCAGGATTAATGTCATATGGAAATGATTTTACAAAAGAAAATAATCCAATAGAATGTAACTTAGAAAAATATTGTAGTGACAAAAGCAATCATGATTTCATTGGAAAAAATGCTTTAGAGAAGATTAAAAAACAAGGTGTAAAACAAAAATTAAAAGGAGTAATATTTGATGGTGTAGATTGTCCTCCATGTTCAATTCCTTTTCCACTATATTCAAAAGATAAGAAATTAATTGGTAAAATTACCTCAGGGATTTATTCTCCAAAATTCAAAAAAAATATTGGTTTATCCATGATTTTAAATGAATTTTGTAAAATAGGGTCAGAAGTTTTAGTGCACACTCCAGATAACAAATTAAGAAAAGGAATTGTGTCCTCTTTACCATTTTCAAAATAATAATTAGTGGGTATAAGACTTATATGAAAAGAGCAGTTATAGCAGGATATTCAAGATCACCTTTTACAATGGCAAGAAAAGGTGAATTAATTGACGTTAAGCCTGTAAATATGTTTGCAGAAGTAGTTAAAAATCTTGTATCTAAAACAAAAGTAAATCCTGCTGATATAGAAGATATTGTTGTTGGTTGTGCTTTCCAAGTTGGAGAGCAGAGTTTTAATATTGGGAAACTCACAACATTTTTATCTGGAATGGAAATACATACATCTGGAATGACTGTCGATAGATGGTGCGGTTCATCTATGGAAGCTATTCATGTTGCAGCCGGTAAAATAGCAATGGGCGCAGGTAAAGTTTTTGTGTGCGGAGGTGTTGAAAGTATGACTAGAGTTACAACTGGCTTTGAACCAATACCTTATCCTTACACAGATAAAGAAAATCCAAATGTTTATTTTTCAATGGGTATAACTGCTGAAAATGTTGCCAAGAGATATAAAATTTCAAGAACTGAACAACAAGAGTTTGCAATTCAAAGTCATCAAAAAGCTAATGAAGCTGAAGTTAATGGTAAATTTAAAAATGAAATAGTTGAAATCGCTGGCTGCACAAAAGATGGAAACATACGTCCAAAAAGCAATCAAGAAACTTTAGATGGTTTAAAACTTGCATTTGATCAAGAAGGAACTGTTACAGCAGCAACATCCTCGCCTCTTACCGATGGAGCAGCAGCAACATTGATATGTGAAGAAAGCTATGCAAAAGAAAATGGATTAGAGATTTTAGGTAGAATTGTTGCAACTGGAGTTAAAGGGTGTGAGCCTGATGTGATGGGGCTTGGACCTATAGGAGCAACTAAAAAAGCATTAGAGAGAGCAAATTTATCAATTAATGATATTGATATTGTAGAAATTAATGAAGCTTTCGCTTCTCAATCAATAGCATGTTTAAAAGATCTTGGTATCGATCAAAAGAAAGCTAATTTAGATGGTGGAGCCTTAGCACTTGGTCATCCTCTAGGAGCAACAGGAGCTAGAATTACCGGCAAAGCTGCGGATTTGCTTAGACGTGAAAATAAGAAATACGCTTTATCTACTCAATGCATTGGTTTAGGTATGGGTATTGCGACTGTAATCGAGTCGGTAAATTAATTATCTATTAATTCCTCTTAAACGTTCTGATCTTCTTCTTAATAATTCAGCACTTATCAATATTAAGGTCGATAAAACGATTAAACATGTAGCAACTGCTAGAATTGTAGGACTTAATTGTTCTCTTAAACCTGTCCACATTTGAATTGGAATAGTTGTATTTTCAAGACCAGCTAAAAATAAAACGACTACAACTTCATCAAAAGAAGTTACAAAAGCAAACAAACCTCCTGATATTACTCCAGGTAAAATCAACGGAAGGGTTACTTTCATAAATGTATTTACTGGGTTACTACCTAAACTAGCTGCCGCTCTTGTTACACTATGATCGAAACCTGATAATGTTGCAGTAACGGTAATTACAACAAAAGGTGTTCCCAAAATTATATGAGCTAAAACTATTCCTGTATGAGTTGCCGCTAAACCTGCCTTTGCCATAAAAAAGAATATTGCAACACCAGATATAATAAGTGGAACTATCATTGGTGAAATCAAAGTTGCCATTATTATTCCTTTAAAAGGCATGTGTCTGCTGCTCAAACCTAATGCAGCAACCGTTCCTAAAATTACTGACCCTAAAGTTGCAAATATAGCAATAATAAAACTATTCTTTGCAGCAAGACCCCATGGGTTCTTTGTACCGTAAACCATATCCTTGTACCATCTTAAGGAAAAAGCATCTGGGTCTAAATTCTTCATTCCTTCTGAAAAAACAAGAAACTCTTCTGCATTAAATGATAATGGAAATATTACAAACAAAGGTGCTATTAAAAAAATAAAAACAAAAGTACATATGGCAATGTAAAAGTAGTGCCAAATTCTATATCTAGTTTCTGTATACTTTGGTAATGCCATACTATCCTAACTTAATATTATCAACTCCAACTAATTTATTATAAAGCCAATAGATAACCAAAACTCCTCCAAGCAACATAAGCCCCATCGCTGAAGCAAAACTCCAATCTAAAGTAGTTTTCATATGATATGCAATTTGGTTACTAATTAAGGTTCCTGATGCTCCCCCAACTAAAGCGGGTGTGATGTAGTATCCAATTGCTAAAATAAAAACTAAAAGACACCCTGCCCCGATACCTGGTATGGTTAATGGAAAATATACTTTCCAAAAAGCCACAAAAGGTGTTCCGCCAAGAGATTTACCTGCTCTCATTAAACTTGGCGAGATAGTTTTCATCACACTGTAAAGTGGTAAAACCATAAATGGTAATAGAATTTGTGTCATAGCAACATAAGTTCCGACTTTGTTGTACATCATTTCTGGCCTATTATCGTCTGACACAAGGCCAATCAATACAAAGAAATCATTAACTACTCCTTGCTGTTGAAGCAAAATCATCCAGCTAGCTGTTCTAACTAATAACGACGTCCAAAACGGAAGAAGAACACAAATCATTAATAAATTACTATACTTCATTGGAAGTGTTGCTAGTAAATGGGCTATTGGGTAACCCATTAAGAAACAGAATACAGTAACAAAGAAAGCAACCTCTACAGTTCTCAACCATAAAATTCTATGTATTCTTCTATCTTCACTAACTTGAGTAATTTTGTTATCTTCATTCAAATACATATCCATAGCTTTTAAATATTTAGCTGAAGTGTAAGGAGGTGCAGTCCTTTTAATAGCTTGCCAATATTCTACATTTCTCCATCTCTTATGAACTTTCATTATTTGTTCTTTAATACTTTGCGTCTCGTCAATTTTATTTCTTTTTACCTGTCTGAATAATTTTTTTGTGATGGTGTTGAACCCATTTTTTTCTTTATTAAGTCTTTGAGCTAGTTTTCCATGTTCTTTTTTTTCTACAAGAATTTTAAAATCAGATAAAAATGAAGCAAATACTTCTTCAGATGGAAGTTCTTTACCGTCCCATGTTTCCATAGACTTAAATGTTTTTGGAAGCATGTTTGTAATCATTTTATCATCAATACTTCTTGTAAACATTTCTCCGATTGGAAAAATATAAGTAATAATCAAAAAAAGTAGTAATGGCGCAACAAGTAAAAATGCTTTAATTTTGTTTTTTCTTTCAGCTTTTTTTAAACTTATCTCTAAAGGAATTCCGTCAGTTGTAAGTATTTGTTTTGTTTCGCTGCTCATAAATAAAAAGGGCGACTTAATTAAGTCGCCCTATATATATTATATTATTCTAGTCTTTTATACTCTTTTATAGACCAGCTTTCATAGCTTCCCACTTCTCACCAAGTTCTGTACCGTTATCAGCCCAGAAAAATGGATCAACTAAAAAGTATTTTTTAGTGTTTGAAGGAGCAGTTGGCATTTGTGGCATCATTTCAGTTTTACCATCTTTGTACCAAGGCTCATTTGCTTTGATAATCTCTAAAGATGATAATCTGTATGGAGCATATGCAATATATTTAGCACTTCCAGCTAACATTTCAGTGTTAGTCATCATTGCTAAAGCTTTTTTAGCATTTGCTTCATCTGGTCCACCTTTAACAAGTGCGAAATATTCATAGTCAAGACCTTGTCCATCCCATACTTGTTTAATTGGAGCACCTTCACCGATTTCAGCATTAAAGAATCTTCCATTCCAACCAGTTGCCATAACAACTTCACCAGATACTAATAATTCTGGTGGTTGAGCACCTGCAGACCAGAATACACATCCACCATTTGGATCTGTACAAAGCTCTTTAATTTTATTCATAGCTCTATTAACACCAGCTTCAGTTTCTAGTAATTTGTAGATCTCTGATCCACCTTTACCCATATAAACACCGTCACCAGCTAATGCTATTTCTAGGTTTGTTAGAGCAGATTTGTAAATAGCTCTTTTTCCTGGAAATTTTTTAGTGTTAAAGAAATCCTTTATAGTCGATGGTGTGCCGTCAACATTGTTTACGTTGTAAGCATAGTTCCAAGAATATAAAATGTTTCCTACAGCACATTTACTCGGCATTGGAGCAAAGAAATCTTCACTTGCAGGAGTTCCATCTGGAGCTGCAGGGAAGTCTTTGTCAAAATCGAATTCGACAAAAATTCCTTCGTCACATCCGTTGATAGTATCAAATGCGAATACATCGATAATATCCCAAGTAATTGCACCTGCTTCTTTTTGAGCTTTAATCTCAGATAATCCACCTGAATAGTCTACCCAGTTGATATCAACACCAAGAGCTTTTGCAGTTGGATCACCATACCCTAGCTTTTGAGACTCTGTATAAGCTCCACCCCAAGATGCTACTGTAACCGCAAATGCAGATGAAGTTATTGAAAGAGCAAAAGAAAGAGCAAGTAATAATTTACTTAATTTTTTCATTTATCCTCCGTTTAAACGTTTAATATAAATTAATTTATATAAGCGAAGTACAACAAAAACGATATTCAGAGTCAACAGGCCATTTTGTTATAGGAATACTGGGATATTTAAGAAATTATTTAGGATCTAGAGCTCTTGCGTCTTGACTGTTCCATCCTACTTTAATCTCATTACCTAATTTTAAATCTAACTCGTTTGAGCTATTTGGAACTTTTAAAATAAATTCTTTATTACCTAAAAGATCTAATCTTACTCTAGTGTGATCGCCATGGTAAATAACTTCTTCGATTTTTCCCGTTTGATTATTATCCATTTTATCTTTTGGATTTATCAATGCCCTCTCAGGTCTTATTGAAACTGTTGTTTTGTCACCTTTGGATTTAACTGAAATTGGATTAGCTAAAATTTCTCCATTTTGTAGTTTAACTTTACAAACATCTTTTGAAATGTCAGTTACTTCTCCTCCAAATGTATTATTTTCACCTATAAACTCTGCAACGAAAGAATTAACTGGTTCTTCGTACAATTTATCAGGACTTGATAATTGTTGAACTTTACCATCATTAAAAACTGCGATCCTATTTGACATTGTTAATGCTTCTCCTTGATCGTGTGTAACGTAAACTACAGTAACACCAATATTTTCATGAATATGTTTAATTTCGTATTGCATACTTTCTCTTAAGTTTTTATCTAAAGCTCCAAGAGGTTCATCCATTAGAACTACTGCTGGATCAAATACGAGAGCTCTTGCAACAGCTACCCTTTGTTGCTGACCACCAGATAATTGCGCTGGCATTCTACTTTCAAATCCTGATAAAGAAACCATTGATAAAGCTTTATCTACTTTTTTATCAATCTCATCTTTTTGAACTTTTCTAACTCTTAAAGGAAATGCAAGATTTTCATAAACTGTCATATGAGGAAACAATGCATAATTTTGAAAAACCATTCCAATTCCTCTTTTGTGTGGTGGAATATTTGAAATAGGATTAGAGTCTAAATAAATTTCGCCATTAGTTGGTGTTTCAAATCCAGCCAACATCATCAGACAAGTTGTTTTTCCTGAACCAGATGGACCAAGCATAGTAATGAACTCGCCCTCTGAGATATTAAGATTTAAATCTTTTACTACTAAGACTTTACCATCGTAACTTTTGTCAACTTTATCGAACTTAACAAATTCTGTATTTTTAGACATTGAGTGTTTAAAACATTTAAGAAGTTAATTATCAATAGCTAATAGTTCTTAATATGTAGCTCTTTTGGAAATTTACAGAATAATTCACAACCTTTGTCGGTAACTCGGATTGCTTCAGATGCTTCTACTCCCCAATCACCAAACTGCATTACTGCAATCATATGAAAACAAACATTTGGTTCAAGTACTGTCATATCGCCTTTATAAATATTTAAAGTATGCTCTCCCCAATCTGGTGGATATCCAATGCCTATCGAATAACCCGTTCTTGATTTCTTCTCGATACCATATTTATCTAAAATTTTCCAAAAGGCTTGGGCAACATCATTTGCTGTGTTTCCGGGTTTTGTAGCATTAATTCCAGCTTGTAAAGCTTCTATAGTTTTATTCATTGTATCTATTTTTAATTGATCAGGTTTACCTAATAGAATTGTTCGAGCCATAGGTGCGTGATATCTTTTATAAACACCTGAAAGTTCAATTATAGTTGCTTCACCTTCAATAAATTTATCTTGGGTTGCTGTTAAATGTGAAGCAGATGTACCTTTTCCAGTTGGAAGAAGCGTTGCGATACTAGAATATTCACCTCCAAATTCTTCTGTACCATAAAATAAAGACTTTTGAATTTCTCCAACAGCATCGCATTGTCTTGTACCAGGTTTAATTACTTCCATTGCAGTTTGCATTCCTTTTTGAGAAATTAAAGCAGCAGACTTCATATAATTTATCTCTGCATTAGATTTAATTAATCTAGCCCAATTAACTAGTCGATCAGAATCTATAATGTTTGCATTTGGTAACCCCTTTTTAATCTTTTCATAACAAAAAGCTGTGAAATAATGAGCATCCATTTCAACTCCAATAGACAGTTTATCCCATTTTTTTTCTTTAATTACTTTGGTCAAGTAATCATAGGGATGTTTTGGCCAAGTATGAATATAACTCTCATCATAAACAATAATATTGTCTTTATTTAAATAGGTCTTTATGTACGCCCCACCTGCATCCTGATCTCTAACAAAGCAAATTGGCTCTTTTGAATCAACGTGCACTAATACACATTGTGCATAATAAAAAGACCAAGCATCGTAGCCTGTAAGATAATTCATATTATTTGTGTCGTGAGAAATGATTAAATCAATTTTTTTCTCTCTCATCAGAGATTGAACTTTTAATAGTCTTTGTTTGTATTCTTCTTTTGAAAAGGACATAAATTAATCAAACAGTCTTCCAAATCCTTTTACAGATTTATTTTCACCTATGTTTTCTAAAGATTCCCAGATTAAAGCCTGATTGCTTGAAAGAACTGGTATTCCAAGTTTATCTTCTAATTTTTGTATTAAAGGAAGAACTGGTAAAGCGGTGCAAGATACAAATAAAGCATCTGCCTCACTTACATCTAAATTTATTAGCACATCAAACAGATAATTTTGATCTACTTTACCAATCTCCATGTCAGAATGAATATCAAAGTATGAATTTGAGGTGATTTCAAAACCAGATGATTTAAAATAATCAACAACATCATCGTTAACTTTTTTACTATAAGGTGTGAATATAGAAAGTTTTTTAATATTTAATTTTTTCAATGCTTTCAAAGCTGCTGTACTTGGTGTTGAAAGTTTTGCCTCAGGTTTTGCTGCTTGTATTTTATTTTTAATATTATCGTACCCTGCTGCAATAGTTCCTGATGTACAAGCATATACAACACAGTCTAATTTTTGCTCTGGCAAGATATCTCTTGTTACTTGAGTAATATTCTCTGACATTTTGATCAAATTCTCTTTGGTTAAGGGATTATAACATTCTATTCTATTTACAAAAAAATCTATTTTTTTATCTTTAATTACACTTATAAAATCTTTTTCAATCACTAGATCGGTTGCTAAAGCGATAAGTCCAATACGTGGATTTTGGTTATTTTCAAACTTTGGTTCTATTTTTTGTGATTTCATAAATACAATATACCACCACATATTGATTAATCATTAAAATTTAAAAACTGTATCTAATTTCTTGAATGGTTATAGTAAATAAACGTATAATAAGAAAAATTAATTTTGAAATATAAATGCTCGATAAAAAAAAATTTTATATCAATGGCAAATGGGTTGAGCCAGTAAACAAGAATGAATGTGAAGTTATTAATCCATCAACAGAAGAAGTTTGTGCAATTATAAGTCTTGGAAGTTCTGATGATACAAATGCTGCAGTCAAAGCAGCAAAATCTGCATTTGAGACTTGGAAAGAAACTTCAAAAGAAGAAAGGTTAAATTTATTAGAAAAATTATTAAAAATTTATAATTCTAGATGGGATGATATGACTGATGCTATTACTACAGAGCTTGGTTGTCCTAAAGATTGGTGTTCAGCTAATCAAACATCTTCTGGCGCAGGTCATATCGAAGACTTTATAAAAAGATTAAAAGAATTCGAATTCGAACCAGGTTTTGATAAAGGATCTACTAATCATATTGTATATGAGCCAATTGGAGTTTGCGGATTAATTACACCTTGGAATTGGCCTATAAATCAAATTGCTTTAAAAGTAATTCCAGCTTTTGCTACTGGGTGTACAATGGTACTTAAACCATCTGAAATTGCACCATTGTCAGGAATGCTATTTGCAGAGATGATAGATGAGGCTGGATTTCCAGCTGGAGTATTTAATTTGGTAAATGGTGATGGGCCTGGTGTTGGAACTGATCTGTCAGGACATCCTGATGTTGATATGGTCTCATTTACAGGATCTACTAGAGCTGGAAAATTAATTACAAAGAATGCTGCTGAAACTATAAAAAGAGTTTGTCTTGAACTTGGTGGTAAAGGTGGAAATATTGTTTTTGCTGATGCATATCCTGATGCAGTCAGAGATGGTATTAGAAACGTAATGAGTAATTCAGGTCAATCCTGTGATGCCCCAACTAGAATGCTTGTTGAAAAATCAATTTATAAAAGAGCTGTTGAAGAGGCTGCAGATGAAGCAAATAAAATTAAAGTTGATCTTGCTTCAAAAGCTGGTGACCATATTGGGCCTGTAATTTCAAAAACTCAATTTGATAAAATTCAAAGTTTAATAAATAGTGGAATTGAAGAAGGTGCTACTTTAGTAGCAGGTGGTCCTGACAAACCTGAAGATCTAAAGAAAGGTTATTTTATTAAACCAACAGTATTCACTGATGTTAATAATAATATGAGAATTGCTAAAGAGGAAATATTTGGACCAGTATTGTCGATTATTCCTTTTGAAAATGAAGAAGAAGCTATCCAAATTACAAATGATACAGAATATGGATTAGGAAACTATTTACAAACAGAGGATAATGAAAAGGCAAAAAGAGTCTCAAAAAAATTAAGGTCCGGAATTGTGTATGTAAATCATAAAGCAGCTGACTCTGGGACTCCTTTTGGTGGGTATAGACAATCTGGAAATGGACGTGAAGGTGGAACCTGGGGATTGCATGAATATCTAGAGGTAAAAACTATTACTGAATGGAAAAATTAAAATGCTTGGTTATGTAATGGTAGGAACCAATAACTTAGAAAAAGCAATAATTTTTTATGATGAAGTCTTAAAAGTTTTAAATCTAGAAAGAAATTATAAAGATGAAGTTTGCGCTGGTTACACAGAAAAAAATGGCGATGGAACTATAGAGTTTTATGTGACCAAACCTGTCAATATGAAAGAGGCAACTAATGGAAATGGAACGCAAGTTTCATTTATTACATCATCTAGAGATATAGTTGATAAGTTTCATGAGATTGGACTTAAGGCAGGTGGAAAAAGTGAAGGAGCTGGAGGTGAAAGACCAGAAGGTTCTGGAGTTTACTATTCTTATATTCGAGATCTTGATAATAATAAAATTTGTGCTTTCACAAACAATTAATGTCTTACAATTTAATTCAAGAAAAAATCAATGAAGGAAAAATTATTTTACTTGATGGAGGTATAGGTGCTGAGCTTGAAAAAAAAGGAGCTAAAATGGATCAAAACCTCTGGTGTGGAAAATGTTCAGTAGATAGCCCAGAATTTCTAAAAGAGGTTCATGAAAATTATATTGATGCAGGTGCTGATGTTATTACAACAAATACTTATGCTACAACTCCAATTTCTCTTAGAAAACACGGATATGAAGACTCAATCGAATTATTTAATAAACAAGCAGTTCAAATTGCAAAACAAGCAATTAATAATTCAAAAAAGAACATCTGTTTAGCGGGAAGTGTTTCGAGTTATGGAAGTTTTCTTAAACTTGGAACAAAGAACATGAAGCCATGTTTTAATGAACATATTAAAATTTTATCAAATGAGGGTGTTGATTTAATAATTTTAGAAGCAATGACATCTCAAGCAGAAATCGTGGAGACTATGCTTGAGTGTTCATCAAATATAAAGTTACCTGTTTGGCTTTCTATTTCCTGTGTAATAGATCAGAATACAAAAAATATTACACTTGGTTATGATGATGTGAAGAATAAAACTGAAATTTACGAGGATTTAGAAGTATCGTTGAAAAATTTTAGTAAATTACATAAGGGGCCAATTTTAATTGCTCACTCAGATATTAAAACAACAAGTGCAGCTTTAGATACTGCATTAAAAAATTATAATGGAGTGATTGGTGCATACCCTAACAAAGGCTATTACGAAAAACCAAATTGGAAGTTTGTGGATGATTTTTCACCCAATGATTATTTGGAAGTTGCAAAAAAATGGTTTAGCAAAGGTGTAAAAATTGTTGGTGGTTGTTGTGGTATAGGAGTTGAAGAGATAAAAGCTGTTTCAATTTTGAAGTAATAATATATTGTAAAATTATGAAAACTTTTATTGGTGGTATTGGTTGTTTTTGGGACGAAACTAAATACGATGGTATAAAAGGAATATTATCTACCGAATGTGGTTATTGCGGAGGTGATGATCCTAATGTTACTTACAAAGCAGTTTGTGGTGGGGATACAGGTCACATAGAAGTAGTCAAAGTTCAATATGATGAAAATATTTTAAGTTATGAAGACATGGTCAGATTATTTTTTAAACTCCATGACTCAACTCAAAAGAATAGACAAGGAACTTATGTAGGAATTCAATATCGCTCTGAGATATTTTATAATAATGATAATGAAAAAAATACAGCAGAGAAAATTTTAAAAGAAATGAATGAGAAATTAGATGGAAAAGTTACTACAAAAGTTTCCAAAGAAAAAAACTATTGTAAAGCAGAAGGCTATCATCAAAAGTACGAGAAAAATAAATCTCTTAAGTTTGGATAAAAAGTACTAATTTGAAAAAAATTATTTCAGAAAAAAATCCAGAATTAGTTACAAGAAAAGATAATAAAGCTCAATGGAATCTCCCAAATAAAAGGAGGTTGGGTTTTAGAAATTTATATAAAATTAATAGATATGGAATATACCTTAGATCAGATTTTGTTTTAAAATTAAAAAAAAAAATTAATAAGAGAATTGGTAAATTATCTTTAGTAAAAAAGGTAACTAAAAATAAAGCTTTTTGCTCTTTAATAGTTGGTAAAGATCAGGATATTTTATTCGAGCAGTACGCAAAGGACTTTTCTACAAATCAGCCTCAAACAATTATGTCAATTACAAAAATGTTTATACATTTATTTGTGGGAGAGCTGATAGACAGAAAACTAATTAACTTAAATAAGAAAATTTCATTTTACTTGCCAAAAATTGGCAGTGGTTATGCAAATGCAAAGGTAAAAGACGTTTTAGACATGAACATTGTAAATCTATATAGCGAAGATTATACAAAAGCTTATTCGTCTTCATTTTTACATGAGCCTGTGGGGGGATGGAGACTGCCGATTAAAGGCAAAAACATTCAAAGCCAGGAACAATATTTAAATTCAATTAAATCTTTAAAAAGCAGAGATTTAAAAAATTATACCGATCTGGCGCATTATAAATCAGCTAATACCGATGTTATTGGACTAATTGTAGAAAAAGTAAGTAAAAAAAGTTTAAGACAATGGCTGTTGGAAACAGTTGAAGCAACAGGATTTGAAGAAGGATTGTATATAGGAACAGATAGATTTGGAACACCGTGGATGTCTGGAGGCGGAAGTTTAATTACAAGAGATTTTTTAAGAATGGGTTTACTTTTTTCTAGGTTTGGAAAAGGTATAAATGGAAAAAATATTGGTTCTAAAACTTTTTTGAGTAAAACTATTAATAGTGAGGGACCCAAATACATTCAATTATCTAAAGATAAATTTGTCTGTTATGTTAATTCATTAATGAAATGCGGTAACTGGATTGGTCACTCTGGGTATGGGGGCCAATTTTTAGGAATAAATTTGAAAACAAAAGTTGTTGCTGCATTTTTTTCTGTCTTAGAGACTAAATCTGCAACAAATGAAAAATATAAAAAAGATATGGTAAATATGATAGACCAAATAATTAGTAAAGATTACTAATTTAAGAAAATCTAGTTATCAAGGATTTTAAATGTTTATCTGTGACGCCACAACAACCCCCAATAATTTTTACCTGATCGTCTATTAACTCAGAACACTTATCAACAAATTCAATTTCATTTTCAGTTATTAATGCTTGCATAGTACTCGTGTCAAATTTATGAATTTCTGGATAGAACATAATTGGCCCATTCCAATTTGATTTTAAAACTTTCATTCCCTCCTTTGTATCAATAAACCAACTATGCATAATGCCATAAACATCTCCACCGATAGATTTGAGTGAATTAATTATTTCAGCGAAATTTATAATTTTATCTTCAGGAAGGAATTTTGGCACGTCAGGATATTTTAAAGGGTCATATATAATAGATCTCTCTTTTTCAGCTCTAAAATTTCTACCTACTACGGTTTCATCAAACTTACTTATGCAGCAACTTAATCCAACCCAGACAGGTAAACCTGTTTCCAAAGCTGCATTAAGCAAAATTTTAGCATGGTCAATATCTAAAAGCATTTCAAGAATAAGCACTTCGACTCCCTCTTCTTTTAATACCTTCGCTTGTTCTTTATAATTTTTTTCTTCTTTTGCAAATGATGGTACAAATTTTGTGTCAGGTCTAAATTCATTTTCAGCCAAAGCTAAATATGTTGACATGCTTCCTGCAATTTTAATTTTTTTTCCAGAATTTTTGACCGCTTGTCTTGCTAACTTAACTGTATCAATGTTAATTTTTATAGTCTGATCTCCTAAATTTGAAGGCTCAAGACAATGCCTTGCAGTTCCAAAAGTATTGGTTGTTATCATATCACATCCGGCGTTTATATGACTTTCGTGTACTTTGATTACTATTTCTGGTGAGAAAACATTTGCTAAACCAGAAAAAGCTGGTCCCATAGTTCCGCCAAGTCTCTGAATTTCTGAGCCTGTTCCACCATCTAAGAAGACTTTTTTTTTTGATTTCAATAATTCATTAATATCCATTATGCTAATTTCTTCTCTGACTTTGGAACATATACAACTTCAATTACACCACCAAGAATTATTAGAATACTACCTATTGTTTCTCTCCAACCAAAAGGTTCATTTGTTAAAATACTAGCACTAACAACACCAACAATTATTTCAGCTAAAAATAAAATAGATGATAAGCCGGCTCCTAGTTTGCTTGGAGCCCAAAAGATTATTACTCCTGTAGGAATAAAATAAAATATCGAGATAAGTAATAAAAAAGTGGACATTGACATGATAACCTCCACTGATGGAACTGGTCCTAAATAATCTACTAAGAATAACCCAATAGGTATACTGGCTAAACCTCCATAAAAAAAGAATGTGAATATAATTGGAAAGACTCCATCTGTTTTAATTATTTCCATTCTAATTAAACCAGCACCAAATAGTGCACCTCCAGCAAGAGCCAACCAATCCCCTGCATTTTGAGGTAATGGGATTATATTTTCTTGACTGAATACAATCCATAAACCTCCTAGTGCCAAACCTAATGTGATTATCCTCTTCCAACCAAATTTCTTTTTTAAAAATATAATTTCAAATATTGTTGTCCAAACAGGTATCATGTAAAACATGATTAATGCTTTAACTACATCAGTAAGAAGAAAGCTAAGAGCATAACAAACAAATCCGCTTCCAACAAAAAAACCAGTCAGAGGAAATTCCAATCCAATAGACTTTCCTTTTATAACTCTCCAAATTGCGACTGGTGATAATATTAATATTCCAACCACCATTTGGGATATTGTTCCCCAGCCACCAGTCAAACCTCCATCTTCTAGTATTCTTTGAGGTAACCAATAAATTCCCCATGAACCAGCAGCAATAGCTAATGCAAATGAAATTTTAAAATGATGAGGGTGTCTGGTCATTATTATTCCGTTAATTCTGGTTTAAATTTTGAAAAGTTAAAAATTTCTTCATAAGATTTGGCAAAGTTAATTAGTTTATTATCTTCTTTAACATTTGCTATAATCTGCATTCCCATTGGTAGCCCTTTATTATTAAAACCAACTGGAATAGATATAGTTGGCAAACCAAGCAAACTTGATAATGTATAGACTTCCATATATCTATGATAAGTGTCAATTTTATTATCATTGATAAATTCTGGATTGTTTAGGTTCTTTTCAAAAGGAAATAGTTGAGCCGAAGGTAATGCTAAAAAATCATAATGTTTAAATAGGTTTTGTATTTTATCCATATATTTATTTCTTATTTCTATTGCTTTTAAAACATCGTTTGTTTTGATGCTTTTCCCTTTTTCATATTCCCAATATGCTTGAGAAGGTAATTCATTTAAATTTTTTAAATTATATAATAAAAAGTTTTCATACAAAAATTTGGCTCTTAATATTGTCCAAGAATACCACAATTCTTCTGAATTAATTTCAGTTTTTAAATCTTCAATATTTAAATTATTTGATTGTAATTTTTTTAAAATATTTTCACATAAGTCGATGATTCCATCTTCATACTTATATTGTTCGTTTAGATCAATGCACCATCCAATTTTTAAATCTGAAAGTTTTTTAATATTTATATCTTCAAGATCGAAAGATAATTTATCCTTTAAATTCTTCCCTTTTATATAGTTAAATAAAAATTCCATGTCATTGGGAGTCCTAGCAAAACATCCAGTTGTAGATATTAAAGGAAAATCTTTTAAATTTTTAATTTCAAATCTATCTTCTGCAATCGCACCAGGTGTTGGTCTTAATCCATAAATATTTGTAAATGCTGCTGGGTTTCTACAAGATCCCATCATATCTGTGCCATCTGCAAAAGGAATTAAATTTGCTGCAACAGCTGCTGCTGCACCACCAGAAGACCCTCCCGCTGACTTACTATGATCATAAACATTTGAAGTTGCTCCATAAACTCTGTTAGTAGTATGACAACCAACAGCAAATTCAGAGAGATTTGTTTTACCAATTAAAATTGTGTTTTTTCTATAATTATCTACTAATAAAGAGTCCTTTTTTGGTATATTTTTTAATAACTCTTTATACCCATAGCATGTTACCTCATTTTTAATATCAAATAATTCTTTAACAGCAATTGGAAGTCCATAAATATCATCTTTGTCATTATCACTATTAAAATTTTCATCTTTTAATTTTGCTTCTTCAGTAATTTTTGTTTCATCTATATGTGAAATAATAGCATTTAATTTTGGATTAAATTTTTTTATTCTATCTAAATAGAAATTTAGTACCTCTACTATTTTAATTTCTCTTTTTTTTATTTTTGAAATTATTTGATGGACAGAAAAATTCTCAAGCACTTAATTAAACCTATCTTGCTTGTCTAATACTCTCTAAAACTAAAGTCTTGACCTCATCTAATGATGCCTTTTTAGGATTTTGTCCATAAGCTTGGTCTAACATTGATTTCTTTGCTATTCTCTCTTGGCAATCTTCTGGCACTCCTAATTCATTTAATCCTTTAGGGATTTTTAATCTATCTAGAATTATATTTAAGTTGTCTTGAAAACTTTCAATTGAATGGTTTTCAAATTGCATAGCCTCTGACATTCTTTTTACTTTTTCTTCTAATCCAGGTAAATTATATTTCATGACTGCAGGAAGTATAATTGCATTAGTCAATCCATGATGAGTATTATATTCAGCACCAACCATGTGCGAAATTGCATGAACTAAACCTAGGCCTTTTAAGAAAGCTATACCACCCAAATAAGATCCAATAATCATTCCTCCTCTCGCTAAAAGATTATCAGGTTCTTCGACAGCTGCATAAAGTGATTTTGAAATTAAATTTAAACTTTCTAATGCAGAACCATCACAAAGTGGATGAAACATAGGAACACTATAACCTTCAATTGCATGTATCATTGCATCTATACCGGTCCAAGCAGTAAGATTTGCTGGTAATTTTAAAGTTAGCTCTGGATCTACTAAAGCTAAACATGGTCGGGCATCTGGATGCCATAAACAAAATTTCATTCCTTTTTCAAGATGAGTGACCATGGCAGTAACTTCTGTTTCAGCACCTGTTCCTGCTGTAGTTGGAATAGTAATTATTTTTGGAAAAGGATTTTCCATAGTTAGTTTTGGTGGCTCTTTTTCAAATTCAAAATCCCATAAAGGCACACCGCTATCAACTGTAAGAGAAATTGCTTTTCCTCCATCCATTGCACTTCCGCCGCCTATTGCAATTATTGCATCATGATTGCCTTCACGAAATTTTTTACATCCAGAATCTATTTCATCATCTCTAGGATTTGGCGATATATTTGAATAAATATCTGATTTGATTTTTGAGTCATTAAGTAAATTTTGTAAATCACTTATAAATGGTAAATTTACACTACCACTATCAGTAACGATTAATACATTATTTATTTTAAAATTTTTACAAAACTTTCCAATTTCTTTAAATCTTCCAGGTCCATAAGCTGTAAAAGTTGGGAATGTCCAATCCTGATTATTTAATAAAAATTCTTCATTAAGCTTAAAATTTTGCATAATATTTTAAAAACTTATACTAATTTCAATATTATTAAATGAAAATTTCATCTGAAAAAACAGATCTAAAAAAAACATATTTAGCAATTGCTACAATGCTCTTAGCAATTTTATGTATAGATCTTTACATGGTTATTATTAAATTTTTAGGTAATGAATACTCAATAATTCAATTAACTTTATTTAGAAATGTAGCAGCAATTATACCTTTGTTATTATTGATCTTATTCACAAATGAATTTTCAACAATATTCAAAAACTTAGGAAATAAGTTTTTGATATTGAGTTGCTTGAGAGGAATATGTTTTCTTTCTATGAATGTATTCATTTTTATCTCAGTAGTAAATCTGGAATTTGCAACAGCAATGACACTAACCTTTTCGTCACCTTTCTTCATAGTAATACTATCAATAATTTTATTGAGTGAAAAAATTGGGATTTACAGATGGTCAGCAGTTATAATTGGTTTTGTTGGTGTGGTTATGATAATGAAACCAACAAGTGAAATTTTTAGTTTGTACTCAATTTTTCCAATTCTAACCGCTATAGCATGGGCTTTCACTGTCATAATTTTAAAATTCATTCAAGGCAATCATTCAACTGCAAAAATTCAGTTATACACATTAATATTTAATGTCATTGGTGGTTTACTTTTATTTTTTGTAACTACAGGACATGTTGAAATTAAAAATTTTAAAGATTTTATTTTGATGACAATGACTGGAGTTTTGGGTGGTACAGCAGCAATATTGTTTATTTATTCTTACCGTTTAATTTCAGCAAGTAAAATAGCTTCATTTGAGTATCTTGGTATACCGTCATCTTTTATTCTTGGTTGGATTTTCTTTAATGAAGCTCCATGGAGCCAACTATTTCCTGGAGTAATAGTAATTATTTTTGCTGGTATGATTATTATATGGAGAGATAATATTAAAAAGAAATCAATAGAAGGTAATAAGCAAATTTATTGATTTGATCTCATAGATTTCATTACTATTACTCTATCTATCTCACCTAATAGCTTTCCACTTTCATTACAAACTACTGGATAAGTTTTATCATTATCAATTAGCCTATCTATTAAGTTTTCAATTTTAGAATTATCTAAAATATTGTCTTTTCCATTCTCAAATAAATTTTTTGTTTCATTGCAGCACTCAGTTCTCATGACTTTGCCTGCACTTAATACTTTATATTTAGGAACATCTTCACAAAAATCTTTAACATATTGATCTTTCGGATTAGATACAATTTCTTCAGGTGTACCCACTTGAGAAACTTCTCCATCTTTCATAATTGCTATGTGGTCTCCCATTTTAATTGCCTCTAAAAAGTCGTGAGTTATAAATACCATAGTTTTTTGAAGCTTTTCTTGGATCTTTAAGAGCTCATCTTGCATCTCTCTTCTAATCAAAGGATCCAATGCTGAAAAAGGTTCATCAAAAATTAATATTTCAGGATCCACAGCTAGTGCTCTTGCAAGTCCTACCCTTTGCTGCATACCTCCAGATAATTCTCTTGGATAATTATTATGCCAACCATCTAAGCCAACCATTTTTAAAACTTCCATTGACTTTTCTGTTCTTATATCTTTTTTTGTTCCCCTTACTTCTAATCCATAACCAATATTTTCTAGGACTGTTCTATGAGGAAATAAACCAAAATGTTGGAAAACCATGCTCATTTTATTTCTTCTTAATTCTAATAATTCACTTGCACTCATTTTTGTAACTTCAACATCATCCATTTTCACTATGCCAGCTGTTGGTTCAATCAATCTCGAAATACATCTCACTAGTGTTGATTTTCCACTACCAGATAATCCCATTACTACAAATGTTTCACCTTTTTGAATTGAGAAACTGACATCTTTTACAGCAACAACATGTCCTGTCTTTTCTTGAACTTCCTTAATACTTAAATTTTTATCAAGGTTTTTAATAATTCTTTTTTCGTCTGGTCCAAATAACTTCCATATATTTGTACAAGTGATTTTTTGTTCTACAGCCATTTTTAATAAATAATATTACCCCAAAAATAGACAATATTTTACTTTAAATGTAAAATTATTTATTTTAATTTGCGAACATGGCAACTAGAACTGATTTAATAGATAAATCAAATCAATCAAAAAACATAATAACTTATGTAATTATTGGAGTTGTTTTTTTGGTAGCACTCTGGCTATCTACTCAAAGTGAAGGGCCTTCAAAATTTCCTAAAGAAGTCACTGATAAATTTACATTTACAGCTTGGGTGAACGATGGAGAAGATTATTTAAAAAAAAATTACAGATGGGTCACTAAAATTATAGCAAGCTATATAAAAGAAACTTATTATTTTTTAGAAGACTTTTTGCTAGAGTCTCCTTGGATTTTGATAGCTGCAATAATTGTTATACCCTGCATAATTGCAGGTGGATTGCGATTGGGAATTTACTCTTCATTTGTAGTTTATTTTTGGGGAGCAACAGGAATGTGGGAACCATCCTTACAAACAGTTGCATTGATGGGTCTATCAGTTTTATTGTGTGTATTTTTTGGATTTATACTGGGTGTCTTGTGTTCACAAAGTAATAGATTTGAAAATTTCATGAAGCCAGTATTAGATACTATGCAAGTCATGCCAGCATTTGTGTATTTATTCCCAGCATTATTTTTTTTTGGGATTGGAGGTGCGCCAGCAATATTAGCTACCATGATATATGCGATGCCTCCAATAATAAGATTGACGAATACTGGCATAAGGCAAGTGCCAGCTCAAACTATAGAGTCTGCAACTTCATTTGGTTCAAGTAAACTTCAGCTGTTATTTAAAATTAAAATTCCATTATCTTTACCAAGTATAATGATGGGTATTAACCAAGTAATAATGATGGCATTGGCATTAGTAGTTCTTGCATGTTTTATAGGTGCCGAAGGTATTGGTGGTCAAGTTTGGCAAGCAATAAGAAGATTGGATGTTGGCTGGGCAATGGAAGGTGGGCTATGTATTTTATTTATGGCGATAATGTTTGATAGATTTAGTTTAGCGTTTAGTAAAGATGTAGAAAGACTTCCTTCAGATGTTCAAAGATTTTATTTACTTCCTCAAAGTTGGGAAAAATATCAAATCGCAAAAATTTTAGAAATGCCGTTAAGTTTTGGAAATAAGATTTTAAAAATCATATGTCAAACAGTTACATCTGCTATAGCAACAGTATTTAAAGTCGTAGTTTCAATTTTTAATAAATCTACAGCAGAAAACATCGGTGAATTTATTAGCAAAAGATATTATGTTATTCCTTATTTTTTAGTTTTATTTCTAATTGCATTTATTGATCATTACTTTTTAGAAATAGGAACATTTCCAAAAGAATGGAAATTATCAATAAGACAACCAATTACTAATGCAGTGGAAAGCTTGACTGTAAATCCAGGATTTATTTCTTTTGCAAAAGGTTTAAGAGCTTTTGTTTATTTAAATTTGTTAAGACCTTTGGATGTTTTTCTAACTCAAATACCTTGGTGGTATACATTAGCAGTATTTTCGGCTTTAGGTTATGTAACTGTTGGAATAAGATTTGCAATAATTACTGCGGTCCTTCTTCTATTTATCGGTGCATGTGGAATATGGACACAATCAATGATAACTTTATCATCAGTACTTGTGTCTGTTGTGCTGTGTTTTGTTATAGGAGTTCCTCTTGGAATAATTGCATCTTACAATGAAAGATTTAGAAATATTCAGAACGTTGTGTTGGATGCAATGCAAACACTTCCTTATTTCTGTTATTTAATTCCTGTTCTAATGTTTTTTGGTGGTGGAACAGTGTCAGCTGTTCTTGCAACTGTAATATATTCAATTCCGCCAATAATTCGATTAACATCTCTAGGTTTAACACAGGTTTCTGGCACTTACTCTGAAGTATCGAGATCATTTGGTGGAACACTTATTCAAACATTAAATAAAGTTAAGTTCCCGTTAGCTATTCCAAGTTTAGTTATTGGATTTAATCAGACTGTAATTATGGCTTTTGCAATGCAAATAGTTACACCACTTATTGGTGGTAAGGGTTTAGGTTTAGAAGTATTTAATGGTCTTGCAAGATCTGATACTGGAAGAGGATTAGCAGCTGGTATCGGAATAGTATTACTGGCTATTATTATTGATAGAATTACACTTGCGTGGACTAAGAAACAAAGAGAAGCTTTAGGCTTAATAAGCTAAGACAAATAGTACTATTTGCGTGGTTTACATACCAATACATTTTGATCTAAGATGTGTTTTTAATTAATTAAAAAGAGAGGAAATAAATGAAGTTATCAAAAAAGATATCAGCACTAATTCTTTCTGTAGCTCTGTTAATTGGAAGCTTTGGTCAAGCCAATGCAGCCAAAAGACTTCACGCAGCTATAGCAGATTGGACTGGTGGGATAATTACGTGCGAAGTTGCCGTAGCAATTCTTGAAAGAGAAATGGGATACAAAATTAAACAAACTGTATTTCCTTCAGGAACAGGTTTATGGGAAGCAATCGCTGCAGGTGAGTTAGACTTCGCTTGCGAAAGTTGGCCAAGTTACGCTGAAGCTGACACTGTTATGTTAAAAGAGGACTTAATATACGAAGGTAAAGTCGTTGGTACATACAATGGTGATGGAAGTGTGGACTTACTTGGAACAGCAGGAATAATCGGTATGTCAGACTACTGGATACCAAGATATGCTGCTGAGGAACTAGGTATTAAAACTTGGAAAGACTTAAATAAACACAAAGCAAAATTTGCAACAATTGAAAGTGGTAAGAAAGGTAGACTTATTGGATGTCCAGTTGCAGGTTGGAACTGTCATGACCAAAAAAGACTTGATCTTTTAGGAATAGACTTCCAGGCTGATGAACTTGGAACAGAAGCTGCTGCTATCGCAGAAGCAAAAGCTGCTTACATGCGTAAAGAGCCATTCCTACTTTATCTATGGTCACCACATTGGTTCTTTGGTGAGTATGATATGGTTGGTGTACAACTTCCAGAACACAAAACTTGTGACAGCTTCACTGAAGCAAATAACTGGAAAGATTGTGGAACTGCTGCATGGCCAGCAACTGGTTGGGCTAAAGATTACACGATGAACTACGGTAACCCAGCTACTTTTGCTAGTGCAGAACATGCTGATGCTAAGAAGTTCTTTGAAAAAATGTCTTTACAAAATATTGACCAAGCTAAAATGTTAGTTGAAGTTGATATTAAGAAAAGAGATGTAAAAGAAGTTGTTAATGAGTGGTTAGACAATAATCCAGATAAATGGAAAAGTTGGCTTCCATAATAACTTTAAAATAAATTAGATAAAAAGGGCTTTGATTTTCAAAGCCCTTTTTTTTTATTTCTTAAGATAATTTAATCTACCCACAATTTCATCTCTATCCATGTAATAACCTTGTAGGTGTCTGTGTCCAGAATTTGGATCAAATTCAGTTCTTCCATGAAGCACTCTTCTATTATTGAATGTATATATATCTCCTGGTCTTAGCCTAAATTTTATTTGAAATTTGTCATCGTGTAAAAGTTTTCCAAATTTATGATGAGATTTATAAACTTTATCCATTTGATCTGGATGACAATCTAAAGCATCCATGGTTGCAGTGCTAAATCTAACATCATTATAATCACCATCTTTTGTTAAACTTATTGCAGTGCCATAAAAGCTTCTATGAGCTTCTTGTGTGTAATCTTTGTCTCTAAACTTTAAAGGTATTGTTGTTAGCGTATCAAAAGTATCTTTATCGTTTTTCTTTAAATATTCTGCTACAGCGAAAGCATCTACTGCAGATGAGTCACCACCTTTTGCTGAATTAACTAAACAATGTAAAAATTGATACCCAGGAGGATTTTCAAACCATGGTAAATCCATATGATTTTGAAGTGCATGAGCTGTATAAGCTGAGTTATTAGGTTTTGGTATATTTATAACTTCAAAAGGTGTTTTAAAAAATGTCTCTCTTGTGTGACTAATTCTATTTAAAACAGGGAACGCTGAATTTTTTTCTACTGGAGCATTATAAACTATTGCTATTCCTTTATAATGAAGAAGCTCTAACCATTTAACCAACCCCTCTTCAGAAGATATAATTTCATTGTGATCTATATATATACTATCAATATTTTTTTCTAAACTACTATCCCATAATTGATAAGGTGATTTGTATTCTTCGTTATTTTTAATTGTGTAACAATTTTCTCTAAGCCAACTAATATCATAATGGCTTACATGATTTCCCTCACTCCACTCTATTTCTAATTTACCATCGCTATTAAGATTATATTTTTTTGGGTTTATATTTTCTGATACATTTAAAATATTAAACATTCGATGCCTAGAATCTTTATCGTGTGCTGTAGGACAATTATCTCTCAGCCACATATAATTAAATTTACTCTCTTTCCCGTCATCCCAAATTACTTGAAGATAAGTGCCGTTTTTTGAGATTTTTGAAATTGAGTGCATAATCAATATCAATATAAAATAATTTAATGCTCAATTCAATTATTAGTTGACATATTAATAGTTGGAAGATTTGTTAGTTTGAATTATCTTTTAAAATTAAAAATGAGCATAACCTTAAAAAATAAAAAAATAATCATATCCGCAGGAGGTTCGGGTATTGGATGGAGTTCGGCAAAAATATTTTTAGATAAAGGTGCAACAGTATATCTTTGTGATATCAATTCAACTTTTCTAAATAAATGCAAGACGCACAAGCTCAATAATAAAAAATTATTTGTATTTCAGTGCGATGCCTCCGATGAAAACCAAGTAAAAAATTTTTTTAGTAAAATAATAAAAAAAACAAAAAAAATTGATGCTCTAATAAATAACGTTGGAATTGCTGGGCCGACAGGGACACTTGAAAAATTAAAAAGCAAGGATTGGGAAAATACATTAAAGGTAAACGTAATTAGCCATTTTTATTTTTCAAAATATTCAATTCCAATGCTAAAAAAAAATAAAGGTGGAGCTATAATAAATTTATCATCAACTGCAGGTATATTTGGATTTCCATTAAGATCCCCTTACTGTGCAAGTAAGTGGGCAGTTGTTGGTATAACCAAAACACTGGCAATGGAACTAGGAAAATTTAAAATTAGAGTAAACGCTATTTGTCCTGGAACAATAAAGGGAGATAGAATGGGTAGAGTAATAAGGGATAAATCGAAATTTTTAAATGTTTCAAAAAAATTAATAGAAAAAGAATTTGTTTCAATGACTTCGATGAATACATGGGTCTATGAAGAGGATATTGGAAGAATTTGTAGCTTTTTAATTTCGAATGATGCACCAAGGATATCAGGACAAGTAATTGCTGTAGACGGCAATACTTTAAGAATGCATTAGTATTTAAACTTTAATATTTTTTTCGCTTATTTCCATAAATGGAAAATGAGACTCTTTATAGTGTATGTTCTCTGCTTTATTTAAAAAACTAATATCGTCTAGTAAACCTGCATATAAATAGTATTTTTTATACTTTTCTACATAAGTTAAAATAGGAGCAGCACATTTCCCACAAAAATGTTTTTTAATTTTATTACCACTGCCACCTTCATGTTCATAAATTTTTAATTTAGACTTATCTATATCTATTGCTCCATCTCTAAGTAGTATAATTGTCATTATTCCTCCTATTTTTTTTCTGCAATCAATACAATGACAATTGAAAACTAAAGGGACTTCATCAAGCTTAACCTTAAATGTTATATTTCCACAGATACATCCACCAGTTTTATTTATAAAAATTTTTTCTTTCATCAATTTCTAATTTTATTCTCATATTTTTTTCTAATTTTTAATACATCAACTAAATATTGGTCCCTAATATTTGAAAGCATATTAATTGATTTACCTTTAGCTTGTTTTTTTGTGCCTGATATAAGTTTATAAGATAATTTATTTGTTAACTTTGGAGCTTTTAATTTTGTCCAAGGCAATTTTAAGGCTGGACCAAATTGCTTTAACATATGTTTCATTCCTGCATTACCTCCAGCAAGATGAAAGGTTAAAAAGGTGCCCATTATTGAGTATCTAAGACCTGGTCCATCTTCTATTGCACGATCTAATTCCTGTGTTGTTGCATAATTTTCATTAATAATATGTAGACCCTCTCTCCACAATGCCTCTTGAAGTCTATCCGATAAATAACCTGGTAATTCTTTTTTGAGCATGATTGGCCTCATTGAGATTGATTTGTAATATTTGTTTGCATCTGAAAGAAACTTTCTTGTAGTTTTTTTTCCAGGAACTATTTCAACTGCTGGCAATAAATACGCTGGATTAAATGGATGTCCAATTATGCCTCTTTGAGGATTTTTACACTTAGAAAAAATTTTAGAGGGCAAAAGTCCTGACGAACTTGAAGAAATAATTACATTTGATTTTACATATTTAGAGATTTTTTGGATTAAATCAGTTTTAACTTTATAATTCTCTAATACACTTTCTTGAACAAAATCCACATTTGAAAGAGCCTTTTCCAAAGAATTAAAGAATTTTAAATTTTTAATTAAAATTTTTTTTCCAAAAAGTTTTTTTATACTTTTTGAAGTTCTTTTTATTTCTTTTAAAACATAGTTTTTGAGATTTTTGTTTTGATCATATGCATGAACAATTTTGTTGTGAGCTAAATTTCTTATTATCCAGCCAGTCCCTATGACACCAGTTCCAACTATTCCTACAGTTTTAATTTTTGACATTACTTGTGTTTTACAAGCTTTAATTTTTCTCTTGTTTCTGAAGGTGACATAATCTCTACACCAAGATCTGTGACGATCCTTATAGCTTTCTCAACTAATTGAGGATTTGTTGCCAATTTTCCTTTGGATAAATATAAATTATCCTCTAAACCAACTCTTGGGTTACCTCCCATTACTACAGTTTGAGCAACATATGGCATTTCGTTTTTAGATATTGCAAAACCTGACCATATACCTTCTTTAGGCATTATATCTTTCATCGCCTGCATAGCTAATGGTGTTGCCGGTGCACCCCATGGAATTCCTAAACACATTTGAAAAAGAGGTGGATCACTTAATAATCCCTCTTTATATAATTGAGCACCAAACCACATGTTTCCTAAATCAAAAGCTTCTATTTCAGGTTTAACTTTTATTTCTTGAAGTTTTTTTGCAGCTTTTCTTAAATCGTTAGGTGTGTTGACTGTGATAACTGAACTATCTCCAAAATTTAAGGTTCCACAATCAAGTGTGCATATTTCTGGAAGAAATTGTTCTGCATTAGCAATTCTTTCCATTACATTTGCCATGTCTGTCATTGGACCAAAGTCTAAAGGGTTCTTGCCTTGGCCGATATCTAAATCACCACCCATGCCTGTCGTGAGATTAAGAATTACATCAGTTTCAGATGATCTCACTCTGTCAACCACTTCTTTATAAAGCTCGAGTCTTCTACTTGGAGTTCCATCTTCCTCTCTGACATGGATATGGGCAATTGCAGCACCAGCTTTAGCAGACTCTATTGCTGCTTTTGCAATTTGCTCTGGAGTTTTAGGTAAATCAGGATGTTTACTTGCTGTATCACCAGATCCTGTAACTGCACATGAGATGAAGACCTTATTGTTCATTTTTATTTCTAGTAAAATATAATATCATATCATTAACAATTATAAGAAATAAAAATTTAATGGACTTAAATAAACTAAGGGTTAGACGTAGTTTTATATTTACACCAGGTCTTCAACCAGAGATGTTTCCAAAAGCCTTGGCTTCAGGAGCTGATATGGTTTGTATAGAATTAGAAGATGGAATTGCCATGAAAGATAAAGACGAGGCAAGGAAAAATACTATTGAAGCATTAAAGTCACTAGAAGTAAAAAATGATGTTGAATTAGTTGTTAGATTAAATTGTCAAAGAACTAAAAATGGTCTTTTAGACTTAGAAGCTATTGCTTCAAATAAACTAAATGTTAAAGCCATCATGTTGCCGAAAGTTAAAACACCTGATGAAATTACATTTATTGATGATATGCTTACTGATTGTGGTTTAGATACTGATCTTCATGTTATAATGGAAACTAATCAAGCTCTTGAAAGTATTTATGATATTGCACATTCTAGCGATAGAATAGTTGCTTTATATTTTGGTGGAGAGGATATGGCAGCAGAATTGAGAGTGGAAAACAAATTAGAGAATTTAGTTTATGCAAGATCAAGGTTAGTTCATGCTGGTGCAAGTAAAGGAGTTGATGTTATTGATGTTCCTTATTTAAATTTAGAAGATATGGAAGGAATGAAAAAAGAAGCACAGTTTGTTAAAAACTTAGGTTTCACTGGGAAAGGATCTATTCATCCAAAGCAAATAAGTATTTTAAATGAAATTTTTACTCCAACAGAGGAAGAAATAAGTAAAGCTAAAAGAATTATGGATCAATTTAAAAAAGCAAACACAGGTTTAGTTGTAATAGATGGTAAATTGATAGAAAGACCTGTTTTACGAGAGATGCAAAGAAAATTGTTAGTAGCAAATAAAATAAACAAAAGCTGATAAAATGTCATTTCATTTGGCTTCGAGAAAAATAATAAAAGATTGGACAGATTATAATGAGCATATGAACATGGCTTATTATGTTTTAATTTTTGATGAGGCATGGGAAACAATGCTTAATAAATTTGATATGGGCGGAGCTAAAGCACAAATAAATAAAAGAAGTACAATGGTGGTTGAAACAAGAACAACTTACGACAATGAAGTTAAAGAAAATGAAGAAGTTGATGTTTATTGCACTTTCTTTGATCATGATAAGAAAAGATTACATTTAAAATGTGAGATGATCGAAAAAAAAACAGGAAAACTTGCTGCAACTACAGAAAGTATATCTCTTTATATCGATCTTGAAAAAAGAAAAGTTACAGAATTTGAAGAAGATAAAATAAAAATTATGGATAATTTTATTAACGAAAATAAAAATAGTTTTAAATCAGATAAATTAGTACTTGCAGATAAACTTAAAAAGTAAATGAATTTTGACTACATAATTGTTGGAGCTGGTACAGCAGGATGTGTTCTTGCAAATAGATTAAGTGAAAATGGGAAATTTAATGTTGCCTTGTTTGAGGCAGGTGGATCTAGTGATATTTGGAAGGTTAATATGCCTTTGGCAATTTTGTATGCAATGCATGATCCAAAATATAATTATAAATATTATTCGGAACCAGAACCTAATTTAAATAATAGGAGATTATTTTGCCCAAGAGGAAAAATGATAGGTGGTTGTTCTGCACATAATGGGATGGTTTATGTTCGAGGAAATAAAAACGACTATGAGAGATGGGCCTCATTTGGCTTGAAATCATGGTCTTATGAAAATGTTTTACCATTTTTTAAAAAAATTGAGACGTGGTCCGAAGGAGAGAATGAATTCAGAGGTGGGAAAGGAATTTTACCAGTAAATCAATCCAAAAACAAAAATCCGTTGTTTAGTGCTTTTATTAATGCTTCAGTCGAAGCAGGGTATAAAAAAAATAAAGATATGAACGGAGAAGATCAAGAGGGATTTGGAATGTATGATATTACAATTCATAAAGGTCAAAGGGCTAGCGCTTCTAAATATTATCTAGAGCCAGCAAAAAAAAGAAAAAATTTAAAAGTTTTTACTAATTCTTTTGCTGAAAGGATTATTTTTGAGGGAAAAAAAGCAGTTGGAATAGAAGTAAATATTAAAAATAAAGTCACAAAGGTTTACGCTAACAAAGAAGTTATTTTAAGCGGGGGTTCAATCAATTCACCACAACTATTGATGTTATCAGGTGTAGGACCTGAAAAAGATTTAAAAGATAAAGGAATTAATGTTGTACACTCGTTAGAGGGAGTAGGTCAAAATTTACAAGACCATTTAGAAACCTACATTCAGCAAGAATGTAAAACTAAAGATACGCTCTATTCTTATGTTAACAAAATAAATATGCTTAAAATTGGTATTCAATGGTTTCTTTCAAAAAGTGGTCCATGTTCTACTTCATTTTTAGAAGCAGGTGGTTTCTGCAAATCTTCAGAAGACAAAAGCTATCCGAATATTCAATTTCATTTTTTTCCAGCATTCGTAATCGATCATGGATTAGTTGATCCTGACAGACATGGTTATCAATTACATGCAAGCTTGAACCAACCTAAAAGTAGAGGACATATTAAATTAAATAGCTCAAATCCATACGATTACCCAAAAATTCAATTTAATTATTTAAAAGATGAATATGATTTAAAAGAAACAATTAAGTGTGTTCGTGTAGCTAGAAAGATTTTAAGTCAAGATTCAATGAAACCTTACGCTGGAAAAGAAATAGGTCCAGGAGAAAGTGCAACTGATGATGAACAAATAACCGAATATATTAGATCAAAAGCCGAAACAGCTTATCAT
>CABYJU010000001.1 GCA_902519325.1 uncultured Pelagibacteraceae bacterium | reverse complement strand
GGTAAAAGTAATTTTAAAAGATCTTTTAAATTTAACTGAGAATAAAGTCGATATAGATAAAATTCAAACAATAGTCTGTAAATATTTTAAAATAAGTAAAAATGAAATGCTTTCTCCAAGAAGGTCAAGATATCTTGTAAGACCAAGGCAAACTGCTATTTATTTGGCAAAAATGCTGACATCTAAATCTTTACCAGAGATAGGTCGATCATTTGCTAATAGAGATCATACAACCGTTATTCATTCAGTTAAAACAATAGAAAAATTAAGAAAAGACGATAATGAACTAAATTTAAGCATTGATAGCCTAAAGAATAAAATATTATACAAGCAAGAAAATGAAATTTAGTGTTAATCAACAGGATTTACAAAAATCTTTAGGTTACTGTCAGGGTGTAATAGAAAAAAGAAGCACTTTACCTATTCTTTCAAATATTTTGATAGAGGCAGCAAATTCAAAGTTAAAAATTACAGCAACAGATTTAGATTTAATATTTGTAAATGAAATTTCAAATATTAAAATTTTTGATGAAGGCAAAACAACTACTTCTTCATCAATCATGTTTGATATTGTAAGAAAAATACCATCTGGTAGTCAGATAAATTTTGAAAACACTGGAGAAAGTAAATTACAATTAGAATCAAATAAATCTCTATTCAATTTAAATTCTATTAATGCATCTGAATTTCCAATTACAGATGAAAATTTTAATGAAAATGAATTTATTATAAATTCAAAAGATTTATTAAAACTTTTAAACAAATGTAAATTTTCGATTTCAAATGATGAAACAAGGCATTATCTTAGTGGTATTTTTTTTCATCAGACCCAAACAGATGATAAGAATTTTTTAACTGCAGCCGCAACAGATAGCCATAGAATGTCTATTTCAAAAGTAAGACTAAAAAATCAAATTGAATTTGAACCAATAATACTTCCAAAAAAAACTATATTTCAGTTATGTTCCCTTTTAGAGGATTATGACGGTGAGGTTAAAGTCTCAAATATCAAATCTAAAATTAAATTTGAACTTAATAATAGCACTTTGATATCAAAATTAATCGATGGAAAATTCCCTAATTATATTCAAGTTATCCCTAGAGAAAATCAAAAAAAATTAGAAATTGATTTAAAATCTTTTTTAAACTCTGTAGATAGAGTAGCATCAGTTTCTCTAGATAAAAAAGATGGTGTAAAATTTAATTTGACTAAAGATAATTTAGATTTATCTGTCAATAACACTAATAGTGGTGATGGAAAAGAAAGCCTATCTGTAAAATTTGAGACAGACTTAGATATAAGTTTTAACTCTAGATATTTGCTTGATATAGCATCCCAACTAAATGGTGATAATATTGAAATATATTTGAAAGATACTGGATCTCCTGCGTTAATAAAAGATCCTGCAGACTTTGACAGTATTTACGTTGTAATGCCTATGAAAGGTTAGTTAGCAAGACCAAGCTCGGAATAAATTTCTTTTTGCAATATTTTTACAAATTCTGTTTGCTCGATACCGGTATTAATTGGTTTTAAAATGGAAATAGTAATTGTTTTATTGGGCATCATCTTTCCAGATTTTGGCCATACTCTTCCAGAGTCAATAGCGACGGGTTGACATTTTACATTTAATTCTCTGTAAATTCTTCCAACTCCCTTTTTAAAAGGAATAATTTCATCTGGTAGAACTCGAGTGGCTTGTGGAAAAATTATTACAGGTCTTTTTGTTTTTTCCATAACTTCTTTAATTTTGTCAGTAAAATTAAGGTTTTCTTTTGAAACTTTATTTCTATTCACAGAAATAGAGTCTATCTTTCTTAAATACCAACCAAATATAGGAATATTTAATAGTTCTTTTTTAAGAATAAAAATTGGTGAATTAAATATTGTTTGTAAAAAAAAAGTTTCAAACATCGATTGATGTGAGCATGCGATAAAGAAATTTTCGTTATTAACTATGTTTTCTTGACCTTTTATTACTATGCTGGTTGAGTAAAAAATTTTTAAACAGAATGAGGACCAGTATCCAAAAAGTTTACCTCCAAAAAGAGTGATTTTCTTTGGTAGTAATAAAGATGGAAGAAAAATAATACATATTAAAATTAATCCAGAAAAAAATATAATTTTAAAGAGGATATTTCTCATTATAAGTTTTAAGTTAGATAATATCTGTTATTTTTTGTCTTTTTCTTATAATCTTTACTTTATTTCCTTTAATCAAAATTTCAGCAGGCCTTAATCTAAGATTATAATTAGATGATAATGAATAACCATATGCACCTGTATCGCAAATAATCATAATATCATTTTCTTTTATATTCTGAAATTTCCTTTCTGTTAAAAATTTATCAGTTGTTTCACATACTGGGCCTACAAATTCTAATATTTTCTTTGATCGTGACATATTTCTTAGGGATGGAATTATCCTATGTTTTGCATTATACAAAGCTGGTCTTATCAAATCATTCATTGCCGCATCTAATATTACAAATGTTTTTGTTTTGTTATGTTTTAAATAAATTACTTTAGATGCAAGTATACCAACATTTCCAATTATAGATCTTCCAGGTTCAAAAATTATTTTACAATTGTATTTATTTTTAAATTTAATTATTGATTTTTTATATTTTGTATAATTAAGTTTTTTTGTTTTATCATCATAGTTTATCCCCATTCCTCCACCTAAATCAATGATCTCAAATTTATAATCTAAATTTTTTAAAAGTTTATCAAGGACATTTAGCATTTTTTCGTAGGGTTTGTGGTTTAAGATTTGACTACCGATATGAACGCTTAAGCATTTAATATTTATAAATTTTGATTGTTTCATCAAATTAATAATTTTTACAAAAGTCTTTTTATCTACACCAAATTTATTTTCACTTTTACCAGTTGAAATTTGTTTCAATGTTTCAGCATCTGTATCTGGATTTAATCTTAGTCCTATATCAACAACTTTATTTAGTTTTTTTGCAGCCGCTTCAATCGCCAAAACTTCACTCAATGATTCAGAATTTATTAATAATATTTTTTGCTTAATTGCGTACTCAATTTCATTTTTTGTTTTACCAACTCCAGAGAAAACTATTTTGTTTTTGTTAATACCAGCCTTAAGTGATGCATATAATTCACCTTTTGAAACCACATCTGCTCCAAGGCCAAGTTTTTTTATTTCTTTTAATAGTGAAATATTAGAATTAGATTTTACAGAAAAACAAATTAAAGGTCTTATTTCCTTAAAAGCTTTTTTAAAATTCTCTACATTTTCTCTTAAATTTTTATAAGAGTAGCAGTATAGAGGTGTATTAAATTTTTTTGTCAGACTCTCTACGTTTTTTCCTTCAATAAAAAATTTATTGTTTAAATATCTCATAATACTTTTTGAATATTCTTACTTAATTCAGATTTATACTCTGGATCGCCTTTACGCCCACAAGCAACTACAAAATATAAACAAAGTATAATAATTAAAATTTTTTTACTCATTTTTTGCTTTTTTTATCATTTTCTTAACGTTCTCAAAAGAAGTTCCGCCATAAGATTTTTTTGAAATAATTGAATTTTCTAGATTTAGTATTTTATAAACATTTAATGTAAGTTTTGGCTCAATTTGATTTATTTCTTTCAATTCTAGTTCGTGAAGTTTTTTGTTTTTTTTTTCAGCTAGATTAATTATTTTCGCTGTTTGTATGTATGCCTTTCTAAATGGATATCCAAGTTCTCTTACAATGTAATCAGATAAATCTGTAGCTGTAGTAAATCCTTTTTCCGCAAGGGATAGCATACTTTTTTTATTTATTATTAAATTTTTTAATACATCATTCAATAATGATAGCGATATTTTTAATTGATCATTTGTTTTAAAAACAATTTCTTTGTCATCCTGTAAATCTTTAAAATATGATAAGGGTAAGCCCTTTAATATTGAAATCATAGAATTGATATTTCCAATAAATATTCCAGTTTTACCTCTCAAATATTCCAATGGATCAGGATTCTTTTTTTGTGGCATTATAGAAGAACCGGTTACTAATTTATCATTTAAAGTTATCAAGTTAAATGCATCAGAATTCCAAATTATTAGTTCTTCGGCAATTCTAGAAATGTGTAAAGAGCAAGCCAGAGAAGAATATAAAAAATCTAAAACAAAATCTCTATCAGATACAGTATCTACAGAATTGTTTGTTGGTTTTTTAAATTTAAGTTTTTTTGTGGTGTAATTTCTGTCAATTTTAAAAGAGGTGCCAGATAAAGCCCCTACACCTAAAGGATTTTCATCTAAAAATTCTAAATTATTCTTAAATTTTTTCTTATCTCTCTTAAACATTTCAACATATGCTAGTAGATAATGTGCCAAAGATAGTGGTTGTGCATTTTTTAAATGTGTAAATCCTGGCATAATTGTTCTGATATTTTTTTGTGCAAGATTTAGAATATTTGAATTTGTATTATCTAATAAAATTATTATTTTTTTTGTTGCTTCTTTTAACCATAATTTAAGGTCGGTAATTACCTGATCATTTCTAGATCTAGCAGTATGAACATATCCGGCATCATCACCAATCAGTTCAAATAATCTATTTTCTATATTCATATGAATATCCTCTAAATCATAATCAAAATTGAATTTTTTTTTTACAATTTCATTTTTAATTCTTTTTAATCCCCAGATTATCTTATTCTTTATTCTAAAATTTATAATTTTCTGTTTGTGAAGCATTTCGACATGGGCAATTGATCCTTCGATATCTTCTTTAAATAGTCTCTTATCTACTGGTAATGAACCACCAACTTTTTTAAATAAAGTTGAGGCATTTTTCTTAATTCTTGTACCCCAAATTGGTTTATTGTTTTTATTTTTACTCATGTTATTCAATTACAAATCTATGAAATTTATATTTATATCCATTAAAATAATATTTTTTTACTTCATATCACTTAGCTCTTCATATTCAATAGAAGCGCCAAATATAAAAAATCTAATAATTTATGAGGAAAAACAAAAAATTAAGTTCTTTGACTTTTTAAATGAGGCTGGAAATAAAGTTAATTTGAAAGATTTTAAATCTGAATTAATTATTTTGAATTTTTGGGCAACATGGTGTGCTCCTTGTAGAGAGGAAATGCCATCTTTAAACAATCTTCAAATACTTAAGGATGAAAAGAAAATAAAGATTATCCCAATAAATATAGGTGGAGAAAATATTAGTAAATCTAAAAAGTTTTTTGATGACTTGCTCATAGAAGAATTACAAGTTTTTGTTGGTGATGGCGCTGGAATTGCAAAAAATTTAAAATTAAGAGGGTTACCCACAACATTATTTATTGACAAAGATGGTTATGAGTTTGCAAGAATAGTTGGTTCAATAGATTTTAATAGTGATGAATTTTTAAATTGGTTAAATGAATTAAATTAATTCTTATAAAAGTAAGCTAATGCTACGAGCACAATTATAGCAACAAATTGCAGTAAAACTCTTAGCTGCATTAATTTGTTTGATGTTTTTTTATCTCCATCTCCTTTAAAAAGAGTTCTAATTCCAAGAATTAAGACTACAGCTACAGCTGCAAGCAAAACAATTGCTGCAATTTTAACAAATATTTCAGAAATCATACTTTGATTTTAGTTTCTTTTTAAAATAAAAAAACATAATTACTTATCTATGACATTTTGCCTTGAATCAACAATTATAAAACCTGAAAATGTGTCTGACATCAAAAATGCAGTAATTTTACTTCATGGATATGGTGGAGATGGAAAAGATATAAGCATGTTAACTCTGAATTGGAAAAGGTTTTTAACCAATACAGTATTCTTGTGTCCGAATGGACATGAACCATGTAAAATTAATCCAATTGGTTATCAATGGTTTGATTTAGAAACAAATGATAAAAATTATATTTTAAATGAAGTAAAAAAAGCTGAAGATAAATTAAGAAAATACATTGAAGAAGTTAAAGCAGAATATAATTTGGAAAATTCGAAGATATGTTTATCTGGATTTAGTCAGGGTTGCATGATGTCAATAAACTTGGGCTTAACTTCTAAAGATTCCTTTAATTGTATTGTTGGATTTTCAGGAAAGATTATAGATAAAGATGATCTTAGTTCAAGATTAATTTCTAAAACAAAAACTTTATTAATTCATGGTGAAAAAGATGAAATAGTTCCACCCTACAATCTATTGGAAGCAAAAGATTTTTTTACACGAAATAATATTAGTATAGAAACTTTAATGATCAAAGACTGCGACCATCATATACCAGTTGAAGCTTCAAGTAATGCATTAAAATTTATCAAGGATAATTTTAATTCTTAAATAAAGTTATTTTTTTGTTACATTGATTAATATAAATATATAATATATTAAATAATTATGACTTTGATGATCAATGAAAATCTGTCATTAGAAAAATGCCCAGCCTTAGTTCTAAATGCAGATTATAGACCATTAAGTTATTATCCTTTATCTCTATGGTCGTGGCAAGATGCAATTAAATCAGTATTTTTAGATAGAGTCTCAATTGTAAGTCATTATGATAGAATGATAAGAAGCCCGTCATTCTCTATGCAGTTACCGAGTGTTATAGCTTTAAAGTCATTCGTAAAGCCTCGTTCAAACCCAAATTTTACAAGGTTTAATGTTTTTCTGAGGGATAAGTTTAGTTGCCAATATTGTGGAAGTAATGAGGAACTAACTTTTGATCATCTTCTTCCAAGATCAAAAGGTGGGAAAACCGATTGGGAAAATGTTGTTACTGCTTGTTCAGCGTGTAATGTAAAAAAAGGTGGAAGGTTACTAAAAAATTCAGGAATGAAATTAAATCAATGGCCTTTTCAACCAACAACAGAAGATCTTCATAGAAATGGGAAGAATTTTCCTCCCAATTTTCTTCATAGTAGTTGGATGGATTATTTATATTGGGATGTGGAATTAGACCCTAGTTAAATTTTTTCAGAGATATTTATAGCAATTTTTGAGCCAGTTTTAATAATTTTATCCATTACTGAATATAATCCTTTTTTTGTTGCTCCGTGTTCATATGCTATATCTTTATGTTCCAATTCATCAGCTCTAAATTTTTTAATTTTTTCTCTAAGTTTTTTCTCATCATCTTGTAATTGATCTATCTGACTTTGGTAATGTTTATCAATTACTTCCTCAACAGATGCTGTACATAGCATTGCTGCCTTTTTTCCTAATATTGTTGAGCCGAAACCTAAACCAACTCCTAATAGATCCCAAAGTGGTAAAAATTTAGTTGGTTTTATCTTTCTTTCTCTGATTTCATTTTCAAAAAAATCACTATGTTCCTGCTCATGCTCTCTCATTTCTTCTACTAATTTTAATAGTTCAGGATCCTTTTTAAATGTCTTCAGTGCTAAAAGTTGACCTTCATATATTTTAATTGCACCTCTTTCACCTGCGTGATCAACTCTAATAAATTCTTCTAATTTTTTTTTGTTAGTTTTTTTCATAAACAAGAGCTCTTAGCGAAAATAATACAATTAGTAAAGATGTTAAAAAATTCAATCCAGATAAAGATATACCTAAAATAGTAAAATCTACATCTTTACAATTTTTAACCATTCCAAGACTTTCGATTATTTTTTCTTTATTCGTGATATCTATTTTTGTGTTTGTACAACCAGCATATTCATCAAAAATGCCATTTTCTATACCAAAATGATATCCTGCAAGAGCAGTGCTTAGTGTGAATGTAATGATTAAAGCAATTAATATTCTATCAGATTTAATATAGTTATATCCTAAAAAACAAATGAAGATCGCTACTAAAAAAGGAATTCTTTGATAAATACATAACTTACATGGCAAATAACCAAGAACTTTTTCAATATAGATCGCAGATAATATGGCAATAATTGAGTATATAAAAATTAATAAATAAATATTTTTTCTTTTTAAAATAAAATTCATTTTAGTTCATAAAGTTTTGTAAAAATTTATAAATTAAAAAAGCAAAAACTATTAATACAATTGAGATTACAATTGAAACTTTAAGCAGTTTTTTTTCAATTATTGTTTTCATAGCTGGACCAAAATTTCCAACTAAGAAAGCTATTATAAAAAATCTAGACCCTCTTGTTAGTAAGGAGACAATTATAAAATAAACAATATTAAATTGAACAAACCCACTAGTTATTGTGAGTAATTTAAATGGGATGGGCGTAAAACCTGCTATAGCCAGCAATGTTGCCCAAGCAAAAACCCCTCCATCTGATGAAATTTTATCTTTTAAAAATGAAGTATTATCTACACCGTAAAGCTCAAAAATCTTAATTCCAATTTCATTGAAAAAAACATATCCTATGAAATATCCCAAACATGCACCTAAGACGGATCCAGTAGTAGCAATAATTGCTATCTTCATCCATCTTTGTCTGTCGGCAATAGTCATCGGAATAATAAGAACATCTGGTGGAATAGGAAATATGAAGCTCTCAATAAAAGATATGAACCCTAAAATTTTTTTTGAATTTTTATGTCCTGCAAGTTTAATTGTTTTATTAAATAGTTCCTTAAACATATTTTCTTTTAATATAAATAGTGTTTTAATACTATTATTTATATTCTATGAAATTAAAAATAAATGGGCGAATGGCGGAACTGGTAGACGCGTTGGACTCAAAATCCAATAGTAGCAATACTGTGAGAGTTCGATTCTCTCTTTGCCCACCAAAAAATATATGAACTTAGAACAAATTAATAATTTAACTGAATTATTTTTTGATCAATTTAATAAACAAATTGATAAAGATAAAATTTTATTATCAACCCTAGGTGATAAAAGAAAAAATTATTCTTGGCAGGAAACCCACGATTTTATTAATTTAGTTTCTAATGAATTAAGAAAAGTAATATCAAAAGGTGATAGATGCTTATTAATTTCTGAAAATAGACCTGAATGGTTTATTTCAGACTTGTCGATTATGTTATCAGATGGGATAACAGTTCCAGCTTACACAACTTATGCAGAAAATGACTACAATTATATTCTCAATGATTGTACTCCGAGTATAATTTTTGTCTCAAACATTGAACAATTCAATAAATTAAAAAATATTATTAAAGACAAAAAATTTATAAAAAAAATATTTTCTTTTGAAAAATTACCGAATGTAGAAATTGAATATATTAATTTAGAAGACTTAATCCAAAATAATATTAAAAAAAAATTACCACTTCATAAATCCTTAGCCTCAAGAAAAGACCCGTCATGTATAATTTATACTTCAGGCACACAAGGAAATCCAAAAGGAGTAATTTTAAGTCATGGAGGCATTTTAAATAATTGTGAGGGTGCAATAGATATTCTAAGACCATTATTATCTGAAGAACAACCCAGATTCCTTACATGGCTCCCACTTTCACATTCTTACGAGCACACTGTTCAATTTGTGCAAATTACTGTAGCTGCTAGAATCTTTTATGCTGAGAGCATCGATAAATTAGTAAAAAATATGGGTGACTGTTCGCCAGAGATTATGACAGCTGTACCAAGATTTTATCAAAATCTTTATCAAAAAATTAATGCAAGTTTTAAAAAAGCTAAAGGATTGAAAAAAAAATTAGTATTAAAAATGTTAGAACTAGGTCTAAAAAAAATAAAAAAAGAAGAATTAAATTTATATGAAAAAATACAGGATAGTATTTTAGAGAAATTGGTTAGAAAAAAAATAAAATCACAATTTGGCGGATCTCTTAAAACATTTGTTTCTGGTGGAGGTGCACTAGATAAAGAAGTTGGATATTTTCTTAATGCTATTGGATTACCAACTCTACAAGGTTATGGCTTAACAGAAACTTCTCCAGTAGTAAGCTGTAATCCAATAGATGATATTAGGATAGATACTGTTGGTCCACCATTTAAAGGAAATCAAGTGAAAATTGCTGGAGATGGTGAAATTTTAGTAAAAGGTGAAAATGTAATGTTGGGATATTGGAATAATCAAAAAGAAACAGAAAAAGTTTTAATTGATGGCTGGCTTCACACAGGAGATATCGGAGTATTTGAAAACAATTTTTTAAAAATTACTGATAGAAAAAAAGATATTATTATAACTCCTGGTGGAGATAATATTTCTCCATTAAAAATTGAAAATGAATTAGTAAATCTAGAATTCATTGAGCAATCGGTAGTTTATGGAGATAACAAACCTTATTTAGTAGCATTATTGGTTTTAAACGATGAATTTATCAATATTACAAATGAGGAAATTCAAAATGCAATAAGTAACTTGAATAATAATCTTTCAAAAATAGAAAATATTAAAAAATTTTTTGTTATCAAAGAAAAATTTTCAATTGAAAATGGAATGTTAACGCCAACATTAAAGTTAAAAAGATATAAAATTATAAATAAATATAAAAATAATTTTGAAAAACTTTATAATTAATAAAAAAAGTAGTTTATTAATCGCTATTTTACTTAACTTTTTTTAATTATTAATTTTTTTATTTTTTTAAAAAAAAAATTAAAATTTTAAAAAAATTATGTAATTGACATAACTATTCAAAAAAAATAAAAAAAGGTAATTAAACGAATCAAAAAGATTCGTAAAAATAAAAAGGGAGCTAAAGATGGCTAAAAGAAGAAAAAAAGCTGCTAAAAAGAAAACTAAGAAAAAAGCTAAGAAAAAAGCTAAGAAGAGAAGAAGAAAATAGTTTAGTATTCTTTTTAACAAACGCTTCTCATGGCGCTTGCGTGGGAAGCGTTTTTTTTATTTAGCTATTTCCTCTGAAATTTCTTCTGACGGTTTAGTTTCAATTTTTTGAATTTGTTTTTCTAAATTTCTTTTCAACGCTTTATCAAGTTTTTTTTGCGTATCTTCTAAACTAATATTTAAAATAATTTGAAACTCTGTCAATATTCTATCGTAAGCTTTCTCAAATAATTGTCTTTCACTATAAGATTGATCCACCATTAGATCATCACCTTTATTCAAATCTCTTACTACTTCAGCTAATTCATAAATTTTTCCTGAAGATATTTTTGCTTCGTATTCTTGAGCTCTTCTACTCCACATGCTTCTTTTTATTTTTGGTTTGCTTTTTAAAATACTTATACATTTATTAACTTGATTGATTGTAGCCAAAGGTCTTAGATGAGATTGTTTATTTACTGGCACCATTCCATTCGCTTTATCTTTCTCAAATTTAAGCACATAAGTTTCGATATCAATCCCTCCAATATTCATTTTTTTGAATTCGGTTATTTGACCAACTCCATGTTTTGGATACACCACGTAATCTTTGATTTTATACTCCTTTTTTTCTGTATTTTGTTTTTTAACTTTTTTAATTTCAGGTTTTTGTTCGTTATTTTTTGGAATACGTAAAAGATTTGAATTTACTTCTGAATTATCTTTTTTCTCAATTTTTGTAGAATTAGTTTTAACTACTTTTTTCTGTATCTTTAATTTTTTTGCCTTAGCTAAAACTTTTGTTTTTTTAGCTTTAATTACTGTCTTACCTTTTTTAATTTTATTGATTAACTTTGTTTTTTTTTTAATAGATTTTTTTTTACTAGTGGAATTCTTAGATTTAAATGTTTTCTTCAAAGTATTTATCAAACTTATTTTCTTCATTTTTAAACTTCTCGTGGTCTGGCATAGGTTTTTTTGCTTCGGAAATATTTGGCCATATCTCAGAATATTTTTTGTTTAACTCTAACCATTTTTCACTACCAGGTTCCGTATCTGAAACTATAGCATCAATAGGACACTCAGGTTCACAAACGCCACAATCTATACACTCATCAGGTTTAATTACAAGCATATTTTTGCCCTCATAAAAACAATCAACAGGACAAACATCAACGCAAGTCGTGTGTTTACATTTTATGCATTTATCATTGACCAAATATGTCATTGATTTGATTTAACTTTTTCTTTTATGTCACCTACAACTTTTGCATCAAGATATAACAAACCAGATAACCTTCTCATTAGGTTGCTTTCGTACATATCTGCTTGTTCATCTGAATAAATAATTGTCCATAATGCCTCAATAACTATTTTTTTTTCATCTAAACTTTTATTTTTTACTTCTTTAGTAAATTCTAAAATCTGATTTGAATCTTTTTCTCTAGTTTCAGCATCAATAATTATCTCATCTAAATTATTTTCATCGGCACCCATTTCAATCAAGGCATTTTTAATAATATTTTTCTCTTTTTCTGTGAAATTTTCGTCTATCTTTGCAGAATGGATTAGAAGAGCTGCGACACTAATTAAAGATAAATGATTTCCATCATTCTTATTCTCTTTTTCTTTTTTAAATAAATTAAACATTATTTTAAGTTTAATTGGTTTAATACACCGAATGGATTATTAGAATAGTCCTTTTTGTCGTATTTTTTAAAAATTTTCTTTCTTGTCGGAACATATTTTATAAAAAATTCTTTTTCTTTCTCAAAAATTTTATAATTCATCTTTTTTAAAAGCTTTTTAAAATTTTCTTTTGAACAACCAAGTAAATTTAGCATTTCAGGTACAACCTTTACTTCTTCTTTTTCATCTTTTTTTGAATTAAATATTAATAAGAATAATCTTTCGAGAATATCAATTCTTACATAAATATCGTCAAATTTTTCAAAACCACAAAGTAACATAAAGTCTCTATTTGCAGTTTTCATATTATTTAAAAAATTTAGTCCAAATGTTGGAGGCGATAAATTCAAAAACTCATTATTATAACTTTTCCATAATAATATTCTCAAAGAAACCGAACTTGGTTTGAATAACTTAAATAAAAAGACATGATACCTTCCAAACTTAACACCTAGTTTTCTTAATTTTTTTCTATCATCTTGATTTATTTTTTTTAGGTATTCAGTGATATTTGATCTTTTTATAACACCATTATTTTCATAAAGTCTGTAAGCTAAAGCTCTAAGTTCTGGGTTATCTTCTTTAATGTTTTTCAACTCAATTAAACTATTAAGTTCAGTTTCAATTTTTTTTATTATCCATTTATTTAGGTATTCGTTTAAATTATTTCTTTCATTATTCTCAATCATTTCATCTATGATCAAATCAATTTTTGGATTAAGATAATCAGATCCAGCTGTCAGTTTTGCTATTGGATCATTTCTCCAATATATCTTAAAGTCATCTTTCAATTCTATAAGTCCAGTATCTATTATTTGTTGTATTCTATTTATTATTTCTGGACCTACATTTTGCCTTGCAGCTTTTTTTAATGATTTAATATCTGCATCTAGAGCATCCACTTTTAAATCTAATTGAAGTTTTAGACCTTTTAAAATTCCAATATATTGATCATTAATCAATACCTTCTCTTCCTCAATAATTTCAGTTTTTAGCTCAATATCTTGTTTTAATCCTTTGGCTAAGACACTAGCTCTTTTATCTATAAAAGTTTTGGTTAATTCATCATGAAGTCTATCCGATAATTTATCCTCTAAGTTTTTAGTCCGTTCAACCCAATAATCTTGATTTTCAACCCAATTAGATTTGTTTGCAACATACGACCATGTTCTCACATTTGATATTCTATTTGAAATTGAGTCTACATTTCCATCTAGCTTATCAAGCATAGAAAGTTGTTTTTTCATATAATAGTTGGGTATTTTGTTTGCTTCACCTGTCAAAAAATTGAATACTTTGTCTACAACTTCCAAGTGGTGACCGTAAGTTTTTTTTACAAAATCAGGTATTTGACAACATTCCCATAGAATTTTCAAAATGTTTGAATTATTTTCTATACTGTTGACATTTTCTTTTAAAAAATATTTTAAAACTTTTTCATCTTCACATTCTCCTACTCTTCTCAACCAATCTTTTTTGGGTTTTTCATCTAAAGATTTTAAAAGAGTTTCTTTACTTTTAAAATCTAGATTAGAATTTCTCCAGAATATATTTTGTATTTCTGGAAAATTATGATTTTCTAAAAACTCTATTTCTTCTGGATTAATTTCATCGCAATCCCCAGTAATACCAAAACTTCCATCATTTAAATATCGACCAGCTCTCCCTGAAATTTGCCCAATTTCTGAGATTTTTAACCGTCTAATTTTTTTTCCATCAAATTTTTTTATGTTTGAGAAATAAACATTATCTAGATCCATATTTATTCCCATTCCAATAGCATCAGTTGCAACAAGATAATCAACATCGCCAGATTGATATAAACTCACTTGAGCATTTCTAGTTTTAGGGCTGAGAGATCCCATAACTATTGCTGCACCGCCTTTCTGTCTTCTTATGAGTTCAGCAATTGCATAAACTTCCTCAGTAGAAAAAGCGATAACAGCACTTTTTCTATCAATTCTTGAAATTTTTTTGTGTCCACCAAATGAGAGTTTTGACAATCTTTGTTTATTTATAAACTCAATATCATCATTAAGTTTTTGAATAATACTTTTTATTGTATTGGAACCCATTAGCATTGTTAATTTCTCACCTCTGAGATTTAATAATCTATCGGTAAAAATATGACCTCTCTCATGATCTGAGCACATTTGAATTTCATCTATTCCCACAAAATCTAAAACTTTATCTACAGGCATCGACTCTACAGTACACAAAAAATATTTAGCATTAATTGGTATTATTTTTTCTTCACCAGTAATAAGGGCAACTTTAGATGCATCTACCTTTTGTACAATCTTGTCATATACTTCTCTTGCTAAGAGTCTGAGAGGAAATCCTATCATTCCAGAGTCGAATGAAAGCATTGTTTCTATTGCTAAAAAAGTTTTACCAGTATTTGTAGGTCCAAGAACTGCTGTGATCTTATTTTTTGACATATCTACTTTTAGTATGATCTTTTTTAAGCCTACTATATTTTGTTACCCAAAAAGAACAAAAATAGACTAAAACTAGTCCGAATCAGATAGGAAAAAGTTCTCATTTTCAATTTATATAATCTCAGGTTAGCATAAATTTTACAATATAAATATAAATATTTAATGCCAAAAAAACTTTGGGAACCGTCTAAAGAACTTATAAAAAATTCAAATTTATTTGCTTATGAGAAATTTATTTCAAAATATTATAAGTATAATTTTTCAAGAAATTATAAAAAGTTGTTAAAATGGAGTGTAAAAAATCCGAAAGATTTTTGGAATTCAATCTGGGAATATTTTGAAGTTATAGGTAAAAAAACTGATAAATTCAAATTAACAAAGGATCTTATTAATAGTAAGTTTTTTGTTAATTCAAAATTAAATTTTGCAGAAAATCTTTTAGCTAAAAATTCCAATCAAAAAGCCATCACATTTGTTAGTGAAAATGGTTACAGAGAACAAAAATCCTGGAAAGAACTTAATATTGATGTAAAAAAAATAATTACATTCTACAAAAAAATAAATATTTCTGAAAAGGATAGAATAGCAGCATATACTCCAAATCAGATAGAAACAGTTGAGTGTTTCTTAAGTGCTAGTGCTATAGGATCAATTTGGAGCTCGTGCTCACCTGATTTTGGTGTACCCGGTGTTATCGAACGTTTTTCCCAAATCAAACCTAAATTATTAATTATTACTGATAAATATTATTATAACGGAAAAGAAATAAATATTATTGAGAGATTGCCTACAATATTAAAAAAAATAAAAAGTATAAAATCGGTATTAATTTTAAATTATCCTGGAAAAAAATTAAGAAAATTAAACAAAATTAAAAATATAAAAATTTATAATTTTGCAGAGATTAAAAAACTTGAAATAAATAAAATTAAGTTAAAAAAATTTGATTTTGACCACGAATTAGCAATTTTATACTCAAGTGGCACAACAGGAAAACCTAAATGTATTTGCCATAGATCTGGTGGAGTTTTATTACAACACCTAAAAGAACATAGATTACATTGCAATATAAAACCAAATGATAATGTATTTTACTTTACAACTTGTGGATGGATGATGTGGAATTGGCTTGTTACAGCCTTAGCATCTGAAGCATCAATTTTGTTATTCGATGGCTTTCCTATGTATAAATCTCCAGATTTATTGTTAAAAATTGCAAATAAAGAGAAAGTTACTCTATTTGGTATAAGTGCAAAGTATATTGATCAACTTATTAAACAGAATGTAAAAGTAAAAGAAAAAATAAAACTCAAGTCTTTAAAAACTATTTGTTCAACAGGATCTCCACTTTCTAAAGACGGTTTTGAATTTGTTTATAGAAATATAAAAAAAAATGTTCATTTGGCTTCCATTTCTGGAGGAACAGATATTGTCTCCTGTTTTGTAAATGGAAATATTTATTCAACTGTAAATAGCGGCGAAATACAAAACAATGGTCTTGGCATGGATACAGCAGTATTTTCTGAAAAAGGTAAATCAATTTTAAATAAAAAAGGAGAATTGGTATGCAGAAACCCTTTTCCATCGATGCCTTTAAAATTTTGGAATGATCCTGGAAAAGTTAAATATAAAAAAGCTTATTTTTCAAAATTTAAAAATATTTGGCATCATGGAGATTATGCTGAAAGAAAGAATAATGGTTCTTATATAATCTATGGAAGATCAGATGCAACATTAAACCCAGGAGGTGTTCGACTTGGTACAGCTGAAATTTACTCTGTTGTAGAAAAATTTAAAGAAATAAAAGAGTCTATAGTAGTAGGTCAATCTTGGGATAATGATGTAAGAATAATACTTTTTGTAGTCTTATCTAAAAACAATGAATTAGAAGAAAAATTAATTTCGAAACTAAAAAGAACAATTAGATATGAGGCTTCTCCTAGGCATGTGCCTGCTAAAATAATTACAGTTAATGATATTCCAAGAACTAAGAATGGTAAAATTGTAGAAGTAGCTGTTAAAAATATCATTGATGGCAACAAAATAAATAATATTGAAGCATTATCCAATCCATCAGCTTTAGATGAATATAAAAATCTTATTGAGTTAAAATCGTAATGATTAAAGATACTATTAAAAACCTAAGTTTATCAGCAACACTAAAAATAAATGAAAAATCGAAAGTTATTGAAAATAAGGGAAAAAATATTATTAAGTTTGGATTTGGACAATCACCATTCCCAGTTCCAATTACTATTGTTGAAGAATTAAAAAAAAATGCACATCAGAAAAGTTATTTACCTATCCAAGGATTAGATAAATTAAGAGATTCAATTGCAAATTATGAGTCAAAAAAGAAAAATTACAATTTTAAATCAGATCAGGTCATAGTAGGCCCTGGTACCAAAGAGCTAATGTTCTTGATGCATTTAGCATTTGAAGGTGAAGTGTTATTGCCAGCTCCAAGTTGGGTATCTTATAAGCCTCAATCAATTATAGCTAAAAATAACTATCATTGGATTCAAACATCAGCTGAAAATAATTGGTTTCCTAAAGCTAAAGAAATAGAAAAAATTATTCTAAAAAAACCAGATAAAAAATGTCTTTTATTTCTTAATTCTCCAAACAACCCTTCAGGGCAGGTATGCAAAAATTTAAAAGAAATTTCCTTAATAATAAAAAAATATAATATTTTGGTTTTATCAGATGAAATTTATTCTGAATTAACATTTGATGAAAATTATAGTTCAATTTTTGAGCAATGCCCAGATAATGTCATAATAAGCAACGGACTTAGTAAATGGTGTGGTGCTGGAGGATGGAGACTTGGGTACTTTATAATCCCAATGAAAAAAATTGAATTACTCAAATCTATGAAAGTTTTAGCAAGTGAAACATTTTCTGCAGTAAGTTCACCAATTCAGTTTGCTGCAATATCTGCTTTTAATGCCAATCACGAAGATTATATTTTAAAATCAAAAAAAATTCTTAAAGCTGTTGGAGAGTATGTATATAGAAATTTATCATCTAATAATATTATTATGAACAAACCAATGGGAGGCTTTTATTTATTGCCAGAATTCTTGAACAAAAAATTTGATAGCTCTTCCATTTTATGCGATGAAATTTTAACTGATTTAAATATTGCTTTACTTCCAGGAAGTGATTTTGGATTTGATCAAAAAAGGATGATAGCTCGTTTAAGTTTTACAGACTTTGATGGAGATACGTTCATGAAAAGTATTAATGAAAAAACCGATATTAATGATGAGTTAATAAAATTGTACGCTCCAAAGGTTGTAGAAGGAGTAAATAAATTAAAATCTTGGGTTGAAAAATAATAATTGCATAAAAAATTCCTTAATTAGCAACACTTATATTTAATGAATTTACTAGACACTCGAAGCAATAAATAGTTAGATTTAATTTTAAAACTTAAGAGAGGGTATATGAAAAAAATATTATCAACAATATCAAGCTCTCTGATTATTTTTGCAGCTATATTTTCATTTGGATCAATAGCAAAATCAGCAGAGTTCTTTACAATAGGCACAGGAGGACCAACTGGAGTTTATTTTCAGACAGGAAACGCCATTTGTAAAATGTTACACAAATCAGCAATTAGTGCTGAACACGGTAGAAAAAAAGGCATGAAAGATAAAGCTTACAGATGTACCGCTCCTTCAACTGGAGGCTCAAATTATAACATCGGACAAATAAAAGATGGCGAGTTTCAATTTGGTGTAGCACAATCTGATTGGCAATATCATGCTTATAATGGATCAAGCAAATGGGAAGGAAAACAATTCAAAAATTTAAGAGCTGTTTTCTCAGTACATAACGAGCCATTTCAAATCTGGGCAAGAAAAAAAGCAAAAGTCAAAGATTTTATGGGTCTTAAAGGAAAAGTAGTAAACATTGGGAACCCAGGTTCTGGTCAAAGAGGAACAATGGAAGAATTAATGAAAGCTATGGGCGTTGATAACAGTTTCTTTAAATCAGTTACTGAGCTAACATCTTCAGAGCAAGTAAAAGCTTTATGTGATGGAAAAATTGATGCGTTTGGATATTCAGTAGGTTTTCCAAATGGGGCAATGGAACAAGCAGCAACATGTGCAGCTAAAGCTATGCCAATCAATTTAACAGGAGATGTAATTAATGGAATTATTAGTGGAGCTGATTATTATGCATCAGCAACAATTCCAAAAGGAACTTATACTAAACAGAAAAAAGATGTAACTACATTTGGTGTTAAAGCTACTGTGGTAACAAGTGTGGATGTTTCTGAAGATTTAGTTTATCAGGTTACAAAAGCTGTTTTTGAAAATTTTGATGATTTTAGAAAACAACATCCAGCTTTTGCTCCTTTAGAGAAAAAAAATATGATAGCTGATGGTTTATCAGCACCACTTCATCCTGGAGCTATTAAATATTATAAAGAAGCTGGTTTAATGTAATTAAATCTATATAAAAAATTGAGGCCCAATATATCTATTGGGCCTTTTTTTTTATATATTAAGCTGAATGTCAGCAGACATAGATAAAAAAATTGAAAATAAGATTAAAGAGGATCTTTCTCCTACAAGAAATTTAACAGGTTTTCATTTAAAGTTAGTTGCAGGTATTGCAATAACCTGGTCTTTATTTCAGCTTTGGTATGCTTCTCCATTTCCATTTTGGTTAAACTTTGGAATGTTTAAAGGTTTACCTGCTAGAGCAATTCATCTTGGTTTTGCACTTTTACTAGCTTTTTTAATATTTCCATATGCAAGGGATAAAAAAGTAAATTTTATAGATATATTCATTGCAATAATAGGTGCAGTTTGTTGTTTATATATTTATATTTTTTATGATCAATTAGTAGATAGGGGTGGAATATTACTTAAAATAAATTTTTCCAATGATTTTACTATTCCAGTAGAACTTATACTTGGAATAATTGGAATATTAATTCTTCTTGAAGCCACACGTAGAGTAATAGGCATTCCATTAGTTGTTATAGCAGTTTGTTTTTTGTTATTTTCTTATTTTGGTCAATATGCGCCAGATATAATTTCTCATGGCGGATTATCATTAAAAAGGTTAGTTGGTTTTCAATGGTTTGATCAAGAAGCAATTTTTGGAATTCCGATAGGTGTTTCTGTAGATTTCATATTTCTCTTTGTACTTTTTGGAGCACTTTTAGAAGCTGCTGGAGGAGGTAAATATTTTTTAGATTTAGCTTTTGCAATGGTTGGAAAAATGCGAGGTGGTCCTGCTAAGGCAGCCATTCTAGGATCCGGTATGACAGGATTAATCTCTGGATCATCAATTGCTAATACCGTTACAACTGGAACATTTACAATTCCAATTATGAAAAAGACAGGTTTTTCAAAAGAAAAAGCGGGTGCAATTGAAGTATCTTCATCAGTTAATGGTCAAATAATGCCTCCAGTTATGGGAGCAGCAGCCTTTGTAATGGCAAGTTTTATTGGTGTTACATATTTTGAAGTTGTCAAACATGCTTTTTTACCAGCAATAATTTCTTATATTGCACTATTTTATATATCTCACCTTGAAGCACTTAAATTAAATTTAAAAGGTATGGATGACAATGATATTCCAAAATTGAAAAAAACATTTTTTGAAGGAATACATTTTTTAGTTCCAATATTTGTTCTTATATATTTACTAGTTTATATGAGACTTACGGCTTCTTACTCTATTTTTTTTGCAACAATAACTTTAATTATAGTCAACCTTTTAAATAAAATTTTTAAAGAAAAAAACTTTAAGAATGCTTTAATATATTGGTACAACCAAACTGTTGTTGGTTTTGAAAAGGGTGCCTTGAATATGGTTAGTGTTGGAATAGCAATTGCAACAGCAGGTATTATAGTTGGTGCTGTTGGATCTACAGGTTTGAGTACTAATTTAATAATTGTAATCGAGTCGATTGCAAAAGATAATGTTATTATTCTTTTATTTTTAACTATTATTTTGTGTTTACTATTGGGTATGGGTTTGCCAACTACTGCAAACTATGTAGTCGTAGCGTCTCTGATGGCAACCGTTCTTGTGGATGTTGGAAATGCATCAGGATTTATTTTTCCTTTAATTGCGGTTCATTTATTCGTTTTCTATTTTGGCCTAATGGCAGACGTAACACCTCCAGTTGGCTTAGCATCTTACGCAGCTGCTGCTATTTCTGGTGGAGACCCATTAAGAACAGGGGCCCAGGCATTTTGGTATAGTCTGAGAACTGGAATACTTCCTATTGTATTCTTATTTAACAGTGAGTTATTATTAATTGGCATTGAAAGCATATGGCATGGCTTAATGGTCATAGCAACCTCATTGATTGGGATTTTAGTATTTACTTCTGCTACTCAAGGATGGTTTATAAATAAATTGAGATGGTATGAGATTATTATTTTTTTAATAATTTCAATATCATTATTATCTCCAGAATTTATTCTAAATAAATTTTACCCAAAATATAACTATTTAAGTATTGAAGAAATAAACAAAAAACAGTTTGATTATAATAAAGAGATAAGAATTAAAATTACTAGACTTACAGAGTACGGCGAAAGATATAAATTATTTGTAATTGAAAAAAATAGTTTTGATGAAAATTTCAGTTTAGATGATTATGGAATGAGCTTAATTGTAGAAGATAATAAAACCATAATTGATACTTTAAAATGGAATGGAATTGCAAAAAAATCTGGTTTAGATATGGGAGATATTATTAATGAATTTAAAATTGAAAATCAGAATAGACCAAAAAAAGAAATAATTTATCCTATCGCTCTTATTCTTTTATCAATCTTTGGTTATTTAAATATTAGAAGAAGAATTTAGCTTAGACCTGCATGGGGTAAATTACGTTGAAGTATTTTCCAAATACCTGTAGCAGATGCAATTATTTTACCTTTACATTCTAAATAGCACTCTAAAAAAACCATACTTTTTGTTTTTTTTTTAATTTTTACATATCCAAAAATTTCATCACCAATAGTTGAAGGTCCGATAAAGTTAATGTTAAGTGTTATAGTTACACAAGGCTGATTACCTGAAATTCTATGGGCTCCAGATCCACACCCGGTATCTATGATCGATGCTATATACCCACCATGAGTTATGCCAGCTCTGTTAAGATGGTTTTTTTTTATTTTAGTTTTAAATTCATATTTAGTTTTTGAGATATCTCTTAGTAGCAAACCACCATTGTGTCTCATGAAGCCTTTTTTAACGCTAATTTGTTTAAATTTTTTCATTAAATTATTAAAGTTATTAAAAATAATATTATTAACACTATTAAAAAAAAATAAATTACAGATTTTTGCAAAGATATTTTCATTTTTCCTTCTTTTGGTGCGCCTGCTAGGAGTCGAACCCAGAACCTCCTGGTCCGTAGCCAAGCGCTCTATCCAATTGAGCTACAGGCGCTAAATATAATCTATTCTTTTAACATTTATTATTAATTTTACTAAATTTTAATAATGGTCAAAAATATACATCTATTAAAAGTAAATAATATATATATATACAAATAGCGAAATGAGTGAAAAATTACTAGTTCCAGATATTGGAGATTTTGAAGAAGTAGAAATCATAGAAATTCTTGTAAAAGAAGGAGATAAAATCTCTAAAAATGACCCTGTAATAACTTTAGAAAGTGATAAATCAAGTGTTGAAGTACCATCTGCTTTTGAGGGTGTTGTAGATAGCATTAAAATAAAGATTGGTGATAAAGTTTCTAAAGGAGATTTGATACTAACATTATCCTCTGAGAATGGAACTCAGCAAAAACAAGAAACTATTGAAAAGATACCACCTGCAACGGAAAAAATAATTTCGGAAGCGGAAAATTCTAATGGATATAATAATTTTGAATTAGATACGAGTGCACATAAAGAGATCAAAGTAGAAAATACACAAGTAGAAGAACATAATGAAAGATTAGAAATAGTTGAAAATAATAATGATATTGATTCTCAAGAGACAAAAGAATGGTTAGAATCTTTGTCTGCTGTAGTACATTCCGAAGGACCTGAGAGAGCTCATTTTTTAATTAAACAATTAATTGATCAGGCATATAAAGAGGGATCAAATATACCCTACACCCAAAATACACCATACATAAACACTATACCAGCAGATGAAGAGATAAAATCTCCAGGCGATCAAAATATCGAAAGAAAAATCAGAGCACTAATTCGATGGAATTCAGCAGTTATGGTTGTCAGAGCAAACATGAGAGATCCTTCATTAGGAGGTCACATTGGGACATTTGCTTCAGCAGCAACTCTTTATGATATAGGAATGAATCATTTTTGGAGAGCTAAAAGCAATAAATTTGGTGGAGATTTAATTTATTTCCAAGGACATTCAGCGCCAGGTATTTACGCTAGAGCTTTTTTGGAAGGAAGACTTGACGAGAAGCAATTAGATAGATTCAGACAGGAAGTTTACCCAGGAGGTTTGTCATCTTATCCTCATCCATGGTTGATGCCAAAGTTTTGGCAGTTTCCAACTGTTTCCATGGGTCTTGGACCAATGATGGCAACCTATCAGGCAAGATTTATGAAATATCTTATTAATAGAAAATTAATAAAAGATGAGAATAGAAAAGTTTGGTCTTTCTTAGGAGATGGTGAAATAGACGAGCCTGAAGCTCTAGGATCTATTGGTTTAGCAGCAAGAGAAAAGTTAGATAACTTGATTTATGTTGTGAACTGCAACCTACAAAGATTAGATGGTCCAGTAAGAGGCAATGGTAAAATTATTCAAGAATTAGAAGGAATTTTTAGAGGAGCTGGATGGAATGTAATAAAAGTCATTTGGGGATCATATTGGGATCCTCTACTCGCAAATGATAAATCAGGTTTACTTGTAAAAAGAATGAACGAAGCAGTTGATGGAGAATACCAAGCCTTTAAAGCAAAAGGCGGTTTATATGTTAGAGATAACTTCTTTGGGAAATACCCTGAACTTAAAAATCTAGTTGCAAGTTATACGGATAGCGATATTTGGAAATTAAATAGAGGCGGTCATGACCCTCATAAAGTTTATGCTGCTTATCATAAAGCTATTAATACAAAAGACAGACCAACAGTCATATTAGCTAAAACAATTAAAGGATACGGTATGGGAAAATCTGGTGAAAGTATAAATACAACCCATCAGCAAAAAAAATTAGGTGTAGATGATTTGCTATATTATAGAGATAGATTTGATGTTCCATTAACAGATGAACAAGTCAAAAATATAGAATATTTTAGACCTGATGAAAATTCAGAGGAAATAAAATACTTAAAAAAAAGAAGATTGGCTTTAGGAGGATATATTCCTGAGAGATCGTCTTTTTCTAAACCAATCAAAACACCAAGTAATGATATTTTTGACTTTATGAAAAAATCAACTGGTGAAAAAGAAATGTCAACTACTATGGCACTTGTTAGGATGTTGACGAATTTGCTAAGAGATAAAAATGTTGCTCCAAGACTTGTTCCAATAATCCCTGATGAAGCAAGAACATTTGGTATGGAAGGTTTTTTCCAAAAAATAGGTATATATGCGCATGAAGGTCAAAAATATGAGCCAGAGGACTCAGCTCAATTAAGCTCTTACAAGGAAGAGAAAAGTGGTCAAGTTTTAGAGGAAGGAATAAATGAGGCTGGATCCATGGCATCATGGATAGCTGCAGGAACATCGTATTCAAATCATGATATAGAAATGATACCAATTTATCTTTTTTATTCTATGTTTGGTTTTCAAAGAACTGGCGATTTTGCGTGGGCAGCTGGAGATAGTCAAACAAGAGGATTTCTAATTGGAGCTACAGCTGGAAGAACAACTTTGGCTGGAGAAGGCCTTCAACACCAAGATGGTCACAGTCATTTATTAGCATCAACAATTCCAAATTGTGTTTCTTATGATCCAACCTTTCATTATGAATTAGCTACAATTTTTAAAGAAGGTTTAAGAAGAATGCATGAAAAACATGAAAATATTTTTTACTATATTACAACAATGAATGAAAATTATTCACATCCAGAGATGCCCAAAGATTGTGAAGAAGGCATATTAAAAGGGATGTATAAAATAAAAGATTTCAGCAAGAATAAAAAAAATAAGATTCAATTATTGGGTTCAGGAACAATTTTAAGAGAGATGATTGAAGCAGCAGAAATTTTACAAAATGAATATCATGTTGATAGTGAAGTATGGAGTGTTACCAGTTTTAATGAATTAAGAAGAGATGGACTTGAAACAGAAAGGTATAATTTGCTTAATCCAGGAGGAGAGAAAAAAATCTCTTACGTTGAAAAATGCCTTGGAAAAACCGAAGGTCCTATTTTAGCAGCTTCAGATTACATGAGAATGAATTCTGACCAAATTAGACCTTACATAAATAAAAGTTTTTATTCATTGGGTACAGATGGATTTGGTAGAAGTGATACAAGAAAAAATCTAAGAAAATTTTTTGAAGTAGATAAAGAGCATATAGTTGCATATGGCTTAAGTATTTTATCTAATGAACAATTAATTGCTTCTAAACATGCGGTAGATGCAATTAAAAAATATAAAATTGATAAAGATAAGCCTATGCCCACAAAATTATAATGAGTGAGAAAGAAGTATTAGTTCCTAACATTGGTGATTTTAAAGATGTTGAAGTAATTGAGGTATTAATAGAGGCAGGATCAAATATTAATAAAGATGATCCAATAATTACAATAGAAAGCGATAAATCAAGTGTTGAGATCCCAAGCCCATACTCAGGCAGTGTTAAAAAAGTTAATTTAAAAGTTGGTGATAAGGTTTCAGAGGGTTCATCAATACTAATAATTGGTTCAGAAGAAGAAAAACCAGATGAGCAAATTGAAGAAGAGGTCAAAGAGATTAAAGAAGAAACTATTATACAAAAACCAACCGAAAAAGTAATTTCAAAACCAAAAGAATTATTAAAAAATAATAGAGTTAGTGTATTCAAATCAAGCAAAGCACTCGCTAGCCCAAAAACTAGAAAATTTGCAAGAGAACTTGGTGTTGATATTAATAATATTACTGGATCACAAAGATCAGGAAGAATTATAGAGGAGGATATAAAAAAATTCGTATCTTCTAATTTTAATAAACCTCAAGATGAAAAGAAGGCTCCATCTATAAAGCCCTCAGAATATGATCACGCTGATTTTGGAGATGTAGAAATTCAAGATATACCAAGAATTAAAAGAATTGCTGCTCCACATTTATCAAATTCTTGGCAAACAATACCGCATGTTACTAGTTGTGATGAAGCAGATATCACTGAGTTAGAAGAATTTAGACAAAATTTGACTGATACTTTTACTGGAGAAAAAAAGAAAATTACTCCATTGGCATTTATTATAAAGGCAGTTGTGGAAGCTTTGAAAGTTTTTCCAAGATTTAATAGTTCTATTGACAATATTGAAAATGGAAAAATAACATTAAAAAAATACTTCCATGTAGGAATTGCAGTTGATACTCCCAATGGTTTAATGGTGCCAAAAATAAGAAATGCTAATCAAAAGAATATAGATCAAATAAGCAAGGATCTAAAAAAAGTTAGTGATGATTGCCGAAATTTGAAGATAGATAAAAAAGAGTTTTATGGAGGATCCATAACTATAACAAGCCTAGGTGGCATTGGAGGAACTTATTTTACTCCTATAATAAATTATCCTGAGGTTGCTATTTTAGGAATTGGAAGGTCTTATATTAAACCTGTTTATATTGATGGACAATTTAAACCTAGAACAATGTTGCCTTTATCTCTCTCCTACGATCATAGAATTATTGACGGAGCTGAGGGTTCCAGATTTAATAATGAATTAAAAAATAACCTTGGTAAAAACTTTGCCTACAAATTAGCTAAGCAATGATTAAGAATTTTAAACTTTTAAATAATAAAACTGTATTTTACTTTAATGACAATAAGTTTGAAACATTTCCTAATATTTGGTTAAGAGATCATATTAAAAATAAAGAAAACTGGGATTTTAAAACCAATCAAAGAATAACTTATACCGCAAATTTAGATATTAATATCAAAGTTAAAAAAGCAAAATTATTAAAAAAAGGGAAATTCATTGAAATATTATGGTCTGATGAAAATAAACCAACCAAATATTCATATGAATTTTTAAAAAGAAATTCTTTAAAAAAAGAAGAAACTAAAAGTGATACTCAATTTTGGAAGGATAAAGACATAAAAAATCAAATTTTCATTAACTATAAGCAATTACAAACTAAAGTTGGATTTAAAAATTTATTAAAAAAAATTCACATATATGGTTTTGCAGTCGTAAGAAATTGTTCAAAGAATTTAAACTCTGTTGAATATATAGCTAAAAAAATAGGTTATGTCAGAAATTCAATTTTCGGAGGATTGTGGACTTTTGAATCAAATAATAAAAAAGCAGACAGTGCATATTCAAACCAAGAACTGAGACCACATACAGACTCTACATATAGTAATGATGCTCCGGGTTTACAATTACTGCTTTGTTGTAAGTATGATGCTAAAGGTGGAGATTCAATAATGGTAGATGGATTTAAATTGGCAAATGAAATCAAACAAAAATATAAAAAACATTTTAAAACTTTAACAAATACAAAAGTTAAAGGTTCTTATATTGGCGATGGTGTTCGCCTTGAAGCAAAAAGACCAATAATAAAATTAAATGAAAAAAATAATTTTGATCAAATTAGTTTTAACAATTACGATAGAGCACCTTTTAGAGAAACTAATCAGAAAACAATTAATTTTTATAAAGCAATTAAAGTATTTGATACGATGGCAAACCAAAAGCAATATCAGTGGAGGCATATTTTAAAACCTGGTGAATTACTAATTTTTAATAATTGGAGAGTAATGCATGGTAGAGGTGCATTTTCAGGTATAAGAAAAATGGCTGGTTGCTATATCAATAAAGAAGATTTTGATAGCTGTTGTAGAATGAATAATATTATCTAAATTTAATTAAATTAATGTCCAAAACTACGTCGCTTATATGCGCTTTGATAACAACATTTATTTGGGGCACTGCTTTCATTGCTCAAGACACAGGCATGGACAATATTGGTCCATTAACATTCAATGCATCTAGATTTTTTGTTGGTTTTCTTACAGTCCTACCCATTGCTTTAATTTTAGAAAGAAAAAAAATTAATTATGAAATCAATTCTAATAAAAAATTATTTTTAAAATATTTATTTTTAATGGGTATATCATTATTTTTGGGCACCTACTTGCAGCAAGCCGCATTACAATACACGAATATAGCTAATGCAGCTTTTTTTACAGTTTTTTACGTTCCATTAGTTCCAATTTTATTATTTTTTATTTATTCTATTAAAGTCCATTGGAGTCTTTGGCCTTCAATAGGCTTATGTATAATAGGTGTTTACCTATTAAGTGATTTTTCAAACTCAGAAATTATGATAGGTGATGCTTTAGTTATTCTATGCTCACTATTTTGGGCTTTACATATAATTTTTGCTGGAAAATTTATGGAGAAATTTAATATACCAATTTTTTATGCGGCATTACAAGCAGCTCTTGTTTTTGGTTTATCTCTTATATTTGCTTTTATTTTAGAGGAAATAGTTATTACAAAAATTTTAACTGAGTATAGTTCAATATTATATGCAGGCGTCTTATCCGGAGGAATTGCTTTTACTTTACAAATGTTTGCACAAAAAAATATTGAAGAAGCTCCAGCAGCAATAATTTACTCTCTTGAAGGTGTCTTTGCAACAATTGCTGGATGGATTATTTTAAGTCAAGTTCTTAACATAAATAATATTATAGGATGTGTATTAATTCTTATTGCTGTAATATTTTCTCAAATTGCTCCAAAGTCTAAAAAATCATAAGTAAATAATTGAAAAAAGAATAACACTTAAAACTATTCTATAAATAACAAAAAAACTCAAACTAAACATTTTAACATAAATAAGAAAATATTTAATTGTAAAATAAGAAAATAAAAATGAAGCTGAAGTAGAAAAAATAAATATAGCATCAAAATTTATTTGATCATCAATAACATCTTTAAATCCCAAAACACTTGCACCTGCTAAGGCTGGAATAGACAAATAAAAAGCTATCTTTGATGATTCAACTCTGTCAAATTTTAAAAATCTTGAAGCTGTAATTACTATACCTGATCTACTGACTCCTGGAATAATGGCTAAAATCTGAAATAACCCTATTATAATAATACTCTTAATATTTAATTCTGAAGAAATTTTATTTTTCAATTCAAACTTATCTGAAAAGTATAATAAAATTCCAAAAAGCAAAGTTGTCCAAGCGATAACTTTTAAGTTTCTAAATTGATCAATTAAATTTGTGGAGTAAAAAATATAACCAACAATAACTAATGGTATAGACCCAAGAATTATTAGTAGAAATATATTTTTATTATTAATGATATTTATTAACTCTTTTCTAAAAAATATAATAATTGCTAACAAAGAACCTAAATGCAGACTAATATCTAATTGCAGGCTGCTAATATTGAAGTCACTCAATCTTGATATAATTAAAAGATGTGCAGACGAGCTAACTGGAATAAACTCAGATATTCCTTGAATAATTGATAAAATTAGCGTCTCTACATATTTTGAAATCATTAGATCCAATACTTCATAATGAAATTGTAACCAAATTAAAGCAATCACATATTTGCATATCATCTATGCATAATAAGAAAAACCGCTGATTTACTTAAGTTTTGTGAAATATTAGTCAATATTTATGACCTTGTAATTGTTTATTATTAAATTTTTATCGTATATACAGCGTCCACCATGTCAGAAAAAATGCTTAAGTTTGTTGATATAGGTCAACAAAATCCACCTAAAAGAGATATATCAGACCGAAAAGAGGATTTTGATGAAATATATCAAGAATTTCTAAAAGATAGAGCTGTTCAGCAGTCAAGTAGATGTTCCCAATGTGGAGTACCATTTTGCCAAGTTCATTGTCCATTAAGTAACAATATACCAGATTGGCTTAAACTAACTGCTGAGGGAAGATATGAGGAAGCTTATCAATTATCACAAAGCACAAACAACATGCCAGAAGTTTGTGGAAGAATTTGCCCCCAGGATAGGCTGTGTGAAGGAAATTGTGTAATAGAGCAATCCGGTCATGGAACAGTAACTATTGGATCAATAGAAAAATATATCACAGAGAAAGCTTGGGAAAATGGTTGGGTTAAACCAATAGAAATAAATAGTGAAAAAAACGAGAGTGTAGGAATTATAGGTTCTGGTCCTGCTGGACTTGCTTGTGGAGAACAACTCAGAAAAAAAGGATACAAGGTAACTATATATGATCGTTACGACAGAGCTGGAGGGCTACTAATATATGGTATCCCAGGATTTAAATTAGAAAAGCATGTTGTTCAAAGAAGAATAAAACTTTTGGAAGAAAGCGGAATTAAATTTGTCTTAAACTTTGAAGTTGGAAAAGATTCCAGCTTAACGGAGTTAAGAGAAAAACATGATGCAATTTTAATAGCTACAGGAGTTTATAAAGCTAGAGAAATTAATTTACCTGGTAACGATTTGAGTAATATTTTCCCTGCCATGGAATTTTTGACAGCATCAAATAAAAAAGGACTAGGTGATAAAGTTGAGTTGTTTGATAACGGAACTTTAAATGCTGAGGGCAAAGATGTTGTAGTAATTGGAGGTGGCGATACTGCAATGGACTGCTTAAGGACTTCAGTGAGACAGAATGCTAAATCTGTAAAATGTTTATATAGAAGAGATAGAGAAAATATGCCAGGATCAGCAAGAGAAGTTGGCAATGCAGAGGAAGAAGGTGTTGAATTCATTTGGTTAACAAGCCCTAAAGAGTTTAAGGGAACAAATAAAATTGAAAGTGTAGTTGTTAATAAAATGATATTGGGTGAGCCAGATGATAGCGGTAGAAGAAAACCAGTTGTTGAAGAAAATTCAGATTTTGAAATTAAAGCTGATCTTGTAATCAAAGCACTCGGATTTGATCCAGAAGATCTTCCAAAATTATTTAATGAAGAAAAATTACAAGTATCAAGATGGGGAACAATAAAAGCGGATTTTGATACAATGGAAACTAGTATACAGGGAGTTTTTGCAGCTGGAGATATAGTTCGTGGAGCATCTTTAGTGGTTTGGGGTATCAAAGACGGAAGAGATGCCGCAACATCAATCGATAATTATTTACAAAGTAAACAAAAACTTAGAGTTGCTTAATGAAGTTAAGAAATAAAAATTTAAAAATTTTAAAAAGTAATCATGTTTACTCGGAAGAAATGGAACATGATGCATGTGGTGTGGGTTTAGTAGCATCTACTGAAGGTCTAAAATCAAGAAAAGTCGTAGAATATGGAATCGATGCCTTAAAAGCTGTTTGGCATAGGGGTGCAATCGATGCAGACGGAAAAACAGGAGATGGTGCTGGAATCCATATTGAAATTCCAAAAGATTTCTTTGAGGAAAAAATTGAAGTCACTGGTCATAAACATGATAATTCTGAGCTATGCGTGGGTATGATTTTCTTACCAAGAAATGATTATAGCGCTCAAGAGCAATGTAGAACTATTGTTGAAAGCGAACTAACAAAGAGAAATTTTAGTATCTATGGCTGGAGACAAGTTCCTGTTGATCCCTCTGTCTTAGGAGAAAAAGCTGAACAAACAAGACCTGAAATTACTCAAGTATTGTTCACATACAATGACAAAAAAGTTGTCAATAAATCTCTGGAACAAAAATTGTATGAAACTAGAAGAGTAATTGAAAAAGAAGCTCTCAATAATCAATTAAATAATTTTTATATATGTTCATTTAGTTCTAAATCTATCATTTATAAAGGAATGTTTTTAGCAGAAGCTTTGTCAGATTTTTATACTGACTTAAAAGATGAAAGATTTATATCTAGGTATGCAATATTTCACCAAAGATTTTCAACCAATACTGCGCCTAGTTGGGACTTAGCTCAACCGTTTAGATCTATAGCGCATAATGGTGAAATAAATACCCTTAAAGGAAATGTTAATTGGATGAAGGTTCACGAAGAAGAGATGTTTAGTCCAGTTTTCGAAGATATAGAGAATCTTAAGCCTGTAATACCAGCTGGAAATTCTGACTCTGCATCATTAGATAATGTTTTTGAGTTATTAAATATTTCTGGACAGCCTGCTCCTCTAGCAAAATTAATGTTAATACCAGACGCTTGGTCAAAAAAAAATAAGGTATTAAAAAAAGATCATCAACAACTATTCAATTTTTTAAATAGTACCATGGAGCCTTGGGATGGGCCAGCTGCTATAGCAGCAACAGATAATGAATGGGTAATTGTTGCAACCGACAGAAATGGATTAAGACCACTTAGATATACAGTGACAAGAGACAAACTTCTTTTTGCAGGAAGTGAAACAGGAATGATAGATTTAAATGAGAAAAAAATTGTATCTAAAGGAAGATTAGGACCTGGAGAAATATTAGGAGTAAGAATAGAAAAAGGCAAAGTATATTCAAACGATGAAATAAAAAACTACCTTTCAAAAGAATATAAGCATTACAACAATCAGATTATTGATCTTGATAAAAAATTAGAGGCAGAAACTGAAAAAGTAGAGCTAGAAGGCCAAAGTTTGAGGAATTTTCAACATTGTTTTGGATATAGTATAGAAGATTTAGAATTAATTCTTCATCCAATGGCAGAAGATGCTAAAGAAGCAACAGGCTCAATGGGTGATGACACGCCTTTAGCAGTTTTATCTGACAAATATAGACCACTATATCATTACTTTAGACAAAACTTTAGTCAGGTTACAAATCCACCAATTGACTCTCTAAGAGAAAATAAAGTTATGAGTTTAAAGACAAGATTTGGAAATCTTGGTAATATTTTAGATTTTAGTAAATTAACTAAAGACAATATTTATGTCTTAAATAGTCCTATATTATCAAATGCACAATTTGAAAAATTTTTGAAATTCTTTGGAAATAATAATAAAGTTTTAGATTGTACATTCAGCAAAGATGATGATTTAGAGACATCAATAAATTTACTCAAAGTTAAGTCTGAACAAGCTGTTAGAGAGGGAATTAAACAAATAATATTATCAGATAAAAATATTTCAGAAAATAGAATGCCAATGCCGATGCTTTTATGTATAGGGGCAATAAATACACATTTAGTTAAATTAGGTTTAAGAGGTTATGTTTCTATTAATGTTCAAACTGGAGATGCTTTAGATACTCACTCTTTTGCAACATTAATTGGTGTTGGTGCTACTACAGTGAACCCTTATTTAGCTTTTGATAGCTTATATCAAAGACATTCTAAGAAATTATTTGGAAATTTCACTTTTGATGAATGTGTTTCAAGATACATTAAATCAGTCAATCTCGGTCTTCTTAAAATAATGTCTAAAATGGGAATTTCTGTTTTAAGTTCTTATAGAGGCGGATGTAATTTTGAAACTGTGGGACTAAGCAGAACAATTGTGAAAGATTACTTTCCTGGGATGTTATCAAAGATTTCTGGAATTGGTTTAAAAGGAATAGAAAAGAAAATCAGAACTATACACAAAGAAGCATTTTTCAATAATTCAAATATTTTACCTATTGGAGGTATTTACAGATATAGAAAAAATGGTGAAACACATCAGTATCAAGGCAAACTAATTCATTTACTGCAAACTGCGGTTGGACAAGGATCTTATGAAATATATAAAAAATACACAAAAGGTATTTATAATCTAAATCCAATAAGTTTAAGAGATTTAGTAGATTTTAAATCTAAAAATCCCATAGATATATCTAATGTTGAGCCTTCATCTAATATATTAAAAAGATTTGGAAGTGGAAGTATGTCTCATGGAGCTTTATCTAAAGAAGCACATGAAACTCTTGCTGTTGGTATGAACAGAATTAAAGGCGCATCTTGTAGTGGTGAAGGTGGAGAAGATGAAAAAAGATTTAAGATTATGGAGAATGGAGATAGTGCAAATTCAAGGGTTAAACAAATTGCATCAGCTAGATTTGGAGTAACCATTAATTACTTAAATAATTGTAATGAGATTGAAATCAAAATTGCTCAGGGCGCTAAACCAGGTGAAGGTGGACAATTACCAGGTTTTAAAGTTACAGATGAAATTGCGAGATTGAGACACTCAACGCCAGGAGTTACTTTAATATCACCTCCACCACATCATGATATTTACTCAATAGAAGATCTAGCTCAATTAATTTATGATTTAAAACAAATAAATCCTAAGGCTAGAGTTGGAGTTAAATTAGTTGCTTCATCAGGAATTGGAACGATAGCTGCTGGAGTTGCAAAAGCTAAAGCAGACATAATTTTAATCTCAGGGCACTCAGGAGGTACAGGAGCCACTCCACAAACAAGCGTAAAATATGTTGGAGTTCCTTGGGAGATGGGATTAACAGAAGCAAATCAGGTATTGACTTTAAATAACCTGAGACATCAAGTGACGCTTAGAACTGACGGTGGAATAAAAACAGGAAGAGATGTTGTAATTGCAGCCATGATGGGAGCAGAAGAATTTGGCGTAGCAACAACTGCTTTAGTCGCAATGGGATGTATAATGGTCAGACAATGTCATTCAAATACATGTCCAGTGGGTGTTTGCACACAAGATGATAAATTAAGAGAGAAATTTACAGGAACTCCTGAAAAAGTAGTAAACCTTTTTACATTTATAGCAGAGGAAGTAAGAGAAATACTTGCTGATCTTGGTTTCAAATCTTTAAATGAAGTAATTGGAAGAACTGACTTACTAAGGCAAGTAAGCAAAGGATCACCAAACTTGGATGATCTAGACTTAAATCCTCTTTTTGTTCAGGCAGATCCTGGAAAAAATAAAAGATATTGTGAGAAACCTGAAATTAATTCTGTTCCAGATACTTTAGATCAAAAATTATGGCCAGAAATAGAAAACAAAATAGATAAAAAAGAAAAAATAAATCAAGAATTTGAAATTCAAAATACTGATAGAGCAGTTGGTACTAGAATTTCTTATCATTTATACAAAAAATTTGGAAATAACAATCTTGATAAAAATTCGATCGAATTAAATTTTAAAGGTTCAGCGGGCCAATCCTTTGGTGCTTTTGCTATTAAAGGATTAAAACTAATTTTAAAAGGGGATGCAAATGATTATGTTGCAAAAGGATTATCAGGTGGAACTATTGTGATTAAATTACAAGATGAAAGCAACCTTGTTTCAAATGAAAATACTATTATTGGAAACACTGTTTTGTATGGAGCTACTTCAGGAAAATTATTAGCTGCAGGACAAGCAGGAGAGAGATTTGCTGTTAGAAATTCAGGTGCAACTGCAGTAGTAGAAGGTTGTGATTCAAATGGTTGTGAATACATGACAGGCGGAAACATTATTATATTAGGAGATATTGGCGATAATTTTGGAGCTGGCATGACAGGAGGTATGGCATTTATTTATGACCCTGAAAATCAATTTGATAAAAAAGTAAATCCTGAAAGTGTAGTTTGGCAAACTCCAGAAACTAAATTTTGGATTGAGCATCTAAGGAAATTAATTCAAGAGCATGCGATAGAAACAAATTCAACAATCTCGAAAAAAATTGTTGGGAATTTTGAAAATGAAATAAATAATTTCGTCCAAGTTTGTCCAAAAGAAATGTTAGATAAGTTAGAAAACCCTATATCAAATAAAAAATTAGTCGGTCAAGCTAGTTAGTATTTTTAATAATATTATTTAACTCTTTACAAATAATATTTAGATTTTTTTTTGACGAGAGACTATGGTCACCCTTCTTAATTATATTTAATTTTTTTTTTGCTTTGCTGAAGATTTTTAAAACTTCTCTTGAGTATTTAATTGGTACAACTTCATCTTTTTGACCATGGACCATAGTAACAGGTATTTTCATTGGAATTTTAACATTCAAAACTTTATTTTGTTTTTTTCTTCCATCTTTAATTAATTGATTAGTTATGAGATACTCATACCCACCATTTTTAATTTTGCTAATACCTTTTTTGATAATTTCACTCTTTGTCTTTTTTGAAAATTTTTTCCACATTATTCTTGTTAAAAATTCTGGAGCAGAGCCAATTCCCATAAAGCCTTTAATCTGTTTCTTAATTGATTTAAATAATAATAAAGAAATCCAAGCACCCATACTAGAACCTATTAAAATTACATCATTTTTTTTAACTATATTCTTAATAGTCTGCTTTGCATCATTTGCCCAAGTGGAAATATTCCCTTTTGTAAATTCACCTGAAGATTTTCCGTAACCAGAATATTCTAGTGCCAAAAAACCCAATTTATTTTTTTTTAGCATAGTTTAAAAATCTTTTAGGTTTATCTCCTTCTATATCGGATGCAAAACCTGGTAAAAATATAATATAAAGATTTTTCTTATAATAATTGCTTATATATCTTAGTTTTTTTGTTTTAGAAATTTTTAGAAATTTAAATTTTTTCATATAAAGTATTAAAATTGATTTGAAATATTATAACTCTACCATATGCATCCAAAATTGAAAGTTCTGCAAGTTATACCAAAACTTGGATACGGTGGCGCAGAAACAGGTTGTTATGATATCGCACACTATCTACATGAAAATGATTGTAAATCTTTTTTAATTTGCAACGGTGGTGAATTAACAAAGTTTATAGATAAAAAAAAAGTTAAATATATAAGGTTACCTGTTAATTCCAAAAACCCCATTTTGATTTTTTTTAATTCAATAATTATTTCTTTAATAATTTTATTTTATGGAATTAATATTGTTCACGCGAGAAGTAGAGCACCTGCATGGTCTTGTTTGCTAGCTACCAAAATCACACGACGTAAATTTGTAACTACATTTCATGGAACATATAATTTTAAAAGTAAATTAAAAAAATTATATAATTCTGTAATGTTGAGATCAGATTTAATTATTGCTGGGTCTAATTTTATATTTTCACATATTAAAGAAAACTACTCTGAATACCTTAATGATAAAAAAAAATTCTTGGTGATATTTAGAGGCATTAATACTGACTATTTTGATCCATCAACTACTATAGAAACAGAGGAAGATGAATTATTTAAATCATGGGGACTTAAAATTGAGAGAAAAACTGTTCTAATGCCTGGAAGATTAACAGAATGGAAAGGCCAAGAAATATTTTTAGATGCTATTAACAAAGTAAATATTAATTTAGGACACGAGGTATTTAATGTAATTATTCTTGGAAGTGATCAAGGAAGAGAACTTTACAAAAAAAAACTTATTAGGTTAGTTGAACAGTACAGATTAACTAACCAAGTAAAATTTATAGATCATTGTAAAAATATGCCACTAGCTTACAAAGTTTCAGACATCATAGTTTCCTCATCAATAGAACCAGAAGCCTTTGGAAGAATATCTGTTGAGGCTCAGGCAATGAAAAAACCAATTGTTGCAAGTAATATTGGGGGATCAAAAGAGACTATAAATGAAAATAAAACAGGATTTTTATTTGAAGCAAGTAACTCTGACGATCTTTCAAAAAAATTAATAGAAATTATGAATTTAGATGAACAGACTATCAATCAAATGGGCATAGAAGGAAGAAAAAATGTCGTTTCAAAATTTAATGTTGAAAAAATGTGTTTTTCTACTTATTCAGAGTATAAAAAATTAATAAACTAATGCCAAATATTACACTACCAGATGGAAAAAAATTAAACTTTGAAAAAAGTATAACAGGTACTGAGATTGCTGAAAAAATTAGCAAGTCTTTAGGTAAGCAAGCTTTGGTGATGAGCATAAACGGTGAACTTAAAGATTTATATACTGTTATCGATCAAGATTGTTCTATTGAAATATTTACAGCTAAAGATCCTGAGGGCTTAGAAGTCATTAGACATGACACTGCACATATTATGGCTATGGCTGTTCAAGAACTATACCCAGGCACACAGGTAACAATTGGGCCAGTTATAGAAAATGGATTTTACTATGATTTTGCAAGAAAAGAACCTTTTACTAGCGATGATCTAAAAAAGATTGAAAAAAAAATGTCAGAGATAATAGATAAAGATGTAAAAACAAGAAAAGAAGTTTGGGAGAGAGATAAAGCAATAAGTCATTTTAAAAAAATTGGAGAAAAATATAAAGCTGAGATAATTGAGAGCATTCCTAAAAACGAGGAACTTACAGTTTATCATCATGGCGAAACATGGCATGATTTATGTAGAGGACCTCATTTAGTATCTTCTGGTAAAATAGGTAAGGCTTTTAAACTGACAAAAGTATCTGGAGCTTATTGGCGTGGTGACTCTAATAATGAAATGCTTCAAAGAATATATGGTACTGGTTGGGCAACTCAAAAAGAATTAGATCTTTATCTTCAGAGAATTGAGGAAGCAGAAAAAAGAGATCATAGAAAAATTGGAAAAGAGATGGATTTATTTCATTTTAGAGAAGAAAGTCCTGGATCTGTGTTTTGGCACCAGAAAGGATGGAATTTGTTCCAAAAATTAGTTTCTTATATGAGAATGAAACAAGATCACGATGGTTATAAAGAGATAAATACGCCAGAAATACTTGATAGATCTTTGTGGGAAAAATCTGGCCACTGGGAAAAATTTGGAGCCAATATGTATACTTCAACTACACCAGATGAAAAAGTATTTGCAATTAAACCCATGAATTGTCCTGGCTGTGTTCAAGTATTTAATCAAGGACTTAAAAGTTATAGAGATTTACCTTTAAAGATGTCAGAATTTGGAAAAGTTCACAGATATGAACCTTCAGGTGCATTGCATGGATTATTACGTGTAAGGGCCTTTACGCAAGATGATGCACATATTTTTTGTACAGAAGAACAAATTACTGAAGAATGTTTGAGCGTTACAAATTTAATTTTAGAAATTTATAAAGATCTTGGTTTTGAAGATGTTATTTTAAAATATTCAGATAGACCAGATTTAAGAGTTGGAGACGATAAAGTTTGGGATAAGTCAGAGGCTGCGTTGTTAGAGGCAATTAAAGCGACAAAGCTAGAGTACTCAATTAATAAAGGTGAGGGCGCATTTTATGGACCAAAAATTGAATTTGTTCTAAGAGATGCAATCGGGAGAGATTGGCAATGTGGAACCTTGCAAGTAGATTTAAATTTACCAGGTAGATTAGGAGCTTCTTTTGTTGATAAAGATGGAACTAAAAAAGTACCTGTAATGTTACACAGGGCGTTATTTGGATCTTTAGAAAGGTTCATAGGTATCCTTATAGAGAATTATGCAGGCAAGCTGCCATTTTGGATATCACCTTTACAGGCAGTAGTTATTCCAATCTCTAGTGATTTTGATGAATATGCTAAAAGTGTAGCAAAAGAATTAAAACGGAGTGGTTTGATTGTCGAGGTGGATCTTAAAAATCACAATTTAAATTATAAAATAAGAGATCATTCTTTAACAAAAGTACCAATGTTATTGATCTGTGGAAAAAAAGAAGTTGACTCCAACAGTGTAACTATTAGAAGATTGGATTCTAATAAACAAGAAAATATGGCTTTAAAAGAATTTATTAAAAAATACTCCGATCTAAATAAAGCCCCTTCAATCTAAGTGGCAGATTTTAAACAAAATTATTTTCAAAGAAGAACTAAAGCAAGAGGCCCAAGGTCTAACAACAGGATTACATCAAATGAAGTTCAAGTTATTGCAAGTGATGGAGAAAATTTAGGAATTTTAAATTTAAATGAAGCTATCAATAAAGCAAAAAATGAAGGTTTAGATTTAATTGAAATTGCTCCGAATGCAAAACCCCCCGTTTGTAAAATTATGGACATGGGTAAATATAAATACGACGCACAAAAAAAAGCTAACAAAGCAAAAAAAAAACAAAAGAAAATTGAATTAAAAGAAATAAAATTAAGGCCAGTTACAGAAGTTCACGACTACACTTTTAAAATTAAAAATGCTCAGAAATTTTTGGCAAAAGGCGATAAAGTCAAATTTACAATAAGGTTTAAAGGGAGAGAATTACAACATTCAAACCTTGGCAATGAATTAATGGATAAAATTAAGGCAGATATGGAGACTATTGGAAGAGTAGAGCTTCAGCCAAAATTTGATGGAAAGCAAATGATTATGGTAATCCAGCCTTTATAAGCCATATTTCTAGTTGTAAATTTAATTTAATATTTGTATAACCCCGAAAATTATGCCCAAGTTAAAAACAAAAAGTTCAGCTAAAAAAAGATTTAAAATCTCAGCCAAAGGCAAGGTTATTACCCCACAGGCTGGAAAAAGACACGGCATGATTAAAAGAACAAATTCACAAATTAGAAAACAAAGAGGCACAACTGTTTTATCTAAACAAGATGGTAAGATAGTAAAATCTTATATGCCTTACAGCTTAAGAGGATAAAATGGCAAGAGTTAAAAGAGGAGTTACAAGCAGAGCTAAACACAAAAAAGTTTTAAAAGCTGTTAAAGGTCAATGGGGAAGAAGAAAAAATACTATAAGAGTCGCAAGACAAGCGATGGAAAAAGCTATGCAGTATGCTTACAGGGACAGAAGAAATAAAAAAAGGGATTTCAAATCGCTGTGGATACAAAGAATTAATGCTGGTGTCAGATCTGAAGGCATAACATATTCAAAGTTTATTAATGGTTTAAGCAAATCAGGAATTAAATTAGATAGAAAAATTCTTGCAGAAATTGCTTACGATAACCCCGAAGCATTCAAAACTATAGTTAAAAGGGCTCAAGCAGCATTAAATTAATCAAGACTATTGTTTTTCTTCCTTTAACAAATATTCTATCAAAATGTCTGATATTAAAAAAATAAAAGATGATTATATCGATAAACTTAATACAGAAAATAATGTTGATAAGGTAAACAACATTAAATCAGAACTATTTGGAAAAAACGGAATTATATCGAACGAATTCAAAAAATTAGGTTCGATTTCTGTAGAAGAAAGAAAAAAATTAGCCTCAGATTTAAATAATATTAAAGACGAACTTCAAAATAAAATATCAATCAAAATTCAAGAAATAGAAACTAAAGAAATTAATTTAAAGCTTGAGAAAGAAAAAATTGATGTAACTCTTCCGGAAAGAGATATTAAAATTGGTAAAATTCATCCAGTCTCCCAGGTAATAGATGAAATTTCATCTATATTTTCTGAAATAGGATTTAGTGTTGAGGAAGGCCCAGATGTAGAAAATGAATATAATAATTTTACAGCATTAAATACACCAGATAATCATCCAGCTAGAGATATGCATGATACTTTTTATCTAGATAATAATAAGGAATTACTTTTGAGAACTCACACATCTCCAGTTCAGGTAAGAACTATGCTAAAAGGTAAACCTCCTTTTAAAATTATTGCTCCGGGACGAACTTACAGATCAGATAGTGATCAAACCCATGCTCCGATGTTTCATCAAGTTGAAGGGCTTCATATAGATAAGAATATAAATATGGGACATCTAAAAGGATGTTTAAATTATTTTATTAAGGAGTTTTTTGAAGTTGATAAAATTAAAATGAGATTTAGACCAAGTCATTTTCCATTTACTGAACCTTCGGCAGAAGTAGATATAGGATATGAAATTAAAAATGGAAAGATAGTAATTGGTGAAGGTGATAAATGGCTAGAAATTTTAGGTTGTGGAATGGTTCATCCAAATGTTTTAAAAAATGTAAAAGTTAATCCAAGTAAATATCAAGGATATGCCTTTGGAATTGGCATAGACAGACTGGGAATGTTAAAATATGGAATTAACGATTTAAGAGCTTTTTTTGAGACTGATTATAGATGGTTAAGTCACTTTGGTTTTGATCCATTAGATGTCCCATCAAATTATAGAGGACTGAGTAGATGAAATTCACCGTTGACTGGTTAAAAAACCATCTTGATACAAAATTTAATAATAATCAAATAATAGATAAATTAACCAATATAGGTCTAGAAGTAGAAAGTTTTGAGAGCTCTAAATCTGAATTAGATACATTTATTGTTGCAAAAATTATAAATGCCAAAACTCATCCTAATGCTGACAGATTGAAGTTATGTGATGTTGATATAGGTAGCGACAAAACAATTGAAGTAGTATGTGGAGCCCCGAATGCAAAAAATGGTCTTTTGACTGTTTATGCACCTCCAGGATCGATTATTCCTAAAAATCAGATGAAATTATCTGTAAGTAAAATAAGAGGTGTAACATCATATGGAATGCTCTGTTCTGAGTCAGAATTACTACTATCCAATGAAAGTGATGGAATTATAGAATTAAAAAACAATAAATATGCAAACAAAATTGGAGAAAAATATTTTAAAAACACTTCTGAAAAAGTAATAGATTTATCAATCACGCCCAATAGACCAGATTGTTTAGGAGTAAGAGGAATTGCTAGAGATTTATCTGCTGCTGGTGCTGGTACATTAAAAATTAATAAAAAATCCAACTTAAAGTATAGAGGTAATCAAAATATAAACGTAACAATAAAAAAAGAAAAAGCTCAAGGATGCACAATATTTGGAAGTTGTTTAATAAAAGGTGTAACAAATAAAGAGAGTCCAAAATGGCTAAAAGATAAAATTCTGTCTTTAGGCCAAAAACCAATATCTGCGATAGTCGATATTACTAATTATGTAATGTTTGATTTAAATAGACCATTACACGCTTATGATGCAGATAAAATAGATAATGAAGTTATTGTTAGAAGTTCTTCTAAAGGAGAAAGCTTCGAAGCCTTAGATAATAAAAAATACATTTTAGAAAATGATATGTGCGTTATTTCTGACAGATCTGGAGTCCTTGGTCTAGGCGGCATAATTGGTGGGACAAGATCTGGAACAGAATATTCGACTAAAAATATATTATTAGAATCTGCTTATTTTTTGCCACGTTCAATAAGAAAAACCTCTAAACAATTAAATATAGATACAGATGCAAAATTCAGATTCGAAAGAGGCATAGATCCCCTTTCAATTGAAGAAGGATTAATAAAAGCGTCTGAGCTAATAAAACAAATTTGTGGAGGCGAAATAAGTAACTTAGATGTAAAAAAAGTTGATAATTATAAAAAAACAATAATTGATTTTGACCCATTTCTTTTTGAAAAAACGACAGGATTTAATGTTGAAAATAAAGAATTAATTAAAATACTTGAAAAGTTAGGTTTTGATGTATCTAAAAATAAAAAAATTTTAAAGTTAGTAGTACCTTCTTGGAGACCAGACATAACTCAATCAATTGATATTGTTGAAGAAATAGTAAGAATAAAAGGCTACGAACATATTAATACATCAGAACCAATTAAGACAAGATTAAAGCCTACACTTAATTATTATCAGAAATTATTTCATTTTTTACAAAGATCCGTGGCATCAAAGGGTTATTTAGAAACTGTGACTTGGTCATTTACTGACTCTAAAATTAATCAATTATTTAAAGAAAATGATGAAGAAATACCAATTGTAAATCCGATTAGTTCAGATCTAAATGTTTTAAGAAATTCTATTTTTCCAAATTTATTATTTTATTTGAAGAAAAATTTAGATAGAGGATTTAAAGATATTTCTTTATTTGAAATTGGTCCAGCGTTTAAAGGGAAAAATCCTGGAGATCAACTGACTGTTATAGGCGCCGTGAGGGCAGGAAAGGTTTCAAGATTATCTTGGAATGATAAAGAAAGAATTGTAGACACATTCGATGTAAAAAAAGATGTAATTCAAAGCCTTTGTGAAGCAGGGATTGATAAAGATGATATTGTTATAGATGATAAAACTCCTTCTTATTATCACCCAGGAAAATCTGGAGGAGTGTACCAAAATAAAAACGAAAAAAATGCTCTAGCATATTTTGGCGAGATTCATCCAAACATAATAAAAAAATTAGATATAAAAACTGAAGGTTTGGTAATATTTGAAATTTGTCTTGATTATATAAAAGATTCAAAACAAAAGATAAAAGATTCAAAATCTGAATATAAATTTTCTGATTTCCAAAAATCAGAGAGAGATTTTGCATTTATTATTAATAAAAACTTTAAATCTCAAGAATTGGTTAATATAATTAAATCTGTTGATGATAAATTAATTAAGTCAGTAAGAGTATTCGATGTGTTTGAGGGAGAAAATATACCAGAGGGAAAAAAATCTATAGCTGTTAATGTAACTATTCAGTCAGAGGAAAAAACATTAAATGAAAATGACTTGGAGAACATTAATAAACTAATCATCTCTTCAGTTGAGTCAAAGTCTGGCGCAAAAATTAGATCCTAAAAATGGGTGATACAATTGACAACATTAGGAATTTTGCAATTATAGCTCATATAGATCATGGTAAATCAACTATAGCTGACAGAATAATTCATAAATGTGGAGGTTTAAGTGACAGAGAAATGAAATCTCAAGTGCTAGACTCTATGGATATAGAAAGAGAGAGAGGAATAACAATCAAAGCACAAACAGTTAAATTAAATTATAAAGCAAAAAATGGTAAAAATTACATTTTAAATATTATAGACACCCCAGGACATGTAGATTTTAGCTATGAAGTTAGCAGAAGCCTTTATGCGTGCGAGGGCTCAATATTAATTGTAGATAGTACACAAGGTGTAGAGGCTCAAACACTTGCAAATGTATATCAAGCACTTGATATAAATCATGAGATTATTCCAGTATTAAATAAAATTGATCTACCAGCATCAGATCTTGATAGAACAAATAATCAAATTGAAGATGTTATAGGTATAGATACATCTAATTCTGTTCCTTGCTCAGGAAAAACTGGACAAGGAATAGATGAAATTCTTGAGCAAATTATTAATTCTCTGCCTGGACCTAAGGGTGAAAAAAATAGCAAATTAAAATGTTTATTAGTTGATAGCTGGTATGACACTTATCTTGGAGTAGTTATATTAGTGAGAATCATAGATGGAACTCTAAAAAAAAATATGAAAATAAAAATGATGTCTACAAATCAAGAATATATCGTAGAAAAAGTTGGTGTTTTTACCCCGAAGGCAAAAGATGTGAGTGAACTTAATGCTGGAGAAATAGGTTTTATTACAACTGGTATTAAAATTTTATCAGAAACTAAAGTTGGAGATACTATATGTGATGCAGAGAATCCCCTCAAAGATGCATTACCAGGTTTTAAACCAAGTAAACCAGTAGTTTTTTGTGGTTTATTTCCCGTAGATAGTTCAGAATATCAAAAGCTAAAAGATGGACTTGCTAAATTACAATTAAATGATGCAAGTTTTTCTTATGAGGCGGAATCTTCATCTGCCTTAGGACTTGGTTTTAGATGTGGTTTTTTAGGTCTTTTACACCTTGAAATTATCACAGAAAGGCTTGAAAGAGAATTTGATATTAATTTATTAACAACAACACCTGGCGTTGTTTATAAAGTTCACTTAAATAATGGTGAAATTGTCGAACTTCAAAATCCATCTAATTTACCAGATCCTACTTATATAAAATTTATTGAAGAACCATGGATTAAAGCTACAATTATCACTCCAGACCAGTACTTGGGATCAATTATTAAGTTATGTCAAAATAAAAGAGGTATACAAACTAATTTAAGTTATTCTGGAAACCGTGCAGTAATTAATTATGAAATACCTTTAAATGAGGTAGTATTTGATTTTAATGATCGTCTTAAATCCATGACAAGCGGATATGCTAGTTTTGATTATGAAATTATTGATCACAAAGAAGGAGATCTAGTAAAAATGAATATACTTGTGAACTCAGAACCCGTTGATGCTCTTGCAATGATGATACATAAAGATTTTGCTCAAACTACGGGTAGAGAAGTATGTGAAAAATTAAAAGATTTAATACCAAGGCACAACTTTATGATACCAATTCAAGCAGCTATTGGTGGTAAAATTATTGCTAGAGAAACTATCAAAGGTTTTAAAAAAGATGTGCTAACAAAAATTCATGGAGGAGGAGCAACAGATAGAAAAAGAAAACTGCTTGAAAAACAGAAAAAAGGTAAAGCTAGAGCTAAGCAATTTGGAAAAGTTGAAATACCTCAAGAAGCATTTATTGGTGTTTTAAGGATAAACAAGGAGTAGGAATTTTGGAGAGGTGGCCGAGCGGTTGAAGGCGCACGCTTGGAAAGCGTGTATAGGGGAAACTCTATCATGGGTTCGAATCCCATTCTCTCCGCCATATTTTTATTAGAAAAATGATCTTTTTGACGGGTTTTAAAGAAATAGAAAAAAAATCTAAAAAACATCAAAAAAACGTTGGTATCCAACATTAATTTAAGCATTTGCGTCTCTCCCATTTTTAAATTTTTTATAAAAATGTTATAAAAAATTCTTCCATATTATAAATTAATGACAAAAAATAATTCAAACAATTACCAAGCTGACTCCATAAAAGTCCTAAAAGGTTTAGAAGCAGTAAGAAAAAGACCAGGTATGTATATCGGTGATACCGATGATGGGACTGGATTACATCATATGGTTTACGAAGTTGTAGATAATTCCATTGATGAGGCTCTAGCAGGTTTTTGTAAAAAAATTGAGATAAGTATAAATGATGATAACTCTGTAACAGTGGTTGATGACGGCAGAGGAATTCCTGTTGATATTCATAAGGGTGAAAAAAAATCAGCTGCCGAAGTTATAATGACCCAACTTCATGCTGGTGGCAAATTTGATCATAATTCTTATAAAGTTTCTGGAGGACTACATGGAGTAGGTGTATCCGTTGTCAATGCTCTTTCTGAGAGATTAAAACTTACAATCAATAGAGATAATAAAAAATATTATATTGAATTCAAAAACGGAGACGCTAAAACTTCTTTAAAACAAGTTGGAAAATCAAAAACTAGCGGAACCGAAATTAATTTTGTTCCATCGAAAGATATATTTTCATCAATAAAATTTAGTTTTTCTATTTTAGAAAAAAGGATGAGAGAATTAGCTTTTTTAAATAAGGGCATAAAAATAGTTTTAAGCGATTTAAGACAAAAAAAACCAAAAACATTAGAGTTCAAATTTGAAGGAGGTATCAGTGAATTTGTGCAATTCATTGATGAGAAAAAAGAAAGTTTAAAAAACAAAAATGAAAATGATCTTTTTAAAAAACCAATTTACATTGAAGGTTTAAAAAATAATATTGATGTTCAATGTTCCCTTAAGTGGAATGCAGGGTATAGTGAAGATGTACTACCTTATACCAACAACATTTATCAAAAAGACGGAGGAACACATCTTCTTGGATTTCGAAGTGCATTAACAAGAGTAGTAAATAAATATGCAAATGAACAAAACTTGTTAAAAAAAAATAAAGTTTCTTTATCAGGAGATGACGTTAAAGAAGGATTAACTTCAGTTCTTTCTATAAAAATTCCTGACCCTAAATTTTCGTCTCAAACAAAAGATAAATTAGTCTCATCAGAAGTTAGAAATATTGTTGAAACTATCATTAATGAGAAGCTCTCTATTTGGTTTGATCAAAATCCATCGATTTCAAAAATTATCTTAACTAAAATTATCCAGGCCGCAGTAGCAAGAGATGTAGCTAGAAAGGCAAGAGAAAATGTAAGAAGAAAAGGAGCCTTAGAATTAACGGGATTGCCTGGAAAATTAGCTGATTGTCAAAACTCAAAGCAAGATGGTACTGAACTATTTATTGTAGAGGGTGATTCAGCTGGTGGATCAGCCAAACAAGGCAGAAACCGCGAAAATCAAGCAGTATTGCCGCTTAGAGGAAAAATATTAAATACTTTTACAGATCTTAATGGATCGAAAAAGAATGGAAATGCCAATGAATTAAGAACTAAAAGCTTATCAAAGATGATTTCGTCAAATGAAATAGTTACATTGATTAACGCACTTGGTCTTGATCCAAAAAATGAGGATATAGATCTCAAAGATTTAAGATATGGAAAAATAATAATAATGACGGATGCCGATGTTGATGGCTCACATATAAGAGCATTATTATTAACTTTTTTTAATAATAAACCATTTGATAAATTAATTGAGTTTGGACATGTTTATCTTGCTCAGCCACCCTTGTTTAAAATTAATAAAGGAACTAAAAGCATATATATCAAAGATGAAAGTGAGCTTGAAAATTATTTAATAAAAAATTCAAAGGATATTAAAAAATATAAAAAGAATTCTAAAGAATTTAATAATATTCTCCAAATTGAAAAGTCTAAACTTAACATTCAAAGATTTAAAGGACTTGGTGAAATGAACCCTGATGAATTATGGAATACAACTTTAAATCCTGAAACAAGAAATTTGTTGCAGGTTCAATACTCAAAGAATAGTAAAAAAGATCAAGATTTGATACAAACCTTAATGGGTAACGATGTTTCCTCAAGAAAAGATTTTATTGTTGAAAATGCAATAAATGTTTCAAACTTAGATATTTAGATGGATTTAAAACAATCTGTCAAAGCAGCATCATTAAATAAGTCAACATATATCAATTTAAGATGGATTGGGATTTTAGGTCAATTTATAACTATAAACACAGTCAAATTTATTTTTGGTTTTGAGTTCAACTTTATTTTATCTAATCTTATAATTTTTGTTGGAGCTTTAAGTAACTTTTACTTAATGTTTTTTTATAAAAAACCCGTACTTTCAAACACGACTTCTTTTAATTTTTTATCTTTAGATATACTTCAATTGAGCGCTTTACTTTACTTATCTGGTGGTATTTTAAATCCATTTTCGATATTCCTTTTGATACCAAGTGTATTTGCTGCATCCAATTTAAATATTAAAACAAATATTGCTTTAATTTTAATTACTCTAGCATCGATTATAATTTTAACTTTTTATCATTATGAATTACCAAAACCATTGGATGAATATAGTATTAGTCTGTATTATTACTATGCAATTCCCCTTGCATTGATAATTGCATTATTTTTTTTAAATTATTTTGCATTTATTTTTGGACAAGAAACAAATCTTAGGAAAGATGCATTAGATAAAATCCAAGAAGTAATTTCGAAAGAACATGAGCTGGTTTCACTTGGGGGACAGGCTGCAGCTGCAGCTCATTCATTTGGTACTCCTTTGTCTACAATTAAAATTATTTCTCACGATTTATTTGATCAATTTAAAGATAATAATGATGTTAAAAAAGATCTCGAACTATTAATTAGTCAAGTTAACAGGTGTAATGAGATTTTAAAAAAATTAACATTAAATCCTACGATAGAAGATGATTTTATTGACAAAAATAAAACGCTTTACGATTATATTAACGAGATAGTTAACTCATTTAAGGAAATTTCTAATAAGAATTTCAATATTGATAAAGAGCAAGATTCTAACTCATTTGAAATATTAAAATCTGTTGAAATTGTTTATGGTTTGAGGAATTTTATTGGAAATGCTAACAAATTTTCAAATGAAAATATCTATATTGCTATCAAAAGTGACAGTCAAAAGACTGAAATAACAATAGAGGATGATGGCCCTGGTATACCAAAAGATATACTTAATAAGATTGGAGAGCCTTATATTAAGACACTTAAACCCAAAGATAACAAAAAAACTGGACTAGGTTTAGGGATTTTTATAGGCAAAACATTGTTGGAAAAAAATTCTGCCAGAATAACAATTAGAAATTCAGAAACTAGAGGTGGAGCTGAAGTAAATATAGAATGGGAAAATAAAAATTTAAAAAAATTAGTGTAATTTTTTATTATTTTCAAACAATCCACTAAGCTGACCAATCATTACATCGCCTAATTCTTGAACATCAGCAATTTTTATCGCTTTTTTGTAATATCTCGAAACATCGTGACCTATACCTATAGCAAGAATTTCGATATCACTTTTGTTTTCAATTGATTTTACAGTTTGCTTTAGATGTTTTTCTAAAAAATCACCCGAGTTAACAGATAATGTTGAGTCATCAACTGGAGCTCCATCAGAAATAACCATAAGAATTTTTCTTTCTTCTTTTCTTTTCTTAAGTCTATTGAAAGCCCAAGTAATAGCTTCACCATCAATATTTTCTTTAAGCAAACCCTCTTTTAGCATTAAACCTAAATTTTTTTTTGATTGTCTCCAGTGAGTATCAGCAGATTTATAAATTATATGTCTTAAGTCATTCAAACGTCCTGGATTTTTTAATTTTCCAAGTTTATTCCACTTTTCTCTGCTCTTACCGCCCTTCCAATTCTTTGTTGTGAAACCAAGAATTTCAACTTTAACTGAGCATCTTTCTAATGTTCTAGACAATATATCGGCACAAAGTGCTGCAATAGTAATTGGCCTCCCTCTCATAGATCCAGAATTATCTATAAGTAAAGTCACAACTGTATCTTTAAACTCTAAATCTTTCTCTTTTTTAAAGGAAAGGGAATTATATGGATCAATTATTATTCTTGGTAATTTTGAACTATCTAATAAACCTTCTTCAAGATCAAATTCCCAAGATCTATTTTGTTTTGCAAGTAACTGTCTTTGTAATTTGTTTGCCAGTTTGGTAATTATATCTTGGAAACTAGTTAGTTGTTGATCTAAATTTTTTCTTAATTTTGAAATTTCTTCAGAATTTTCCAATGTTTCTGCTTTTGCTGTCTCATCAAATTCTGAAGTATATATTTTATATTCTTTATTACTTATTCCTAAATTTTTTTTCTGAACAATATTTTCTATTTCATTATTTTCAGCATCATCATTTCCTAGTTGTTCATCAAGTCTAAATTCATTCATTTCGTCAGAACTATCAACTCCTTCATTAACACTGTCTTCCTCTTCTCTTTCCTGAGAGTCTCCACTATCTGTTTTTTGATCATCTTTTGAATTATTGTTATCTTGCTCATCTTCTTTCTGCTCTTCCCTTTTGTTTTCTTCTTCGGATTCGAAGATTTCCATATTCTGAAGAATTTCGGATATTTTAGAATTGTATATGTCTTGATTCTCTGCATTTTCTTTTAAAAAGTGTATGTGTTTATCTAAAGATTTTTCAAAATCATCTTTCCAGTATGATAAAATTTTTTCAGCGTTTTCAGTTAAATTTACGTTCATTATTTTATTAAGCATGTAATATTCAAAAGCTTCAGAAACATTAGATTCCTCTTTCTTTTTTATATTTTCAGATTTTGCCATACCAATCTTGTTGTTATATTTGGCCATTAAATTTTTAGAAATTCCTCTCATCATTTTTGATCCTAAAAGCTCATATCTTATTTTTTCAGAAATTTTATACAGCGTATGGCAAGTAGGTGTTTTTGGAATATTTTGCTCCAATGTAGAATTATCAGAAAATTTTCTTTTTAATGCTTCTGAATCTGCCTCGGCTCTTAATTTAATAAAGTTTTCTTTATCTTTTAAATTATCAAATTTAGAAATATTAAATTCTTTTAAATTTTTTTTGTCTTTTAATGTATATGTTTCGCCTGAAATGGCTTTAATCGTTGAATTTAAAGCCTGTTTAAATTGCTCTTTTATAAGGTCATCTTTGTTCATTAAACCTGAATATTTATCATCGACTCTGGCAGTTCTTCTCCAAAACATCTTTGATAATATTCTGCGATTGTATTCTTTTCTACATCATCACATTTATTTAAAAAAGTTACTCTGAATGCATAGCCCACATCTTTAAATATTTCTGAATTTTCTGCCCAATGTAGTACCGTCCTAGGACTCATAACAGTTGAAATATCTCCAGCCATAAATCCTTTTCTAGTAAGTGTCGCAACTTTTATCATGTTTGCAACTTTCTCTTTACCTTTATTATTATCTAAAGATTTATTTTTTCCTAAAATAATTTCCATTTCTTTTTCTAAAGCTAAATAATTTAATGTTGTTACGATATTCCATCTATCCATTTGTCCCTGGTTTATTTGTTGTGTTCCATGATAGAGTCCAGTTGTATCTCCTAAACCAACAGTATTTGAGGTTGCAAATAATCTGAAATATTTATTTTGCTTAATGACCTTATTCTTATCTAATAAAGTAAAATTTCCTTCAGCTTCCAAAACTCTTTGAATTACAAACATCACATCTGGTCTACCAGCATCATATTCATCAAATACTAAAGCTACTGGATTTTGAATCGACCAAGGAAGAATTCCCTCCTTGAATTCTGTTACTTGTTTGCCATCTTTGATTACAATTGAGTCTTTACCAATTAAATCTATTCTACTAACATGACTATCTAAGTTAATTCTGATACATGGCCAATTTAATCTAGCTGCAATTTGTTCTATATGTGTGGATTTACCTGTTCCATGATAACCTTGTACAAGAACTCTTTTATTAAATGAAAATCCGGAGAGTATTGCTAAAGTTGTGTCTTTATCAAATTTATAAGTTTTATCTATATCCGGCACATAATCAGTTTTTTTTGAAAATGCGTCCACTTCCATATCAGAATCAATACCGAATGTTTGTTTAATCGATAATTTAATATCTGGAGTCTGTTCAATATTTGTTGTCAATTTTATCCTTATAAGTATTTTTTAATTGGGTATAAGCTAAAGTTATCACTTTAAGCTTATCTTCAAATTTTTTATTGCCAGCATTCATATCAGGGTGAAATTTTTTCACAAGTCTTTTGAATTTTTCTTGTATTTTGGCCCATTTTAAACCAACTCCAACACCCAAAATTTCAAAGGCTTTAAGATCATTACTATTAAAATTAAACTTATTCATATGATTCAAATTACTAAAATCTTTAAATTTTCCATTTTCATCTTTTAAAGTATTATTCCACAATATTTTGAAAAAATTATCTGAAGAGCTAAAACTCTGTGTTGGCTTATGCCATGTTATGTCAGATTTTAAAAAGCTGATTACTTGTTCATCGCTCATGCCTGAAAAATAATTCCAGCTTTTATTAAACTCTCTTACATGCTCAAGGCAGAGAAGCCTATATTCTTTGCTGTTATCCTTTTCTTTTGGAGCTTTGTAAAGTCCCTCTTCGTTACAATTATTCCATTCACAAATATTTTTCATATTATATAATATCAAGTTTAATGGATATTAATCAACTTTCAAAAAAAATTGAAAATAAACTTTTGAAAGACACTTCCATAAAAAATGTAAAGATAATCGACAACACTTATAAGCATTTAAAACACAATTCACATCAGAAAGGCAAATATCATATTAAATTAGAAATAAATTCTAAAATATTAAAAAAAACGAATAGAATTAAGTCTAATAAAGTAATCTACAATATTTTAAGCGAAGAATTGAAAACTGATATTCATTCTTTACAAATAAGCTTTATTTAATTCTTTTAATAAAAACTTGTTCAATTCACCAGATTTGGCTTGATAATTTAGGTTTAATTTTCCAAAATTCCTTATTAATATTAAGTTTATACTATCTGATTTATTTTTTTTATCACTTTTCATAAAGTTTAGAATTGATTTAATTTTCCTTTTATTAAAAAGATCTTTATATTTATTTTTAATTTCTATCTTTTTAATATGATTATTTATTAATTCTGAATTTGAATCTGAAATAATTTTTTTTTCTTTACTAAAATTTACAGCATTCATTAAACCAAATATAACAGCTTCTCCATGATTTAATTTTTTTGAGTAACCAAGAGTAGCCTCATATGCGTGAGCAAAAGTATGGCCGAGATTTAAAGATTTTCTTAAATTTTTTTCTTTTTCATCCTTTTCAATAATTTTTTTTTTTAATAAACAGCTATTTAAAATTGCGTTAATTATAAGATTTCCTTTTAAGTTTAAAATCTTATTAAAATTTTTATCTAAAAAAACAAAATTTTTTTTGTTATCAATTAAACTACTTTTTAGTATTTCAGCATATCCACATATAATTTCTCTTTTGGGGAGCGTACGTAGTAAATTAATATCTGAAATTACTAGATCTGGCTGATAAAAACTTCCTACAAGATTTTTTCCGAATTTATTATTAATACCTGTTTTGCCACCTATTGAAGAGTCGACTTGAGCTAATAAAGTGGAGGGCATATTAATAAATTTTATTCCTCTTTTATATGTGCTGGCTGCATATCCAACTACATCTCCTGTAATTCCTCCACCAAATGAAATTATACAGTCCTCTCTATAAAAATTATTTTTAAATAAAACATTGTGTATTTTATCGATACTTAAATAACTTTTATTTTTTTCATTTGCATTAAAATTTAAAATGTAAATTTTTCGATTTTTTAAATTTTTTAAAAGTAATGTTCTAAATTTTCTTGGTATCTTATTGTCAATTACGATCAAACATTTTGAAAAAAATAATTTATTTTTTTTTAAAATATTTTTTAACTTTGGGATTAGATTGTTACCAATATGAACTTCGTAATTTTTACTTTTAGTTTTAACCTTTATTATTTTTGATTTCATATTTTTTTATAATTTTATTTGCTATCTCATTTTTATTTAGCTGATCACAATTAATTGTGAAGTCTGCCAAACTATATATTTTAGCTCTTTCATCTATTAGTCTCTCTAGATCTGTTTCACTTAATGTCATAGCCAGAGGTCTCTTTTTGCTACCATTTATTCTTCTAATTATTATATCTTTTTTCCAATTCAACCAAAAACTAAAAGAACTCTTCTTACATTCTTTCCTAATATAATTATTAATATATGCACCCCCACCTAGTGATAAAATTTGTTTCTCACCTTTTAAACATGATAATGTTACTTCTTCCTCACATTCACGGAAGAATTTTTCTCCCTTTTTTTTGAAAATTTCTGCAATTTTCATTTTTTCTTTTTCTTCAATTTTATTATCTATATCAATAAATTTAAGTTTGGTTTGTTTAGAAATCAATTTTCCTATTAATGTCTTTCCCGAACCCATCATACCTACTAAAACTAGATTTTTATTTGATTCCATATATTTCTAAGTTGAAAAAACACAAATATGTCTTATTTTGATTTTACAAAATTATATGCTTTTAAAACATTATACTACAAAGGAATATAACATAATATGAAATTTGCAATTAAAGCTGGAATTATATTTTTTATATTAATTTTGTCTATTGTTGTTTTAAGTCAGATTGATTTCCCATCTCCCAACAAAAAAATTGAAGTGATTTTGCCTAATGAAAATTTTAAAACAATTAAGTAAAATAATTCTTAAAATAACCTTAATTTTATTTTTTTATAATTATTCTTTTGCAAATGAACCAATCGATATTTGGAAAATTGAAAAAAAAGACATTATTAATAAAGAAAATTCAACGTCAAATATAAACTCAAGCAATAATCCAAATACTAATACAATATTATCAGTTCAATCTAGTTCCGAGATAGTGATTAATAAAGAAATTGAGTCATCCACTATAAAACTAGCTGGGTTATATGATCCTGCGCAGAATGGCTTAAAAATTGACATGTGGTCGAACAGTGATGGTGAACTAATTAAAAGTATTTTAAATAAAAATTTAAATAGAAACTTATCTGAATTTTCAAAAAAAATATTAGACATAGCTTTACTGACAAATTCATATATTCCAACAAATAATATTACTGAAGAGGAATTTTTAGAGTTTAAATTTAATCATTTAATAAACAAAAAAGATTTTGAATTAATTAAAGAATTTCTAATCAATAATTCTGAAGTTTCAAATAAAAATAAATTGATTAAATTTTATTCAGAATATTTCCTTTCAAACTCTGAAGTAAAAAAAGCATGTGAAATATTTGATGTTAGTGGTGCTATTACCGATAAATATTTAAATAATTTTAAAATTTATTGTTTAATTCTAGAAGATAAAAAAGAACAAGCTCAACTACTTTTTGATTTATCAAAAGAGTTGGATGAGATTGACACTTTTTTTGAAAATAAATTTAATATATTAATGGGTTACGCAAGCAAAGATGAAATAATTTCAGACGAAAATATTTTATATTTTCACTTATCTCATAAAACAAATAATGATTTCAATTATGAGCCAAAAATGGACTCACCTAGATATATATGGAGTTATCTTTCGTCATCAAATATTCTTAAAAATACAAATTCCTTTGATATTGAAAATCCAGAGGATTTAAGATTATTAGAAAGAGCAACTCATGAAAATGTATTTGATGAGAGAGAACTACTAGATACATATAAAAAATTTCAATTTAACATAACACAACTATTAAATGCCAAAGATGCTTATAAGCTACTTCCAGATTATGAGGGCAGAGCTTTATTATATCAAAGATTACTTTTATCTGTTGATGTCCAACAAAGATTAAGTATGACGTCTGAACTATATAAATCTTTCCAAAAAAAAAAATTAGACAATGCGTTTGATAATGAAATTAAAGTAATATTAAAAAATATAAAAAAAGACGATGTTCCCTCAAATTTTACTACCTTTTATGAAAATCATACCAACAATAAGTTAAAAAAAGAGAGAAAGATAAAATTTAATAATAAAAAAATACATCAGTCAAAATTATTAAATTACTTTTTAAATAAAACTAGTTTGCCTAAAGCTGAAAAGGAAACAAACGATATTTTAAAAAAAATTAAAAGAAACAAAAAATATGTTTTTTCTACAAAAGATATGATTCTTATCGAATCTCTTAAATCAGATGGTGTAAAAATAGATAAAAAATACTCAAACCTTTATGAATACAATTATCAATTTTCCTCTGATATAAAACAAATGTTATCGAATGGAGAGTTAGGCTTATTATTAATTAAAATAGTAGATATTGTTGGTGAAAGTAATCTTGAAGATCTAGATATAAACACAGTGAATTTATTAGTTTCAACTATGAATGAGCTAAAAAATGTAGATTTAAGGAACGAAATTCTAATAGAAGTCTTGCCTTTAAAAGTCTAAACAATAAATAAACTATGTCAGTAAAAGAACTAATCACAGTACCCGATGATATTCTTAGAAAAAAATCTGAGCCTTTAAATAAAGTTGATGTAAATGAAAAAAAACTCATAAAAGATTTATTTGAAACTATGTACCATCATAATGGTATAGGTTTAGCAGCTGTTCAAGTTGGAATTCTTAAAAGAGTAGTTGTTTTAGATGTCTCAAAAAACGAAAATGAAAAAAAACCATTATGTTTTATTAATCCTCAAATAAAAACATTAAGTGAAAAAATGTCTACATATGAGGAAGGTTGTTTATCAATACCCAATACCTTTATTGAGATAGAAAGACCAGAAATTTGTACTGTATCTTATATAGACGGAAATGGTGATAAGAAAGAAATGCAATGTGATGGACTACTCTCAACATGTTTACAACATGAAATTAATCACTTAGATGGAAAACTAATCATTGATTATTTATCTAAAATCAAAAAAGATTTAATAATAAAAAAATTGTCTAAACAAAAAACTTCTAATAGAGTTGTCGTTTAAATGTCAAATATTGTGTTCATGGGTACACCGCAGTTTGCTGTGCCTATTCTAAAAAAAATTAATCAAAAATATAAAATTAATTGTGTTTTTACTCAGCCTCCAAGTAAATCAAATAGAGGTCAAAAGTTTACGAAATCACCAATTCATAAATGCGCAGAGGAACTTAATCTAAAAATTAAAACCCCAAAAAAAATTGATGAGGAATTTGAATATCTTAAAGAATTAAATTTAGACCTTGTAATTGTTGTTGCATACGGACACTTAATTTCAAAAAAAATTCTTGATTTGAGTAAAAAAGGTTTTTTGAATATTCATGCTTCATTATTACCAAAATGGAGAGGGGCGGCACCAATCCAAAGATCAATTTTAAACATTGAAAAAAAAACTGGTATATCATTTATGAAAATTGATGAAAAATTAGATTCTGGACCAGTGTGTAATAAATATTCAGTAGATATTCTTGACCAAGATAATGCAGAAACTTTATCTGAAAAATTATCTTATTTGAGTACAGAAAAAATTTTAGAAAATGTGCAAAATGTTTTAGAAGGAGAAGCAATATTTAAAGAGCAAGATCATACAAAAGCTACATACGCAAAGAAAATTCAAAAAATAGAGGGAAAGATAGATTGGAATAGTAGTGCTAGTAAAATAATTGCTCAAATAAATGGATTATATCCAAAACCTGGTGCATGGTTTGAGTTTAACAACAAAAGACATAAAATATTAAAAGCCAAAATAAACAAGCAGTCAGCAACAATTGGTGAAGTAATTGACGAACAAATGACAATAGCATGTGGGGAAAATTCAATAAATATCATTGAGATACAAAAAGAGGGAAAGAATCCACAATTAATCAATGAATTTTTATTAGGGAATAAGGTTAGAAAAGGAACAATAATTTCAAGTGAATAGATATCAAATTTTAATAGAATACGAAGGCACTTTATACAATGGTTGGCAAATTCAAAAAAAAGGTAAGTCAATCCAGGAAAATATTGAGATTATCTTATCCAAACTATTAAAAGAAAAAATAAAAATTTACGGGTCTGGACGAACAGATACAGGAGTTCATGCCAAAGAGCAATCAGCACACTTTGATACTAAAAATAAAATTATTCAAAAAGATAAACTAATAAATTCACTAAACTTCTTTTTAAATAAAAAAAAAATATCTATTTTGAAAATAAAGAAAAAAAATAAACTTTTTCATTCAAGATATTCTGCAAAAGAAAGAAGGTATATATATTTAATAAGAAATGATGCCTCTCCTTCTGTTATTAATTTTAACAGAGAGTGGCATATTAAAAAAAAAATTGATGTTGAATTGATGAAAAAGGGAGCAAAAAAATTAATTGGAACTCATGATTTTTCAACGTTTAGAGCATCTAATTGTGCCGCAAAAAGTCCGGTAAAAACCATGAAGAAGGTTAAAATAACAAAAGTTAAAAATGTTATAAAAATTCTATTTGTGTCAAAATCATTTCTTAAGAGTCAAGTTAGATCCATGGTTGGTTCACTCAAATACCTTGGTGAAAATAAATGGAACTTAAAAAAATTTACCAGTGTATTTAAATCAAAATCTAGAAAAAATTGTGCTCCTATTGCTCCTGCACATGGCTTATATCTTGAGAAAATTATTTATTAGATTTTATTTTTTTCTTTTTTATTCTCCATCTAGATCCTTCTCTGACTATATAACCGCAACAATTTTTGGAGCCACACTTACAAGGAAAATCCTTATAGTTTTCATCAAAACTAAACCCATAATCATAAGTTAGTTCGTCATTTTTATTTATATCTTTAATAGAACTAATCCATAATTTTAAACCTTTGCCCTCAACTTCGCAGTTTGGATCACAAGAGTGATTAATAAGTCTTGCAGTATTGTAAGCAAAATCACCGTCTAAATCATATCTATTATTTAAGTTAAAAAGATAAATCGCTTTATCATTATCAAATTTTGGATTATTTTCGGTTTGTTTTTTTGTAATTATTTTACCTGTGTAGTAAATAATCTTAGTTCCTTTTTTTATATTTTTAGATGCAAACAGTCCCCTGTTATCAATATTTGATGATTTTTGTTTATATAGTTTCATCATTATTTATTTTTCGACTCGATTAATGCATTTACATGATAATTAGCGCTTTCAGCAAGTGCTTTCAGGTCGTATCCACCTTCTAATAAAGATACCACTTTTCCATTTGTAAACTTATTAGTGGCTTTTAGTGTTCTTCTTGTTATTTCATAAAAATCTATGGATGAAAGTTCAAATTGAGCTAATGGATCGTTCTTGTGAGCATCAAAGCCAGCAGAAAAGATTAGGTAATCAGGCTTATATTCAATTAACCTATCTAAAACTCTATCATAAGCATTAAAATACTCTTCAGAATTTGTGCCAGCGGGAAGAGGTATATTAAGAGAATTATTATACTTTCCCTTGTCTTTTTCTGAGCCACCACCTGGATAAAATGGATATTGATGTGTTGATATATAAAGTGAATTTTTGTTGTCATACATTACATCATAATTTCCATTTCCCCAATGAACATCAAAATCTACACATGCAATTCTTTTATAATTATATTTTTTTATTAAATAATTAACTGCAACACCTGCATTAGAAATACAGCAAAAGCCCATTGATTTGTTTTTTTCAGCATGGTGTCCTGGTGGTCGTACTACACAAAATGCATTTTTATATTTTTTATTCTCAATTCCATCTATTGCACTTATAGCTGATCCTGCAGCTTGAAACACTGCATCCTTACTTCCAGGCGATACAACAGTATCACCATCTAAAAAATTTAAGCCACTTTTAGGAAATGAGTCTTTTAAATTATTAATATAATCTTCAGAATGTGTCATATTAAGAATATCATTAGGAACAACATCTGGCTTATCCCAAAGCAGTTCTTTATTTTTTTTTAAAGTATCAATTATTGAAACTACTCTCTTCGGTTGCTCTGGATGACCATCGCCTGTTATATGTTTTTCTGAAAATTCAGATGTTATAATTGCAGTTTTCAAGCGAAATAATTATGTAAAATGTTCTTATAAATCTTAGTTAACTTTTTTAAATCTGAGATCGATGTTCTTTCATTAACCATATGAATAGTATTATTTCTTAACCCAAGCTCAAGACGTGGTATTGAACCTAAAAATCTACTATCACTTGTGCCACCTCTACAATTTAATTTTGCATTGTTCCCTGTAACTTTTTTTACAACTTTTTTTACCATATAAATTTCTTTATTTGGCTCTGTGTAAAATGCTTCTCCACTTACTTTATAATCTATTTTGGTTTTACAATTTTCTTTTTTTGCAACTGCATTAATAATTTTATTAAGTTTTTTTTTCAATGATGACGATTTATAAGTTGAATTAAATCTAACATTAAATTTAGCACTTGCAGACTGCGGAACTACATTTTCAGATATATTATCCACATTCATTTTTGTAAATTCCAAATTAGATGGCGGCATATATTTTGTTCCTTTGTCTAGCCGAACACTTTTAAGTTTAGATATTATTTTAGCAAGAGCAGTACATGGATTTATATAAGTGCCATAAAATGCAGAGTGTCCACTTTTTCCATACACTGTTATTGTTGCATTCATAGAACCTCTTCTTCCAATTCTGATTTCATCCCCAACAGATTTATTTGATGAAGGTTCGCCTACTACCGAAAAATCAATTTTTTCTTTTTTTTTCTTTAAATATTTCATAACGGCTGGACAACCATGACCTGTAGTTTCTTCATCAGCCGTAATTATTATTGATATAGAACCTTTAAATTTTTTATTTTTAATAAAATTACTTACAGCACTTATCCAACATGCCACACTACCCTTCATGTCCTGGGATCCTCTTCCATATAAATATCCTTTTTTTACTACTGCTTTAAATGGTGGAAACTCCCAATTGTTGAGGTTAGCAACAACATCTGTGTGACCCAAATAATTAATGTTAGGTTTTGATTTACCAAATTTTGCATATAAATTTAAAGCAGGTTTAGCACCTGTACCTTTTGATTTTATTATATGACATTTAAAGCCTATTGATGAGAGTTTCCTTGAAAGGAAATTCATAATACCTTTATCTTCCGTTTTAATTGTTTGAAATTTTATTAGCTCTTGAGCTAACGTCAGTTCATTATAAGTTTTCATTAATCTATTCTCTTAAAAGATCATTTATTGAAGTCTTTGATCTTGTTTTTTCGTCCACTTGTTTGATTATTACCGCACAATATAATGATGGAGCGCTTGAATTATTTTTATCTGGTAGAGAACCTGGAACAACAACAGAATATGGTGGAATTTTACCGTAGCATATTTCGCCTGTTTTCCTGTTAACAATTTTTGTTGATTGTCCAATATACATCCCCATACTTAAAACAGAACCTTCACCAACTATCACTCCCTCTACAACCTCAGACATTGCTCCTAAAAAAACATTGTCCTCAATAATTGTTGGTAATGCTTGTGCAGGCTCTAAAACTCCTCCAACTCCGCTACCTGCAGAGATATGACAATTTTTTCCGATTTGAGAACAGCTCCCAGCTCTTGCAAAAGTATCTATCATTGTTCCCTCATCAATGTATGCTCCTATATTCACATAGCATGGCATTAAAACAGCGTTTTTGCCTACAAAAGATCCTTTTCTCACTGGAGAATTAGGAACCATTCTGAAACCAGCTTTTTCATGGTCATCTTTAGACCAACCTGCCGTTTTACCTTTTAAAAGATGCGCTTTGTCATACCAACTACTGTAAGGACCATTTAAATTTTCCATTGGATACATTCTAAAACTTAACATAATTGCTTTTTTTATATATTGATGTGTTACCCACTCACCATTAATTTTTTCTGCTACTCTGACTTTGCCACTATCTAAGTCATCAATAATCTGATTAACAGTATTTTTTAAACTCTCATCTGAGGTAGGACTTACTTGGTCTCTATTATCCCAGGCATCATTGATTATATTTTCTATGCTCATAAATTTAAGAACTTTTTAATAACCTTATTTCTTTTAAAAATAAAGAGAGATTTTCGATTTTATAGTCGATGTAATCTTTATCAGACTCTTTTTTACCCCAGTATTCATTATTGATAAGCCAAGCTGTTATTGTCCCTCGCTCTTTACCTATTGATAAATTTTTAGCTATATCCTCGATATAAAGAGTTTCTTTTGGATTAATTTTAAATTTATCAACCATAAGATCAAAAGCTTTGGCTTCAGGCTTAGGGTGATATTTTGCGTCTACGATATCAAATATATCTTTAAATTGGTCTTCAATACCAAGAGTTTTCACTATATTTTTTACGTGCGCTCTACTTCCGTTTGTGAATACGAATTTATTTAAATTTATGTTTTCAAGCTCATTTCTTAAAACAAGATCTTTTTCCATAAATGAAAGATCAATATCATGAACATACTCTAAGAATTCTTCCGGTGGGATATCATGATGTATCATCAATCCATTTAAACTTGTGTTGTATTTGTGAAAATAATCTCTTTGTAATTCTTTGGCTTTTGTAAGATCTAAGCTAAGTTTATTCGAAATATATTTTGTCATTCTCTTACTAACTTGGCCAAACACTGCTTCTAAATCATTATATAAAACACCATCACAGTCGAACAAAATATTCTTTATATTTTTTAGATTATTCATTTTCTTATTAATGTTCCTGCGCCCTTGTCAGAAAATAACTCAAATAGTATTGAATGTGGTTTTCTCCCATCAACAATAACAACACCTCTAACACCATTAGATATTGCATCTAGACAAGTGTTTATTTTTGGTATCATACCTCCAGATATAATATTATTTTTTAGCATCTCGTTAGCTCTATTGAGATTAATTTCAGATATAAGTTTTTGATTTTCATCAAGAACCCCCTCAACATCTGTCATCAAAAGAAGACGTCTCGCATCGATCTCCTTTGCAATTGAACCTGCAGCAACATCTGCATTAATATTATAAATTCTACCATCATCACCCACTCCTAAAGGGACAACAATTGGAATTTGTTTATTATTAATAATGTTTAATATTTTCTCTTTATTAATTTTTTTTGGTGAACCAACGTATCCCAATTCTTTACTTTCAGGAATAATATTAATTACATTATGTTCTTTAGGTGATATTGAACAAACATTAGTATTTTTAGATTTTAATTTATGTAAAATCTCTAAATTAAGCTCTAGTAAAGCTTCTTCTATATATCTTATTGTTTTATCGTCTGAAACCCTTAGTCCTTTGATAAATCTTGTTTCAATATTATTTTCATCTAATTTTTTTTTAATATTTTTACCTCCACCATGAACGACTATTGCTGATAAACCGATTTTATTTATTACCGAAATATCTTCTATGAATTGATTAAATAGTTTTTTGTCTAATAAAACAGATCCACCACATTTAATTACTATAATCTCAGACTGATATTTGTTTATATATTTTTCAACTTCATTAATATTTGGCCCATCTGTTGGAATAATCTTATCTAATTCCATCAATTAAACTGTTTTAACTGAAGTTCTCTTCATAATTACATACTGTTGTGCCATCGTGAGCACGTTGTTAATTGTCCAATATATAACTAACCCTGATGGAAAAGGTGCCAGTATCACTGTTAAAAATACAGGAAAAAACATGAAAATTTTTTGTTGTATCGGATCCGGTGGTGTTGGATTAAGCTTTTGTTGTATCCACATTGTAACACCCATTGCTACTGGCCAAGCGCCGATAATTAAAAATGACGGGACATCATATGGTAACAAACCAAATAGATTAAATAAACTTGTTGGATCTCTTTCACTTAGATCATGTATCCAACCAAAAAAAGGCTGATGTCTCATTTCAATTGTTACAAACAACATTTTATAAATTGCAAAGAAAAATGGTATTTGAATTAAAATAGGCAAACACCCACTTACAGGATTAACCTTCTCTCTTTTATAAAGAGCCATCATTTCTTGCTGTAACTTCATTTTATCTTCCTTATGAAGTTCTTTTAGCCTTACCATTTCGGGTTGAAGAACTTTCATTTTTGCCATAGATCTAAATGAGTAGTTAGCGAGAGGAAAAAATAATATTCTTATACAAGCGGTAATTAGTATAATTGCAATTCCATAGTTGCCAGTTAATTTAAAGAAATAATCTGATAACAAAAATATTGGTTTTGTTAAGAAATACAGGAAACCCCAATCAATTGCTAAATCAAATTTATTAATATTAAGTTTTTCTGCATAGCCATCAACAACATCAACTTCTTTTGCTGCAATAATCACTTTTACCTGATTAGTTTTACTTTCATTAGCTCTGACTTCTGTTGCAGCAGTTTCTATAAAGTTAGCTTTAAATTTATTTTTATAATCGAAATCTGATCTAAAACTTTTATTACTTTCTGGGATTAAACTTGTTATCCAATATTTATCTGTAATACCCATCCACCCTTTATTAGCATTTATAGAGTACTTCTTGTCTTTAATGTCATCGTAATCTTCTTCAACAAGATTATCATCAAAAACACCTAACAAACCTTCATGTAATATATAAAAATCAGTTACATCAGGAGCTACGTTTCTAATAATCTGTCCATAGGGATAAAAGTTATAAGTATTTTGAGTATTATTTGTTATTTTTTGGTTAACAGTAAATAAAAATTTATCATCTATACTTATTTCTTTCTCAAACGTTATATTCTGCTCATTATTCCATACCAATTTAATTGGACTGTTCGGTGTTAGTAATTTATTGCCAATAACTTCCCACTTTGTATTTGAATTAGGAACTTCAATATCTTTGTTATTTATGGCCCAACCTGTTTCTATATAATAACCATTTTCAGACTCTTTAGGATTAAGCAAAACTACATTTTCATCAGAATCTAAAGTTTCAGTATATTTCTTAAAAATCAGGTCATCGATTAATGATCCCTCTAGAGAAATAGAACCTTTTATATTTTTATTTTCAAAAAGTATTCTTTCAACTTTGTTAATTGCCTCTGATCTAGAAATTTTATTATTCTCAATATTTTGCTCTATTTTTGGTGCCTCATTAAGTTGAAGATTGTTCTTATTTTGATCATTATTAGTTAACTGCTTTGGATCAGGACTTTGCGGAGCAAAAAATAATCCATAAAGAATTATTACTGCTGCACTTAATGAAATTGCTGCGATTACGTTTCTAGTGTCCATTATTTAATATTCTTTTTCTTTACTGGATCATACCCATGTCCTCCTCCCAAAAATTTTATAGGATGACAGGATAAAATTCTTTTAATACCTTTGTAACAACCTCTCAAAACACCATGCTCATTTAAACTGTCAATAAAATATTCTGAACAGGTTGGAAGATACCTACAATTATTACCCAGAACCGGTGAAATGAAATATTTATAAAATTTAATTAAATATATTAATCCTTTTTTAATCATAACTATCTAATTTTTTTTAACTCATTAAAAAGTTTTATTTTAATAAAATTATACTCATCTTCTAAAACAGATTTTCTAGCAATTAATAAATAACTATAGTTAAGATTAATTTTAATTTTTCTTAAAGCCTCATTCATCATATTCCTTAATCTTCTTTTAATTTTATTTCTTACAACAGCTGTACCAATCTTTTTTTTTGTAATAAAACTTATATTAAAATATCTATTGCTTTTATTTTCTAATCTCCTGTAAAAAATTGTTGAATATCTATTTGATATTTTTTTACCATTTAAAATAAATTTAAAATCTTCATTTCTGGATAAACTTTTTAATTTAACCTGCATTAAACAGTGAGTTTTTTTCTACCCTTACTTCTTCTTCTTCTAATTAGTTTTCTTCCTCCTTTAGTCTTCATTTTAGACCTAAAACCATGCCTTCTTTTTCTCACTTTTTTACTAGGTTGATATGTACGTTTCATATTAAGGCTTCTTTTTTGTTAAATTTCGGTAGTTATACAATTTAATGTATATAAGTACAGCGATTTTTAATAAATTAGAACAAAATGGAAAATGAAAATAAATTAAAAATTATTCTCGGTATTATATATCTTTCCATAGTTACTGGCTTTTTGTTGCTTTTTTTTAGCCATTTCTCATTTGACGACTTTTCAAGTTTTGAACTTATAAAAAATAATAGAGATAAATTAAATGATATTAAAAATTCTAATCTTTTAATCGCAAGCGTATTATTTTTTATTGGAGTGATTATTTGGGTTATGCTCTTAGGATTTGGTTCTCCAGTTTTTTTAGTTGGAGGATTTGTATTTGGAAAATGGATTGGAACAATTCTTATTGTATTTGGTTTATCTATTGGCGCAACGCTTTTATATATTTGTGCAAATTATTTTTTTAAAGATTTAATTAAAAAAAAATTTTCATCAAAATTTTATAATCTTACTGAAAAATTTAAACAAAATGAATTTACTTTTTTTCTGATATATAGATTTGTTGGTGGTATACCTTTTTTTATTTCAAACATTTTGCCAACATTGTTTAATATTAAGATTAGAAATTTCTTTTTAGGATCAGTTATTGGAATGACGCCTCAGTTATTTGTTGGAGCTTCACTTGGTGCAGGTCTAAATAAAGTGATTGAAAACAATCAAGAACCTCCAAGTGTCTTTGATATAATTTTTACTCCAGATATTTATGTACCAGTGATTGGTATGATTATTTTGGTTTTAATTGGATTTATAATCAGAAAAAAATTCTACAAATAACTGGTGCCCTCACCCAGAATTGAACTGGAAACTCATCCTTACCATGGATGTGTTATACCATTTAACTATGAGGGCATTTTTAATTATAATTAGTGTATAAAATTGTTTTTTTCAAATAAATGCCTTAATTTTTTACGAAAATCGGGTATACGTAAATTAGGTAAATGATATGGGAATTCACTACGATTATAAATCAACAAGAGGAGCTAAGGCTATGGAGAAGCAGGCTAAAAGAGAAAAAAAACTTGCTGAAAAAAGAGCAAAAAAAATAGCCAAACAAGGTGACCCCAAAATTCCAGAGGAAAAAACAATACCTATCGATCAAGTAATAACTTTGGATCACCTTACCAATCCAGACAAAAAGTAATCAAGATGGACAGGAAGAAGGATAAAAAAGCTAAACTAGGAGAAGCTTTGCGTAAAAACTTAAGAAAAAGAAAAATATTTCAAAGAAAAAATAAAAAAAATAAATAAATGTCAGTGCAATCAGATAAGTGGATAATCAAAATGGCTAAAGAACAAGAAATGATCTCACCATTTGAAGATAAACAAATAAGGGAAGGGAAAATTTCATTTGGTGTTTCTTCATACGGATACGATGCGAGAGTATCTAATGAGTTTAAAATATTTACTAATGTCAATTCTGAAATTGTAGACCCAAAAAATTTTAAACCAACAAATTTTGTAACAAAAGAATCCGATGAATGTATTATTCCACCAAACTCTTTTGTTTTAGCAAGAACTGTCGAATATTTTAAAATTCCTAGCGATGTCCTAGTTATTTGTTTAGGTAAGTCCACTTATGCTAGATGTGGAATAATTGTTAATGTAACACCTTTGGAGCCGGGATGGGAAGGCCATGTGACCCTTGAATTTTCTAACACAACTCCATTACCAGCCAAAATATATGCAAATGAAGGTGTGGCTCAATTTATATTTTTAAAAGGGAATGAGGAACCTGATGTTTCATATGCAGACAGAGATGGAAAATATATGGGTCAAAAAGGGGTAACACTTCCCAAAATTTAAAATGGATAAATTTAAAATTATTGGTCCCTCTAAGATTAGAGGAGAGGTATCAATTTCTGGAAGTAAAAATGCTGCTCTACCAATACTTGCTGCAACTTTACTCTTTGATAAAAATGTAACAATTAAAAATCTCCCAAGAGTTAAAGATATAGATACAATGCTTAATTTGCTAAAATCACTAGGAAGAAAAATTAGCTTTAAAAATAATAAAAAAATAGCAACAATCTCAAAAGGGAAAAAAAATAATTATTTTGCACCTTATTCTCTAGTTAAAACAATGAGAGCAGGAATTTTAGTTCTTGGTCCTTTATTGGCAAAAAATAAAAAAGCAAAAGTAAGTAGCCCCGGTGGTTGCAGTATAGGAGTAAGACCAATAGATATCCATTTAAAAGCCATATCAAAGTTAGGTGTTAAAATACAAATTGAAAAAGGATATGTTAATGCAAAAGCTCATGAAGGGTTAGTTGGTTCAGAAATAAGATTTTCAAAAATATCAGTTGGAGCGACTGAAAATTCAATTCTTGCTGCTTGTCTTGCAAAAGGAATAACAACAATAAAGAATTGTGCAATTGAGCCTGAGATTAAGGATCTGACTAATTTTTTGAAAACAGCGGGCGCCAAGATTAAATGGATCGGTAAAAGAACTTTAAAAATAGAGGGTGTCAAAACATTAAAAAGTATAACTTACTCAATTATGAATGACAGAATTGAAGCGGGCACATTTTGTGTTGCTGCATGTTTAAATGGCGGAAACTTAAAAATTAAAAACTTTGAGCCTAAAATTATTAATACTGAGATAAATTTACTTAAGAAAATTGGTGCAAAAATAAAAATCACAAAAAATACAATTCAAATTAATGGACCAAAAAAAATTAGAAGTTTGGATTTTTTAAAAACTGGAGAATATCCAAAGTTCCCCACTGATTTGCAAGCTCAAATTATGGTATTATTAACTAAAGCAAATGGAAAAAGCACAATTGAAGAAAATATATTTGAAAACAGATTCATGCATGTTCCAGAATTAAAAAGATTAGGTGCAAAAATAAATATTAAAGGTAACAAGGCAATTATTGAAGGAACTAATAACCTAGAGGGAGCTGAGTTAATGTCTAGTGATTTAAGGGCATCAGTAGCTTTAGTTTTAGCAGCTTTTATTTCAAGAGGAACATCTATTATAAATAGAGTATATCATTTAGATCGAGGTTATGAAAAAATTGAAAATAAATTAAAAAAAATTGGAGTAAAAATTAAAAGAATATCTTAGTGAATAATTTTTTAAAGAAAGTAATCGCCCAATCTCCAGACGACTTACAAATTATATCAGCGATATGTGCAGAATCTAAAGTCAAAATTTCTGATATAAAATATTTGCCATCTACAAAAATTTTTTTACTTTCTGTTTTAAGAATAGATAAGGAAACAGATAGCAGCAAACCTATTAATAGTGTTATAAAATTTGAATTTATTGAAAGTTCCAAGTCTAAAAACATTAAACAGTCCAATGCAGATTTAACTTTAGAATTACTTGCAATTGATATTTTTAAAAAAAAAGAAAATTTTGAAATAGTTCTGTTATTTTCAAAAAATGGAATTATAACACTGTCCACAGAAGTTATTGATGTAACGTTAGAAGACCAAAAAATTGAAAATGATAAAAGTAATTAATTGTAAGAAAAAAAATTATAAAAGAGAATTAGTATCTTTTTTGGATAAAAGAAGATCTGGAAAAGCAGTAGACACTTCGATAGTTCCAAAAATTCTAAAAGACATCAAAATTAATGGAAGAAAAGCACTTTTAAAGTATGAGAAAAAATTTAGTAAAAATATAGAGATAGTTCCTTCAAAAGATAAAATAAACAAAGCAATTAATTCATTAGAACCCAAGATTAAAAAAAGTATCGATTTAGCCTATGCTAGAATTTTTATGTTTCATTCACTACAAAAACCAAAAAATATTAAGTATGTAGATAATTTTAATAATAAACTTGAATATAAGCATTTGCCACTACAGTCTGTAGGTATTTATGTGCCAGCTAATTTACCATCCACATTATTAATGAATGCAGTGCCTGCAAAAATTTCTGGTGTAAAAAGAATTGTTTTGGCCAATCCAAAACTTAATGGAAAACTAAATCCTGCTGTTCTTTATGCAGCTAAAAAAGTTGGAATTAAGGAAATTTACTCAATGGGTGGTGCCCAAGCTATAGCAAGTTTAGCATATATTCAAAAAGTGAATAAAATTGTTGGGCCTGGAAATATTTATGTTGCAAGAAGTAAGCGTGAAGTCTTTGGCGATGTAGGGACAGAAGGAATGGTTGCTGGACCCAGTGAGATTTGTGTTTTAGCAGATGGCAAAACTAATCTAAATCAAGTTATAACATCTATGATTGGACAAGCAGAACATGATGTAAACTCCCAGTGTATTTTAATTACAAAAGATAAAAAATTAGTAAATAAATTTAATGAAGAAATAAAAGAAAGTGTAAAAAAAGTTCATAGAAAAAAAGTTGTTTTGAAAAGTTTAAATAATAATGGATTAATTGTATTAGCTCAAAGTGATAAGCAAATAATAGAAGTGATTAATGAAGTTGCTCCAGAACACTTAGAAATTAATGTAGCTAATTATAAAAAGTATTTAAATCAAATTCACAATGCAGGAAGTATTATGATTGGAAAGTATTCTCCAATGGCTGTCTCAGATTATAATGTTGGTTCAAACCATGTATTGCCAACTTTAGGATCAGCAAAATTTTCATCTGGACTAAACCTTAGTGAATTTTATAAAAAAATTAGCCATATAACACTTACAAAAAAAGGTATTGAGAAATTAGGAGAATCCGCTACACATCTCGCTGAGTATGAAGAACTAAACAATCATGCTCAAAGTATTAAATCTAGAATGAGGAGATAATAATTTGAGTAAACAGGATACGTTGGAGTTTGAAGGTGTGGTAACAGATCTTCTTCCTAATGCTATGTTTAGAGTTAAACTAGACAATGGTCATAACGTTACAGCTCACACAGCAGGAAAACTAAGAAAAAATCGTATTCGTGTTTTACAAGGTGATAGAGTGAAATTGGAAGTATCTCCATACGATTTATCAAAGGGTCGTATAATTTTTAGATCTTAATATGGCTTCGTAGCTCAGTTGGTAGAGCAGAGCCCTGAAAAGGCTTGTGTCGCTGGTTCGAGTCCCGCCGAAGCCACCACGCCCATGTGGTATTAATATCCATCATTATGCTTGCATTCAAAATTAAAATCTAATACCTATCCATCAGCTATTTATAGCAAATTATATAATAACAAAGAAAGAGTAACCAAAGTATGAGTACATTAAAAGGCAAAGTAAAGTGGTTCAACGGTAAGAAGGGCTACGGTTTTATTGAAAGAGAAGATGGAGAAAAAGATTGTTTCGTTCATGCAAGTGCAGTTAGAGAAGCTGGGCTAAGATTTTTGAATGAAAACGATGCTATAGAATTCGAAATTCAAGATGGCGAAAAAGGTCCAAGCGCTGTAAATTTGAAAAAATTAGGTTAATAAAATTTAATTCATCAAAAATATTTGTATAGGAATAGGATATGTTAAAAAATATAGCTATTCCTGTGCAAAGCCTTTTCTTGCTTGCATTTAAAAAAAAAAATGTTACTTACAAAGCAATGATTAAATTCGTTATTATTAACAGAGAAACTCACAGACATCATTTTCATGCTGGCTGCAAGCTAGCTATTTAATTATTTATAAATTTAATTTTATCCACATTTAGTATAAAACACTACAAGGAGCACGGGTAGCTCAGTTGGTTAGAGCAGCGGTTTGTGGAACCGAAGGTCGACAGTTCGAATCTGTCCCCGTGTACCAAAAAATGAATAAAGAAAAAAAATTATCTGCAAATACCCCTTCGGGTTTTGTTGATAGATACGGTAAAGAATTAGCATTAAAAGAAAATTTAATTGCTAAGATTGAGGAAAATTTTTTAAAATTTGGTTTTTCTAAGCTAGAAACCCCAAGTTTTGAAATATCAGAAAATATAGGAAAATTTTTACCAGATGAAGATAGACCAAGCTCTGGTGTATTTGGTTTTCAAGAGGAGAATAATAGTTGGATATCATTACGTTATGATTTAACTGCGCCATTAGCAAGATACGTATCTCAAAATTATTTAAATATCTCAAATCCTTTTAAAAGATATCAGATTGGTAATGTATGGCGAAATGAAAAACCTGGACCTGGTAGATTTAGAGAGTTTACACAAGCTGATTGTGATATTGTTGGATCTAGCAATCCTTTAGCAGATGCTGAGATGTGCAATCTTTTAGCTGACACATTATATTTCTGTGGCTTAGAAAAAAATCAATATCAAATCAAATTAAGTAATAGAAAATTAATTCAAGGACTTATTGAAAAATTGAAAATTTCAGAAAGCAAACAACAACTTACTGTTTTAAGAGCTATAGATAAGCTTGATAGAGTTGGTACTGATGGTGTGAAAGAATTGCTTACGACAGGACGTAAAGACAAATCTGGCGATAAAACTATTGGAGCAAACCTTTCTGATAATCAAGCTGAAGAAATTGTCAGTTTTATAAATATGAAATCTTTAGCTGAAATTAAGTCAGCTATACCAAACAAATTAGTTGAAGATGGTGTTGATGAATTAAATAAAGTATTAGATGGAATAACTTATTCATCTAATTCTGATCAAATAATTTTTTCTCCTGAAGTTATCAGAGGACTTGAATATTATGATGGCCCAATATTTGAGGCAAATTTAACATTCAAAGTTAAAAATCAAAAAAAACAAGAAGTGGAGTTTGGCTCAGTTGGTGGAGGCGGAAGATATAATTATTTAGTTTCAAGATTTAAAAAAGTAGACTTATCTGCAACAGGTGTTTCCATAGGCCTTGATCGTTTGTTATATGCATTAGTTCAGTTAAACAAAATCGAGGTTAAAAATTATTCACCAATAATAATATGTGTTTTAGATAAAAAATATCTCTCTAATTATTATGAATTGTTATCACAACTTAGAAATCAAAATATAAGATCCGAAATTTATCTAGGAGATTCAGGTTTGAAATCACAATTAAAATACGCTGATAAAAGGAGTTCTCCAGCTGTAATTCTTTGTGGGGAAGATGAATTTAAAGATAATAAAATTACTATAAAAAAATTAGACTCAAACTTAAACGAAAAATCAAAAAATTTATCCAGAGAAGAGTGGAAAAAATCTGAAAATACTCAAATTACATTTGACAAGGAGAACCTGATTGATGAAATCAAAAAACTTATCTGAGAAAATTCTGAAAACTATTAAGTCAAATGGATATAAATATATTAATCTTGATACAGTAATCGACACGAATTTAATATTGGAAAGGTCAGGAGAAAGTTTCAAAAGATTTATATTTTCTTTTAAAGATCAATTGGGAAATGAACTTTGTTTAAGACCTGATTTAACAATTGCATCTTGCGTTAGATACTTAAATCATAATAAGAAAACTAGTGAAAAAATTTTCTATAGTGGTCAAGCATTTAGAAAAGGATTAAATAAAAAAGATTCTGTTATCAGAAATCAAATTGGTTTTGAAATATTGGGATCTTTTACTGAAAAAAAAGATGATAAAAAAATAATAGAAACTTCACTAAAAGCATTATCAAAAATTAAATATAATAGTGGAAATTTAGTAATAGGTAACATTGAAATTTTTAGGCTTTTATTAGATAAATTGGATTGTCCTGCAAGATGGAAATTAAGATTACAACGTCATTTTTGGAGAGAAAAATATTTTAATGAATTATTAAAAAGATTGGAGACGAACTCGGATATTGATCCAACAATTGTTGAAATAGATAAAAAAAAATATTCTAGAATGATAAATGGAAATAAAAAAAAAGAAGTCGCTGGAAGATCAATAGAAGAAATATTATTGAGATTTGACTCAAAGATTAAAGATCCAAGAAGAACAAAAAAAGGAAGTAACGTCGTAAAAATTTTAAAAGATTATTTAAAAATTGAGTGTCCAATTAATCAAGCATCTAAAAAGTTAAATTTATTTTTTAAAAAAAACAAAATTAATCTTAGAGTTCAGAATGATTATTTTCCAATAACTAAAAATAAAATTAATAAATTAAATGTAAGATTTAATTCTTCTTTTGGAAGACATCTCGAATATTACACTGGTTTGGTATTTAAGATTGATATTAAATCAAAGTCTGAGAAATTAAATATTAGAGGTGGTAGATACGATTCTTTAATTAAAGATCTTGGCTTTAAAAAAAATATACCAGCTGTTGGAGCTGCTATTAACTTAGAAAAAATATGATAATTTGGTTAGCTTCGTATCCCAAAAGTGGAAATACTTGGTTGAGATCTCTAATAGCAAATTATTATTTTTCAGAAACAGGTGAGTTTAATTTTGACCTTTTAGAAAAAATAGATTCTTTTCCAAGCAACAAATATTTTAGAAAGTATTTAGATAAATTTAACCAGCCTCATGATACTTCAAAGTATTGGATAAAGGAGCAAGAAAAAATTAATCAATCAAAGGGTTTGAAATTTTTTAAAACTCATAATGCACTCTGTAAAATAGAAGGTAATAATTTTACTGATAAAGAAAATACGTTAGGCGTTATTTATATAATAAGAGATCCAAGAAATGTAATCTCTTCATTATCAAACCATTACCAAATTTCTGTTGATGAAGCTTTTCAATTTATGACTGATGAAAAAAGAGGAATTGTCTCTAAAGAAAAAGATCGATTTTTAGGTTTTCAGGCACTTTTTTCTTGGAAATTAAATCAGAAATCATGGGTAGATAATAAATTATATCCAGTTTTAACTGTAAGGTATGAAGATCTACAAACTGATCCACTAAACACATTTAAACAAGTCATTAATTTTATTAATAAACTTTCTAAATCAGATGAAAAATTTAAAAAGGAAAAAGCTATAAAATGCGTAGATAATTGCAATTTTAATAATTTAAAAAAACTAGAGGAGGAAAAAGGTTTTTCAGAAGCTATTACAAAAAAAGGTTCTGACAAAAAAATAAAATTTTTTAATTTAGGAAAAGACAATGATTACAGGAAATTACTTAATGAAAATTTAATAATTAAAATGAATAATTTATTTCAAGAAGAACTGGTAAAATATAAATATGAGTAATAACATCATAAAAATTGGAATTCCAAGTAAAGGTCGATTACGATCTGGAGTTTTAAATATTTTCAGAAAGAAGAAAATAAAAATTCTTTCTGAAAGAGGTGAGCGAGATTTATTTGGATTTATTAAAGGAAAAAAAAATATAGTTATTAATTATCTCCACGCTAGAGAAATAATAGAACGTCTCGCAGATGGATCTCTAGATATTGGTTTTTCTGGATATGATTTATTAAAGGAAAGTGAAATTAATATTCAAAAAAAGGTGTTTGTAAAAAAAAAGTACGATTTCGGAGAGGCCACATTGGTAGTTGCGATCCCAGATGATTGGATAGATGTACAGACAATGCCTGATCTAGAAGAAATAGCTTTTGAATTTAAAGATAAAAAAAGAAATAGATTGCGTATAGCTACAAAATATCCAAATCTAACTACGGAGTTTATGTTCTCCAGAGGAGTTACACAATTTAAACTAGTAAAGAGTCTTGGTGCTACTGAGATATATCCATTTACTGGATCATCAGAAATTATAACTGATATAACTTCAACAGGAGCAACCTTAAAAGCTAATAAATTAAGGATATTAAAAGACGGAATAATTCTTAAATCCCAAGCGTGTTTAATGACCTCAAAAAAAAATAAAGAGGTAGAACTCTTAAAAGTGTTTTAAATAAACTTTAAATATTATTAAGTAAGTGTAACATACGAATCATGGATATAATTTTAATAGTTATTTTAGCTTCAATATTAATAGCGACTTTATCTATCCTTTATTTAAATATTAAATCAAATACAAAAAAAGAGGATGAAAACAAAGCTGATGAGATAGCCAATCTAAATGCTGAAATAATTAAATTAAAAGATAGTTTAAATACTACTATAAATACATCTTTAAGTTCGATGTCTTCATCTTTTAACAATCTTTCAACTGGTGTTACGAAAGATATGACAGCAGCTCTGACAAAAGTTGATGAGAAAGTTGCAGCTTTTAATTCCCAAGTTGAAAATTTAAACGAAAGTCAGAAAGGCATTAATAAAATTTTAGCTGGAGTTAAAAAGTATGGAACTTTAGCTGAGTTCAGCCTGGGCTCACTCATTAAGGATTTACTACCTTCATCACAGTACCTTTCAAATGTTAAAATGAAGGAGGAAACTAGTGAAAATGTTGAATTTGCTATTAAACTCCAAGAGGGTGTATTGGTTCCGGTTGATAGCCATTTTCCTGTTGAGAGATTTAAAGCTATACAAGATGCTCATCAAGAAGATGATAAAAAAGCTATAGCGGATGCAAGAACTAAACTTGCAAAAGCTTTCAAAGAAAAAGCCAAGAGTATAAATGAAAAATATATTGTTCCACCTAAAACTACTGATTTTGCAATTGTGTATGCGCCAACAGAGAGTTTGTTTTTAGAGTTAGCTAATTATCAAGATACAAATACTAAAGAATTATTGAGCCAAGAATTAATGAAAAAATATAAAGTAACTATTATGGGACCAAATAATTTATCTGGGTATCTACAATCATTACACATGGGTTTTCAAACATTAAAAGTTCAAAAACACGCAACAGAAATATATGATCATTTAAAAACAATAAGTACTAGATTTACAAAACACTTTGATGGAATTGTTAATCTCAGAAAAAAATTAGAAGAGGCAATGACAGTTGTTGATAAATTTGGAACAGATGCAAGATCTATTAAAAGAACATTAGAAAATATAAAAGATCCCGAGCAAATTGAAAAGGCTATTGAAACAGAAAATGTTGAGAAATTTGAGGATATTCCAAGACAAGCAAAAAATTAAATAATTCTAATACAAAAAATTTAATGAAGTGGAATAATAAATTTAATTATCCAAAGTCTTTAAGGTCAATTGAAGATGGATACAGAAAATATTTATTAGGAGAGAACAAACTACCAAGTGTTACTACTATTCTAAGTACTACAAAGTCTGAAGAAGAGAAGGCAGCTCTTGCAAATTGGAAAGAGAGAGTAGGAGCTAAGGAAGCAAATAGAATTAAAACGGAGGCGTCATCAAGGGGCACTTCTATGCACTCATATATTGAGGACTACTTAAGAGGGAGGATTAATGAGAGTTTTTTTGAGAGTAATGAGCAATACAAAAATATGGCTAAGGAAATAATTCAAAAAGGAATCACCGGAAGACTTAATGAAGTATATGGAATGGAAGAAACTTTATATTATCCACATCAATACGCTGGTACAGCTGACATGATAGCATTATACGAAGGTCAAGATGTTATAGTAGATTTTAAGCAGTCTAATAAACCAAAAAAAGTAGACTACATTCAAGATTATTTTTTACAATTAGGAGCATATACTTTAGCTCATGATGTTGTTCATGGAACTAAAATGAAAGCAGGAATAATATTATTATGTACTAAAGATATTTTATTCCAAGAATTTAAAATTGAGGGAGCTGAATTAGAAATGTATCAAAATTTATTTTTAGGAAGAGTTAAAAAGTTTTACGAATTGAATAATATATCTTGACTTTAACTAATCTATCCATAAAAGAGTTATTAGTACCTGAGCTAATCGTTTATATGCTAATGGTTAAGTCTTTAAAAAACTTTTCAAAAAACTATAAAATATTAGCTAATTTGAGAATAAAATTATGAATTTAGCAATTTGGGACATAGAATCATCGAGCGCAAGTACTGACTTCGGGAGCATCATTGAAATTGGTGGAGTTTTAGTTGATGAGAATTTTAAAGAGAAAGACAGATTTAATTTAAGATGCAGTTTGCCTGAAGGAGAAATCTTTCAGGCCATGGCACTTATTGTAAATAAAACATCTATAAAGCAATTAACTCAAACTAATCTTTCTCACTATCAAATGTTAGCAGAAGTTGAAAAAATATTCAAAAAGTGGAGCCCCGCAGTATTTCTTGGTTGGTCTAATATTGGATTTGATGATGAAATGATAAGAAAAGAGTTTTTTAAAGGGATTAGATATCCATATTTAACAAATGCTGCTCCGAACAAAAGACATGATGGCATTAATATTGCTCGTGCAGCTTATGCAATTGATCCTTCAATTTTAGAAGTAGAATTTAATGAAAAAAATAATGCAGTATTCAAATTAGAGTCCTTAGCTAGAATGCAAGGTATTGATTCAACTGACGCTCATAGTGCTTTAAGTGATAGTATAATGACAGCTAAAGTTTTAAATATTGTTAAAAAAAAACAACCAGATACTTGGGAGTCTTTTTTTAAAACTGCGAGCAAATCTGACACTGAAACTATTATTAAGAAAGGGGAAATTATTACTTTAAATGAGTATTATTATGGTAAGTCTAGACTTCATTTAGTTGCACCTCTTCATCAAAAATATTGTATGCATCCAATATATGCAGGTTGGTACTATGCGTTCGACTTAAGGATTGATATAGAACCTTTATTAAATTTATCTATAAATGAGCTAAAAGTTGAAATGAAAAAGTCTCCTAAATTTTTGAGAACTATTAGATCTAATAAGGCCCCAATTATTATTGATGCAAAATATGGTATGAAAGCTGAACCTTATAGTGCTATGGATAGGTCTTTAATTAGTAATAGAGCAGATATTGTTAAAAACAACGAGAAATTTTCGCAAAATATACTTCATGCATTAAGAGAAGTAGCTGAAGAAAAAGAACAGTCTAAAACACAAGAAGATATATATGCTGAAGAGAGTATTTATACTAAATTTACATCAAATAAAGATACTACCTTATTTCCTGCCTGGCACGCAGCCTCATGGAAAGATAAACTTAAACTACTAGATAAATTTGACGATGATCGTTTAGTAGGATTTGGAAAAAAAATTATATTTCAAGAGGCGCCCGAAGTTCTTCCTGACAATATGCTCAAGTCTATTAAAAGAGAGATAGCAAAACGTATTTTAAGTGAAAAGAAAGAAAAATGGTGGACAATTCCAACACTTTACACAGAAATTGATACTCTGAGAGAAAAATACACCAATGAAAATGATAACGAAAAGCTTAAATTACTAGACGAGTTTAATGAATATGCAATGTTAATACAGAAAAAGTATGAAAATATTTGATGTGGATAATTCTAACATTTTTTTTTTAACTATTGATAAAAAGATTTTAATTTATATATAAAACTAATGGCAACATTAAAAGTTACAGACGAAAAATTTGAAGAACAAGTTTTAAAAAATGAGAAACCTGTTTTGGTAGATTTTTGGGCCGAATGGTGTGGACCTTGTAAAATGGTTGGACCAATTTTAGAGGAGATTTCAGAGGAGATGGCAAATGATATTGTCATTGCAAAACATGATATAGATTCAGAGCCTAACATGCCTACTAAGTACGGTGTTCGAGGAATTCCAACAATGCTTTTGTTTATAGGTGGTGAATTAAAAGCAACTAAAGTTGGAGCTACACCAAAGAGCGATATTGTAGCATTTATAAAAGATAATATTTAATTCAAATTAAGTAGCTCACCAGCAAGGTATAAAGACCCTGTTATCATTATTAAATCATCTTTCTCTGGATTAAGAGTTTTAAGAGCCTCTTCAATAGATTTTTTGTATCTAACATTATAATATTTCTTTAACTTTTCCTGTAAATCTACTCCTTTAATAGCATTCGGTTGGTTAGGAATATCAATTGTTGTTATGGAAGATATATTATTAAATTTGCTTAAATATTCTTCGTGATCTTTATTAGACATCATTCCAAGAATTAAATGCTTTTTACAATCTAGAGTGTTCAAATATTCATTAAGAGCTCTTGCACCTAAAGAATTATGTGAGCCATCTATATATAATCTATTGTCCTTACAAATATTTTTAAGTTTTCCAGATTTTATTTCTTGCAGTCTTGCAATACTTTTTATTCTAGTAACACCTTCTTTAATATTTTCATCTTTTACTCCAAGTTGTAAATTTCTTACTGTAGCAATAGCAGTTGCGCAATTATCAATTTGAAAATTACCTAAAAGATTTGGTTTTGGTAATTTTAAACCACCATATTCATCTTCGTAATAAATGAAACTGTTCTCACTTAATGAATAATTAAAATCATCTTTGTAAATGATTTTTTTTGATTGATTATTATTAATTGTTTTTTTTATTAAATTTAAGGTTTCATCTGAGCTTTGTTTGCTAACTACAATAGTAGAATTTAGCAGCGATGAGGTTTTTTCATAAACAATTTTTTCAATATTTTGCTGATTTTTTGGTAACCAATCTAAATGGTCTAATCCTATTGAAGTAACAATACTTGATAAATTAGTATCAATAATATTTGTTGCATCAAATCTATGAAATAGACCACTTTCTATAATATTTATTTTATCTTTGAATTTACTTGCATGATAAAAATAAGCTGCAGTTAATATTTCGAAATAGGTTACTTGTTCACCATTATTAATATTTTCAACTTCTATTAATAAATTAGACAAGGTATTGTCAGTTATTTCAATGTCATTAAAAATAAATCTCTCATTAATTTTTTGAATATGTGGGCTAGTATAAATATTACAGTCTATATTAGCAGTTTTTAAAATTGATCTTAATGCCTGTATAGTTGAATACTTACCATTCGTACCAACTACTGATATATATTTTAATTTTTTTTGTGGGTTACCTAATTTTTTACAAAGGCGCTTAATTCTATCTAGACTTAGATCAATTTCTTTAGGATGCAGCTTTTGCAAGCGGTTCAATATTGTCTGAAGTTTCATTTATTTGCTTTTCATTTACCGCGCTATCTTTTTTTAACAATATTGATAATAGTAAGCTTATTTCTGTTTTTAAATCTTTTCGTTCAACAATTCTGTCAACAAATCCATGCTTTTCTACGAATTCAGATGTTTGAAAGTCAGAACTTAGCTCTTCCTTAACTGTTGCTTGTATAACTCTTTTCCCAGCAAAGGCTATCAAGCAACCTGGTTCAGCAAAATGAATATCTCCTAACATTGCAAATGATGCTGTAATACCACCGGCAGTTGGATCAGTAAAACAAACTAAATAAGGAAGATTATTTTTTTTAAGCTCATTAATAGCAAGTGTAGTTCTTGTCATATTTGCTAGTGCTATTGGAGACTCAAACATTCTTTGCCCACCACCACAAGGAAAGAAAACAAATGGTGTTTGATTATCAATAGCGTGTTGCACTCCATAAATTATTGCTTCACCTTCAGCAGCACCAACAGAGCCACCAATAAAATCAAAGTTTATTGCTCCAGCTGTTACTTCGATATCATTCACTCTACCTTTAGCAATCATCACAGCTGAATTTTGACGAGTTTTTTTTCTTGCAGATTTTAGTCTATCTTTATAAGATTTGGTATCTGTCCATCCAAGAGGATCCTCAGCAGGAACAGGTGTATCAATTATTTCATAAGCATTTTTTCCAAATATGATATCAAATCTTTGTCGACAATTAATTCTATGATGTTTTCCACATAAATTACAAACCCACAAATTTTCTTGAAGATCTACCTTTAATATTGGACCTTTACAACAACTTGTCCAGTCTGAGTTTGCTACGTCTTCTTTAGATGGTCTTTTTTTTAAAACCTTTTTAATTTTTTCACCAAAACTTATAGCTTTTGTAATCCAGTTCATTTAATTTTATTTTTTAATTTTTTTACAAGGTTACTTACATTTGTGACAGGATTTTGTCTATACCTCAAACTTTTGCTAATTTCCTTGCAAATAGCACTTCCAACAACTAGTCCATCTGCTGATTTCAATTTATCAATTGTTTTTTCTGTGATTCCAAATCCAATAACAATTTCTTTTTTTGGATTGATCTTTTTTATTTCGTTATAATTTTTAAGTATCTCTTTTGGTGATACCTTAAGTTTACCTCCCGTAGTACTCAACATCGAAATAAAATAACTCATCGGGTGAGAGTCTTTTATAATTTTTTTTAGCCTGCCTTTTGTTGTTGTAGGTGATAAAAGCTGAATAAAATATATAGATTTTTTTTTACATTTTTTGGCAAAATTTTTGTTTTCTGGCCAAGGCAAATCTACAACAATTAAACCATTTACTCCAGAAACCTTACATTTGTTTAAAAAATTATTTTCACCGTATTGGAAGATCATATTATAATACCCCATTAATATTATCGGCTTAATTTTATTAAATTTTCTAAAGTCTTTTACAATTTTAAAGATATCATTAATTCTAATCCCATTTTTGATCGCTCTATATGCGCTAGTTTGAATCTGGCTACCATCAGCAACAGGTGTATTATGTGGCACACCCACTTCTAAAATATCTACATTTTTAGATATTGATTTAAGTATATCTAAAGATTGTTTTATTGTGCTATCTCCAGCAACTGTGTAAGTTAATAATGCTGGTCTTTTTTCGTATTTAGCTTTTTTAAATGCAAGACTAATTAAATTTAACATACTTTTTGCCCAATTTTTTCTCTAAAATTCCTTTATCTTTGTATGCATCCCCACAACTGTTAACTACTACCACTGTATCTCTACTAAATTTTTTTGATTCTTTTATTGCAACTGAGAATGCGTGGCTTGGCTCTAAAGATGGTCTTAATTTTTCAAACTTTGTAACAATTTTATAAGCTCTCAGAGCTTCTTCATCGCTTGCTGCTGTATATCTTGCTCTTTTTGTATCTTTTAAAAAACAATGAAGTGGAGAAATTCCAGGATAATCAAGTCCAGCAGAAATTGACTCTGTTTCCTCTATTTGCCCATCTGAATCTTGATTTACATATTGTAATGCTCCATGAAGAATTCCAATTTTTGAACCATAGGTTAATGGAGCAGCATGTTTTTTGCTTCTTTCTGGTCCACCAGCTTCTACACCAATAAACTCACACTGTTTTTTATCATAATCCATAAATTCATTCCAGAAACCAAAACTTGAGCTTCCACCCCCTACACAGTTGTATAACTTTAGTTTTTTGGGGATAGATCCAAACTCGTCAACTAACTGGACTTTTAATTCTCTAGAAATTTGACTAGTGCTCCACCCACAGATACGGACAAAAACAGCCGGTCCGACGGTGCTTCCGACACACATTGCTGTTGTATCACAATTAGCAACCCAGAATCTCATACATTCTGAAACAGCATCAACAAGTGTTTGACTTCCTGAATAAACAGGAATGACTTCAGCACCATTTTTTTTCATAGCTTTTACGTTTGGTTGTTGTCTTGCAATATCTTTAGCACCCATGAAAATCTTGCATTTTAAACCAAACTTTTTAGCAGCCATACTCAACATCTTGCCAGCATACCCAGCACCAGTATCACCAATTATAAATTTTTTACCTGACTGCTTTGCAAGCAAACAATGAACTGTAGCGTTATATATCTTGTGCGCTCCACCATTTGCGTCTGACACAACTTTAGACCAAATTTGAGCTCCTCCAACATGTTTTGTTAGATTTTCTAATTTTATAAAACGAGTAGGGGTACCGATCCAATTTTTGAAATACTTATCTCTTTCAGCTATAAATTTTTTATTTTTCTTAAGTTTGTTAAATAATATTTCTAAATCTTCTATAGGCTTTTTTAGAGTTTCAGGAACAAAGTTTCCCCCAAATTTACCTCCCCAAAATCCAAGATCATCGGTCTGATCAATTAATGGTATCCCTTTTTTAATTTTCATATTTTTGAAACAAATTTAATAATTTATTAATTTTATTAATATCTTTTTCTCCATTTTCATTTTCCAGTGAGCCACTTAAGTCAATCATAAAGTCCTTGTTTTTCAATTTTGTAATATCATCTATTTGTATATTCCCAGCTATCATTTTATTTAAATTATTAGGTAAGTCATCTAGTAATCTGTGATCAAAACTTTCTGATTTATGATAACCTTTGGAGTCAAATAAAATTATATCTGAAATCTCTGAATAATCTTTAAATTTATTCACATCGTCTTTATTTGATACTGTTATCGCGGTTATTATTTTTATTTTATATTTTAATTTTATTTTTGCAGTTCTTTCAGGATCTACGTCGTACAGCTGGTAATAATCAAAATTAAAATCTTTAATTTTTTCTAAAATTTCATCATTTGGACTTACAAGTACCGAAGTAAAATTTACGTTTCTTTTATTAGTTTTTAATAATTTTTTTAAAGTTTCATAATTCACAAATCTTTTGCTTTTTTTATAGTTGGTTATAAAACCAACAAATTTCGGTGGATATGGATGACTTAAAATGTAGTCTAAAGATTTAATATCTGAGATACCACAAATTTTTAAACCTTTATTCATTGATTTAAGTGATCAATAAATTTTTTGATATTTTTTTTTATGTTACCTTTAGTTATAGGTCGTCCTATGACTAACCAGTCACTGCCATTTTTATAAGCTTGCATAGGAGTTAAAAATCTTTTTTGATCATGTACTTTAGTATTCATTCTTATACCCGGTGTTATAATTTCTTTTTTAAATACTTTTTTAACCATCTGCACCTCTTTAGGGCTACAGACTATAGCATCTAAATTTGCTCTACTCGCAAGCATAGCTTGTTTTAATACTACTTTATTTATATTTCCACTAAATCCAATATCTTTAAGAGATTTATTATTCAAAGAAGTAAGTGTTGTCACTCCTACTAATTTACTTTTACCAGCTACTTTCTTTGCAGCTTTCAATGCATCTAATCCACAATTAGTATGAATAGTTATATAATTATATCTTAAATCTTTTATGGCTCTTATTGTAGAAGCTGTCGTGTTTGGAATATCAGAAATTTTATAGTCACCAAATATTACTGTATTTTTTAAAGTGCTTACAAATTTTCTTCCATTTTTTGAATTTAAAAATTCTAATCCAAATTTATAACCAATTTTTAATTTTTTATTTTTGGTATTTTTTATAATTTCTTTTATTTTTTTTATACTAGTCGTGTCACAAGCTATAAATACTTTATATTTCCTCATTTATCTTCACTGACCACATTTTAGATGACTTAAAAAGAATTGAATATTTTTCCTTAACAAAAATTTTTTCGTTAGTCTTTGGGTTTCGAGCATTTCTTGCTTTTAATAGTTTCGGCTCAATCGAAAAATTATCTCTGAGTTCTACTCTTTCTTTTCTTCGTAGTGAATTTTTCATCTCAGTGATAAAAATTTCTACAAACTTATTGATATCTCTCTTAAGAAAATTTGGGTAGTTGTCAGCTAGTTTCTTTATTAATTGTGATTTAGCTGTTGACAATTAATTATTCATCCTCTTTTTTTTTATCATCTAGTTTTTGAGAAAGTGATGAAAAAGGTAAATTTTTGCCACTCAATGGGCTTGAAAACTTAGAAACAGCTTCTTTATTCTGTAATTCTTCTAATAATTTTATACTTAAACTTACTTTCCTTTTTTCAATGTTCAACTCTGATATAGCGGCATCTATTCTTTCTCCTCCTACAAATCTAGATGGTCTTGAATCGGAAGCATTTACAGCTATATTTGATTTTTTTATTAAAAATTCAAGTTCACAGTTCTCTGGCTTTACAATTAATCCCTTGTTGTCAGATGATAGAACTTGAACAGTAATAACATCATTAACTTTTTTGTCATTAAACCAATCAAATGGATCTTTCATTAATTGTTTTAAACCAACTCTAACTTTTTGTTCATCTTTTTTAATTTCTAATACTTTAACTTTAATTTGATCACCCTTTTTAAATTTCTTTAATTCATCTTCAGGTTTGTTGATGTAGCTAAGATCATTAGCATGAAGAAAACCATCAATATCATACTCATTTAATTTAACATATAGTGCATATTCGTTAATATTTGAAACAGTTCCATCAATTTCTGATCCAACTGGATGTTTATCCATAAAAGCTTGGTAAGGGTTTTCTAAAGTTAACTTATGTGAAATAGCTATTCTTCTTTTATCTTTATCAATCTCAGTAATTACGCAATCAATCATATCACCAATCTTAAATAATTTTTTTGGTACAGCATTTCTTTTTGTCCAGCTTATTTCACTGCTGTGTAATAAAGTGCTTAAACCTGGTTCAAGGGAACAAAAACATCCATAATCTGTTATTTTATCAACTTTTACTTTATATTTTTTTCCTATTTCATAGTTTGAAATATGCTCGAAGGGATCTGGAGAGAGTTGCTTAATTGAACAACCAATCTGTAATTTTTCTTTATCAATAGATATAACTTTTAAATCATGCTTTTCACCAATGTTAAATATTTCATCAGGATGATTTACTCTTGAATATGATATCTCCTGCAAATGTACAAGCACATCAATTTCATTGTTTACTTCAAAAAAACAACCAAATGATGAGTATCCCTTTACTACAGCATCTTTAATAATATCGCCAACCTTAAATTTTTCTATTATTTTTGCTTTATCTTCCCTTTTATTCGATGAAACTATTTGACGTCTAGAAACACAGGCATTGCCTCTAACTTTGTCTAATTTGATTATCGCAAATTTCTGTTCTACTCCAATAAGGTGATCTATATTTTTTAAAGGTTTGTCACTAATTTGTGAGCCAGGACAAAACATTAAAGATCCTGTATCTGTATGTTCAACTATTACTCCTCCTTTACATTTAGATGTAATTTTACCTACTATTGATTTATTTTCTTCATATGCTTTTTCTAATTGATACCAACCTTTTATCTTTTGTGCTTTAATTGCAGAAACAATTACTTCACCATTCTTGTCTTCTAATCTTTCTAACAATACTGGTATCTTTTCGCCTTCTTTGATTTTTTCTTTTAATCCAATTAGTTTAAGTTCATTAATATCGATGATAGGTTCGCTTTTAAGACCAGGTATAAATATGAAAACAAATTTTTCAGTTATTTTGGTAACTTTACCATCTATTATTTTACCTTCTTCGATTTTATTTTTCGAGAGTTGTGAGTTAAGTAGTTTTTCAAATTCTTGATTTTTTGCAGTATTTAAATCTTTATAAACTTCCATTTATTTTTTTGTCCATTATTGTCTTTATTTTTTTAAAGCACGCTTTCTTACTTAATTTAGATGTATTAATCAAGATTGAATCTTTTGTTTTTATTAATGGGCTAATTCTTCTATTTTTATCTAAATAATCCCTATTTTTTAGGCTTTTTAGAACCTCATTATAAGTAATTTTTTTTTTTAGTTTTTTAAATTCTAAATATCTCCTACTTGCCCTTGTTTTGATATCAGCAGTAATGTAAAATTTGAACATCGCATCTTTCATCAGTACTGAAGTTATATCTCTCCCATCTAATACAGAGCCTTCATATTTTTTTGGAGGATTATATCCACAATTTAATTGAAAATTTTTAATAATTTTTCTAATTTTTTTATCTTTAGCAACCAAAGATGCAGCTACTGCTATTTTATCTGATAAAAGCGATTTGTCTTCTAGGTTTTTAATTTTTATACTACTAACTTTATTTTTTACAGTCCTGTAATTAAATTTTTTTTTGTCTAAACTGAGCTTTCCAATAACTCTATAAATTTTTCCTGTATCTAAATATAATAGATTATATTCTTCAGCAATATATTTTGCCTGAGTACCTGCACCAGCGGCTGCAGGTGAGTCAATTGCAACAGTAATTATATTTTTTCTTTTCCTCAACTTATATTTACTCCTAATTTTTTTAAAACATTAAAAAAGTCTGGAAATGACGAATTTATGGAGTCTTTGTCAAATAATTTCCAATTTCCACCAAGTGTTAATGCGGCAACACAAGACATCATAAAAATCCTATGATCTTTACGAAAGTTTTTAATTATATAATTTCCTTTCAATTCAAGATCTGGTTTTCCATATATTTTTACATTATTTTTTTTTCTTAAAACTTTTATTCCAATTTTTTTCAAAAAATTAACAGCTACAGTCAATCTTGGACTTTCTTTTTTTTCAAGCTCACCTAAATTTTTAAATGTCGAAATACCTTTAGATTTCGCTGCAATAAGAAAAATGGTAACAAATTCATCTATTGCAGAACTATTTAAATATTCAGGACAATTTATAGCTTTCAAATTTTTACAACTTTTTACTATTATATCTGCAATGAGTTCTCCTTTATAATTACGTACATTTTTAAACTTAATTTTTGCATTCATTTTGTTTAAAATTTTTATTATTCCCGTTCTAGTATCATTAACGTTTACATTCCTAATTAATAATTTAGAGTTTTTGTTAAGTATAGTTAAGACTATAAAGAATGAACAAGAACTTATATCTCCTGGTATTCTATAATTAAATCCTTTGTAGTTAGACTCACCATATACATCTATTTTATCGTATTTTTTCTCACTCTTAACTTTTATAGGAATATTCAAATTTTTAAAAAAAATTTCACTGTGATTTCTAGATTTTTTTGCTTTAATTTTAGTCCTACCTGGAGTTTTTAGAGCTGCTAACATTATTGTGCTTTTACATTGTGCGCTTCCACGTTCTTCAACATAATCAATAGGACGTAAAAATTCTGTTCCCTTGATAGTTACTGGCAATCTTCCTTTGTTTGATGAAATTATTGGTCCAAATTTTTTTAAAGGCTGAACAACTCTCGAAAAGTCTCTTTTCGATAGACTTCTGTCACCGACAATTTTTATATAGTTATCTGAATTTACTAATAATCCCAAGATAAGTCTTGCAAACGTTCCAGAATTTCCAGCATTTAAAACTAGTTTATTTTTAGTATTAAATCCTTTTAGACCTAGTCCATAAATCTTGTAGAACTTATCGTGTTTTTTACATTTAATTCCTAATTTTTTAATTGATCTTAAAGTATTAATAACATCTTCAGATTCTAAAAGATTAAAAATTTTAGAAATTCCTATTGCTTGAGATGCTAATAAAATACTTCTTATGGATATACTTTTGTCACTGCTTACCAGGATGCTTTCATTATATGAATTAATCTTTTGTTTTATTTGTATATAATTCCTCATTGATGAATTAATTTATATTAAATTCATCACCAAAATATTGATTTTTTGCTGTTTTATCCGAAATGACTTCATTTGGACTCCCAGAAGCAATTATTTTACCATTAGAAAGAATGATTGCCCTATCAACACAATTTAATAAATCTCTAGCTTGATGATCACAAACAACAACAGAAATTTCTTCTGTTGACTGTAAATTCAATATTATTTCTTGAAGCATTTTTATAGTTAAAATATCTAATGCTGCAAATGGCTCATCCAATAATAAAATTTTAGGATCATTAATTAAAGCCATGGCAATAACTAGTTTTTTTTTTTGACCACCCGAGAGATTTTTTGCTTTAATTTTAGTTAGTGGTTCAAATTCAAATTGGCTAATAATTTTATCTATTTTTTGTTTTCTTAATTCTTTTTCTTTTATATGTATTTCTGAAACTAAATTTAAATTTTCAATTAAAGTAAGATCATAAATAAGCCCCCCATATTGTGGAACTAGTCCTATTTTAAATTTTGTAAATCTTTCGTTTATAGGTAGCTTTGTACAATTTACGCCATTTATAATTATTTCCCCATAATTTGGATCTTTCAATCCAGTTATAAGATTAAAAATAGTTGATTTACCTACTCCATTGGGTCCAAGCATACCAAGAATTTCTTGCTTATTTATTTTTAAATTTAAATTTTCTAAAATTTGCCTTTTGTTGAAAAAAACAGATATATTTTTTAGCTCAACTATTGTTTCATCACCTTTGTAACTAGTAATTCTAAATTTTTTAATTAAAGCCATTAATTTGTAATTATTTTTATCTTTTTATCAGAGTTAATATTAATATCTTTTGTTAATATGTTTAAAGTTATCATTTGAGCTTTCATGTATGAATCTTTATCTGTTATTATAACATTGCTATATGCCACAGCAATATTATCTTTAATATTTAAATCAAAATTATCACACTTAATATTTTTATCATCGTAGTTAATCTCAACATTTCCGAAGAATGTAGTATCTTGATTATCATAATTATACTTAGCTTTTTCTGAATTTAAGAAAATATCTGATCTATTATTTGAACTTATCACTCCACTCACGCTCTCAAGGTCAAGAATATTGTTGTTCTTAATATTTGTCTTTCCATACTTTGCAATTATTTTAAAAATATCTCCATTTCTGTTAGTAGATATATATTCTATATCTTTAGATAAATTTTCTAATTTTTTTTTTTTAACAAATTTGGAATTCATCAATTCATCTTCAACCTCTTTAGTTTCTTGGGTTAATTTTTTGTTATCATTATTAATGTCTTTTATTTTCTTTGTATCGTTAATTGAAATATCAGATGTTTTTTTATGAATTTGATTATCTAATATTTCATTTTCATCCAATAAATTTTGATTGACTTTGTTGTCTTCTATATTTGCTAAGGTATTTTCATTCTTTGATACTGGAGTCAATGGGTTTGAATAGAAATATACATAATAAATTCCTCCAATAATTATAACAATTAACAACACTAAAATTACTTGTAATAGAGATTTTATTGACATCAATTTATATTTGATTTTAAAATATCATGCATGTGTATGAAGCCAATTGTCTTATTAACTTTTTTATTTTTGTGAACACATAATGAAGTTATCTTTCTAGAGTTCATTATCGACAGTGCTTTGGTTGCTAAAATATCTTGATCAACACTTAATGGATTTTTTTTCATTACATCTTTTAAAATTAAATCTTTAAACTTTTGGTGTTTTTGAGCAATTCTTTTTAGATCACCATCTGTGATTATTCCACTTGTATTTTTACTTCTACTTCTAATTATTAAAACTCCCAATTTTTTTTCATTACTAATTTTCAATGCTTTTTCCATATTAATACTTTCATTAACAAAAGGTAATTTTTTTCCTTTTAACATAAGATCACCAACAGTTTTTAATCTTATAGATAAAGATCCACTTGGATGTACTTTTTTAAAATCAAAGGCAGTAAAATTTTTGTACTTCATACAAGCAATTGCTATTGCATCTCCTAGTGCCAATTGAGTGGTTGTTGATGATGTTGGTACTATGTTTTCTGGCCCAGCTTCTTTTGCCTGTGACATCAAAAATGATAAATCTGCATTTTTATAAAGTATAGAGTTTTTTTTTGATGTAATTCCGATCAATTTTATATTTCTATTTCTAGTTACATATTGAATTATGTTCTTTAATTCATCACTTTCTCCACTGTTACTTATAAGAATAACCACATCTTTTGAAGTAATTTGACCCAGATCACCATGGCTTGCATTAGAAGCATCCAAAAAAAAAGATGGTGTGCCAGTTGATGAAAAAGTTGAAGCCCATTTTCTGGCAATTATTCCACTTTTGCCAACACCAGATATTATTATCTTACCATTTTTATTATTTAAAATTAATTTTATTAACTTAAAAAAAGTTTCACCAAAATTTTTCTTTAAATCTTTTAATGCGTTAATTTCAAATTGAACTACATCTTTGGCAATTTTTTGAATCGTTTTCTTCTTCATTTTTAATGTGACCAAATATCAAAATTAAATGAGGCTAAATCTAGATCAACACGGTTATGAATAAATTTAATTGTTTTATTGTATAATTCATGTCTTTTCTCTCTAATTAAAATTTTTTTTAAACCTTCATATATTTCATGAAGATAAATCACGTCTTTGGCACAATATTCTAATTGTTTATCTGTTAATATTCCCCCAAAATCTGAAGATTGCAAATTTTTACTAATATCTGATCCAGTAAACTCCTTAATTAAATCTTTGAGCCCATGTTTGTCACTATAGCTTCTTGCTAACTTACTCATTAATTTAGTACAGTGCACATTTTCAACATCTATTTTCAGATATTTTTTTATGAACAATAAATCTGCTCTGGCATAATGAAAAATTTTAGAAATATTTTTATCAGTTAGGATTTTTTTTAGATTAGGTGAATTGTACAGTTCTCTATTTAATTGAACAATATGTGCATCTTTTTTACCAGTTGAGATTTGAACTAGACATAAGGCATCTCTGTCCACATTTAGTCCCATAAATTCACAATCTACAGCAATATTGTCACCTAATATTATTTCGCCTGGTAAATCTTCTTTGTGTAATTTAATATCTATTTTCATTTGTAAGAATATATATATGAAACAAAAAGAAATACTACTTTTCGGTGCTACAGGGCAAATAGGAAGAAATTTAATCAGAAAGTTATCTAAAAATAACTACAAAATTATAGCTGTTACAAGAAATATCCATAGAGCTGGCTATATTTTAAAAACCCAGGCAAACCCTGGATACTTAGAATTAGTAGAGTTAAAAAATTTCAAAATAAATAAAATAGACGAATTATTTAAGAGGTCATCAATATGTATAAATTTGATTGGAATTTTATATGAAAAAAAGAAAGATGATTTTAAATTAATACATTCTGATTTACCTGCAATGTTGTCAAGGAAAGCTAAAGAATTTCAACTAGACAAGTTTATTCATTTATCAGCTTTAGGTATTGAGAAGGCGCAGGATAGTAAATATGCTTTAAGTAAACTAGAAGGTGAAAAAAGAATTAGAGAAAATTTCAAAAAATCAATAATACTTAAACCCTCAATTGTTTATTCTGTTGATGATAAATTTACTACTAAATTTATGTCATTGTTAAGCATTCTACCGTTAATGCCATTATATTTTGAAGGAAAAACAAAATTTAGCCCAATACATGTACTGGATTTAGTAGATATAATTAATAATATTTTAGATAGCAAACAGGATAATCTAATACTAGAATGTATAGGACCTGAGGTAATTACATTTAGAGAAATAATGCAAAAATTATTAAATTCAATAAATAAAAAAAGAATTTTACTTCCATTGCCTTATCCAATTGCTATAGTTACAGCAAAGTTACTTCAATTACTTCCAAATCCATTACTTACTGAAGATCAATTGAGATTATTAAAACATGATAATTGCAAATCTGAAAATTATAAAAATAATTTTGACTTTGGATATATATCCAAAAGAAAATTTGAGAGCGAAATTAATAAGTATAGTTATAACTGGAGAACTGGAGGACAATTCGCGAATCAAGAAATACTAAGAAAATAAAATGATGACATACTTAGTTATAGGAATTTGTATATTTTTGTTGTTAGCTGTAATTTATATTTCTGCAAAACCAATTAGCATGGGAATTGAAGCTAGACGAAATATAAAAGATAAAGATGACAACAATGGAGAAGGCAGCCAAAATTTAGAATATAACTATGATGAAGTTAAAAATACTCAAAATTCTATCTCAAGGGAAATTGAAAAACTGAGTGATTTAAGGGACAGAGGTTTGCTTACACAGGAGGAATACGAGAAAGCAAAGGATAAAATATTAAATTAGGCTGATTTAATTTTTTTTTCAATATATTTTGAAACATCATCATCCTTATCAACAACGTCCTCTTTTTTACCCTTAGGTTGAAATACAATCATTAAGTGTAAAGGACAATATGAAAACTTTTCAACAGTTTTTCTTCCACAGAAACTTGCATTTTTTTCATCAGGGTTTGCTTCCATATACTTACATGTATCTTCTGACAATTCTTCCAAATTTAAATTTTTTGCAGGTTCAAAATTTTTATCTAAAAGCAATGTTTTAAGTTTTCCACGTCTACCTTTAAGTTTTATTTCTGTCTGGTCATTTTTGTTTAAAACTTTTTGATTTTGAAATGATGGTCTTGTTTTTATTTTAGAGGATAAGTTTAACCGATGGGCTTTTCCAATAACTGCGTTTCTAGAAACTCCACCTAGTATTTCTGCTATTTGACTTGCAGTATTCCCTTTTCCCCAAAGTTCTTTTAATTTATTTACTTTTTCATCTGTCCAACTCATTATAGTAACTACATTTAGTATGTTATAAATTTTATATAACAGGATGTTGCATTTATATAACTTAAAAAACAAGCATTTTTTATTATTTTTCAACAATGCATTAATTTTTATAACTTGAGGTTGCAAATTTAACTGTCAAATAAAGTAAAAAAAATTATAAATAAACAAGTATATGAGCGCATTAGCACCTAATTATAAAAGAAAAAATTTGTCATTTATTAAAGGCAAAGGAAGCTATCTTATTTCAACTGATGGTAAAAAATATTTAGATTTTGTTCAAGGAATAGCAGTTAACTCTCTAGGTCACGCAAACCAAAAACTTATTAATGCAATTAATAAACAGTCTAAAAAACTTTGGCATGTTTCTAATGCTTTCAAAATACCTGAAGGTGAAACACTAGCAAAAAAATTAACAAAAAAAACATTTGCTGACTCTATTATTTTTCAAAATAGTGGTGCTGAGGCTACTGAAGCAGCAATAAAAGTTGCAAGAAGATATTTTTATTCAATAGGAAAAGGATATAAAAATAGAATTATTTGTATTAAAAATTCTTTTCATGGAAGAACAATTGCAGCAATACATGCAAGTGGTTCAAAAAAAATGACAGATGGATTTGGGCCAAAAGTTCCAGGTTTTGATCATTTTGAATTTGGCGATCATAAAAAACTTAAAAAATTGATTAATAAAAATACAGCAGCTATTATGATTGAAACAGTTATGGGTGAGGGAGGAATTAAAGTAATTCCAAATTGGTGTATAAAAGCAATTAGAAAAATATGTAATCAAAGAAAAATACTTTTAATTCTCGATGAGGTTCAGTGTGGCATTGGAAGATCAGGAAAATTTTTTGCTTTTGAGTACGCAAAAGTAAAACCAGATATAGTTCCAATAGCAAAAGGAATTGGGGGTGGTTTTCCTATTGGTGCAGTGCTAATGACTAAGAAAATTGCTAAAGCAATGGTACCAGGGACACATGGTTCAACATTTGGTGGAAATCCCCTTGCAATGGCAGTCGGCAATGCTGTTTTGGATCAAATAAATAATAGTTTATTAATTAATGTAAATAAAATGTCAAAATATTTTATTCAAGGACTTAATGAAATAAAAATTAAATATCCAAATGTAATTAAAGAAATCAGAGGAGTAGGATTGTTAATTGGCCTACAACTTTTTAAAGATCAGACAGAGTTTATAAAAAAATTAATGGAAAATAAATTATTGACTATAAGAGCGGCCGAAAACGTCATAAGAATTCTACCACCATTAAATGTAAAAAAAAATGAAATTGATATAGCTTTAAAAATTATCGACAAAGTTTGCAATGAAATAAAATGAAACACTTTATAAATTTAAAAGATATTCCCAGTAAAGATCTTAGAAAAATAATTATTGATGCGAAACAAAGAAAAAAAAAAAGAAAAAAATTAAATACTTTGGAGCCAGACAAAGGATCACCTCTAAAAGGTAAAATACTGGTACAAATGTTTGAAAAAGCCAGTTCAAGAACAAGAATAAGCTTTTATTTAGCCATTAAACAGCTTGGTGGTGGAACATTGACACTTAGATCTAACGAGCTTCATCTTGGCCAAGGTGGTGAGACGATTGCAGATACTGCTAAAATTTTGTCTACATATGGTGATGGCTTCATGTTCAGAACTGATGACGATAAAAAAATTGAAGATTTTCAAAAGCATTTAAAAATACCAATAATAAATGGTTTGAGTCCATCATCTCATCCAACTCAAGTGTTATCAGATATTTTTACTGTAGAAGAAATAAAAAAAAAACCAATATCAAAATTAAAAATTTGCTGGATTGGAGATTCTAATAATGTTTTGGACAGTTTAATTGCAGCATCTGTCAAGTTTTCTTTCAGATTAAGCATTGGATGTCCAAAAAAATTTGCGCCAGGCAAGAAGGTTAAAGATTGGGTAATTAAAAACAAGAAAAAAATTTTTATTTATCATGACCCAAAAAAAGCGGCTTTGGATGCAGATGTAATATTTTCTGATAAAGTAATATCTTTAAATGACAAAGTGAACAAAAAAAGAAAAAAACAACATTTTCGAAAATTTAAAATCAAAAAAGAGATTTTTAATTATACAAAAAAAAATTGTATTTTTTTGCACTGCTTGCCAAGAGGAGATGAAGTTGAGGAGGATGTATTCCTGGGAAAAAAATCATATGTTTGGCAACAGGCGTTGAACAGAGTTCACGTTCAAAAAAGTATTTTATTGTATTGTTTTGGAAAATTAAGGTAGAGGTAGCGGATTATCTGAATTTTGGTTAAGATACAAAATAACTGATGCCCTGTCTTTTTCTTTTCTTAATCCAGCAAATGCCATCTTAGTACCCTTAATATAACTTTGAGGTTTTTTTAAATAACCATTCATCTCTTCAAAAGTCCAATTTTTGTTATATGCTGCCATAGCTTTTGAATATTTATAATCTTGTTTTGATGCAACTTTTCTTCCTATTACACCATACAACGCAGGTCCAATTTTATTTTCCCCGCCTTTATTTACTAAATGACAAGCAGAACATTTTTTGAAAACTTTCTCTCCATGAGAAACATCTCCTAATGCAAGTAATGCAGAAATATCAACTTTTTCCTCAATTTTTTTTGCTGTTGAGCTTGAAACTTGGGCGCTTTCCTGAATATCCACTTTGTAAGCTGATTTCTCTGGTTTATCTACATGGAAAGCGATATCTGAAATTTTCCCAATTCCAATTACAAGTAGTGCAATAAGAAGCACAGCTGCAATAATTTTGTTTATTTCAAATGAATCCATTATTTATTTTTATTAAGGTCGTATAACATGTTAAACAAAATTTATAAGAAATTTAATTTATATATTTGCGTCTCAAAGACGCATAAATACGAATAAATGAGCAATACAATTGTAATAATTCCTTCGCGATTAGCAGCAACAAGACTTCCTCAAAAGCCATTAATAAAAATTAATAATAAAACTCTAATCATGCATGTATACGAAAAAGCTATACAAAGCCAAATTGGAGAGGTTTATGTTGCAACATGTGATGAGGAAATTGCCTCAGAAGTAAAAAAAAATGGAGGTAAATTTATAATGACAGATATAAATCACTCAACTGGGACTGATAGAGTATTTGAAGCCTCTCAAAAGTTAGATTTAAAAGATATAGATTTTATTATGAATATCCAAGGTGACGAACCAATGATTAATCCATTAGATATTAAAAATTTAAATAAATTATCTAAGGAAAAAAACTTAAATATTTCAACATTAGCATACAATATTGAGAAAAATGAAGATTATAATAACGAAAATATTGTAAAAGTTATTACAAAAAATAAGATATCCGATAATTCAATATCGGAAGCTTTGAACTTTCATCGAGTAATTAAAGAAGATTGCTATGACAATATATACCAGCATTTTGGGATATACCTATATAATTATTCAGCTTTAAAAAAGTTTGTTAATTTAAAAAAAAGTAAAAATGAAATCAAAGAAAGATTGGAACAACTAAGAGCAATCGATAATAATATGAAAATCGACGTGCTATTGGCAAATTATTTTTCCTCTGGAATTGATACAAAAAAAGATCTAGAAGAATACATAAATTTATTGAATAAATAACAATATGAAAATTGTTTACCAAGGAATTGCTGGAAGTTATAGCGAGAGTTGTGCAAAACTTATGTTCCCAAAAATTGAAACAGTTCCATGTAAAACTTTCGATGAATGTTTTGAAAAAGCACATAATGATAGCAATATTAGAGCAATCATACCAGAGTCCAACAAAACTACAGGAAACATTGGAGTAGAATATTTAATTTTTAAACATAGGTTAAATATTTATGAAGAATTTTTTTTCCCAATCAATCATAATTTAATTGGTATAAAAGGATCAAAATTAAAAGATATTAAAAATGTTTATTCCCATGCTCAAGCGTTAAGTCAAGCTTCAGAATTTATAAAAAAAAATAAATTTTCTGCCAATGTTAGAGCTGATACAGCAGGATCAGCAAAATATATCTCAGAAGAGAAAGATAAAACAAAAGGTGCAATTGCATCAAAATTAAGTGCTAAAATTTATAATTTAGATATCTTAAAAGAAAATATTCAAGATGATAATGATAACTACACAAGATTTCTGATAATGGGTAAAGATATAATTCAGCCAGAGATTGATAAAAATAATTTCATTACATCATTTTTGTTTAAACTAAGAGATAAGCCTGCAGCTTTATATTCTGCTTTGTCTGGTTTCGCTATTAATGGAGTGAATATGACCAAACTTCAAAGTTTCCCTGAAAAAAATTCATTTTCATCTTTCTTTTTTCTGTGTGATATCGATGGGCACTTAGATGATAAAAAAATAAAAAATTCATTAGAGGAATTGGCTTTTCATTGCGAGGATATGCACGTTCTAGGTGTTTATAAAGCACACGAATTTAGAGAAAAAAAATAATTAACTTTATTGTAGATTAGAAAAAATTATTGTTATAATACATTTGGAGGCCTTCCAGGTGGGATTACCATGAACTCCCCCAGACTTGAAAAAGAGCAAGGGTAATGAGTTTTTTCCAGGTTGGTTGGTCTCCTATTATGACAATAAAATCTCAAGTTCTGGCATTAAAATATAGACCTCAAACATTTAAAGATTTGATAGGGCATGAGGAAATTGCAACTACAATTTATAATTCTATTAAAAATAATAGATCAGCTAATGCTTTTTTGTTTACCGGCATTAGGGGAATTGGAAAGACCACATTTGCAAGAATTGTCGCAAAAGGATTGAACTGTGAGCAAGCCCTTGAAGGGAAGTGCGAAAAAAAATGCAGCCATTGCGAACCTATAGTAAATTCAAATCATATTGATGTTCTTGAAATGGATGCGGCAAGCAAAACAGGAGTAGATGATGTTAGGGAACTAATAGAATTTTCTAGATATCCACCATCAGTAGCAAGATTTAAAATATTTATCATTGATGAAGTGCACATGTTAAGCAAACAAGCATTTAATGCATTACTTAAGACATTGGAAGAACCCCCAGAGTATTTAAAATTTATTTTTGCAACCACTGAAGTAAAAAAAATTCCAATTACTGTTATATCCAGGTGTCAAAGGTATGATTTGTCAAGAGTGAAGTCTGAAGAACTGTTTGTTTTTTTAAAAGATATAACAATAAAAGAAAAAAAGACTGTTGAAGATAAAGCAATCAAATTAATAGCCAAATTATCAGAGGGGTCTGTTAGGGATGCTTTGTCTTTACTAGATAGAGCAACAATTTCTAACAACGATAATTCCCTGACATTTGAAGATGCTCAAAAGATCTTTGGCTATATAAACAAAAGTTCTTATATAGAATTATTAGAAATAATTTTTTTAGGTGATGAGGAAAAAATAATAGATCATTACAGAAAATTGCACAATTCAGGAATTGAACCCAACTTATTTTTAAATGATTTCTTAGAGGTATTATATTTTGTTAAGAATATATCGTACATTGAAAATGTAGGAAATAATTTCTCATTAAATGATAGTGATTACAAAAAAATAACTTCTTTATCAAAAGAAATAGACTCTAACGCCTTATTATTATTTTGGGAATTTACTTTAAAAACTTTAAAAGAAATAAATATAGTTGCTAATCCAAATTTATTAGTTGAGATGTTTCTTGTACAGTTAACCTATTTGAAAAAAAAAAATGTAATACAAAATAATCAGCAAAATGAACCATACAAAACACCAATAAAAAATATAGATGTGAAAAATACTACAAATAAAGACACAATTAACCAAATTAAAAATATTAAACAAGAAGAGGATAAAATTGAAACAAAAAGCACTCTTAAGATCAAAAATTTAGAAGATTTAATTAATATGTGCTTAGAAAAAAAAGAAATGAAACTAAAATATGAATTAGAAAATAATGTAAACTTGGTATCTTTTTCAAATATGAATATCGAAATTTCTTTTAATGATAAACTAAATAAGAATTTTGTAAAAGATTTATCTGAAAAATTGTATGATTGGACTAAAAACCGGTGGTTAATTTCTTTTTCAAAAGAAAAAGGTGAGATAAGTGAAAAAGAGAAAAAAATTAGTCTTAAAAAAAAGGATATCAAAGATTATGAGAGCTCAAACGAATATAAAAACTTGTTGGATGCATTTCCTGATATTGAATTAATTAATATTGAAAAAAAAGATGACTGATTTTAATAAAATTCTTGAAAAAGCAAAAGAGATAGAAAAAAAAATGAAAGAAAGCCAGGAGAATCTCAAAAAAATTGAAGTTATTGGTGTTTCTGGAGGAGATGTGGTTAAAATTACGCTTAACGGAGATGGAGAGATGACTAAAATCATATTAAGCAATAAAGTACTGAAAGAAGATAAAGAGATAATTCAGGATTTAATCACTGCAGCACATAATGATGCTAAAAATAAATTAAAATCAAAAACTTCCGAAGAAATATCTAAAGCGACTGGTGGATTAGGTGTGCCTGGATTTAAATGGCCTTTATAATTAAATGCAAAATCTTCCTGAAATAGATAATTTAATTAAACTAATATCTAAATTACCAGGTCTTGGACCAAAGTCTGCAAAAAGAATAATTTTAAAAATGATTAATAATCGCAAAGAAATATTAAGACCTTTGGCTAATAATCTGAGCGATGTGTTTAAAAATATTGAACGTTGTAAAATTTGTGGAACGTTAAAATCTAATAATAATCCCTGCAATAATTGCGAAGACAAAAATAAAAAATTTAGCAAAATATGTGTTGTTGAAAACATTTCGGATCAATGGGCAATAGAAAGTTCATCTATTTATCAAGGCTACTATCATATTTTAGGAGGCACGATCTCTGATAGCGCTAACGGAAATAATAGAGAAAATTTGCTTATTAATTCTCTGATAGAAAGAATAAAAAATGATAATATTGATGAAGTAATTTTAGCAACTAGTGCTACCGTTGAAGGACAAACTACCGCTTTTTATATTCAGGACAGTTTAAAAAATATAAATATAAAAATATCAAAATTAGCTCAAGGTTTGCCAGTTGGTGGTGAAATCGAAACATCAGATGACGGAACGCTCATATCTGCTTTTAAAAATAGAAAAGATTTATAAATTAGTAACTAACTTTTTTTAATTAACCTATTTAAATGTAATAGAGGTTCGGTATAGCCCGATGGTTGCGACTTGCCATGGAAAATCAATTCACATGCTGCCTTAAAAGAGATTGACTTGTCGAAATTTGGTGACATATTTTGATATTCTGAATCTCCTTGATTTTGTTTGTCTACAATCTTAGCCATTTTTTTTAGAATTTCTAAAACTTGTCTATTTGAGCAAATACCATGATGCAACCAGTTTGCTATATGTTGTGATGATATTCTTAGTGTTGCTCTATCCTCCATTAATCCAACATTATTTATGTCTGGAACTTTAGAGCACCCTATCCCTTGATCTACCCATCTAACAACATATCCTAATATTGTTTGAGCTGAGTTACATAACTCATTATTTATTTCTTCTTTGCTCCAATTAGGTCTATCTGCAATTGGTATCATTAATAAACTATCAGTGTAATTAATTTTATTTTCATTTAATTTTTTGTGCTTTTCAAAAATATTTAACTTATGGTAATGCATTGCATGTAAAGAAGCTGCAGTGGGAGATGGTACCCATGCGCAATTCGCACCGGCTTCAAGATGTGATATTTTTTGATCTATCATATCTTTCATTTTATCTGGCATAGCCCACATACCTTTACCTATTTGTGCAACACCTGAAAATCCACATTTTAAACCAACATCAACATTGTTATCTTCATAAGCAGCTATCCACTTTGATTTTTTCATGTCACCTTTTTTTATCATTGGACCTGCTTCCATTGATGTATGCATTTCATCTCCGGTTCTGTCTAAAAAACCTGTATTAATGAAAAAAACCCTGCTTTTTAATGTTCTAATACATTCTTTTAAGTTTACAGATGTTCTTCTTTCTTCATCCATAATACCGCATTTAATTGTATTCTTTTCAAGTTTTAATACTTCTTCAACTCTTGTGAATATTTTATCAGTAAAAGCAGTCTCCTCAGGTCCATGCATTTTCGGTTTTACAATATATATAGATCCAGTTCTTGAGTTACCTTTTCTTTTTAAATCATGAATTGCTGCAGCAGTTGTAATGAATGCATCCATGATACCTTCTGGGACTTCAGAACCATCTTCTAAAATAATTGCTGAATTGGTCATTAGATGACCAACATTCCTAATTAAAAGTAAGCTTCTACCATGTAATTTTTTTTTTTTATTATCTTTTGAAATATAGCTTCTATCTGGATTAAGTTTTCTTTCTAAAGTTTTTCCATCCTTTTCAAAGACAGATTTTAGAGTTCCTTTCATCAAACCCAACCAATTTCTGTAACATATAATTTTATCTTCTGAGTCTACTGCTGCAACACTATCTTCGTTATCACATATTGTAGAAATTGCAGATTCTATAATTATGTCACTTATTCCCGCAGCATCTTGAACAGCACTAAATGCTTTTGGGTTAATTATTATCTCAATTTTTAAATTATTATTTTCTAAAATAATTGTTGTTGGATTATTAGGTTCTCCTCTGTATCCAATAAATTTATTTTTATCTACTAGCTCAAACTCTTTATTATCTTTTAATATTTTTAAGTTACTTCCCTCGATTTTAAATCCATTTATATCTTTCCAATGAATTCCATTGATAGAGAAGTGATCATTTAGAAAATTACGAGCAAATTTTATTACTTCTTGTCCTCTTAGAGGGTCATACTTTTGACTTCCAGTTTCTTCTGACTCAATTAAATCTGTTCCATATAAACTATCATAAAGACTTACCCATCTTGCATTAGCAGCATTCAATGTATACCTAGAGTTCATTATAGGAACAACAAGTTGAGGACCCGCAATGCTTGAAATCTCACTATCAAGCTTTTTGGTATCTATTTTAAAATCATTTCCCTCTTCTTTTAAATATCCAATCTCTTTTAAAAAATTCTTATACTCTTGATGATCAAATTCTCCATTTCTGTTTTTTTTTAACCATAAATCAATTTCAGATTGAAGAGTTTCACGAGTTTCTAATAACTTTTTATTAATTGGGGCAAGTTCATTGATACTTTTATCAAATCCATCCCAGAAATCTTTTTCGTCAATGTCTAATCCTGGAAGAAGTTCATTTTTTACAAAATCAGCTAAATCCTTAGAAACAGATAAAGTGTTAATTTTAATAAATGAATTGCTCATAATTTTTATAAATTTAGAAACCGTTGTATATGACAATCAATAAATTATGTCATTAATTTATTTGAAAAAATGTTATTTTTCTTCTGAAAAAAATATAATTTTAATAATTTGATCATTTTATCGCCCAAAAATTATATATAATAAAGCAATGAAAAATTATTTAAATTTTGAGACTGATATTAAAAACTTAGAAATAGAACTAGATAAATTAAAGGATCCTTATAATCAAGACGGTCTTTCAGAAGTTGATACAAGTAAAATAACTGATTTACAAAATGAAATAGATAAAAAACTTAAAGATGTATATTCAAATCTTGACGCATGGCAGACGACATTGGTTGCAAGACATGAGGATAGACCTAAATCAAAATTTTTTATAGATAATTTATTTGATGAATTTATTTCACTTTCAGGAGATAGATTTTATGGAGAGGATAAATCTGTAATATGTGGTTTTGGTAAGTTTAATTCTAAGTCAGTTTTAGTAATAGGACAGGAAAAAGGCGAAAATTTAGACTCAAGGATTGAGAGAAACTTTGGGATGATGAGACCAGAAGGTTACAGAAAAACAATAAGGTTAATGAATTTAGCTAATAAATTTAAAATACCAATAATAAACTTTGTTGATACGCCAGGTGCTTACCCTGGAGTGGGTGCTGAAGAAAGAGGGCAGGCTGAAGCAATTGCAAAGTCTATTGAATGTTCTATGCAACTGACTGTTCCAACTTTATCTATAATTATAGGTGAAGGAGGCTCTGGCGGTGCTATAGCATTAGCTTCTTCAAGTAAAGTATTGATGTTAGAGAATGCAATTTATTCAGTAATATCTCCAGAGGGATGTGCAACTATACTTTGGCGAGATCCAACAAAAACTTTAGAAGCTGCGAAAGCAATGAAACTTTCTGCTAAAGATCTATTAAAACTAGAAATTATAGATGAAATAATACCGGAACCTTTGGGAGGTGCTCATCGAGACAAAGATCTTATTTTAGATAATGTACGTAATGCTATCGATAGAAATCTAAGTAAGTTTCTTACATTAAATGAAGAAGAAATATTAAATCAAAGAAAGAATAAGTTTTTAGATATTGGAAGGAATAAAGGTTTTAGTACTAATGTGGCGAGTCAAGATAAACTTACCATTAAAAATAACCTCCTTCAAAATTTGATTTCAAATATTAAATTGAAAAAAAAATTATTTATTTCAACTACATCTATTCTTTTATTATTAATTTTATTAACAGTGATTTTTTAATTTATAAGGCACCGCAGCAGTATTTATATTTTTTCCCAGAGCCACATGGGCAAGCTTCATTTCTTCCGATTTTACTTTTTGCAATAGATTTCAGGTTTTTCACTCTGTTTTGAGAATTATCTTCCTCTTCTTTTTGTATTATTTTTAAATTTAAAAGCATTGTTACAAGATCAGTTTTTAATTTTCCCAGTAAATTTTCAAATAATAAAAAAGCTTCTTTTTTGTATTCTACTAAAGGATCTCTTTGTCCATAAGATCTTAAACCAATTACTTGTCTTAATTGCTCTAGGTATTGAATATGTGATTTCCAGTTTTGATCTAAAATTTGTACCAAAATTCTTTTTTCTATTTCTTTTCCTTGTTCAACGCCTAATAAATTATTTCTTTCATTTCTTTTACTTATAAATTTATCCTTAATTTTTTTTTCCATTGTCTTTAGATCTGAATTTAAAATTTCACCCAATTCATCATCAGTTATTGATTTACCTAAAGTTTGCTTTAAAGCATTTGGAAATTCTTTAGAATTTGGAGATTTTTCATGTAATATTTTTTGTCTTTTTAAATTTTCTAAGACCTCTTCAAGAAAAAAATCTGTATAATTCTCCTTTTCTTCACCATCAATAACATTTTTTCGTTGTTCAAAAATTACATGTCTTTGGTCATTAAGGACATTATCAAATTTAATAAGCGTTTTCCTTATATCAAAGTTTCTTGCTTCAACTTTTTGTTGCGCTCTTTCAATTGCTTTATTTATCCAAGGATGATCAATACTTTCACCATCTTTAAGACCAAGCTTTTCTAGCATTGAATTCATGGTTTCTGACCCAAATAATCTCATCAAATCATCCTCTAAACTTACAAAAAATATTGAACTGCCTTCATCTCCCTGTCTTCCAGATCGTCCTCTTGCTTGATTATCTACTCTCCTACTTTCCATTCTTTCTGTTCCGATTACAAATAAACCTCCTTTTTTTTTTACATCCTCCTTTTCAGATTGATTTTGTCCACCCAACTTAATATCAACACCTCTTCCTGATATACTTGTTGTAATAATTACAGAATTTATTTTGCCTGCGTTTGCAATAATTTCTGCTTCTTTCTCATGATTTTTGGCATTTAAAACAATATGTTTTATTTTTTCTTTTTCTAACAAATTAGAGTAATGCTCAGATTTATTTATGCTAGATGTAAAAACCAATAGTGGTTGTCCGATTTCATTACATTCTTTTATTTTTTGAATGATTGCATTGTCTTTTTCTAAACTTGTTCTAAAGATTTGGTCATTAAGATCATTTCTTATCATATCTTTGTTAGTAGGTATCTGTAAAACCGGCAAGTTATAAATTTCAAAAAATTCTGCAGACTCTGTTTGTGCTGTCCCTGTGCAACCTGCCAATTTATCATACAACTTAAAAAAATTTTGATAGGTTATTGACGCTAGTGTTTGATTTTCAGCTTTAACTTCTATTTTTTCTTTAGCTTCTAAACTTTGATGAAGTCCATCACCAAATCTTCTACCTGGCAATTGCCTACCTGTTTGCTCATCAATTATAATTATTTCGTTATCTTTAACTATATAATCTCTTCCATTCTCAAATAAATAATTTGCCCTTAATGCTTGGTTTACGTGATGAACTAAATGTAAATTTTCTGGGTCGTAAAAATTGTTATTTTTTAAAATACCAGCATCTGAAAATATTTTTTCAACATTATCAATCCCTTCATTTGTTAAGAGTATATTTTTTTCTTTTTCATCTAAGTCAAAGTCTGTTTTTTTCAAATTTTTAATTAATCTATCTACAGCAATATATTGCATAGTTTTATCTTCTGCTGCTCCAGAAATAACTAAAGGAGTTCTTGCTTCATCTATTAAACAAGAGTCAATCTCATCAACTATCGCAAAGTTATGCTTCCTCAAGACCATCTCATTTTTTGAATATTTCATGTTGTCTCTTAAAAAATCAAAGCCTAATTCACTGTTAGTCGCATAAGTTATATCTTTATTATAATTTTCTTTACGTTCCTCATCTGACTGGTTTGAGTTAATATATCCACAGCTCAAACCCAAAAAATTGTAAATTTTACCCATATTTATACTATCTCTTTTTGCCAGATAATCATTTACAGTAACTATATGAACACCTTTTTTTTCTAAAGCATTAAGGTATGCGGCAAGAACAATAGTAAGTGTTTTGCCTTCACCTGTTTTCATCTCTGCAATCTTATTTTCATGCAACGCAATACCTCCAATTAGCTGAACATCAAAGTGTCTCTCATTGTTAATTCTTTTTGAAGCTTCTCTTACCAATGCAAATGCCTCAGGTATTATATCGTTTAATTTTTCTCCTTCTTTTAATCTAGAAATAAATTCATTTGTTCTTAAAGGAAATTCATTATCCTCAAATTTACCAACCTTACTTTCTTGGAGATTAATCTCTTTTACAATTTTTTGAATTCTGTCTAATTCTTTTTGATTGCCACTTTTTATAAATTTACTAATAATGTTTAATGGATTAAGCATATTTTTGATGTTTTAATAGTTATAAATTATATAGTTATTTATTTAAAAAATTAAATAGCATGGATTTTGGTATAAACAACTTTTTTGACAAGAAACACAAGGATTCTAAAATAGGACATTTTCAAGATCTTGAACATATTGATGGGTTATCTATCTCGACAATTAGCTGTGGTCTTTATAATAAAAAAAGAGACGACTTAGTTTTATTTTATTTTAGGGATGGTGCAAATTATGCAAATGTATATACAAAATCTAGTTTAGTATCTGAAAATATAAAATGGAATAAAAAAATAAAAGATAAAAAAATTTACGGCATTTTAATCAATACAAGAAACGCAAATGCCCTAACAGGAAATGATGGCTATAATTCCCTTAAAAAAATTTCCTTAAATTTGTCAAAATTATTAACATCAAAACAAATAGAAGATGAGGAAAAACCAAGAGAAATTAAACCAAACCAAATATTATTTGCTTGCACAGGTACCATAGGGGAAAAATTTCCTGAAAATGAAATTTTAAGTAGCACTAAAAACTTAGTTGATAAAATAAAATACAATCAAAATAAACTAATTTGGATCAAAGCAGCTCTTGGTATTATGACAACAGACACTAAACCAAAATTATCAATGGCAGAATGTAAGATAGCTGGTTCCAATGTAAAAATATATGGAGTTGCAAAAGGATCAGGAATGATCTTCCCTAATATGGCAACAACTTTAGGATTTATTTTTACCGATGCCAATATTTCTTCATCAATTTTGAAACAGATACTTAATCTAAATATTAAGACTACTTTTAATGCTATAACGTGCGATGGGGATACTAGTACTAATGACATGGTCTCAATATTTTCAACAGGCAAAGCAAACAACAAAGAGATAAAGAGTTTTAAAGATCCAAAATTAAAGCAATTCATTAGTAGTGTTCATCAAGTCATGCTAAACTTAGCAAAAAGAGTTGCGAGTGATGGAGAGGGAGCAACAAAATTTGTTACCATTAAATGCATTAATAGCAAAACCGAGAAAGATGCAAAAAATATTTGTTTCTCAATAGCTAATTCACCATTAGTTAAAACAGCAATCTTTGGAGAAGATCCTAATTGGGGTAGAATTGCGATGGCAATCGGAAAAAGTGGTGCGACTGTTAAACAAGAAAAATTATCTATATTAATGGGATCTAATATGATCCTTAAAAATGGAAAATTAGATAAAAATTATAACGAAAATATCCTGAGTGATTATATGAAAAATGAGAATATAGAGATAACAATTGATCTATCTATTGGAAGTAAAAAATTTACAGCGTATACTATGGATTTATCTAAAGAATATATTGAAATTAATTCTGATTACAGATCTTAGGTATTGAAATCTTATAAAATATAATTAGGTCATCCCAATGATTAAGTATTTATTAAATTGTAAAAACTGCAGTCTTGAGTTTGAAAGCTGGTTTGCTAGCTCAAAAGAATTTGATAAATTAAAAAAACTAAAGCTTCTTAGTTGTCAGCAGTGTAATTCTCAAAAAATTGAAAAGTCTTTGATGAAGCCAAATTTAGCTAATTCTAACTTCAAACAAGATAAAGCTTATAAGAATTATAAAAATGTTAAAAATAAATTAAGAGAATATCAAAAATTTGTAAAAGAAAACTTTGAATATGTTGGAGAAAATTTTGTTTATGAGGCTAGATCTATTCATTACAACAAAAAAAAGAATAAAAAAAATATTTTTGGTAAAGCATCAATTGAAGATGTTAAGGAACTAAAAGAAGAAGGTATAGAAACATCAACTATCCCATGGATTGAAGATAAGGAAAATTAACATTTTTTGTACTTTGTTATATAATTTACGGATTTGTCATTTGAAAGTTTCCACTTTTTTAAAAGTGGATTAAATTTAACTCCATCAATACTTTTTAATATAAGTGAATTTTTATTGCAGATATTTTCTAGATTTTCAGGTTTTACAAATTTATTCCAATCATGTGTTCCGATTGGAAGCCATCTTAAAATATATTCAGCTCCTATTATTGCAAATATATAAGATTTTAATGTTTGGTTTAAGGTCGCAATGAACATTAAACCATTATTTTTTAAAAATTTTGTACTTTGATTTATAAATTTAGGAATATCTTCTACATGTTCAACGATTTCCATATTAAGAATTACATCAAATTTTTTTTCATAATTAAAATTCTCTGGAGACGTATCATGATATTCAATATTTAAATTGCTTTTCTTTAGATGATGTTTTGCAATATCAATATTTTTTTTGGACGCATCGATACCTACAACTTCTGCTCCAAGTCTTGCTAAAGGCTCAGATAATAAACCTCCTCCACATCCAATATCAAGAATACTTATTCCTTTTAACGGTTTGTGATTTGATGAAATGTTAAAATCTTTAATAATATTGTTTTTTATGTACTCTATTCTAATTGGATTAAATTTGTGAAGTGGTTTAAATTTTCCATTAGGATTCCACCATTCTTCAGCAATTTTGCTAAATTTTTCTACTTCTTCTTTGTTTATAGTATTATTTCTCATTCTTTATTGACATTATAAATAAGATGTATTTTATCAATATTATAGAGCTTGTAAATAAAACTACCAATGAAAATTATTGTATTAAAGTTTGGAGGTACTTCAATCGGTTCAATTCAAAGAATTAAGAAAGTATCTAAAATAATTAAGTCTTACTCAAAAAAATATAGGGTAATAGTTTTGTCGTCTGCAATGAGTGGTACTACAAATAAGTTGATAAACTTGTCAAAACAAATCAGTGAAAATTTTCCTGATAATGAATATGATACTTTAGTTTCAGCAGGTGAGCAGATTTCGTGTTCGTTATTAGCAGGTCATCTAGTTACAAATGGTCTGAATTCTAAATCTTGGATGGCTTGGCAAATACCAATTTTAACAGAGGGAAAACATAAATATTCTAGAATTAAGTACATAAATAAGTCTAAAATTTTAAAATTTTTAAAATCTGGAGGAATTCCTATTATTGCAGGATTTCAGGGTATAGATAAAAATTTAAATATTACAACTATTGGCAGAGGAGGTTCAGACTCTAGTGCAATTATGGTAGCCAAGTTTTTTAAAGCCGATAGATGTGTTATATATACAGATGTTGAAGGAGTATATACCACCGATCCTAATAAACTAAATTCTGCAAAAAAAATTAAAAATATATCTTACGAGGAAATGTTAGAAATGGCCTCACTAGGATCAAAAGTAATGCAGCCAGATTCGATACAAGATGCAAGATTAAATAGGATAAATATTGAAGTAAAATCATCATTTCTAAACAAATCAGGCACATTAATAACTAAAAGAAAAAATATTATAAATAATAAAATTATCACAGGAATTTCCTCTACAGATAATGATGCAAAAGTAACTTTGCTAGGAGTTAAAGATAGACCAGGAATAGCAGCTTCGATATTTAAACCACTTTCACAAAATTCGATAAACGTAGATATGGTAGTCCAAAATATATCTGCTGATGGTAAGCAAACAGATCTAACATTTACGATTAAGTCTAATGATTTGAATAAAACAAAAAAAATTATAAATAAAAATAAAAATATTGTTTTTAAAAAATTAATATTTGATAAAAATGTATCAAAAGTATCTATAATAGGTGTTGGAATGATTACTACTCCAGGCGTGACATTTAGAATGTTTCAAGCACTTGCAAGAAAAAATATAAATATACAGGTTATCTCTACTTCAGAAATTAAAATATCAGTTTTAATTAAAAGTACAAATGCTTCAAAAGCTATAAAATGTTTACATAAAGAATTTAAATTAGACAAATGATATCTGAAATTAGACCATTTAGAAAAATTGATAGGAAGAAGACTAAAGAAATAAATGTTGGTAAAATTAAAGTTGGTGGAAATAACCCAATTACAGTTCAAACAATGACAAATACACTAACTACTGATCATAAGTCTACGATCGAACAGATAAATAAAGTTACCGAAGCAGGCGCAGATATTGTCAGAGTCTCATGTCCTGATAGCAAATCAACAGAGTCGTTAAAAACTATAATTAAAAACGTAGATGTACCGATAGTTGCTGATATTCATTTTCATTATAAGAGAGCAATTGAAGCTGCAGAGAATGGAGCAGATTGTCTTCGCATTAATCCAGGAAATATTGGAGATACAAAAAGAGTTGCAGAAGTTGTTTCCGCTGCAAAAAATAACAACTGTTCTATTAGAATTGGTGTAAATGCTGGCTCACTTGAAAAAGATATTCTTGAAAAGTATAAGGAACCTTGTCCTGAGGCTTTAGTAGATAGTGCTTTGAGAAATATTAGAATAATTGAGGATATGGATTTTTCAAATTTTAAAATAAGTGTTAAATCTTCAGATGTGTTTTTGTCTATAGCTGCTTATAAATTACTATCAGAAAAAACACATTATCCACTTCACCTAGGAATTACGGAGGCAGGAAGTTATTTACCTGGAAGCATAAAAACATCTATAGGATTTGGAAGTTTATTATTAGATGGAATTGGAGATACTATAAGAGTATCACTTTCTGACGATCCTGTTGAAGAAATTAAAGTTGGTAATGAAATTTTAAAGTCTCTAAATTTGAGAAATAGAGGTGTAAGAATTATTTCATGCCCATCTTGCGCCAGGCAAGCATTCCAAGTAATTGAAACCGTCAAAGAGTTGGAAAAAAAATTATCTCATATTAAAAAACCAATAACATTATCTATCATAGGTTGTGTTGTTAATGGACCAGGAGAAGCAAAACAAACAGAAATTGGAATTACAGGTGGAGGAAAGGACAATCATATGCTGTATTTAAATGGTTTAGAAACAGAAAAAGTAGCAACAAAAGACATGATAAATAAAATCGTAGCTTTAGTAGAAGAAAAAGCTTCGAATTTGTAACAATCGAATAAATGCTCCCAATTGAAAAAGTCCAAAATTTAATTGATAAACATCTTAAACTTGAGAAGGAACTCTCTTCAGGCGAAATTGATAAAAAAAAATATGCTGAAATGTCAAAAGAATATTCAGATTTAAACGATATTATAAAACATGCAAAAGAATATTTAAGCTACAAAAAAGAAACTGAGGACTTAATTAATATTATTAACGATAAAAGTTCAGACAAAGAAATGAAAGAATTTGCAAGTAGTGAGCTTGAAAATTTAGAAGAGAACTATCAAATCAATGAAAAAAAAATTAAATTGTTCCTACTACCAAAGGATATAGCAGACAGCAAAAATGCAATAATTGAAATAAGAGCTGGAACAGGAGGCTTGGAAGCAAGTTTATTTGCCTCGGATTTGTATAAAATGTATGAAAAAGTTTGCCAAAAAAAAAAATGGAATATTGAAATAATATCTATTTCCAAAAGTGATGCTGGTGGATTAAAAGAAGTAATATCTTTGATAAAAGGAAGAAATATTTATTCTGCTTTAAAATACGAAAGTGGAGTACATAGAGTTCAAAGAGTCCCAGATACAGAGACACAAGGAAGAGTCCATACATCGGCTGCTACAGTAGCTGTTTTGCCAGAAGCTGAGGATTTAGATATAAAATTAGATGAAAAAGACTTAAGAATAGATGTTTTTAGAAGTAGTGGGCCCGGAGGCCAAAGCGTTAACACTACCGATTCTGCTGTTAGAATTACTCATGTGCCCACTGGGATTGTGGTTAGCCAACAAGATGAGAAGTCTCAAATAAGAAATAAAGAAAAAGGATTAAAAATATTAAAATCTAGAATATATGATTACGAAAGACAAAAAATCGATAAAGAAAGATCTATGGATAGGAAAAGCAAAATTGGAACTGGGGATAGATCAGAGAGAATTAGAACATATAATTTTCCACAGGGAAGAGTTACAGATCATAGAATAAATCTTACAATGCATAAGTTAGAAGAATTTATGGAGGGAGAAATTTTTGATGAAATGATTGAAAATTTAAGTCTGCAAGCTCAGCAAGAAGAGTTAAATAAAATAAATTAATGAATTATCTGCAAGCAATTAATTATAGTAATAACCTGCTTAAAACAAATAATCAAAACTACTCTAATTTAGACAGTGAATTGATGTTAGCTAAAGTTTTAAATTTATCTAGAGAAAGAATATTAATTAATCTCAATAAAAAAATCTACAAAGAAGAATTTAAAAGATTTTCAGTACTCTTAAAAAGGAGAATGAATAATGAGCCTATTGCATATATATTAAATGAAAAAAACTTTTGGAAATACAAATTTTATGTAAATGAATATGTGCTAATACCAAGACCTGAAACTGAGTTAATAATTGAAGAATTTATAAAGTTAGTTGATTTTAGTAAATCAAAAAGACTGCTGGATATTGGCACTGGATCAGGTTGTTTGATTATTTCATTAGTTAAAGAGCGACCCAAATGTTATGCAAAAGCAATAGATATATCAAAAAAAGCTATTAAAATTGCTGAAATTAATGCAAAAATGCATCACATAAGAAATAAAATTAGTTTTATTAATATCAATGTTGACAAATTTATAGATAATAAATATGACGTAATTGTTTCTAATCCTCCTTACATTAAAAAATTTGGTATAAAGAGATTAGATAATGATATTAAGTTTTTTGAACCTCATATTGCTTTAGAAGCTGGGGTAGACGGATTAAGAGAAATAAAAAAAATTATAATAAAAAGCAAAAAACTGCTTAAAATAAATGGAAAATTGATTTTTGAAATTGGTAATAAACAAGTTGAATACTCAAAATATTTTTTAATGATGAATGGTTTTTATGTAAACAAAATTTGTAAAGATATTCGTTCAATACCAAGAGTAATAGTATCTACAAAAATATTTTAATGAATAACTATCGTAATAACAGAAAAAATAGATTTAAATCTAACAACGAAAGAAATTTTAGAAAGAGACCTGTTAACGGTCTAAAAAATCAAGGGGAATATAATTCAAATTCCGAATTTAGACATAGAAATCCGGGTAGAAATAATCAAAATGCCGCAAAGCTAGTTGATAAATACAATAACCTAGCTCGAGAAGCGTTATCATCAGGAGATAAAATTCTTTCAGAAAATTATCTTCAACATGCGGACCACTTTTCAAGAATACTATCCTTACAAGAAATTAACAAAATTAAAAATATCGGCGATAATGTAATTGAACAGGATTTTAAAAAAGAAGCTGATTTGATTGATTCTCAAAATAAAAATATCTCAGATATTCAAGAAGACATAAAGAAGAAAGACTAATTTGATTTAGAAATAAGATCTGATTTTAAAACATCAATTTTAATTTTAGAAACTTCAAAATTTTTTCTCTCATTACCTTTTAATATTTTTCCGGACGGAAGTTTGAGTTTTTGTGAATTGATTTTTCTTCCATTTTCTATAACTTCATAATGTAGGTGAGGCCCTGTAGACATTCCTGTGGATCCAACATAACCTATAATTTGTCCTTGTTTAACTTTTACTCCTTTCTTTATTCCTCTCCCAAATTTTGACATATGAGCATAAACAGTTTGATAGGTTCTATTATGTTTGATCTTAACACAATTTCCTCCTCCTCCACACCACCCAGCTTTAATAACTTTACCATCTCCTGAGGCCATTATTGGAGTTCCTTTTGGTGCTGCAAAATCAGTTCCAGTGTGCATTTTAGTATAACCTAAAATTGGATGTTTCCTTTTCCCATATGATGAAGATAGACGAGCTCCATTAATTGGAGTTTTCATTAATGTTTTTTTCATACTCTTTCCATTTTCATCAAAATAATCAAATTTATCTTTCTCGTATTCAAATTTATAAAGTTGTAAATCGGTATTTTGTAAATTTAAGTTTGCAAAAATAATATCACCTGTATCAACAATTTTATTTTCTTCATTTAAAAATTCTTCATAGATAATTTGAAAACTATCATTTTTCCAAATGTCTCTTTGAAAGTCTACTTGAAAGCCATAAAGTCTAGCGAACTCGATTATTATGTTTGGTTTTATACCAGAGTTAACTGCGCTGTTATAAAGACTATTTGAAATTAAATTTTCTTTATAAGTTAAATTTTTTACAAAGTTTTTTTTAATTTTTTTTGATATAAATTTATTTTGACTTATTAATTTTTTAAATAAAACTTCATTTTTTTTATCTGTTTCTATTCTAAATTCTATAATTTTTTCTTTAGATAAATTATCATACTTAAAAGTATATTTTTGGTTGATTTTTAATATTTTAAGAGACTTTTCTTCAAGTATTAATTTTAATAATTTTTTTTTTTCTTCTTTATTTATTTTTAATCTATTTATTACACTTTCATGAGTGTCTCCTGCTTTTGAAACATAATTTACAGAAATGTATCGTGGTTTTAAATTTGTAGTTAACTCTTTTACTGATTTTTTCAAATAAATGTTGTTCAAAGTTGATTGGAATTTTTGTTTTTTTTCGATCTGCTCACTGGAATATATCGAAAAACTAATTACACTGATTACAGTTATAAAGACTATCCAAAACAATATTGAGTACTCTTTAAAAAAATTTTTTCTTAGAATCTTCATTTTATCTCTAAAAAACCATTGATTTATAAGGCATTTTTGACCATTTTTAATTAATCTAATATCTTGATTTATTAATATTATTATTTATAAGCGTTCCACTCAACATTTAAAAAATGTGATTTATTGGGATTTTGTCTCAATTAGCTATTTGATTAGTTTATATTTTAAGAAGAGAAGTGTGGACGGTTAAGGTTACCAAAATTTGTCGTACACACTTCAACATTACATAAATATTATTCTTAGTATTTATGTAGAAGCTAGTGTGCGCCGTTTTTAAACTTGAGAGTTTGATCATGGCTCAGAACGTACGCTGGCGGCACGCCTTATACATGCAAGTCGAACGAAGTAGCAATACTTAGTGGCAGACGGGTGAGTAACATGTAGGTATCTTCCCTTTGGTGAGGAATAACACGAGGAAACTTGTGCTAATACCTCATAAGTCTTTACGGAGAAAGCTTTATGCGCCGAAGGATGAGCCTGCATTTGATTAGTTTGTTGGTGGGGTAATGGCCTACCAAGACTTTGATCAATAGCTGATCTGAGAGGATGATCAGCCACATTGGGACTGAGACACGGCCCAAACTCCTACGGGAGGCAGCAGTAGGGAATATTGCACAATGGAGGAAACTCTGATGCAGCGATGCCGCGTGAGTGAAGAAGGCCCTTGGGTTGTAAAGCTCTTTCGTCGGGGAAGAAAATGACTGTACCCGAATAAGAAGGTCCGGCTAACTTCGTGCCAGCAGCCGCGGTAATACGAAGGGACCTAGCGTAGTTCGGAATTACTGGGCTTAAAGAGTTCGTAGGTGGTTAAAAAAGTTGGTGGTGAAATCCCAGAGCTTAACTCTGGAACTGCCATCAAAACTTTTTAGCTAGAGTATGATAGAGGAAAGCAGAATTTCTAGTGTAGAGGTGAAATTCGTAGATATTAGAAAGAATACCGATTGCGAAGGCAGCTTTCTGGATCATAACTGACGCTGAGGAACGAAAGCATGGGTAGCGAAGAGGATTAGATACCCTCGTAGTCCATGCCGTAAACGATGTGTGTTAGACGTTGGAAATTTATTTTCAGTGTCGCAGCGAAAGCATTAAACACACCGCCTGGGGAGTACGACCGCAAGGTTAAAACTCAAATGAATTGACGGGGACCCGCACAAGTAGTGGAGCATGTGGTTTAATTCGAAGATACGCGCAGAACCTTACCAACACTTGACATGTTCGTCGCGACTTTAAGAGATTAAAGTTTTCGGTTCGGCCGGACGAAACACAGGTGCTGCATGGCTGTCGTCAGCTCGTGTCGTGAGATGTTGGGTTAAGTCCCGCAACGAGCGCAACCCTCACTTTTAGTTGCCATCATTTAGTTGGGCACTCTGAAAGAACTGCCAGTGATAAGCTGGAGGAAGGTGGGGATGACGTCAAGTCCTCATGGCCCTTACGTGTTGGGCTACACACGTGCTACAATGGCATTTACAATAGGAAGCAAGATGGCGACGTCAAGCAAATCCTAAAAAGATGCCTCAGTTCGGATTGTACTCTGCAACTCGAGTACATGAAGCTGGAATTACTAGTAATCGCGGATCAGCGCGCCGCGGTGAATACGTTCCCGGGTCTTGTACACACCGCCCGTCACACCATGGGAGTTGGTTCTACCTTAAGGCAAGGTTTTAAACCCTTGACCACGGTATAGTCAGCGACTGGGGTGAAGTCGTAACAAGGTAGCCGTAGGGGAACCTGCGGCTGGATTACCTCCTTTCTAAGGATGATTAAGAAATTTTTCTTAATCTAAAAAATATAACAGGATAATGTTGACCGTCCTCATTTCTCTTCTTGAAATTAGTGTTTCACTCTTCTGCGAAAAGGGCCGGTAGCTCAGTTGGTTAGAGCACACCCTTGATAAGGGTGGGGTCGAAAGTTCGAGTCTTTCTCGGCCCACCATTTTTACTGGGGGATTAGCTCAGCTGGGAGAGCGCCTGATTTGCATTCAGGAGGTCAGCGGTTCGATCCCGCTATCCTCCACCAAGAAACACTCAGTTATTTTATTTTGTAAAAAAATTTTTAATATTATCAATATCTATATCCGATTGTTCGAAGATAAGAACAATCAAACAATATTCGAATAGATGAATATTGAGAAAAATTTAATTCTACACAGAATTTTTTTCTGTGCATAAATTAAGCGTTTAAGGGCGTGTGGCGGATGCCTTGGCACTGAAAGCCGATGAAGGACGTGGTATACTGCGATAAGTTGCGGGGAGCTGTATGCAAGTTTTGATCCGTAAATTTCCGAATGGGGAAACCCAACACTTTATGTGTTACTTTAAACTGAATACATAGGTTTAAAGAGATAACCCGGAGAACTGAAACATCTAAGTAACCGGAGGAAAAGAAATCAATTGAGATTCCGTTAGTAGTGGCGAGCGAAAACGGAACAGGCCAGTAGATTTGTTAAAAAAATTTGAATAGTTTGGAAAAGCTAACCAAAGAGGGTGATAGTCCCGTATGAGTAATGTTTAACAAATTTCTTGAGTAAAGCGGGACACGTGAAATCCTGCTCGAATGTAGGGGGACCACCCTCTAAGCCTAAATACTCTTCAGTGACCGATAGTGAACTAGTACCGTGAGGGAAAGGTGAAAAGAACCCCTATTAGGGGAGTGAAATAGAACCTGAAACTGCATGCCTACAATCAGTCGAAGCTCTTTTTAGAGTGACGGCGTACCTTTTGTATAATGGGTCAGTGACTTAATTTATAAAGCAAGCTTAAGCCATCTAGGTGTAGGCGTAGCGAAAGCAAGTCTTAATAGGGCGATTAGTTTTATGAATTAGACCCGAAAACGAATGAGCTTACCATGAGCAGGTTGAATGCAAGGTAACACTTGCTGGAGGACCGAACCAGTTGACGTTGAAAAGTCTTTGGATGACTTGTGGTAAGGGGTGAAAGGCCAACCAAATTCGTAGATAGCTGGTTTTCCGCGAAAACTATTTAGGTAGTGCGTTGAATAAATATGCGTTTAGAGGTAGAGCACTAAATGGGCTAGGGGGAAGAGATTCTTACCAAACCTAATAAAACTCCGAATGCTAAACGTAGTTCTTCAACAGACAGACTGTGGGTGCTAAGGTCCATGGTCGAGAGGGAAAGAGCCCAGACCACCAGATAAGGTCCCAAAATTGTGATTAAGTGTGAAAGGATGTGGAAATTCCTTAACAGCCGGGAGGTTGGCTTAGAAGCAGCCATCCTTTAAAGATAGCGTAACAGCTCACCGGTCTAATAGAGTTTCTGCGCCGAAGATGTAACGGGGCTAAAATCACATACCGAATCTGTGGGTTTATAAAGTTTTCGAACTTTATAAGCGGTAGCGGAACGTTCTGTAAGCCTGTAAAGGGATACCCGTGAGGGATCCTGGAGGTATCAGAAGTGCGAATGCTGACATGAGTAACGATAAAATAAGTGAAAAACTTATTCGCCGAAAATCCAAGGGTTTCTGCGCAAGGTTAATCCGCGCAGAGTTAGTCGGCCCCTAAGGCGAGGGCGAAAGCCGTAGTCGATGGAAATAAGGTTAATATTCCTTAACCAGATGGTAGTGACAGATTTTGTAAGTTGTGAGTTCTTAATGGATTGAGCTTGCTGCGAAAAAGTCTCAGGAAATAGCTCCATCATTAGACCGTACCCTAAACCGACACAGGTGGATTAATAGAGTATATTTAGGCGCTTGAGAGAATGATGTTGAAGGAACTCGGCAAAATGCTTCTGTAACTTCGGGATAAAGAAGACCTTTTGTTGGGCAACCAATAGAAGGTGGCACAAGCCAGGGAGAAGCGACTGTTTATCAAAAACACAGGGCTCTGCTAACACGTAAGTGGATGTATAGGGTCTGACGCCTGCCCGGTGCTGGAAGGTTAATGCGATGGGTGCAAGCTCATTTCTGAAGCCCCAGTAAACGGCGGCCGTAACTATAACGGTCCTAAGGTAGCGAAATTCCTTGTCGGGTAAGTTCCGACCTGCATGAATGGCGTAACGATTTCTCCGCTGTCTCCAACATCAACTCAGTGAAATTGAATTCTCCGTGAAGATGCGGAGTTCGCGTAGTTAGACGGAAAGACCCCGTGCACCTTTACTGCAACTTTACATTGGTGTTAGGAAAAACATATTTAGCATAGGAGGGAGACATTGAAGCGATGGCGTCAGTTATCGTGGAGTCAACAGTGAAATACCTCTTTTGTTTTTCTTGGCATCTAACTGATTGCCGTTATCCGGCATCAAGACATTGTATGGTGGGTAGTTTGACTGGGGCGGTCGCCTCCCAAATAGTAACGGAGGCGTGCGAAGGTAAGCTCAGAACGGTCAGAAATCGTTCGTAGAGTGCAATGGCATAAGCTTGCCTGACTGTGAGACTGACAAGTCGAGCAGAGTCGAAAGACGGTCATAGTGATCCGGTGGTTCTGAGTGGAAGGGCCATCGCTCAACGGATAAAAGGTACGCCGGGGATAACAGGCTGATACTGCCCAAGAGCTCATATCGACGGCAGTGTTTGGCACCTCGATGTCGGCTCATCACATCCTGGGGCTGGAGCAGGTCCCAAGGGTTTGGCTGTTCGCCAATTAAAGTGGTACGTGAGCTGGGTTCAGAACGTCGTGAGACAGTTCGGTCCCTATCTGCTATGCGTGTAGAAGAATTGAGAGGAGCTGTCCCTAGTACGAGAGGACCGGGATGGACGTACCACTGGTGGACCGGTTGTAGCGCCAGCTGCAGTGCCGGGTAGCTAAGTACGGAAGAGATAACTGCTGAAAGCATCTAAGCGGGAAACTCACCTCAAAACTAGTTCTTCCTATAGAGCCGTGGTAGACCACCACGTTGATAGGCTGGGTGTGGAAGTGCGGTAACGCATGTAGCTGACCAGTACTAATAGCTCAATTGGCTTAATTTATGCACTGAAAAAAATTTTATTTAATTAAATCATTTAATTAGCTTAATAAATTCACTATTTTTGATAAGTCTTTTACCTTGTTAAAAGTTTATTTTTAAATACTTAGTGAAACTAATATGATCAAAAAAAACCTGAAAACATTCGTTCATTATAAATTATTAGATGATGCTTTTTCAAAAGAAGATATTAAAGTAGCAACAAAGGTTCTAAAATCAAAAAAAATTACGATGTCCAAAGAGACATTTAATTTTGAAAAAAAATTTGCAAAATATGTAGGTGCTAAATATGCGTGTATGGTAAATTCCGGATCATCAGCAAATTTATTATCCGTATTTGCCTCTTGTAACCCATTAAGAAAGAATAAATTTAAACCAGGTGATGAAGCAATAATACAAGGGCTTTGTTGGTCAACGTCATTATGGCCGCTGGTTCAAGCTGGTTTAAAACCCGTGTTTGTTGATGTAGATGTAAACACTTTTAATGTAAATACAGAAGAATTATTCTCATCAATTAATAAAAACACAAAAGTAATATTACTTGTTCATGTTCTAGGTAACTCGGGTGAAATAGATAAGATTAAAAAAATTTGTAAACAAAAAAAAATAATATTGATCGAGGATACATGTGAATCCTTAGGATCAAGATATAAGAATAAATATTTAGGAACTTTTGGAGATTTTGGAAGCTATTCTTTTTATTACTCTCATCAAATTACTTCAGGAGAGGGTGGAATGGTTGTTTGTAACAATTTCTCAGATTATCAAATTTTGCTTTCTTTAAGAGCTCATGGTTGGTCAAGAGGACTTAAATTAGAATCAAAATTTAAAAAAAAATATAAACATATTGACGAACGTTTTCTTTTTCTGAATTCAGGTTTTAATTTAAGACCACTCGATATTACAGCATCAATTGGAAATAACCAATTAAAGAGACTTAATTTTTTTATTAATACAAGAAATTTGAATAGAGAGAAAATAATAAAAAAACTCAAAAATTCTGTAAATTGGGATGATCAATTTACTTTTTTAAATCCAGCTAAGCATCTCAACCCAAGTTGGTTTGGTTTGCCTATACTTGTAAATAAAAAATATACAGGTATTAAGAATAAGTTTTTAAAATTTTTAGAGAGAAACAAAATAGAAAATAGACCAATTATTAGTGGAAATTTTTTAAATCAGCCATCAGTCAATCTATATAAGCTTAATAAAAAAAAATACAATTTAACTGGAGCAGAAGAAATTGAAAAGAGAGGTTTTTTTATTGGAATCCACACAAAAAATATATCAAGTAAAGAATTAAATTATCTTGAACAAAAACTTCTAAGCATAAATAAGATTAAATGAAAACTTGTGCCATCACAGGACATAGAGGAGTGCTTGGTTCAAGCTTTATTAAAAATAATCCCGATATAAAGTATTTAAAGTTTAAAGGCGATCTTTCAAAAAAAAAAGATATTCACAATTTTATTAAACAAAATTCATTTGATTTTTTCTTACATTTTGGTGCAATAGTACCAACTTATAAAGTTAAGAATAACTTTAATTATGCAAAAAAAGTAAATTATGATTCTACAATTAATATTGTGAAGGAAATTAAAAAAAAAAAAGTTAATGTTTGGTTTTTTTTTTCATCATCTTCTCATGTTTATGGATTTTCAGATAAAAAAATTAAAGAAACTAATAAAATAAAACCAATTAATAGTTATGGAAAACTCAAAGCATTATCTGAAATTTCTATTAAGAAGATATTAAAAAATTCAAAAGTAAAATTTTGTATAGGAAGAATTTTTAGTTTCACACATAAAAATCAACATAAAAGTTTTTTTGTTCCAAGTGTTTTTAAAGGTAATGCAAAAGAAATAAGTACATACAGAGATTTTATTGACGTAAGAGATATTTGTAGTCTAATTAGAACTTTGATGAATAAAGAAAAAACTGGAATTTTTAATATAGCATCAGGGAAAAAAATTAATCTTTTAAAGATTTTTTCAATTATAAAAAAAAAAAAAATTAGAAATATTAACAATCCCCAAAACAATAAATTTGCCGATATCAATAAAATTAAAAGCTTAGGCTGGAAACCAAAATATAATATTTACGATATTTTGAAAAGTTTCAAAAAAAAATAAAATATGAATATATCTGAACTCTCAGTTGTGATTTGCAATAAAAACTCACTAAAATTTTTGAAAAAATCAATACCTGTCTATAAAAAAAGTAAAATTAAAGAGCTAATAGTTGTAGATGGAAATTCTACTGATGGGTCTTTGGAATACCTAGAGGAAAAAAAAATAAAAACAATATCAGATTCAGGCAAAGGGTTGTCATATTCAAGACAACTAGGAATAAATAATTCTAATGGAAAAATAATTTTTATTGCTGGACCAGATGATATTTGTGACGAAACTTTTCTAGAAGATTCTTTAAGAAGTTTTTTTACATCAAAATATGATGCTGCTACAGTTTGTCTAAAAATTTTTAAGACGCAAACATATTGGGATTACTCTTTTAACTTGTGGTTTTCATATATAAGAAACAAAAAACAATCAACGAAAGTAATTGGAACTCCAACTTATTTTAAAAGGAAAGTTTTTGACAATATACAATATGATTCAAAAAGCATTGGATGCGATGATACTGATATTTCTGAAAAATTAATTCAAAATAATTTTAAAATAGGAGTTTTAGAAAATTATTGTGATCAAATAAACGAAAACAATTTTAATGATGTAAAAAAAAAATTTTTACTTTATGGAAAATCAGATATAAATTACTATCGAATAAATAATAAAAATCTTACCAATTTATTTAATACTTTGACTCATCCTTTAAAGCATTTGCTAAAGTTTTCTATGTTCTTAATCATGAGGATGAAATTTAAATATCTACCTTTTATATTTGTTGCTACTATATATAGATATTTTGGTATTATAAAAAAAAATTAGTTTAAGTATTCTTTTGCAGATTTGTAAATTTCATTTTTTAAAAGTTTGGTTTTAATTGAGAAGAATTTTTCAAATTTGCTAACATTCATCATCATAAATCTTGTTCGCTTAACTTTAAAGAAAGTTTTGGATGTCGTAATTATAAATTTTTTTTCATCATAGATATTCAATTTTTTTGCAAATATATGAGCAAAATCTTTTTTACTAATACCATTTTTTGAGCCAAGATTAAAAATACCAGAAATTGAATATTTTTTATTATTAATTATTTTACAAATAATATTTGCCAGAGTTTTCACATATAAAGGATTAAAGAAAATATCATCAAATAAAAAAAATTTTTCGTTTTTTTTTGTAAAACTTTTAAACAACCAATCAGTTAAACTGTCAGATTGTCCAATTTTTTTACCAAAAAAATTTGTTCGAAATATTAATGATTTATTCTTTAAACAAATTTTTTCAGAGTTAATTTTCTGTGCTGTATAGTGGTTTAAAATTTTAATTTTTGATTTTTCGTTATGATAAATATTTTTGAAATTATACATTTGGTCTGTAGAAAAATGGATTAGATTAAATTTTAAATTATATTTTTTTTTGATTAAAAAAATATTTTTAAGCATTTCTATATTAATTTTATTCGTAACTAATTTATGCTTTTCAATATAATCAATGTTTGTATATGCTGCACAATTAATAATTAGATGGAATTGCTTAGATTTTAATAAATTTTTGAGATCTGTGATTTTGGTTAAATCATATTTTCTCTTTTTAAGACCATTATGATTTACATTTAAATAGGATATTTTTCTTAATGAATGATAAATGGAAGACCCCAGTAATCCCGATGACCCTAAAATTAGTATATTCATAGGCACGTTTATTTATATTAAAAGAATCTAGTTTAAATTCTTAAATTAATTTTTACTCCTTAAAAAAAATTCTGTATTACAAATTTTCCATTCCATACTTCTTGATAATTTTTTGTACTTTAAGTTTTGATTTAAAAATTTTTTTTTTTTTTTAATTAAATATCTATCAAATGACGGTAGGTACTTTTTCATTTCATTTGGAAATCCCGCAAATCCTTGCTTTGGATATAACAATTCTTTTGAAAAATATTTTAAAAATACTTTTTTAAGTATAATTTTATTTTGATTTGTGTTGGGGTTTATTTTAAATTTTATCGGTAAATTTAAACCAAATTTTAATATATCTTTTCTTAAAAATATAGATCGAGGTTCTACTGAATAATTCATTGACATTAAATCGCTACCCCTGAGGCCAACAGAAGATAGCTGAGTGGCAAGGTCCATTAATATCATAGATTGTCTTATTCTCTCGTCTTTTGATTTGATAAAGTTATAACTATCAAGACATTTTTGCCAATTGGTTAAAATTTTACTTTTAAAATATTTAAATCCTTTATTATTTATAACTATTTTATCTTTTATAATTCTAGAATAATCTGAATTATTTGAACTTAAGTTTTTTAATTTTTGATTATATGTTGGATAACCACCAAAAATTTCATCAGCTCCATCTCCACCAAAAACTACTTTACATTTTTTTTTTTTGACTTTTTCTGCGATGATTAATTTACCCACAAAATCGTGGGAATTTATTGGAGATTGACATATATTTAACGCTTTAAGATAATTTTTTTTATAAAAAGATTCATTTACAGGTATATCATAAATTTTTTTATTAAAATATTTTTGAAAAATTTTTATATTGTCTGAAATTTTATCTTTCCCAATATGATTTAAAGAAATTAAATATTTAGGATCACTAATTTTATTTAAATATAAAGATACTAGAGTTGAATCTACACCTCCACTTACAATTGTAGCAAAATTCCTTTTTGATGGAATCATCTCTTTAAGGTTTTTTTTTATTAAAAAATCTAATTCATTAACTAAATCATTTTCTTTCTGTCTATTGTAGAAGTTGTAATCTTGTTCTTTAATTAATTCTTGTAAGCTGAATTCCTCAATTTTCTTAGTTTTATAGTTAAGTGTATTAATTTCAATTAATTGACCTTGTTCAATATTACTTAAATTTTTATAAATGGTTTTCTCAAATTGCATAAAATGTCTAGTATAAAAATAAGTTTTTAAAATTTCATCTTCCAATGAAAGATTATTTAGGAACTCAATTATTGGATTAACTTCAGATGATAAAATTATATAATTATCATTTTGAAAAAGAAAAAGTGATTTTTCACCTTGCGGATCTCTGGCGATAAAAATTTTTTTTTTAATTTGATCGTATGCAACAAAAGCATACATGCCATCTAATTCATTCAAAAAATTTGATTTTTTTTTTTCAAATAAATTAATCAAAATTTCTGTGTCTGTTATTTTTTCATTCATTTCAAAATTATATTTTTTAGCAAGGAGTTTGTAATTATATATTTCTCCATTGAATAGAATTAAAGAATTTTTTGATTTAGAATAATGATTTTGAATTTTCGGCTTATTATTTCCAGTTAATGATAAAATAGTTTGACCAAAAAAAATATTATTAATTATTTTATAAAATGAGTAGTCAGGACCTCTTTGTTTTAGTTTGAGTAAACTTTTTTTACATTTATTAATATTTATCGGTTTATTATTTTTTGGTATAACTAAAAAAATCCCACACATAATTTAAAAGTAAACTATCTAGTTTCTTCTGGTGATATTGGAGCATGGAAAGTTAATTTTTTTGAATTAAATTGTTTTTTATATTTATTTTCAAACCATTTTAATTTTCTCTTTGCTTCCTGAACTTCTCTTTTAGCCCTTATCAAATTAAAATTTCTCGAATTTATCTCAACATTTTTTGGTTTATTGCTATAAGTATTTATTTGAGATAATAATATAGTTCTACTTTTGGGCGATATATTATGGCTTGATCCGTGAACACAGCCCATATGAAAAAATAATACGTCTCCTGGTTCTGCATTTATCCTTTGAACACCATATTTTTTTTCAAGTTCACTTAATTTTTTTGGTGGAACCATTGATTTCGATAAACCGTTAATATTAATAAAAGGTTCATGTTTAATAAATCCTAACTTATGAGTCTTGGGTATAAGATTTAAAGGAGCATTTTGATCATTGTGCGACTCTAAAAAAATCATAATACTGAACATATCGTTCCTTGGATAGCCTCTATGTTTCCAATAAACTAAATCTTGGTGAAAATATTCAACAGCACCACACCAAGCAGCTTTAAAATTTACTTTACTAGAATATATGTATACTTTTTCATCTGCTAAATAAGACGCAAATTTCATTATCTTTTTATTGTTAACTAAATTTGATATTAAATTTTTTTCTTTATGAACAACAAAATAAACCGCAGCGTCAACTCCTGGTTCTGTTTCTGTCCAAGTTTTAACTAATTTTTTTTTGTTTTTATTTTTAAGCCATTGCAGAGCATCTCTACAATCTTTTTTACTGATAAAATTTTTTAGAAGAACAAATCCATCTTTTTGATATTTCTTTTTATTATATTGTAAGTTTGAGTTAAGCATTATTATAAGTAACTGTTGTTAATAATTACAGGATATTTATTATAAATCAATTATAAACTTTTTCTTTTTAAATATAACATATATATGTTATTTAAATTTAAACTTTAATTAACTCATACTACAAATGATAATCGGCCTTATACCATCAAGATTGAATTCAAAAAGACTAAAGCAGAAACCTTTGTTAAAAATTGATGGATTATCGATAATTGTGCATTCATATAAAAGATCAAAATTATCAAAAAAATTGGATGACGTGATTGTTTGCACAGATGACAAAAGAATAATCGATGAAGTGCATAGGCATGGAGGAAAAGCAGTAATTACTTCAAAAAAACATAAAAATGGAACTGAGAGAATTTATGAGGTAGCCAAAAAGATAAAAAATGCTGAATTTATAATTGATATACAAGGAGATCAGCCACTTATAGATCCAAATTCAATAGACAAAACTATTGAATTTCATAAAAAAAATAAACATTTTGATATAGTTTTGCCGAGCATGCCAATAATAGAAGAGCCAGATAACGTAAGTCTGGTTAAAAATATTTTTTCAGGAAATAGAATTATTTACTTTAGCAGAGAAAAGACACCCTATAATTATAAAAATAAAAAAATTACGTATTATAAAAATTTATCAGTCATCTCCTTTAAACCAGATGCTCTTAAAAAATTTTATGAGTCTAAAATGGGTGAATTAGAAAAAATTGAGGGAATTGAATTAATGAGAGCACTAGAATTAGGTATGAAAATTGGAACATTTGTTATTAGAGGTTCTGACTTTGCGGTAGATATTAATGCAGATCTTTTTAGAGCAATAAACATGATGCCAAAAGATAAAATAAGAAAACTATATTAGTGAAAAAAAAAAAATATCTTTTAATTTTTGATTTAGATGGAGTGCTGATAAATTCAAAGCTAAATATGAAGTTTGCTTGGAATGAAACAAAAAAAAAACATGATATAAAAAAAAATTTTAATTCTTATTTTAAATATATAGGAATACCTTTTGATAAAATTTTAGAAAAACTAAAAATAAAAAAAAATAAAAATTTAATTACAAAAACTTATCAAAAAGAGTCAATAAAAAATTTTCATAAAATAAAATTATATAAAAACGTCTTTAGAGTTCTCACTAAATTAAAAAACAAAAAAAATAAATTGGCAATAGTTACCTCAAAAGATTTTCCACGTACGAAAAAAATACTAAAAAAATTTAATTTAAATTTTGATTTGGTTTGTAGTCCAAAACCTAATTTAAGAGGTAAACCTTATCCTGATCAGCTTAATTATGTTATTAAAAAGTTAAAATTTGATAAAAGTAAAGTTTTTTATATTGGTGATATGCTTGTTGATTACAAAGCATCAAAAAAATCAAAAATTAATTTTATTTTTGCTCAATATGGCTATGGAAATACTTATAGGTTCTATGATAAAAAAATTAGGAATATAGGAAAGATATTTAAATATCTCTAAAACTTATGAAAACAGATGTAGAAAGAATCATAGCGGGCTTTGCTCAAGCTGATCCTAAATATGGATTGTCAAAAAAAAATAATTTTATATCTGTAGTTCAAAATTTAAAAAAATTTCAAATTAATAAAATTGATACCTCTCCTACATACGCAAATAGTAGTCAATATGTTTTAAAAATAAATAATTTATCATCTATAAAATTGTTCACCAAACTAAGTGACTTTGATTATGCTTCAAAAAATTTAAAAAAAACGATATTTCATTATGTTTATCAAATATTAAAAGATAATGGAGTTAAAAAAATTGATACACTATTTATTCATGATCCCTTATTGCCTCTTAATAATAAATTATGGAACAAGATTTATAATTATCTGCAAATTTTAAAAAAAAATAAAATAATAAGAAATATTGGAATTTCAGTATACACAGTAAAAGAAACAAAAAATATTTTAAAGATTTTCACACCGGATGTAATACAATTTCCAATTAACGTTTTTAACCAAGAATTTTTGCAAAATAATTTTTTATTAGATTTAAAAAAAAAAAAAATTAAATTGATAGCTAGATCTGTATTTTTACAGGGACTTTTGACAAAAAAAAAATTACCTAAAAAATTATTTTTTTTTAAAGATAAATTTCAATCTTGGAAAAATTTTTTGAAAAAAAATAAATTCAATCCAGGGGAAATCTGTCTAAAATTTGTTTTAAATATAAAAGAAATTGACAATATTATTTTAGGTTTTGACAATTTAGATGATTTAAAAAAAAACATTAAAATAATAAAAAAATTTAAAAGTTTTAGGATAAATTTGAAACATTTTTATAATCAAGAAGAAACTTTTATTGATCCTAGGTTTTGGCCAAAACAATTAAACAATAAAAATTATACAGATTGGAATAATTTTAAAAAATATGTTTCATCTGGGTCTATGCTTCTTTCTAAAAAACCAACTCAATACCTGCCACTTGCATGGCCTGTTTTTTATAAAAAAGCTAAAGGATGTTTAATATGGGACAAATATAACAAAAAGTATATAGATTTTTCTCTAATGGGAGTTGGGACAAATATACTGGGATATTCAGATGCAACGATAAACAAAAAAAATAAAAAAATATTAGATTATAGTAATGTAACTACATTAAATTCTGAATATGATTTACTATTATCAAGAAAACTAATTTCTTTACATCCATGGGCATCAAAAGCTTTGTTTGCAAGAACTGGAGCAGAAGCAAATTCTATAGCTTTAAGATTATCTAGAGCATTATCAAAAAAAGATGGAGTTGCAGTGTGTGGATATCACGGATGGCACGACTGGTATTTATCAACTAATCTTAATAATAAGCAAAATTTGGATAAAATACATTTATCTGGATTAAGCACGATTGGAATCCCTAAAAAATTAGAGGGGTTAACTCATCCTTTTAGATACAATGATTTAGCTAGTTTAAAAAAAATATTAAATAATAATCAAAATATTGGAACAATTTTCATGGAAGTTCAAAGAAATGAAAAACCAAAAAAAAATTATCTAAATGAAGTAAGAAAATTAGCAAATAAAAAAAATATTGTTTTAATTTTTGATGAATGCTCCTCAGGATTTAGAGAAACATTTGGTGGACTTCACAAAAAATACAAAGTTTATCCTGATATTGCAGTTTTCGGTAAATCAATAGCAAACGGAATTCCTCTTACAGCAGTAATTGGGACAGATAAAATCATGAGTTATTCAAATAAAAGTTTTATAAGCAGTACTTTTTGGACAGATAATTTAGGACCAGCGAGCGCTTTAACTACATTAAAACGAATGGAAAAAATAAAATCTTGGAAGAAAATAACTGAAATTGGAAGAAGAATTAAACAAGAGTGGAAAAAAATAGCTAAGTCAAATCAATTGTCAATTATTGTATCTGGCTTAGATGCAATGCCATCTTTTAAATTTAAATCTTTAAAAAATCATTACTATAAAAATTTTATTACACAGGAAATGCTAAAAAAAAATATTTTAGCTACAAATACTATATATTGCTGTATTCAACACAAAGAATACTTAAAAACTTATTTTAAGGAGTTAAATAAGATATTTAAAAAAATTAAAGAGTTTGAAAATGGCAAAAATATTGTAAAATATTTGGACAATCCATTGAGCAATGAAGGATTTTCTAGATTGAATTAACTTTATTTAAATGAAAAAATTTAATTTCAAAATTAATAAAAGAAAAATTGGCATAAACTATCCAACTTATTTTATAGCAGATATAGCAGCAAATCATGATGGAAATTTTAACAAAGCTATTGATTTGATTCACAAAGCAAAAGAGTGTGGCGCAGACGCTGCTAAGTTTCAACATTTTTCTGCAGAAACAATTGTTAGCGCGAAAACATTTAATGAGCTTTCTCAACAATTATCTCATCAAAAAACCTGGAAAAAAAGTGTGTACGAAGTTTATAAAGATGCATCCTTAAAATTAGAATGGACAGAAAAGTTAAAAGCTGAATGCGAAAAAGTTAAAATAGATTTTTTTACAGCCCCATATTCTTTAGATTTAATTGATTACGTAAATAAATTTATATGTGCATTTAAAGTTGGCTCTGGAGAAATAACCTGGATCGACTCAATAATAAAAATGGCAAAAAAAAATAAACCAATTATTATAGCTACTGGAGCCTCATCAATAAAAGATGTAAAAAGAGCCATATACTCTATCAATGGTATAAATAAAAAGATTTGTATAATGCAATGTAATACAAATTACACTGCTAAAAATGAAAATTTAAAATATATAAATTTAAATGTTTTAAAAACCTACAAAAAGTTATTTCCAAATTTAGTTTTAGGTTTAAGTGACCATACTCATGGTCATGCAACAGTTTTAGGTGCAATTAGTTTAGGTGCAAGAATTATTGAAAAACACTTTACTTTGTCGAATAAACTGGAGGGACCAGATCACAAGTTTTCAATGAACCCTAAAACATGGTCAGAAATGATACAAACTTCAAGGGAATTGGAATTATCACTAGGAACAAAAAATAAAATTATTGAAAAAAATGAATTAGAAACTTCACTTGTTCAGAGAAGATCTATTCATACTAGCAAAGAAATAAAAAAAAATGAAACAATAAAAAAAAATCATCTGACATTTTTAAGACCATATTTAAAAAATTCCTTCCATCCATATGAGTTAAGTAAAGTTGTTGGCAAAAAAGCAAAAAATTATCTTGCTAAAGGAGAAATAATTCTTTGGAAAAAAATAAAATAGCAGTTGTAATACCAGTTTATAATGAGAAGAGTACAATTGTTCAAATTCTTAAACAAATCAAAAAATTTGCTACACCAATTGTAGTTAATGATTTTTCAAGTGATGGGACAACACATTTACTCAGAAAAAATGGTTTCAAATTTTTATATAATTCTAAGAATATGGGTTATAAATATTCATTAATCAAGGGTATTAAATTTGCTTATCTGAATAAATTTAAAATAATAATTAGTTTTGATGCAGATAATCAACATAAGATTTCTGATTTAAAAAAAATAATTAAGTTATTAAGAAAATATGATTTAGTTTACACCTCGCGTAATAGCTTTGGTAGGATTAGCGAATATTTTTTTTGCTTTTTAGCAAAAAAAATTTATAAAATAAATGATCCATTGAGTGGCTTAAAAGGTTATAGAAATAAAGTAATAAAAAATTTTAATTTTGGCTCAAACTTAAATTTATTTGGAGCAGAAATTTTAATTTATTCCTTAAATAAAAATTTTAAAATTAAGTGTATTGATATAAAAATTCAGTCTAGATTAGATAAGCCTAGAATAGGTAATACTATAACGTCTAATCTTAAAATTTTTGTATCATGTTTTTTTTTAATCTTTAGCTATTTTAAAAGTCAAAATTAAAATGAAAATTGTTTCAATCATTCAAGCAAGAATGAATTCTAATAGGCTGCCAGGAAAAGTATTAATGAGAGTTGATAGAAAACCCATGATAGGTTATTTGGTAGATAGACTTAAAAAAATAAAGAAAATAGAAGAGATAATTATTTCTACAACTAAAAATAAAAAAGACAGACCCTTAATTAATTTTTGTAAAAGAAATAAAATTAAATTTTATAGAGGAAGTGAAAAAAATGTTCTGAAAAGAGTTTATGAGACAGCGAAATTATACAAAGCTGATGTTATTTTATTTATTACTGGAGATTGTCCAATTATTGACATAAAGATAATTAATAAAGTTTTAAATTATTTTTTAAAATACAAAAAAAAATTTGATTACGTAGGTAATGCTTTTTTAAGATCATTTCCTGATGGTATGGATGTTCATGTGTTTCACTTTAAAACTTTAGAAAAAAATTTTAAAATGGTTAATAAGAGATTAGAAAAAGAGCACGTAACATTAGGAATTAAAAACAATTCTAAAAAATTTAAGATTAAAAATTTGATAGCACCAAAAAAATTATTTTGGCCTGAATTAGGGTTAACGTTAGATGAAAGAGAAGATTTCATTTTAATTAGGAATTTAATATTACATTTTAAAAAACAAAAAAAATTATTTTTTGACTGTAAAAATATTATCGATTTACTTAAATATAAAAAAGCACACTGGGTTGATTTAAATTCTCATATAATCAGAAAAGGTGATAATTGAATTATTTATAGATTTATTGTTTAAAATCTTTTATTTGTTATAAGAATTAATGTTAAATAATAAAACACTTTTAATTACTGGCGGGACAGGTTCTTTCGGAAAGTCATTTTCAAAGTATGCTCTGAGAAAATACAAAAATATTAAAAAATTAATTATCTTTAGTAGAGATGAGCTTAAGCAGTATGAAATGCAAAAATCTTTTACAAAAAAAGAGCTCGATAAACTTAGATTTTTTCTAGGTGACATCCGAGATAAAGATAGGTTAGAGGCTGCTTTCGACAATGTGGACTATATTGTTCACGCTGCAGCTTTAAAACAAGTTGATACAGCTGAATATAATCCATTGGAATTTATAAAAACAAATATCTTAGGATCCCAAAACATAGTCGATATATCTTTTAAATCTAAAGTTAAAAAAGTAATTGCCTTATCAACAGATAAAGCAGCAGCACCAATTAATTTGTACGGTGCAACTAAATTATGTTCCGATAAACTGTTTTCAGCAGCAAATAATATAAAAGGAAAAAGAAATATTTCATTTTCATTGGTAAGATATGGAAATGTTTTAGGAAGTAGAGGTTCAATATTATCAACCTTTATGCAGCAATCAAAAAATGGGCAAATAAATATAACAGATGAAAGAATGACAAGATTCAATATAAGTATGAAAGAAGCAGTCGAAATGGTTGATTGGGTTTTAAGGAAATCAATTGGAGGAGAAATATTTGTTCCCAAGTTACCTAGTTTTAAAGTTACTGATTTTGCAAAAGCCTTATGCCCAAAATGTAAAATAAAAAAAATTGGAATTAGACCTGGTGAAAAAATTCATGAGGAAATGATAACAAGTAGTGATGCTTTTAATACTTTTGATATCGGCAAATATTATGCAATTGTTGGTAGTTATAATGAGAAAACTTACAAATATTATTCAAAGTTTAAAAAGCTAAAAAATGATATTTCTTTAAATAGTTCAAAAAATAAATTTTTAAATAAAAAAGAATTGAGAAAAATAATCAGAGAAAATTTATATTTAATCAATAAAATTTAACAAAGGAATAAATTGATTAAAAAGATTTTTAATTCAGTTTCTGTTTTAAATAAAGAATCACAAAATAAGTTTTTTATTATTTTAATTCTAGTTATTATTGGAAGTTTTCTTGAAACTTTATCAATATATCTAATCTATCAAACAATCCAGTATTTTTCTAATTCAGCAATTTACATTTCAAATGATAATTTATTTTTAAGCTTTTTTTATAAATTTAAGTTTTTTGATTTAGATTTAACATTTTTTTTACTACTAATTTTAATTTCAATTTTTTTTATAAAGTTTATATTTTTTTCTATTTTATATTATTTTCAATTTAGATTTGTGAACCTTATAAATGTTAATATATCAACAAAAATTTTAAAGAATTATTTACTACAAAATTTTGAATTTCATTTAAAATCTGATTCATCAAAACTATTGAGAAATATACGAGATGAAGTTTCACAATTTACTCACGGATCTATGCTTCAGACCCTTAATCTTATAACAGAAAGCATAATATTTTTATCAATAATTTTCTTATTATTATATTTTGAAACCGAATTTGTTTTATTCTCCTCAGGTATTATTTTGTTTATAAGTGCTATTTATTATATTTTGGTTAAGTCTGTATTTAAAAAATGGGGAGAGATTAGACAAAAATTTGCATCTATTTCCCTTAAAAATGCAATGGAGGCTCTTCATGGAATTAAAGATATAAAAATTTTTAAATCTGAGAATTTTTTTTTAAAAAATTATTTTGAAAGTATGAAAATGTTAGCAAGAGCAAATATTATAATTACAACTTTAAATCAAATACCAAGATTATTGCTAGAAGTATTTATAATAATCATAGTATGCTTATTTATAATTAATAATTTTGATGGAAATATAATAGAAACAAATTTACTTTCTTCCCTAGGATTATTTATTGCAGCCTCTTTTAGATTAATTCCATCAACAACCAGAATACTAAATAGTTTAAATAATTTAAAATATAATTTACCAGCTACTCATGTTGTTAAAAAAGAATTATCTTTGGATAAAATGTTTCTGAGTCATAAAATTAAAAATAGCTTAGAGTTAAATTTTAAAAGAGAATTAAAAATAGAAAGTCTTAGTTTTAAATATCCAGATAGAGACAATTTTATTTTTGAAGAAATAAATTTAATAATTAAAAAAAATTCCATTATAGGCATCAAAGGTGAGTCTGGATCTGGTAAGTCAACTTTAATAGATTTAATAATTGGTTTGCAATACCCGACCAAGGGCGAAATAATTGTAGATGGCAAAAATATCAACATTAATTATGCAAAATGGCTAGATAAAATTGGATATGTGCCTCAAAAAGTTTATATGACAAATGATACTCTTAAAAAAAATATTGCATTAGGTTTAAATGAGCATCAAATAGATAATGGAAAAATACAAAAAGTAATCCATGATTGTCAGTTAGTAGATTTAATAAAAAAATTTCCAAATGATATAGAAACTAAGCTCGGAGACAGAGGTATAATAATTTCTGGTGGCGAACTCCAAAGAATTGGAATTGCAAGAGCTTTATATAAAAATAGTGAAATTTTAATTCTTGATGAATTTACGAGTGCTTTAGATGAATATAATGAAACTAAATTATTTGAAATTATTAAACAATTATCTAATACAAAGACAATAATAATATCATCTCATAATAAAAAATTATTTGGTTTTTGTGACAGAGTTTTTTTAATTAAAGACAAAAAAGTTATTATTGAAAATGAGTAGGTACAAATTAGTTTTAGTTTTTTGGGATTTTTATCCACAATCAACAATCAATCAAATTTACAAAACACTGAGTTACTTTAAAAAATTAGTTCCTCAAAATTCAAAACTTATGATTTTAGACTTAACTGGTTTCAGCCTGAAAAAAATAAATAATAATTATATTCATTCAGATAAGGAAATTGAATACTTCAAGCCACAAAACATTACAGATTTAAGAAAAATAAAAAAAAAATTTAAAGACTATGAAAAAATTTATGCTCTGGGTCCAGTTTACTCTGATTTAAAATCAGTTTTTATATTCTTGATTTTGAAATGGCTTAATTTAAAAATAATATTTATAAATTATTATGGATATTATTTAAAAGAAAAAAATATTTTTAAGTTTAGTTTTTTATATAAAATAAATAGATTTTTTTTATTTAGATTTTCTTACTATCTATCTAGAATTTTATCTCAGATCTCAGTTTTCCCTAAAATTGAATATTATTTTGAAACAAGTCAAGAGAGAATAGATCAAATGAATAATACTTATTATAGAAGAATTTCAAATAAAAAAAATTTTTTCAATGTGGTAAATGAAAAAAAAATTTTTAGAATTAACAGCATTTATTATGATAATTTATTAGAAAAAAATATAATAAAAAAAAATTATGACTGTATAGTTATTGTTGACTCAGGTTTTGATCATCCTGACAGGTATATTAGAGAAAAAGTTAAAGATCAAAAAAACCATGACCTAAAAAGAAAACTTTATTTCCAAAATTTATTCAAATTTTTAAAATTTTTAGAAATTTCATTTAATAAAAAAATTGTATTTTGTCAGCACCCCAAAACAAATTATTCCTCTAATCAATATTTTGATATGATAGAAAAGAATTTTGAAATTATTAAAGGCAAAACTGATGAACTTATTGAGCGGGGAGATTTAATTGTTTTTACAGGGGCATCTAGTATGGTAAATAAGGCTATTATTCTAAAAAAAAAAATTCTTTATGCGCTTTCGAGCAGTATTGGGTCTAATACCACTGATTTGGTATATTCAATAATTGATATAATTAATCTTCCAATAATTAATTTAGATAAAATTCAATTAATTAATAAGGAAAGTGTGAACACCAAAATTTCAGAAAGTATGAAATTGTATGATGAATTTATTAGCAAAAATTTGGTTTTTGACAAAAAAAAATCTTCTTTTGAACAAATAAAACATGTGTTGTACGAAAACTGATTTAATAAAATATTAAAGAGTTGACTCTATACATTTTTTACAAACAGCGTTATCGTAATACTTTCCTATACGATGTATCTCTCTTAACTTTTTTGCTAAAGGACTATGCCATGCTTTGTGCACACCATCTTTAATATGTCCTAGTGGTAATTCATTGCTACAAGTTGCACAACAAGGTGTAATAAGATCATTTCTTATGACAACTCTATGAAATGGTTGTGGACATCTGTATTCTGGTTTACTTTCTTTAAAATGTGAAGAGTCCATGTCAGGATAAAAGTCCTTAAAATCTTCTTCAAAATTTGGAGGCTGAAACGCTTGAAATGTTACCATGTCTACTTTATCAATCCAGAAATCTTCAAACATTTGTTTTTCGTGTTGATTTCCTTTTAAAACACACATACTTACTCCAGTAACTGGAAGTTTGTAATTTCCTTTTTCTTTTAATTCTAAAAAAGTTTCAATATTTTTTATCACTTGATCCAAAGGTCTACTGCCAACTCTTACTTTTTTATAAGTTTCAGGAGTAGCTGCATCTAAACTAAATCTTAAACGAGTTATTCCAGAATCTAACAATTGTTGTGACCTTTTTGGAGTCAATGCTGATGCATTCGTATTAATCATTATATCCATAAATCCTTTGTCATAAGCATATCTCACATATTTGTGAAAATCTTTAATAAGTAATGGTTCATTAACTCCCTGAGGTTCTATTGAAGGACAGTTGTAATCACTTCCCTCATCAACAATTCTTTTATATTTTTCAAAGTCCATTTTTGTTTCAATTTTACCATTATAAGCTTTTAAAAGTGTCTTTGGATTTGCTATATTGCAATGAGGACATGAATAATTACAAACTTGAAACATATCTAATTGTAAAAATAGTGGAAATTCAGTTACTATCTCAAATCTATTAGCAGCATCCCATTCTTTTCTGTAATCAAAAAACTTTTGACCTAAAACATTACCAATTTTTTGTATAATATCTTCATCTTTAGCTTTATGCACAACTCTGTTATCAGTTGTGTATGATTTTAATCTATTAGGACTAATTTTATCCTCTCCCAAAACATCAGATTTATTATCTGTCATTTATTTCTTTCTATATGTGCTCTTAATTTTTTTGAAACATCTACTTCAATTTTAAGAATTTTTTTTGTTTTTTCACCGTGAAGTGCTTCTTCTAAAAATCTAACGTTGCTAATTAGGTCTGCAAACCCTTTTGGAGTTAATGAAGCAGATTGATCACTTCCATACATTGTTCTGTCTAAAGTAATATGTCTTTCCAAAGATGTTGCTCCTAAAGCAACTGCTGCCATAGAGACAACCATTCCACTTTTTTCATGACCACTATAACCAATATTACATCTATATTTTTTTCTCATATCCGTAATTAAATTTAAGCTCGCGTATTTCGAGTCAAATGGATAAGCAGATACACAATGCATTAGTTCAAATCCACATTTTGCTTTTTTAAATATTTTTACTGCTTTATCTATATGTTTGTAAGATGACATACCAGTGCTTATAAAAGTATATTTTTTTTGTTTTGCCACAAGTTTGAGAAAATTTTCGTCAATAATCATTGCAGACGCTATCTTGTTATACTTTAAGTTAAATTGTTTAAGAAAATTTAAACTATTTACATCCCAAGCAGATGCAAACCAAATAATTCCAAGTTTTTTGCAATAATTATCAATAATTTTGTATTCTTTTTTGCCAAATTCTAAGCCTTTTTTTTGGTCTAAAGTTGTGTTTCCAAATGGACTTTCTCGAGGTTTATCAAGTTCTTCTTTAGAGTAAACTAATTTTATATCTCTTTTCTGAAATTTAACAGCATCTGCTCCAGCATCCTTTGAGGCTTTAATTAATTTCTTAGCAAGATCTACCTGACCATTATGATTGATGCCTATTTCAGAGATGATAAACGTTCTTTTTGCCATTTTATTTAAAAGTAATCTTGTTATATATATTATCTTTAATAACTTACAATGACAAACATACATGCAATTATTTTAGCCAGAGGGAATTCAAAAGAAATTAAAAACAAAAATTTAATAAAGGTAAATAGTAAGCCTTTAATTTATTGGTCAATAAAAAATGCTTTGAATTCAAAAAAAATCGATCATGTGTGGGTTAGTAGTGACTCAAGTAGAATTTTAAATTACGCTTTAAAGTATAAAGCTAAAATTATTAAGAGACCAATGTCTCTGTCATTGGATAATTCAAGCTCAGATGTGGCATGGTTTCATGCTGTAAAAAAAATACAAAAAAAATTTAAAATAGATCATATAGTTGGAATCCAACCAACTTCGCCAATCAGGGGAAAAGATGATTTTGATCAAGCTATTAGTTTTTATTTTAAAAATAAGCTTGATTCCCTTTTTTCTTGTTGTGAATTGAAAGATTATTTGGTTTGGAAAACAAAAGGTAGAAAATTAATTCCAAATTACAAAAAAAGAAATATTAGGCAAAAAATTAAAACACAATATTTAGAAAATGGATCATTTTATATCTTTTCAAAGAAAAATTTTATTAGAAAAAAAATAAGATTATTTGGTAAAATTGGCAATTATGTTCAAACCAAATTAAAAAGTTTTCAAATAGATACCCATGAAGATTTGTTTATTGTAAATACACTGATGAGAAAGCTTAAAAATGATAAAAAATAATAAAAAAAACTACTTAAAATTTATAAAAAAAAATGATTTAACTCTTTTTAATATTGACCCTCATTCTTTAAGAGGTAAAAATTTTTTCAAATCAATATTTCAATACCGAGAAAAAATTTTTAAAATTCAAAAAAAAAGAATTAAAAAAAAAAATCATTTTATATGCAACTTATGTGGTGGAACCAAAGCAAAAAAATTTTTAGATTGGAAAGTAAAATACGAACTATTTCAATGTCAAAAATGCTCATCTGTTTCCCCAAATATTAGCCATCTAGATGAAACCGAGTTTGTAGATTCTATTTACAATAACGATTTGTATGACAAAAAAACTTATAATGAAATTTTAAAGAATTATAAATATAGAAAAAAAAATTTTGGTATTGAAAGATTTAATTACACAGTTAAGAGACTAAAATTAAATTCTAAATCAAAAGTTTTAGATTTGGGGTGTGGTCTTGGTTATTTTTTAAGTGTGCTCAAGGATAAAAAAATTAATTATAAAGGCTTAGAGCCAGCCAAAAATCTGTCTTATTACTGTAGGACGTATTTAAAATTAAATGTCTTCTCTACACCACTTGAGAAAGAGAAGAATAACTCATATAATTTGATAACTTTATTTGATGTATTAGAGCATCTTAAAGATCCTGTTAAATATTTTAAAATAATAAATAAAAAGTTGAAAAATAATTCATACTGTGTCTGTTACACCCCAAATATACATTCTATGGGTTATGCATTAATGGGTTCAGATCAGAATACACTATTACCGTTTGAACACTTGTGTTTTTTTGATAAAAAATCATTTGAATTTTTAGCAAAAAAAACTGGATTTAAAGTTGTTTCTATAGAAACATATGGTCTCGATGTGACTGACTATTTATTACTTAAGGAATTTACAGATAAATTTGATTATACCTCTAAACTTAAGGAATTTATTTCTTTAACGCAATCTTTAATTGATAAATTAAATTTAAGTAATCACTTCAGAGTAACTTTTAAAAAAATTAAATAATAGTTCTACCACCATCAACCAATATATTTTGACCAGTTAAATATGATGATTCGTCAGAAGATAAAAAGTTTAATAACCCAAACATTTCTTCATATTTTCCCAATCTATTCATAGGAATTAAATTTTTTAATTCTTTTATAAGTTTTGGACTTTGATTATTTTTTATTGGTCCTGGGGAAAGCATGTTTACTCGTACATTTTTTGACCCATATAATGAAGCAAAATATTTAGTCATACCTAACATTCCGTGTTTTATTACAGAATAAGTTACAGGTTTAACATAGTTTCCGTATGAAGATTTATATATATTTTGATTTGGTGCAATCAACGATAGATCAGATCCAATATTTATAATTGAGCCTTGTTTTTTTTTGGCCATTTTTTCTCCAAAATATTTTATCATCAAAAATGATCCTTTAAGACTGACATTCATCTCTTTATCCCACATTTCACTTGTTGGAAATTTTTGATTTTTTTTTTCTTTTTTAAACGGTACTGCATCAATTGCAGCATTATTTATTAAAATATTTACGAAAAAAGATTTATTTATTTCTTTTGATAGCCTCTTTATTTCACTTTCAAATGTAATATCGCATTCGTAAGTGTGCAAATTCTTTAAATTAAGATTATTTAAATTCTTAATTTTTTTTTTATCATTATCAACACACAGTACTACAAATTTTTTTTTCAAAAAAAATTGACAATACTTTTTACCTAAAAAACCAGCCCCTCCTGTTATTAATATTGCTTTCTTCATAAAGTTTCTCCAGCATCAATTACAAATTTAGATCCAGTTATATTGTCACCAGACTTACCAAACAAATAGTTGCACAACTCTGTTATTTGTTTTGGATTACAAAAACTATTTAATGGTACATTTTTTTTTATATATTTTTTTATATTTCTTTTATTTCTTTTAATTTTTATATCCCAATTATTATTTTTCATTAAAATATTTCCAGGTAATAAAATGTTTATATTTATTTTATTTTTTGCAAGTTGTTTAGCTTTAAATTGGGCATAAAAATTTAATGCAGATTTTGCTACAGAATAAGTAATTGGAGCGTTAGTAATTTTTTTTGAGGCGATTGATGAAATAACAACAATTTTTGTAGGTTTTTTTTTATAATGTTTCAAATATGAATTTAATAAATTTGTAAATGTAAAAAAATTATTATTTAATGCTAAAATCCAATCTTTTAAATTTTCTTCTCCTTTGTAGGTTTTTTTACTAAAGCCAGCACAAGAAATAATATAGTTTATATTTTTATATTTTTTTTTTATTTTTTTAAATACTAAATTAGTCATCTTATCATCACTTAAATCACATTGGTAAATATTATATTTTGATTTTTTAATTTTCTTTCTTGATATACCTATGACATTAAATTTTTCATTGAGGTAATATTCAGCTAAAAATTTACCTAGATTTTTTGATGCACCACTAATTAATATAGTTTTATCTGAATTCATTTTTAAAAAAACTTCGGTTAATTAAGATTTCTTCTTCGTGTTTATTATTATTGCTTCTAGCAGTTTGTAAAATGAAATTACCATTATAATTTTTTCTTATTAATTTAAAAAATTTCTTGTATTCCCAATTTCCAAGCCCAAGTCTAACGGTTTTGCCTTTAAACTTTCTGTCTTTAATGTGAATATTTTTTACATATTTAAAATATTTTAATTCTTTCTTAAAATCATAACCCAAACCTGCGCTGTTACCTGTGTCATAATTTATACCCACTTTTTTTGATTTAAATTTTTTGATAAATTTATGAATTTTATTCGGTAAATAATCTATCTCAAAAAGAAAATATGAATTTTTTTTAATTAACTTTAGAAGTTTTCTGATTTCTACTATTAGAATTTTTTCTTGATTAATCGATTTTATACTACTGTTATCAACCAAAGGTAATATAAAATATTTTATATTTAATTTATTTCCATTGGTAATTATTTTTTTCAAATTATTAATAACTTTTTCCTTTTCATTTTTTTTTTTTAATTTAAAAAAAGGTCTCTGCATAAAATAATCGAGTGTAATTGAGGGAATTTTGATTTTATTTTTTTTTATCAATTTTTTTACATTTTCAATTTTGCCGTTAAAGAGTGGGTTATAATTAATATTTTCAACATTAATGGTCCACTCCATAATTTTGAAATTTAATTTTTTTGCTACTTTTATTTCTTTATCCCAATTTTTTGCTGGGAAATATTGAATAGAATTTTTTTTTTCTGGATTTACTAATCTACCTTGCATAAAACCTAATCTTGAATTCATAATCCTCTGCTAATCCAACCTCCATCGACAACATAATCTTGACCAGTACAATAACTTGATGAATTTGAGATCAAAAATTCAATTATTCCTATTAAATCTTTAGGCTCACCCCATCTTTTTATAATCATTCTGTCTAGTCTTTTTTTGCTTTCATCAATTCTTAAAAAACTTTTTTTTGTCATATTTGTCTTAATGTACCCAGGAGAAATTGAGTTAACTCTTACACCATATTTACTGTAGTCCAAAGCCAATGATCTTGTTAAAGAAATTAAGCCTCCTTTTGAACTTACATAACCAGGGTTTTTTGGAAAACCTTGATAGGCATTTATACTACCAATATTAATTATTATACCTTTCTTTTTTTTTTTAAAGATTTTCAGCGCTTCAAATGAACAATAAAATGGTCCACTTAAATTTACTTTTAAAATTGTATCAAAATCTTTTATTTCATTTTTGTGAGCTTTTGTTATTCCAGCATTATTTATTAATACATCTAAATCTCTAATTTTTTTAAAACAATTTTGTACCTCATTATAATTAGAAATATTACAACTTAAATTTTTAACACCTTTAATTTTTGATTTAGTTTTTGAAATATTTATTACTGTTTTTTTTTTAAAAACTAAATATTTTGATATTTCTTTTCCAATACCTTTAGATCCTCCAGTTATAACCACTTTCATATATTTTTTTTATAAAGTTTGTTTTCAACTTGTTCAAATATGTAATGTCCTAAAAAAATTTGGGACTCCTGAATTCTTGCTGTTTCTTTTTCATTAATTGAAATATCGATGTCGCAGTATTTTTTTGCTTTACCACCTTTATTGCCCAAAAAACCAACGCAATAAATTTTTTTTTTATTTGCAAGCTTAAGAACATTTAAAATATTTTTTGAGTTTCCGGAAGTAGATATAACTATAAGTATATCTTTTCTTGATGCTAAAGCGCTTAAATTTCTCTCAAATATATTATCAAAAGAATAATCATTGCCGCACGCTGTAATTGTAGAAGTATCCAATGCTAATGAAATAGCTGGTATTGGATTTCTATTTACATTTGGTCTCAATCTTACTAAAAATTCTGCAGCTAGGTGCTGCGCATCAGCTGCAGAGCCACCATTTCCACATAAAAAAATTTTTCCATTACTCTTTATTTTTTTAGTAATTGTATCAATTATCTTAGATATATTTTTTTTGTGATTAATCAGACTTAATTTAGTTTGATTTGATCGATAAATTGTTTTTTCTAAATTATCATTAAGGGTTATTGTCATAAGATTTATAATATAATATCTATTTTTGATTTTTTAAATATAATAGATATATACAGTGAATTTGAGTATCCGAAAGCATTTTGATCACCTATATAACAACAAAAAAGAATATTTTTATAATAAAAGCTAAAAATGTTAATTTTAAAAAAATATAATTCTCTAAAATCCTTTCTTAAGGATCGTGTATTTTTGGATAAAAATGAAAAAAAATTTATAAAATATAATAAAAAAAAATGGGAAAATGATAATAAAAAAAATGAAGGTTTAATTTTAGTTGATCTTTTTAGCTGGAATCCATTAATATTTTTTTGGTCTTATATTGCAAATTTAATTGCATTAAAAAAAAACTATAAAATTAAATATTTTTATTTTGATTTTGATCAAAATAGAATGAGTAAGTTTAAGCACTATATAGGAAAAGCAAAAAAAATATTTAAGTCTTTTAATGTTACAAAAGGTATTTCGGAATATGATTTTATCTATTCAAAACAGGATTTAATAAAATATAATAGAAATTTTAAAAAAATAAAATCCAAAAGAAATTTAATAAATTATCATAAGGATGGGATTAAAATAGGAGACCTAATTTATGATACATATTTGAGAATTCATTATGAGCCTACTGTAAAATTAGATGACGAAAGATTAAAGAACATTTTTTTAAGAAGTGAAAAAATATTTGATGAGGTAAAAAATTATTTTAAAAAAAATAACGTTAAAATTTTAATTCCAAGTCATGTTTGTTATATGTGTTATGGTATAATTGTAAGAATTGCTTCTAAGTTAGGTGTGTCAATAGTAAAAGTAAAAGCTGAAAATGGTTCTAATGCAGGCTTTAGACTAACATTGCTTGATCCAAAATATAATTTAGATGAACCTAGATATTATAATTACAAATCTATTTTTAAAAATTTTTCAAAAAAAGAAAAGAAAAAAGCAATTATTATTGGGAAAAAAATAATAAAAAATAGAATCTCAGGAAAATTTGATAATAACATACCATATATAAAAAAAAGTACTTTTCAGAAATCTTCATCGAGTAAAATAAAAAATATTCAAAATAAACCAAAAATAATTTTATTTCTTCATTGTTTTTATGATAATCCTCACAGATTTCGATCTATGATATTTAATGATTTTTATGAACAAATTTATTTTATACTAGAATTGTCAAAACAATTAAAAAATTATCAGTTTTATTTTAAGAGTCATCCTAACGAGTACAAAGGTTTTTTTGACATACACAAAAAAATCTCTAAAGAATATAAAAACATAACTTATATAGATCAAGATGTTAGTCATTACGAGATTTTGAAACTAAAACCAAAATGTATAATCTCAAATCATGGTACAGTTGCTCATGAGTACGCTTATTTTAATGTCCCAGTTATAAATACAGGCGATAATGCACATATTAACTATGATTTTTGTTTAAATTTAAAAAGTAAAAAAGATTTTAAGAATACTTTATTAAAATTAGATGAAAAAATAAAAAAAATAAATTTTGATAAAAAAAATATTTATGAATACCTATATATGCATTATGAGTATGTCAGAAATATTAATCGAGAAAAGCAACTATTAAATGATAGTTATTTTGCATCCAAAAATATAAATATAAATAAAACTAGTGAAATTCTTAAAAGATATATAAAAACTTCAAAGAAGACAGATATTAGAATTAAAGACTATATTCACTTTTTTTTAAATCGAAATGGTATCTAAAATTAAAAATACAATAATTGAATTTAAGTATATGTTTTTCAATAAAAAGTATTTTAAAAATCATGACAATTATAAAAAAGGTATAATTCTTGTAGAATTGTTTAATTATAAGGCTTCTATAATCAGTGTTTCTTTTTTTGTAAAAGCTTTTTGTTCATTATATAAAACAGATATCGTCGGTTTTGAGCCACTTAATTTTTCTATAAAAAAGAAAATTAAATTTTTTTTAAACAAATTTAATTTTAATAACTTTTATAAGTTATATTCAAGTTTTGGAGTTAACAAAGTCATAATACCAAAGATAACAAAAGATCAAATATCTTTGTATCGTAATAAAAAAATAATTAAAAAAATTAAATCCAAAAAAAGTATCTTAAACTTTAAGATTAAAAATATTAAAATAGGTGATCTTGTATATGATACTTATTTAAGAAATAAAAATTTATCTTCTATAGATTACCAAACAGAGGATTTTCAAAAATATTTTTTTGATGTAATTAATCTTTTCTATTATTGGGATGATTTTTTTGATAAAAATAATGTTAAAGCTTTGGTTGTAAGTCACACTGTGTATACTTTAGCATTGCCTGCTAGAATTGCCCTTCACAAAAAAATAAAAGTTTACAATGTTGGTGCAGCATCTTGTTATAAATTATCTAAAGATAAGCCTTTAAGATGGAGTAACTTTGGCTCGTATGTCAAATTTTTTAATTCCCTAAAAAAAACTGAACAAAAAAAAGCAATTCAAATTGCAAAAAAAAACCTATCATCTAGATTTAAAGGCAAAGACGATATTCTTTATCAAAGAGGCAATAAAATGTCCCATGTTTTTAAAAAAGAAAAGATAAAAAAAAAAATTTTCAAAACAGATAAAAAAAAAATAATTATTGCTGCACACAACTTTAACGATGCACCACATGTACATGGAAAGATGCTCTTTGCTGATTTTTCAGATTGGATAAAATATTTAGGTAAAAAATCTGAAAAAATTAAAGAATACGAATGGTGTATTAAATTACATCCCTCAGATTTTAAAGATAATGAAATTTTTATTGAAAATATCCTAAAAAATTTTAAACGACTTACTTTTTTGCCTAAAAATTCTACTCATATTGAAATTTTGAAAGAAAAAGTTGTTGCAGCCCTAACTGTTTACGGAAGTATTGGTCACGAATATCCATTGTTTAATATTCCTGTAATTAATGCAGGTTACGGACCTCATTATCATTATAAATTTAATTTTAATCCTACTACTCTCAAGCAGTATGATAGTTTATTAAATAATTTGGATAAATTAAAAGTTAAAAAAACAACACTTATAGACATCTATAAATTTTATTTTTCACATTATTTTGTTGATTATGAGATATTTAAGAAACTTCCAAAAAAAGATAACATACTTAATTCTTCATATATTTTTAAGTATTTTTTAGAAAATTATAATTTAATGAAAATAAAAAAAATAGAGATGGATTATAAAAACTTTATTATTTCAAATAAAAGAAGAATGATGGAAGTATTATTATGAAAGAATGTTTATTAGGAATTAGTTCTTTTGGTCATGATACTTCAGCATGTTTGATTGATGTTTATGATTGTAAAACAATATTTGCGTCTGCTCAAGAAAGATATTCCAATATCAAATTTGATGATACCGTACCATTATTTACCATTTCCGAATGTATTAAATTTGCAGAAAAATTTAATTATAAAATAATTAATGCCTCAATATCTTGTGATTATAATTTTTTTTTAGGTGATTATTTCTATAAAGAAATTAATAAAATTATTAATAATTCAAATATATCTAAGAAATATTTCTTTTTTTTAAAAAATCAAATAAAAAACCAAACTAATTATACAAATTACTTTTTATCTGTAAAAGATCCTATTAACAAATATATCAATAAAAATTTTAATTTTCTATCTAATAAAAAAATAACACAATTAAAAAAACTTAATTGCTGGTATTTTAATTGGGCAATTAAACATAAAAAAATACACAATCTAATTCAGAAGTTTATTGGCAACATTAATCTTATACCTGTTAGTCATCATTTAGCTCATGCAGCAAGTACTTTTTTTAGTTCAGGATTTGATAAATCAAATATAATTGTAATTGATGGTCAGGGCGAGCAAGATACAATTACAATTTACAATGGATCAAAAAGATCTTTAGAACTGATCTCCAAAACATCTTGGCCAAATAGTTTAGGTATGTTTTATTTAGCGGCAACTTCTCACTTGGGTTATAAATTAGGAGATGAATATAAAGTAATGGGAATGTCAGCATATGGTAAAAATAATTATTTAAATTATCTAGAACCATCTTTTGACTTAAACAAGTTTGGTGAGTTACAAATACAAGAAAGCGAATATATAAAATTTTCAGAATTAGTTGGTACATTTCATAAAAACATTACTTTCACAGATAAATTTACAAAAATTTTACCTACTTGTAAGAATAAAAAATTTGAACAGCAACATTTTGATTTTGCAAAATCGATTCAAACAATAACGGAAAATGTTGGAGTCAAATTGTCTGATTGGGCCTATGAAAAAAATAAAATTGATAAAATTTGTCTTGCTGGAGGAGTTGCGCTAAATGGATTAATGAACAATAAAATTTTAAATTCAAAGTATATAAGTGATGCATTTGTTTATCCAGCATCAGGTGATGATGGTACATCAGTAGGAGCTGCTTTGTATAC